>JAIBBU010000055.1 GCA_019694515.1 Oligoflexia bacterium | reverse complement strand
CGCCTCTTCCGATCGAATGCGCAGCTTGCCCGCCATCGGCAGCAGAATTACATTTGCAAAAATCGCCCCATACAGAGTGGTTACCAGTGCTAAGGCCATACCTGGTCCAACCGCGGCCGGATTATTTAGCGAACCCAGCATCTGAATTAAGCCGATCAACGTACCAATTAGACCTAAGGCCGGCGCAAAACACCCGGCGGTTTCAAAAACCTGCACGGCCCGCAGCGCGCGATCGTTTGAAACCCGCATCTCTGTCTCGAGAATGCGTTTAATTTCCGGGGCGGAATGCCCATCGGCTGTCATTTCCAAAGCTAGGCGCAGGAAAGGATCAGAGCTGCTTCGCGACTGCTCTTCTAACACCAAGACGCCGCCGCGCTTGACCATTTGAGATAGCTGCACCATGTACTGAATACGTTCAAAAGGCCTAAAATCCGGGCTTTTTAGAACGCTCTGCATCGTGCTCCAGGCATGCCGCAGGTCGCTGATTGAATAATTCGCGAGTGTTGCCCCGAAGGTGCCCCCAACCACAATCGCGAAGCTCGGTAGATCAAAGAAGGCCGTGATCTTCCCGCTAAATAGGATGCCGATTGCAATTAGTCCCAGCGCCACCCCGACACCTTGAAAGACGGCTTTGTCACCACCTGAAGAGTTCCAGCTGTTACTGGCAAAACGCGAACGTGCAAACATAGATAAATCCCTCTGGAGCCAAATCATGGGCTAGCACTTTGGGCCACGGCGCCATGCGGTTCTAGCCGCGCTGGCCAAACTACCCCGGAGTACAGCCTCGCAAGTGGCATGCCATAGCGGCGACGTGTGAGTTCGGGTAGTTAGCGCGGGACTAGCGACAGCGGCGTCAGTTCTTTGACGTAGCCGCATGCGAGCGTTGCCGGTTGGGCCCAATTGTAGCGCGCCCGCCGACATAGTAAGTATTCGAACATGCCGGCAGCAGGATTCGTTCACCATTTCAGCCCCTTTGCGATTCAATTCAGCGAGACCTTCGGCATAAGGTGGTATGGGCTCGCGTATTTAGCAGGCTTTGTTGCCGGGTATTACATCATTCGATGGATGTCGCGGCGCGGACTTACTCCGTTGTCGCTGGAACACGTTGGTGACTTTGTTTTTAACGTGGCAGTCGGAACGATTGTGGGTGGCCGTCTCGGCTATTGCCTGCTGTACAGTCCCGATCTCTTTACGAGCTTCAAGAGCAGCTTTCCTTTTTGGGGGGTTTTGGCCATCAACGAGGGCGGGATGGCCAGCCATGGAGGTATCTGCGGTATCTTAGTGGCGTCAATGTTATTCGCGCGCAAGCATGGCGTGGACGGTTTCCACCTAGCCGATCTGACCACTTTCGGGGGTTCGATTGGAATCTTTTTTGGTCGCATCGCCAATTTTGTCAATGGCGAGCTGGTTGGCAGACCGTGCCAGACACTGCATGCTTGGTGCGTAAAGTTTCCGCACGACATTCTTAGCTGGCCCACATATGAGCCGGAAAAACTTGTAAATTTGACTGATGGAGCTGCGCAGCTCGGTGTGAGCAGGGAGCTGTGGATCTCGGCGATCCAGCGGATGCGTTTCGACGCAGCTGCCTGGGAGCTAATCAACTCCTCTCTAACCAAGATCGTGGAATCGATTCAGTCCGGTAATCAGGCCATGCTAACGACGGTTGTGCCAGCACTAACTGCCAGACACCCCTCCCAGCTTTATGAGGCAGTGCTCGAGGGGCTGCTGATATTCTTGATCATGTTTGGAACCTGGTACCGCGCCCGAAAACCGGGAGTCATATTCAGTCTTTTCTTCATCTGCTATTCGTTGGTGCGAATAGCGGGTGAACAATTCCGCATGCCCGATCTGCAGATCGGATTTCAAAGCTTGGGCTTAACCCGGGGACAGTGGCTTAGCTTGGGGCTCTTGGCGTTCGGCTTATCCGCCATGGTCTTATCATTGCGCCGTCGATCTGATCCAATGGGGGGATGGGGCGCTCCTCCTAAAAAATGATTGATTCTTCGTCCCGCCTATTTTAGCTTTTCTCTTAAAGCAACCAACGTTGAGCGACAGAATGCCATATCCGATCGATCGCCTGGGCCGCAGAGCCTCCTTAAACGCCGTGGACGGAGCTCAAAGTTCAAATTGGCGCCTGCTAACGGGACCAGGAGGCGAGCGTATTTTCGACGCGTTACGTGGCGCATCTCAGATTCAATCCACACCGGGAACCCCCACAAAGTCCGAAGCTCAAGTGACCATGGAGACGCTTAAGAAGAGTCAGGTGGTCGGGCAAGTTGGGAGCATCTTGGAGGACACATTTCATCCGGGCATTTGGGGCAAGGGGTATTCCGCAGCCGATCGTATCGCGAAGCTGGCGCGATTCGTTTCCCGATTTGATTTGCCGCACTCTGGTTTCTATTTACTGGGATGGCATGGCTGCCCGCGTTGGCCAGAGGCTGAATTGGATTGCGATAGAGCGTCGGGCCTGACTCTTGAGCACGGTTATATCTTGGATCGGTTATCCCGGAAGGTTGGGCGTAAATTTCAGGTGCTTTGCGGAACCAAGGATACAGGGTTCTTTAATCAAGCGCTCTTAGCGATCAGTCCCCGCCCGATGAACGGAGCCGGACGCTGGCCCGAGCCGATCGGTCTCGAGAGTTAGTATTAGTTAGCGTGCCGGGTCGACCTGCAGCTCGTCATTGAGGAGCTCTTCATCCGTGGGCACATGCTTCTGATCTTGCACCTCCCCCTCGCTGCTCATTTTTGCCAGCATGCCATTTCGATGTTGATAGTATGCAGACTGCACAAATAGATAATAGTCGAGAGAGCTAGACTTACCTGCATCAACAGCTTCCAACAAGGAAGCACGTTGATCTAACAGATCAATCGAGCGAGCTCCCAACGCCACGTAAGCAGCATGTTCATCGCTAAGACTGGTATAGCGCAGATAAGTCCAAGGGCTGAGAAAGAAATCGACCCCCTTGCCGAACGCATCCCGCACATTACTGGGCCCCAGAATCGGTAATACAATATAGGCTCCGGGACCCACGTCATGCGAAGCCAGAGCCAGTGCAAAATCCTTCTCTTTCTCCTTCCAACCAATCTCATTGGCCACATCAAAGAGGCCCGCCACTCCCAGCGTGCTGTTAACCAAGAATCGACCCGTATCCTTAGCAGCTTCACCAAAGCGGAGCTGCACTAAGTCGCTGACCAAATATGAGGGATACCGCAAATTATTGAAAAAATTACCGACACTGTCTTTGGCTTGTTCGGGCACATATTTATCGTATCTGCGTGCGATCGGCTCGACCAAATAGACGTCGAGATGGTCGTTGAACCAGAAGATGCCGCGATTAAATCCCTCTAAGGGATCAGAAACATGCAGATCCTCGCCACTTTCACGTCCGAGAGATTGATCTTCGGCTAATACTACCAGCGGCATCAATACACAGCTCAGAAGCAACGACAGCAGGCTTGGTTTCATAAACAACTCAGCTCTTTCAAAGGCGATTTAAGGGAGGTCAGAGGCGTTTGCCGGATCCAATCCTAACGCTACCTCACGCCCATCGGTAACTCCATCGCCATCCGAATCGACGGCGAGCGGGTTAGATCCATACACAATCTCTCGATCATCGGATAATCCATCCCGATCCGTATCAGCCGCATGCGCATCCGTCTTGAGCGACTGTTCAAACTCGTCACTCAACCCGTCTCCATCCGTGTCATGCGGCGCAGAGGCCGCGTTAAATGGAGCGAAACCCGAAATGATCTCCGCGCCATCGGCAGCGCCGTCGCCATCTGAGTCTGCGTTCTGCGGATCAGTGCCAAGACGCACCTCGTCGGCAGAACTGATGCCATCGCTGTCGGGATCATTGCTGCGGAGCAGCCTACGGCTAAGCTCGGCGGATTTGCCAATCTGTGGTGCAGAATTTCGATCCAACGGGTCCGTGGAGTGCGCTTCCTCGAACCAATCCATATAACCATCTTGGTCTTGATCTGCAGCGGCGCCACCTTGTCCTGCCTGACCAAGCCAGTTTCCATCCACCAACTTTGAAGTGCTCGCCAGAGCACCGCGTCGACTGAGAGTTCTCAGCTCTTTAATAAAACTGTGCGCGGCCGCAGCTGTGACCGTTACGGTCGCAGTCGGCGTGACTGAGCCCTCAGGCGTCTTCGTGGCCGTGACAGTGACACCCGGAGTTTCGATTGTTGTTCCCGCCGGGGTGACCGTCGGAGTCACCGTGACGGTATCGCCTGAACCGTCATCTGTCGGGCTAGCCGTGGCAGTTTCGGCGATATCGGTTTGGGCGCCGATCTCATAACTGCGCTGGCAGTAGTTGACCCCGCTCAGCGCCACGCCAAGGGCGATAAATCCAAGACCCGAGATCAGCTTATGTATTGAGGACTGCTTGTTCTTCATTAACAGCGACAATGATAGTCGGTATCGACATGACGCAAAACATCGAAGTCATAAAACGATGTTTATGGACGCTTAATCATTTTGACTCCAGATCCGCCGATTTGTAAACTTCCCGCTTAAAGTTTTGGAGGTATTAATTTATGGCGCACGAACTTCCCCCTCTCCCTTACGACTATGACGCCCTTGAACCGCATATCGACGGCCAAACCATGCGCCTCCATCATGACAAGCATCACCTGGCGTATGTGAACGGGCTGAACAAAGCCGAGGCGATGCTGGCAGAAGCACGGCAGAAGAGTGACTACACCTTAGTCAAACACTGGGAACGTGAAGCCGCCTTTCATGGGGCGGGGCATTTCTTGCACTGCATCTTCTGGGAAAATATGATTCCCAATGGCGGCGGCGAACCTACCGGCCCGCTGCTTAGCGCTATTACCAACCGCTTTGGAAGTTTCGCGTCCTTTCTGAGTCATTTCAAGGCAGCTGGAGCTGCAGTAGAAGGTTCGGGCTGGGTATTGCTGGTTAAGAACAATATGACCAAAGCGCTCGAGATACTGACCGCTGAAAAACATCAAGACCTTTCCCAGTGGGTAGTGTCGCCGCTCTTGGTTTGCGACGTCTGGGAGCATGCCTACTATTTAAAATATCAAAACAATCGCGCCGCATATATCGACGCCTTCATCAATGTAATCAATTGGCAGGATGTGACGAGAAGATTCGCCGCCTGACCGGAACCGGCCGCATGAATGGGCGGCAGCCCATTCATGCCAGACGATCTGGGCGTTTTGCCCGATCAAGAATTATTCTTTAGTGAGCCCCATTCTCTAGTGAGCCCCATTCTCTAGTGAGCCAGAGCCTGCTCTTTTAGCGAAAACACGGCCTCTTTGCCGCCGTCGCTTATATCGACCAGCCCTTCATCAATCAGCTCCTTCAGGGCATCCAGGATTTCAACTTCCTCTCCCTGCACAACGGGGCGCTCGTCCTCTTCATGCAGATGGTAAAAGTTACGGAAATAAAGCCCTTCCTCTGCTTCCGGATGCATGAGCGCCTGCAGGATCTCCTGTTTAATGCGCCGTCTTTCATTACTCATAAGATCTCCTCGCAAAACCCACTCAAGGTGAAAAAACCTTATATCCAAAGATTAGCACATTCGGGTCGCGGGAGCGCCGTAATATTTACTAGCGCCGCGCAGCACTGCGGCAAGATCCTCAAAAAACGGTCACTTATGAGAGTGGAAGCAGCGAAGAGATGTTCGATTTTGGAGTTGGGTGATCTGTCCAAACTAAGCGGAGGACGCTGACTGCTGCAATTTTTCGCTTGACACTGCCGCCTGGGAACGCACTTCACGATAGAGGGTGTCGCGCTCAATCGGCTCGCGCCCAGCCGCTCTAATCAAGCGCTTGATATCCTCGATGCTTAAAGCATCGGGAGTACGCGAGCCGGCCATATGATAGATCTTTTCTTCTGTGACGGTACCATCCAGGTCGTTAGCTCCAAACCATAGCGCGGTCTGTGCTGTCTTAACTCCCAACATTATCCAATAGGCCTTAATATGCGGAATATTATTCAGCATCAATCGACTGACAGCGATCAAACGAAGGTCGTCGACTCCGGTCGGAGGAGGCACGCGTTGCATGCGATTGCCGTCAGCATGGAATGCCAACGGAATGAAAACCTGAAATCCGCCCGTCTCATCCTGCAAACTGCGCAGCTGCATTAAATGATCCACCCGCTCCGCTGCGGTTTCGATCGTGCCGTACAGCATTGTGCAGTTGCTACGCAAGCCCAGTCGATGCGCCGTGCGGTGGACATCTAGCCAGCCCCGCGCATCAACTTTGTCCCGACAAATTTTTCGCCGCACTCGTTCAGAAAAGATCTCCGCTCCCCCGCCAGGCAAAGAGCCCAAGCCCGCCGCCATTAACCGAACGAGCACCTGCTCATAGCTCAATCCAAACTTCTCACTAAAATAATGGATCTCCACGGCAGTAAAAGCCTTGATGTGAAGAGCCGGAAACTCAGCTGCAATCATACTCAGCAGCTCTTCGTAGTATTCGAATTGCAGATTCGGATTGAGTCCATTGACTATATGGATCTCAGTCATGCCCGGCTTATAGCGCTGCTCAATCCATTCGCGAGCCTGTTTAACAGTCATGGCGTAGGCTTGCGGCATCCCCTCCTCTAAGCGCGCGAAAGAACAAAAGAGACAGCTAGCCTCACAGATATTCGTACTGTTGAGATGTAAATTCCAATTGAAATAGGTGCGCTGCCCGTGCAGACGCTCGCGCACCTGGTTGGCTAACGCTGCGACCTCTAGAAGATTAGGATGTTCAAAAAGTGCCACTCCGTCTTCGAGCGACAGCGCTTCCTGCGCCTCGAGTTTGTTCCGAATTGAATCGAGCTGACGATCCACCCTAGCCGACCTGCTTCTTAAGCTGCTCGATCTTAGTTTTGAGCTCAGGTTTCTTGTCACCCAAATCCGCAGCGCGCTCGAATGCAATCAAAGAGTTCTTATAGTCTTTCTGCATTTCATACGCGTTCCCCAACGTAATATAGAGCTCGGGAGACGGGTTCACCTGCAGTCCGCGTTTGGCAGTGCTGATGGCTTTATCAGCCTTGCCCGTAGCCAAAAAAACGCTGCTCAGATTTGAAAGCAGCTGGCCATCCTTGGGGAATTTTTCAACCGCCGCGAGCAAGATCCGTTCAGCATCCGGGAGCCGATTGCTCAGGCTATAGACGGTCGAGAGCTTGCCAGCCAGCGCCGGATACGCGGGGTCAATCGCATAGGCTTTCTCATAAGCCTCCAGCGCTTGCTTGACCTTCTTGGCGGTAAAATAGGCATCCCCCAAACGGGTATTCAACCCCACATCCTTCGGATTCTTGGACGCGTAAGGCTGCAGCAGATCAATAGCCTTGCTCTCCTGCTTGAGCATTAAGAACATTCCCGCCAAATTAAAAGCGGCAGTCAAATTTCCGGGATCGGTCGTCAGTGCCTTCTTGAAAGCCTCTTCCGCTGCCTTGTATTGCCCCGCCAATACCGCATGAGCACCCTGCTCATTCAGCTCAACTGACTTTTTGGTGACAGTCGACATTGCTTTGGTTTCACCCGCAGGTGCAGCCAATGCATTTCCACTCAGCACATAAACCAAGGCGATGGACAGAATGAAACGCATATTCGACCCCTATATTATTGCAAGCAGCAGCAGCATAACCATAAAGAGATAGCAAATTCCAGTCGCTTCCCGAAGCAGTCCAGCGGCGCGCTCGCCTGCGCCCACTAAGCGAGCATGATTTATGACAGGTGTAGAAAGCGGAATAATTAACAGCATCAGGAGGAAACGACTGGGCGCGAGTTTAAAAGCACTCGGAACGCTGACCAAAACTGCGCCCAAACAGATCAGGAGCGGATAGATGCGCGAGATTTGTATTTGCGTTCGGGACAACGAAGATCGCACCTCTTGATCCGCGTCAGCCCCGATCGATTCGGCCACCGGCATCGAAATAGCAACACAGGCTACACCGATGGCGACTAACAGAGGGGGCCACCACCAGACATTCGATATTACCAACACACTCAGATAACCCAACCCAGCATGCGCACCTAGCCCGAGCAGCAGCGCCGCAACCAGATGCTGCCTCTGGCGCAACGATTCAGCCAGCGCATCTAAACAAAGAAGCGCTAACAAAGTGTAAAAAATATAATCTTCGAATTTTATCCGGAAGGACTGCAAACTCAAAAAGAAGATCACTGTTAAGGTGACGAATGCTAGTGCAGCCAACCATCTAAGTAGGCGGCGACGACTGTGCTGGTGCCGCCTCATTACCACCATAAAGAGCTGGCGCAGAATAGACCACGAAGCACCGACCAGCAAAAAAGCCAGATACCGTTCTAGGTAAAAGCCCAAACTCACATGCAACAGACGCGGCACTAGCGGCAGACAAATGGGGCCGCACAGCAACACCAACAGCCCCGAAAGTCGCGCGAATATTTTGATCATTAAGTACGCGCTTTCCCTTCCGCGGCCTCTTCCGCGGGATAACGCTTGCCGTAGGGCCTGGCCACAAACGGTCGAACATTTGCGATTTCAGAAGAGTTGCTCTTGCGCAGGAAAACTAATTTGTCGATATAGCTAGCCAGGTCTTCGAAATAGTGCGCATAGGTGAGTTCTAGATTTTCGAGATCGGAAACGAATGGCATGACTTCAACTGTGCCCACGTTCATCATGCGCCATAAGAAATTAGGCGCAACCCCTTTGGCTTTGGTCACCTCGGTCCAGTATAGAGCCCGGCGCTTCTCCATCACCGGGAAAACAGCTTCGAAGCGCATCACCCGGCGATCGGTTATATAAGCACGAAACGTTGCACACCAGCGCAGATGCCACCAGAGCAGGACTGCAGCCAGCAGAGCAATCGCTGCATATCCATAAAGCAACCAATCCTCCTGAAGCACGTCGATCGTTTGGGCGGCGTAAGCGAACAGCGCTATCAGCGCGGCCGTAATCAGCACTACGTTTACAAATCCCGCAAACTTCTTGAACTTATGCGGGCGGAAGCAGTAAAGGATCCGTTCATCCGCTTGCTGACCGGGAAACTGCGTGTCGCTGTTTAACATATCGAAATGGTAAAGCCGGCTCAGTGGGTAGTCAAACCCAAAGTGAGCCGGCTCCTATTGTGAACTGCGCTCTATTTCTGGCGCAGAATATCACGAATCTCCGCCAGCAGGACTTCCTGAGCGGGCGGCTTAGCAGGCGCGGCGGGAGCGGCCACCTCTTTGCGCTTCATCGAATTCATCCCCTTGATCAGCATAAAGATCGCAAATGCGACGATTAGAAAATCGATCACGGTCTGGATGAAGGTGCCGTAATTGAGCGTCACAGCCGGAGCGGTAGCGGTTGCGTCTGCCAAGATCAGCTTGAGATCGGTGAAATCCACTCCACCCATCATCATCCCTAACGGCGGCATCAGCACATCGGCTACCAGTGACGAGACGATCTTGCCGAAGGCGGCGCCGATTATTATACCGACGGCCATGTCCACAACATTCCCCTTCATTGCGAATTCTTTAAATTCTTTAACCAAACTCATCTGCATCTCCTATTTTCACGTTCAATCGATAGCGCACAAGCCGCGCACCTTAAGCGCAGCACGGTACCTCAATTTTTCATAAAGATCACCAGGCGCAACTAACACGGACCGGCCCAGTCTCCATGCGCCAAATGTGCTGGGACCGCCTGGTTTCGAAGCAGCAAGGTGTGCTTACCCTTGTGACAAACCGCAAAACGATTATCGTAGGTGGTCCTGCCGTGGGGACGGTAATGGATGCGCGGCTGGCAGCCCTGAAAAGCAAAGTTGAAAGTTGCACTCAACAATAAGAGGGTTAGTTTTCCCTTACTCACATGGATCTTCCTCGCTGCCATCTAAGGCAAAACCGGGGGCCTCGGATCAGGCTGCCAATCCAGTTTGGTTCTGACCGCGCACCCGCATAACGGGAAGGTGACTAATCGCCTTTCTTCGGTCAAAAAGCCCTTCTGATCAAAGGTGCGCTCTACTCTAAAATTATCAGGCTCTTCCTTGGCAGGGTCCGGGTCATATCGAAGATCTCCCCCTATCGCGAGCCTAATCAGATGTCCTTCAAAATCATAAAGCTCTTCCCGCACGCTAGGCCGCCCGTCATCATTGTGAGTATTGTAACACTCTGAGCAATTGAGCCCGCGATAAAGGAGCCTTCCATCGGCGAGGCTTATGAAATTATACGAGGTATAAACGCCGGGATAGAGGCCGAGCGAGTTGTCTGAGGCTAAGCTCAGCGGCGTCTGTACCAATAATACCGGTTGCTCGCGAACCTTATTCTGCCAATCAAATACGGCTTCCCCCCCAGAGGCCCCAAAGATTTGAATAATGCCGCTAGCCGGGGCTCCCTCAATGCGTTGGCTCCAGGTCGGCGCACCGTCAGCATATCCTACTAAGGTCGTAGCCTCGGGGAAGTCGCGACTCTGAAACAAGACACTCCCCCCGTTCACCGGATCGAGAACCCGAAGATAATAGCTTCTCGAATGCAGCAGCTGTTCGAATCGCAGATCGAGCTGATGATCTTTGCCCACCGGCCAAAAGGCCTTACAAAACAGATCCGGCGCACTGCCCAGATTAACCATATTGGCGAGAACGAACCAATATTCCTGTCCGGGCTCCAGTCCCGGCGGGGTGCCCACCACCCAACCGTTTGACTGGAAGCTCATCGAAAAACGCGTGGCGCGGGGATCGGATTGGTCAACGACGGTAACTCCACCCCCATCATATCCGGGATAAGGAGGTTCCTCGCTCACCCGGCCTCGAATTAATCCAAAGGGAGCCTCCTCCCATCTAGTCGGATCTAACACCTCGGAGTTGCGCGCTGCGGATGAGGATTCCGCTCGATGGGGGGCCTGCGCAAAACTTGGGGAGGCCAAGGTCAGAAGAGCTAGAGCAAGACTCGCTTTACCATCCGGAAGAGACAGCTTCATACTACATTGCTTGAATCGGTTAATCGCCGTTAATTTACCGCGATTTTGATCTGGATCAAAGCATTATTGCACAAAGCCACCAACCGCATCGCTTACGCAGCTACCGTTTCTTTTTTTTGAGTTCCCGGAACCCGCTCCTGCATGAACACATGGCGGTCGATTGCATCGACTACCAAAGCTCCAGCAGCACCTTTGAGTTGAGTCACTTCGGTCCCGCGCTTAACGGAAACAGCAAAATCTCCAAATCCTTTGCTGTCATAGGCAGCCTGCAAGGCGCGCTTGTAAGCGCCGCGATCAATTGCAATCTCTGCATCTCCCAACTCCCAGGTTTCGGTGGTCCCTTTGGCCGTACAGCAGGCGCCTCCTTCCCCCGCAGCTTCGATTAGGGCGTCCCTGGTTTGCTCCTCATTGCGGCGTTCAGCCGAGACCTTAATCATCATAGTCCTCCCTAAAGTGAGGCCATCCAAGCCGAGTATCGGACGAGGGTTGGCCTTGTATTACGAGCGGCAGCTCGGCGGCGTAAACGCAGCGAGGTCAAATAAATCACCGGCGGCGTTGTGGCCTTATATCGAGTTATGCAGGTATAAGCTCAAACTGTACCCAGGCTCTATTTATCTGCTGCCGCCAAGCGCTTATAGTGCATCATCGCTCATGAATTACGCGCGTACCTCCTCCACAGTCCGAGAGATGTTCGGCTCGATAGCTGACCGCTACGATCTTGCCAACACCGTCCTTAGCGGTGGGATTCATCATCTTTGGCGCAGAAAGTTATTGCGGGCAGCGCGGCGTGAGCAGGTAACGAGTGCCCTCGACCTTTGTACCGGCACCGCAGATCTAGCGGCGCTGCTTGAGCCTTGGTGCACAAAGGTCATCGGCGCTGATTTTTGTCTCCCTATGTTGCGCCGTGGCAAACACAAGCTAAGGCATGCAACCTCGGCTTTGCTGCAGGGTGATGCGCTCAAATTGCCCTTTAGAGATTGCTGCTTCGATTTAGTGACAGTGGCATTTGGCGTGCGAAATTTCGAAGATACGGAGGCGGGCCTGACCGAGATCGCGCGCGTTCTACGGCCCGGCGGGAGGCTGTTAGTTTTGGAATTCGGACAACCAGCGCTGCCCCTATGGAGCAAGATTTACAATTTGTATGCCCAGAAAGTTCTGCCCTTGATCGGCGGAGCAGTAAGCGGCAACCGCGCCGCTTACAGCTACCTGCAACGCACCTCCGCCGAATTTCCCTGCCGCAGCCAATTTGTTGAGCTGCTGCGACGCTCAGGATTTGGTGAAGCGCATTTTACCGCCCTGACCGGTGGAATAGCCTATCTATATGAGGCACGGCGAGTTTGATTCAGGCCCAGGAGCTTGTCTAATATATGGTCATGGCATCAAACAGACTGACCGAGAGCGCTGCTCCCCGTTGGATAATCGCGCTGACCGGCGCTAGCGGCATTCGTTACGGGCTAAGGCTGTTAGAGCGCTCCGCTCCACTTGTCGAACAGCTGCATGTCGTGCTTTCTGAGGCGGCTCAGCGGGTACTCGCAGAGGAGGAAGGTCTGAAGCTCTCCGGTAGCCGCCTGAGCGCGGAAACTCTGCTAAAAAAACCCTATCCAAATATTTTGTTTCATAACATCAAGGATATTGGAGCCAGTATTGCATCGGGATCGTTTCTAAATGCCGGCATGGTAGTAGCTCCCTGCAGCATGAGCACATTAGGCGCGATCGCCACCGGGTGCGCCACCAATCTGATTCACCGCGCAGCGGAAGTCACGATGAAGGAAGGGCGGAAACTAATCTTGGTTCCGCGCGAAACTCCGCTCTCTCCAATTCACCTAGAAAACATGCTGAAGCTCTCCAAGCTCGGCGTCTGCATTCTTCCTGCCATGCCTGGTTTCTATCTTAACCCACATTCGATCGACGAATTAGTAGATGGACTAGTTACAAAGATTCTGGATCAGATGGGGTTAACTCCTAGTGATGTGAGGCGCTGGGGAGAAACTACTCCCGAGCAGTCTTCAAAGCCGCGGGTGCTAAAACTACGATGAATCGCGCCGTCGTAAAGACTGGGTGGCCCTCTGAAATTCAAAGTT
>JAIBBU010000085.1 GCA_019694515.1 Oligoflexia bacterium | reverse complement strand
TAAATCTCCAGCAGGTGCTTACTGCTGTTGAAGGCAATACTTTTCAGGTGATCTGCGATCATAACCCCGTGGATCCCGAAGGCCGGTGTCAGATAGGAAACTCTTGCTCACTTAAGGAGGTCTGGCACGATTTAAAAAACTCAATAGACAAGCTGCTCGCTACAAAGACATTAGCGTCGATGTTAACTGCGGTGCAGCGGGGAAATGAGGCAGCTCTTGTTGGCATCGGCGGTGCGTCTTCGGTGCCGCCAAATTCAGCAGTTCGCTGAGAATCGAACCCGCACGGACTGCCGCTATTCCAGGTCAGCGCCCTGCAGCGTTCCGCGATAGGAACGTTGAGACTGTTCATCAAATAGCTTTACGCTAAGCTGTTGCGGGGAGCTTATATATGCTTCCGCGCGCACACTCTTGCGTGCACACGAGATATAGCCGCTATGATTGTCCAGGATTCCACCCGAACAACCAGGAAGGTCAATCTTAACGGTACTAACCGAATCATCGGTCCTTATCTCAATGGGACCACCAACCTCTCCATCGCTACCAACTAGCACCCCCAAGTATCGCCCATCTGGGATTGGGGAGACCTTCGACACAAGCGAGGGCACTCCACCTACGAATACTAGCACTGCAATCCCGAGAACGGCCTTAATATTCTTCCAAATTCCAGCCCAAAATCCAACGTATGGGGCAACCGCTCCGAACTCCCCTTCTAGCAATGGGCGCGTAATGGATGGCTCTGGACTGCCAAGATCTTCCCCGGCTAGCTGATTAACATTAAGAAACGCCGAACGCATCTCATCAGCGCTCTGGAACCGTTTTCGCGGCCGCGCATCAAGTGCCCGATCAAGAATCCGCTTGTAACGCTCAGGAAGCGGGCCAGCCCGTCCCTCGGTAATGGGCGGAACTCGAAATCCCGTCTCGACCAGATAATCGAGCGCTTCTGTGCCCTTTTTATCTGACAGGCGCCGCTTTCCGGTAATCAACTCATACAGCAGCAGACCGCATGCGTATATATCTGAACGTTTGTCGTACACACCAGCCTGCACGTACTCCGGCGGCATGTATTGAGCGGTACCAAGAAGCACCCCGGTGCGGGTAAGCACGCGATCTTCATTGATACGCTTTAGCAGCCCGAGGTCCGTTAGTTTAATCGTTCCATTGGCGTCAATCAGGACGTTTTCCAACTTAATATCACGGTGAACGATATCGTGGCTGTGAAGCTCATCAACTGCAGAAAGAAGCTGCATCATGATCGAGTCAATCTCTTCCCATCCAAGCAGGTGCGCCGCCAGGTGTTTGGCAAGATCGGTTCCGCACACATATTCCATGCTGAACGCCATGCCTTGGTCGGTTCGCACCCATTCATAGGCCTGAACGATATTAGGGTGAGAGATCAGCTGCGACGTCTCGATCTCCGAAACGAATCGCGCCATCGTATTTTCATCGAACGCATTACTGTTGGTTAGAATCTTTAAGGCGACCTCGCGTCCGCCCGCGCCATGGTCTCGAGCATGGTACACTAAGCCCGCAGCGCCCTTGCCAATGACGCCAAGCAGTTCATACCGCCCAGCCAACAGTGTGGCCGGGCGAGCGATTATGCCCGTGTTTTGATTATCGCCCTGCACATCTATGGTATCGGTAATTTAAGCAGGAATATTAAGGCGCTAGCGCGAAGAACAGAACATAAAACCGAGTGCGCGCAGCATCGGTTTAGTCGATAATTGGGTAATAATACCAAGAGGTTCAGGTCGGCAAAAGCAACCACTCACAAAATCTAGCAAACTCACATTCTTTGTCCTTCTCTTCTGTCTAGACCTGCCCCTGGCCCAAGGGAGCAAAAATTGGCGCATTAGGCTATCGGGTGGCTCGGCCTTGAAGTAGCCGAAGGACTTGTCCTGAGCGGCCAGTCGAAGGAATAGTTTTTAGATGGTGAAAGCGTGCCGGGATTAGCAAGTGTATCTGGATTTTGCCAACCCCGGCACGATTTCACCCTATCAAGACTAGCGACGGTGCGTCGGCGGCGAAACAGTGCAGATATCACCTCATTGAACGGTATTTCTCTCCGTTCCAGTCCCCGGAAGCGCCCGAAAATTATGACTAGGACCAGGACAAAGACCATGGCAAAGATTTGGAACCGACCTAAAGGCAGGCATGCGCAAGCTACTCTACCATCGTAAATTTTAGCACTATCGGCACGCCCTCTCGCTCAAGTAGAAATTTCGATTCTGGCAGGCCCGGCATCAGGTCTAGGTAACGCACAAATTGGGTTGGAGAATAGACCAAGAAATCATCCACAGCGATGATTACATCCCGCTCCCGTAATCCGAGCAGCTCATACACCGACCCCTTGCGTACATCAAAGAGTATGTGACGCGGCAATGAAGAGTCCCGGCTATATACCTCAACGAGGCGCACTCTATTAACAATCGGCCCCTTTTTTAACCGCTCAGTAAGCGCCGCGCGTGAAATGCTCTGGGTAGTTTCAGCTGCACTCACGCTGCCCTCGGGAACCTTAATTGGACGGGTCTCATTCTCAGGGGAGCTGCCCGAAAATCGCGAGCACCCCAGTGTGCAG
>JAIBBU010000054.1 GCA_019694515.1 Oligoflexia bacterium | reverse complement strand
TATGGCCAAGGCCATCACGATCGAGGGCGTCCTCAGTATGGGCCGCCAGGAAAGCCCGATTATTCTTGAACAGAAGCTGCAAAGTTTCTTGCCGGCGGTGAACCAGGAATAGTATGAGCTCTCCTCGCGGCTTAAATTCGCGCCTTTTTTATCTGCAGTATCTCTCGGTAATTCTCATCATTCTAACCATGATCGTGGGGTCTTTCGCCTCGAATGCCATTCAGCAGCAAGGCACAGTGCTGCTCTCTCAAAAAGTACCTGAGGGTTCGGCTCCCATCGCAGGACTGGCGTTTGACCAGCTGTTTATCGCAGGCTCAGGAGAGCTGCGTAAGGAGAACTTAACCGGATTGGTGCAGGTGCTGCGCAGTCATGATCTAGACGCACGCGTGGAGGTCGCAGCGGAATCTGGAAATTTCGAACTGGGGTTGGCGCGCAGCATCGCACTGCAGCGCTTCTTGAGCGGGGCAGGAATTCCGCTCGCAGCTCTAGATGTCCGCACTGTCGAAAATCGGGCTCCCAACCTGGTTTATGTACAACTGCGCAAAGATCGGGGGGGCCATGGCTTCGAGTAGCGCGATACGCGATCCGTGGCTAATTAGCTTTGGCGACCTTTTGACACTCCTGTTGGGGTGTTTCATCACGATCTTGGCTCAAAGCGACCTTAATCCAGCGCATAAAACCGCTGCAAATGGGGCCGATTCTGCCAGCGCGGTACCGGCTCTCGGGACTGTCAGCGATGGTGGCATTCGCCTTGCACTAAGAGCAAGAGAGCACGCTGTTCCGCCCAAACGAGTGTTTGGATTTACTGCGCGCGACTTTTGGCGGAACGGCTCGGAATTAAGGCGTTATCAACGAACCCGGCTCAAAAGACGTGCGAAACTAGAAGGTTACCACGTCGCCGGAGCATTGATAGAGAGCTGCGGGGTCACCCCGGGGGAGCGCGGTTGGTTTGATTCAATTGCGCAGACTTTGGCCGTAAGGCGCCAACTTTTTGACGCCGGAATAGAGGCGCACTCCGTTGCGGCCCGGGTGCTCGGACCGAATTGCGGGCAGATCTCGAGAGGGGATCTGAGGACTAGGATAACTTTGGAATTTGAATTGAACGAAGCGTTGCAAAATGGCTGAAGAAAAAAACGCCAAAAAGGGAGCCAAGGAAGAAGCTAAGGGCGATGCCGGCGCTAAGGATGCGCAGGCTGCCGAGGCTGCTCCGGTCGCTTCCGGGAGCAAGAAGAAGATTCTAATCGTCGCCGGGATAGTCGGTGTGTTGCTTCTAATCGGCACCCCAATTGCGTTCTTTACTTTAAAGGGCAAGGCCGCTCCCACCGAGGAGCTGGCCAGTAACGCCGCTGAGTCCGATACGCCGGGTGAATCGCTGGAGGGCTCGCTCGACGAGGATGAGCACGACGAAGGCGAAGAGGCTCTCGGTGCGCTATATCCGCTCGAATCATTCGTAGTCAATCTGGAAGGCGGACGTTACATCCGGGCCCAGGTTCAGCTTGAATTCCACGAGCGCGATGTTCCGCAGCGCTTTTATTCGAGAGCCGTTCCGATTCGAGATGCCCTGATCAAATTGCTTGGTACACAAAGCGCTGATGGGCTGCTCTCGGAGAAAGGCCGCGAGGAATTGAAGACCAGCATTAAAGATATCGTAAACGAAGTCCTCAAGAAGGAAGAAGTTAAAAACGTTTATTTTACTCAGTTTGTAGTGCAATGAATCAAATTTTAACCCAAGACGAAATTAATTCGCTGCTACGCGGCTTATCCGACACCGATATCGAGAAGGATGGTGTCGAGGGTGCGGGCGCTAATGCCCCAGCCTATAAAAAATTCGATCTAGCCAACCAGGAGCGCATTATCCGTGGTCGTATGCCGACCATGGAGCTGATCCACGACCGTTTCGCCCGCCAATTCCGAACCTCGCTCGGTAAATTTCTGGGACGTACCTGTTTCGCTAATGTCGGCGGCATTGAAATGATCAAGTTCGGCTTGTTCATGAAAAAGCTGCCGCTGCCGTCTTCCCTGCATATTTTTAGAATGCCGCCGCTCTCCGGTTACGCCTTGATGGTGGTCTCATCCCCGCTAGTCTTCGGAATCGTCGACAGTCTCTTCGGAGGCAGCGGTCAGGGGCGGGTCAAGATCGAGGGTCGTGAGTACACCCCGATTGAGAGCCGCTTGATCGGCAAGGTGGTGATGATGGCGCTGGAAGTCTTAAAGGACGCCTGGGCTCCGATTCATCCGGTCGATTTCGTGTATGTGCGATCCGAATTCAACCCGCTGGCGATCGCCATCGTGCCCCCGACCGATGTGGTTATCATTGTTACGATTGAGGTCGAGTTGGAGCAGGAGAGTACCACATTAACACTCTGCACCCCGTACTCCACGATCGAACCGTTAAGAGGGAAACTCGCAACCGGATTTCAAAGCACTAGATTGGAGGTTGATTCGGGAGTGGCAAAGCGTATGGAGAAAAGTGTGCGCCAAACAATGGCCGAGCTCAGTGTGCAGCTGGCCTCCGGAACGATTAAGACTAGAGATCTCTTGAATCTTAAAGCCGGAGACATCGTAACGCTGGATACTAATCCCTCGGAGGAGGCGCTGCTAAAGATCGAGGGTACCCCCAAGTTTTACTCCTATGTCGGCTCATATCGGGGCAACCGCGCGGCCCGCATTACACGTGATATTCCTCACAAAGATCTAATTAATTATAGAAACAAACTGGAGTTGTTGAAGCATGGCAAATGAAAACGACGTGACAACACAGCTGGAAGGGGTGGCTGATGCCGCTGGGCAGGTGGCGCAAATCGCCGGCTCTGCTGCAGGTTCGGTGCGCGAACCCAGGACGCTGGATTTCATTTTGGACGTTACGCTGCAGGTGACCGTTGAGGTCGGTCGCGCTCGTATGACGATTCAGGATGTACTCCAGCTCGGACAGGGATCGGTGGTCGAGCTCGAGAAGTTAGCTGGCGAGCCGCTGGACATTTACGTTAACGGCAAGCACGTGGCGCGCGGCGAGGCGGTGATCGTAAATGAAAAATTCGGTGTGCGCTTAACCGACATCATTTCTCCTGAGGATCGTGTGGAGGCAATGGGAGCATGAAGCGCGCCGTAGTCTTGTTGCTGTTATGGCAAGCGCTGATCGCGCTGCCCTTACTGGCTGAGGAGCCGGCAACAGCGCCGACCGAGCGGTTGACGCGCATAGCTGAATTGCGCCACGCCGCGCAGGAAAGCTCCGCCCAGCCCGACTCGCAGCAGCAGGTGCTGACGCAGCTGCGGAGCGAGAAGCAGGAGGTCTCACTCTCGGCCATAAAAATGATTCAGGCCCTGGGACTGTGCATAGGGGTCTTTCTGATTGCCACCTTCCTGGTAAGAAAATACGGACCTAAGAATCTGATGCCCACCGGTCGCAGGCTCAGGGTGCGCGAGAAGCTGCCAGTCACTTCTAAGACGAGTCTGATGTTGATCGAAGTAGATGAACGCCCATTTTTAGTAGCAGTTGGCCCGGATCATGTCGCATTCTGCGACCATGAAATTGAACCCCGCTTTGATCAAGAAGCCACGGAAAGAGCTTTGAAATTAGTATGTCAGGAAGACGAAAAACTCTCAGTCTCGGGTTATTAGCGGCAGCGGTCCTATTGCCGGCTTTAGCATTTGGCGCAGACAACGCGCTGCCTGATTTGTCGATCAAGATCGGCAATTCCGAGATGGCCAGCGACGGACAGATCTCAACTGCCTTAAAGATTGTATTCCTTTTAACGGCACTTTCATTTGCTCCGGCGATGGTGCTGACCATGACCTGCTTTACCCGCATCGCGGTAGTGCTAGGGATGGTTCGTACTGCGCTTGGCGTGCAGTCACTGCCTCCGAATAGCGTGATCACTGGTCTGGCGATGTTTTTGACCTTCGCCGTAATGGGGCCAGTGTTTCATCAGATGTACGATCAAGGGGTAAAGCCTTACATGGATGAGCAGATGGGGCAGGAGGAGGCGCTGAATAAGACCATTGCGCCGCTCAAGAAATTTCTGATCAGTCACGCGCGCGAAAAGGACCTGGCGCTATTCCTGGACATTACCGATTCGGAAACACCGCAAGATGAAATGGATGTCCCGTTCTATGCGGCTGTGCCGGCCTTTGTGTTAAGCGAGCTAAATACCGCATTTCAGATCGGATTCTTAATCGCGCTGCCGTTCTTGGTGCTGGATTTAGTAGTTTCCTCCGTTCTGACCTCAATGAGCATGATTACCCTGCCTCCTGTGGTAATTTCGCTGCCGCTTAAGCTAATGCTTTTTGTGATCGTGGATGGCTGGCACTTGGTGGTGCAGTCGCTGGTGCAGACTTATAAGGTGTAGGTTCGCCGCATGAGTATCGATGATTTTTTGTTGATTGGCATCTTCGGGGTAGAGACCGCGGTCTTCATTGCGGCGCCGGTGCTCTGTTTGAGTTTGGCGGCGGGATTGGTTGTCAGTATATTTCAAGCCTCCACCCAGATTAACGACTCTTCGCTGGCGTTTATTCCAAAAATTGCGGCGATGGTGGTGGGGCTGGTGTTCTTCGGTAACTTCATGATCAATCGGCTGGCGGGCTTTACCACCTGGATTTACACCCATATCGCAACCCTCACTCCTAACTGAGGTGGTTTGTGCAGCTATTGGAATTGCCACAGCGTTTACTCGAGGATTCGCACCTGATCTGGGCCTTTGTGCTCCTGATATGCCGCTTTTCCGGGATGATTATGGTGCTGCCTGGAATCGGCGGTGGAGAGCGCGGCTATGTGGTGCGTTATCCGGCTGTGATCGTACTGGCTTTTGCGGCGCTGAAGACTGAGAGCGCTCTGCCGCTGCCTACTGACTGGGCATTGCTGCTGGTGCAGCTCCTGACGGAATTCACTGTGGGGCTAGCTATCGGCATCATCCCCTTCATCGCGATCGCTGGAATCCAGATGGCAGGCATGCTCTCAAGCACAAGCATGGGACTTGGAGCCGGAAACCTGATCGATCCAACCTTGGGGGCGCCGACGTCCGACTTAGCGCGCATCTATTCAGATTTAAGCGTGGTATTGTTTCTAATGTTGGGAGGGCACCATGCGGTTATCTATGCCGTGTCGGGGTATGGCGGGCAGCTGGTTCCAGGAACATTGATACTTGAACATCTAGATATCAATCTGCTGATCGATCTGACTTCGAATATCTTTCAAGTCGGGGTAATGGTTGCCGCGCCGGTGCTGGTGGCGCTGCTTTTGACGCAGTTTGTGATGGGGCTGATTAGCAAAGCGGTCCCGACTGTAAATGTTTTTATTGTAAGTTTTCCGCTGACGATTGGAATCGGGCTAATTCTTTCGATGCTGTCTCTACCTGAGATTTTCACCTTTCTGCAGCGCGAATTCGCAACGGTAGACCAAAATATTCTGCAGGTGATTCATACCCAGTGACCTGGGCAGAGCGCTCGATGCTGTATGCCGGAATGGGCATGAATTGCCTTGAATTCCAGCTTTCCAACCTCCAGATCGATAGGTACTTTTCTTGCGCAAGCTTTAGCGTTATCAGATCGGTATATGTCACTTACCTTCTGTAACCCAGAGATTGGACGAAAACTCCCTGAAGCGCTGCCGCATACCCCCGAATGCGAGCAGGCGAGCGCCAGGCTCCTTGAAGCGGCGAAAAGTTGTCCGCGCGGCTGGCTGGATTTAGAGCTGCTAGCCGGCTTGATGGATTGCGACCTGCAAAGTGTAACGCATGGATTGATGTCGCTGCACGAGCGCGGGCTTGTGGAGCTGAGCTTCGAATGGTCGTGTTCAAATTCTCCTCATCCTAACTCGGCGCCGATCATCTCAACGACCGATCTGAATTCGATGCCGTTAGAAACAGATTGTCCGCACTGCCGTCAGCACCACCTCCTGAGAAGCGCCGACATTCTGATAAAGTTTGCGCTCAGGTCCGAGGCTCCGATGGCGGCAACGGACTCTGAGGAATAAGGCGCTTCAAGTCAGTGTTTTGACATCCCCAGTCAAGGCGGCCGCTAGAAAAGCAGCTCGCCAGCCTGCGCTTCTTGTCCAATCAGACACTTAGCATCTCAGAAATAGGGCACGCCCTTTGCTCTTTAGTAGCGAGTTAATCGAGCTCATTAGCCAAAATGTCTGAACATTCGACGCCAGAACAACGTACTGAAATGCCCACTGACAAGCGCATGAGCATGCTTCGTCGGGAGGGTGCGCTTTTTATCTCTAACGACGTGGTGAATGTCGTGAGCCTGCTGGCCGGATTTTACATGCTGAAGCTGGTGTGGGGCGGAATATTTCATAATCTCGGCCTCGCCATGGCGCGCTGCTTCCGGGAGATCGGCGAAAATCGGCCCTTAACGCTGACGGTGCTGCGCGAAGATGTTTTCAATCTGATGCTGCTCCTGATGCCGCGCGTACTGCTGATGGTGGCCGTCGTGGCGGCTTTCTCATCGCTTGCAGTAATGCTGCAGACCAACTTCAACTTTAAGGAACGCAAGATCCAGTTTAAATGGGATCTGATTCATCCGATCAACGGGCTGCGCCGCATCTTTTCAATCTCGGGTTTCGTTAATACGGGAAAGGCAATTCTGAAGTTGACCCTGATCTTGCCGATCGCTTATGTCGCGCTTAAGAGCTATGCGCCGTTTATGCTCTCCTTGATCCACATGTCGCTGGGCGACCTTTTCGAATTCAGTCGCGATGCCATGGGCAATCTCTTCTGGAAGATCATGTACGTGCTCATCGCCATGGCGGTCTTCGACTTCGTGTATGGAAAATTCATGTGGCTTAAGCACAACAAGATGACCAAAGACGAAGTCAAAGATGAAAAGAAGGCGGTCGAAGGTGACGAAGAAACACGGCGCAAGATCATGTGGAAAGGACTGCAGCGCATGATGCAGCGCATCAAGCAGGGGGTGAGGCAGGCCGATGTGGTGATTACTAACCCGACGCACTACGCGATTGCGCTCAAGTACGACAGAAATTCCATGGAAGCGCCTGTGATTGTGGCCAAAGGCCGAGGGCACATGGCGCTGCGCATCCGCAAGGCCGCTAAGGAGATGGGCATCCCCGTTTTGGAGCGGAAGACTTTAGCGCGAGCGCTGTATAAATCGTGCGAAGTTGGCTCCAGTATTCCATACGAGTTGTTTAAGGCTGTAGCCGAAGTGCTGGCATATGTCTATCGCTTGAAGCGTTCGGGATATCGTCCTCCGGTGATCGAAAACCCGGTGATGATGGAGGATTAGGGTAGGGGTAGATGGCACAGGCACAGGTAGCTAAAGCAAGACCAAGACCGGCACGCGCTGCTTCCGCCGCCTATGACGGCAAGAGCACGACGATGGATACGACGTCGGCGCGGCATCTGACCATTCCGATAGCGCTGATCGGAACTTTATGCGTGCTGTTAATTCCACTTCCGACTTGGTTATTGGACGTTTTTCTTGCTTTGAACATCACCATCTCCATGGTGATTCTGTTCGTTTCTCTATACATGGAACGGGCGTTGATGTTCACCTCGTTTCCGGCCTTGCTGCTTCTCACCACTCTTTTTCGCTTAGCGATGAACATCGCTGCTACCCGCCTGATTCTGCTGCAAGGGCATCAGGGAACCGACGCCGCCGGTCATGTGATTAAGGCCTTCGGTGAGTTTGTGATCGGAGGAAGCTTCGTCATCGGCGTCGTGGTCTATATCGCAATCAGCATCATAAACTTAAAGGTTATCACCAAAGGTACCAGCCGTATCGCTGAAGTTGCCGCCAGATTTACTCTTGATGCAATGCCCGGAAAGCAGGTGGCGATCGACTCCGATCTCAATATTGGCCTGATTAACGAGGATGAAGCGAAGCGCCGACGAAAAGAACTCGCCATGGAATCAGAATTTTACGGAGCCATGGATGGTGCGGCGAAATTCGTGAGTGGGGACGCCATGGCTGCCATGATGATTACCTTCATCAATATTGGCGGCGGTCTGTTTGTCGGTATTCTCCAAAAGGGCATGGACTGGATGGTCGCGGCGCAGACTTACACCCTGCTCACAATCGGAGATGGGTTAGTGGCGCAGATCCCCTCGGTCATCATTTCTACCGCGGCAGGTTTGATCGTAGCACGCGCTGCCTCGGGCGAGGATCTTAACGCTGAAGTTATCGGACAGCTGTCCAAATCGTCGAAGCCCTTATATCTGGCCTCTGCAGTATGTGTAGGACTGTCCTTGGTGCCGGGTCTCCCGTTTCTGCCGTTTATCGGCTTTTCTGCATTAGTTGGTTCGCTAGGTCTGCTGCGCGAGAAGGTTGCTAAGAAAGCAGAGGTCGCGAAAGAGCAAGAGGCGAAGACCGCCACGGAGAAACCGGCAGTCGCGCCAGGCAGCACGGAAGAGGTTACAGGCCTTCTGGGCATGGACACCCTTGAACTGGAAGTTGGCTACGAGCTGGTGTCGCTGGTCGAAGGCGGGGATTTGGTCGAGCGTATCCGCTCTCTGCGCCGGCAGTTTGCTCTGGACTACGGCTTTATAGTGCCGGCCATCCATATTAGAGACAATGTCCGGATTAAACCCTCCGAGTACCGCTTCATGCTGCGAGGATCGCAGATTGGCGGCGGCGAGCTAAAGACCAGATATCTACTAGCGATGGATCCGGGTAATGCCAACGGCGGTGTAGAGGGCATTCCAACCAAGGAGCCTGCTTTCGGCCTTGACGCGCTCTGGATCCCGGAAGGGGACAAAGAAAAGGCGCAGTTCTCGGGATATACGGTGGTTGATCTATCAACTGTCGTAACAACTCACTTGACTGAGATGCTGCGCGCTAACATGGATGAGCTGATCGGGCGCCAGGAGGTGCAGCATCTAATCGACAACATCGCCAAAGATGCCCCCAAGGTAATAGAAGAGCTCATTCCGAATCTGCTTACGCTGGGTCAGGTTCAGCAAGTTTTGTCTCTGTTGCTGAGAGAGCAGATCAGTGTGCGAGATCTACGCACGATCCTTGAAACGCTGGCCGATTGGGCGCCGCATTTCAAAGTGCCCGAAAAATTGGCGGAGCAGGTTAGAAAGCGCATGGGCCGGACGATCACCGCCAAGTATGTCACCGCCGATGGAGTGCTGCCGCTGTGCAGTTTGCAGCCCGCTTTGGAAAGGGGCTTGTTCGAGGCGGTGCAGCACACCGATGAGGGCTCGTTCCTGGCCTTGGAGCCAGCCTATGCCCAGCAGCTGATCACAAAGACTGCCAAGATGGCCGAGAAATTCGTCGAAATGGGCCAGACCCCCGTGGTGTTGGCGCCCGCGGGCATCCGCCCGGCACTGTTTAATTTCCTGCGTCGATTTGTTCCCGGAGTAGCGGTCATTTCGCATCAGGAAATCGCGCCTAATACCAAAGTTCAATCGCTGGGTGTCTTGAATGTGGAGTAATTTATGAAGCAGCGCATGTGGGATCTCGATCCGGGCAGCATCTCGATCGGCTCGGTACTGGATGGATTCGGACTGGAGAACGCTTCGGCCGCCGTCAGCCTTGACGAGCAAGGGCCGGACTCGCTGTACCTTAGACTTTCGGGCCAGGGACTCAATAACGACTTGATCGAGCAGATCTTTCAGGGCGTGATGAACTCAAAAGCGCCCAACGTACCGCTTGAAATTCGTTTGGCGCGTGAGCTAGCGCGGCTCTTTAAATTCGAAACTAGGATTCCGCATAAGACCCAGTTCGTGGCCTTCTTCGGAGCGCTAGGCTCCGGCAAAACGACGGCCCTAGCGAAACTCGCGGCAAGCACGCGTTTCTCGACCGGACTGCGGATCGGGCTGATCTCTTTGGCGGCAGAAGGGTCTCTGAAAGGTGTCGAACTCAAAACCTTCGCGCCGCTCTTAGGATTCCCGCTGCTGGAGTTAGGTGTTAACGAAGCTGATCCCGAAAGCATCGATCGAGCGTTGGCGTGCTTCTCTTCACTAGATCTGGTGTTAATTGATACGCCGGCGCTGGACCATGACCAATTCGGAGTGCGGCGGCTGATCAAGTACGAATTTCCCGAAATCGAAAGTGTGTACGTTATGGCGGCACACAAGGGCCTAAAGAAGAGCGTGCGGCGATCGTTCAGCGATGAGCGTGTGGTCATTACGGGGTTAGATCGCAGTGCGCGGATTGGCGAGGTTCTAAATCAGATTCACGCCGGATCCAACCCGCTGGCCTTTTTCTCGACCGGGAGAAGAGTTCCACATGACCTGGAGCCGGCTAATGCGCAGCGGCTGGCAAAGATACTATTGCGCACCCTGCATTAGAGCCGCTCCGAAGGAGCGGCTCGTATTGCGAACCCGCGGAGCGGGTGAAGCAATCCGCAGGTAGCTGCAGGTTGTTGTTGCTCCGAAGGAGCGGCTCGTATTGCGAACCCGCGGAGCGGGTGAAGCAATCCGCAGGTAACTGCAAGTTGTTGTTGCTCCGAAGGAGCGGCTCGTATTGCGAACCCGCGGAGCGGGGTAGCGGCAGGATTTGGGATGCTAAGAGAGCTAAATTTACGAGGATTTCGTAGCTTAAATAGTTGAGCCGATGTCCGGATCTAAGGAATCTAAAATGACGGTTAGTGTATCGCCAGAAAGGTTACGCGTGTTTCGGGAAGGTTCTAAATCACTGCGCAGAATCGAGAAAACTGACACCTCCAGGCGTCCGCACGCTATTACACGGGTAATGAGTTTTACCAGTGGTAAGGGCGGAGTGGGTAAGACTGGGGTGGTGGTCAACTTGGCGGTCGCGCTGGCACGGCGCAACCGTAACGTCTTGATTCTGGATGCAGATTTGGGATTGGCCAACATCGATGTGATGCTGGGGATTAAGATCGAACGCACGCTTCAGGATTTCTTTGAAGGTCGGGCCACGCTTGAGGAGATTATCGTTGATGGCCCTGAAGGCATCTCGATTATTCCGGCCGCCAGCGGAGTGGAGTCGATTTGCAACCTGCCGACCGAGCACAAGCTGCTTTTGACCGATGCGATTGAGCAGCTGGCCGGAGAATACGATTATTTGCTGATTGATACCCGGGCCGGCATTGACGCCGATGTGATGTATTTTAACAGTGCTTCCGGGGAGATAGTCTGCATTATCAATCCCGAACCAACCTCCCTTACCGACGCATACGCACTGATAAAAGTCCTCTCAAGAGAATACGGCGAAAAGTCGATTTGTATATTGTCCAATAACGTCTCGGGTGAAGCACAGGGCCAAGCGTGCTTCAATCGGTTGTCCCGCGCCGTTGAGCGATTCCTAAACGTTGAGCTGCGATATCTCGGCTTTGTGCCGACCGATGAGATGGTGAGAGCGTCAATCCAAGAACAACGTGCTCTGCTGGAATTGTTTCCAAGCAGTCCTGCAGCGATGGCACTTTCAGCGCTGGCCACGCGCATAGATTCTGAATTCTTAGACCGTCGCGTAAAGGGCGGAATGCAGTTCTTTTTCCGTCAGTTGTTGGAAGCAGGGGTAAATGGCTGAAAGCAAGACCACAGGCGCTTCGAAGAGGCACATTAAGCGCGTCAGCTACGTGCACCTTCAGAAGCTTTTTGCGGCCGTTTCCTTGCTGGCGCTTTTTGTGGTCGCCGCCACGGGGGTGATGGCAAATGTGGGAGTTGTAACAATAGCCATGCGAGCCCTGCTGGTGATTATTGTGATTGGTGTGATCGGTCGGCTGGTAGTGCAAATACTAGCCACATATGAGGAGATGAACAGTGGCCAAACCTAAACGCTCCGCCGTGGAAGCCTATAAGAGTGTTGATGAGTTCGAGAAAGAAGAGCTAATCAAGAGCTATTTGCCCTTGGTCAAGAAGGTCGTGCACCGCCTCTCGGGTCGCCTGCCGAAGGATGTCGATATTCGAGAGATGCTTAATTCCGGCATTATCGGACTCGTGGACGCATTGGAGAAATATGATCCTAAACACGAAACGAATTTTTCTACCTACGCGCAATTCCGTATTCGCGGGGCAATACTGGATAGCTTTCGTTCACAAGACTGGCTGCCACGATCGCTGCGCTTCAAGTCTCATAAGATCGAGCAGGCCTATCAAAAGATCGAACAGAAGCTGGGACGTCCAGCTACCGACGAAGAAGTGGCAGCCGAGCTGGAGGTCACAGTCGATGAGCTGCAGAAGCTGCTAGGCGAAGTAGGCAGCATCGTGATGCTGAGCTTCGAGGAGCTGGGCTTCGGCCACGGTGAAGAACGCTTTCAAGCTGATGAATGGATCGCCAGCAAGACCCAGGATCCGCTGCATCGTTTAATGAGCGGCGAGAAGGTGAGCTTGATTGCGCGCGCGCTGGATCGTTTGCCTGAAAAGGAGCGGCTCGTAATCAGCTTGTATTTCTACGAGGAGCTTAACCTCAAGGAAATTGGGGAGATTCTGGGTGTAACAGAGTCGCGGGCGTCGCAAATTCGCTCGCGCGCCTTGATCCGTCTGAAGAACTATCTCCGAAAATCGATCAACTGATCTGCGCCGTATATGGAAGGGGAGCCTAGGGGGCAGGAGTCGGTAGTAATATTCGAGCAGTCCTCTACGGACTGGGCTCAGACTCACAAATTGCTTTCTGCCAACGTCCAAGCGGCCTCCCTCACCCGTGTACCAACTGAAGCTGATTTGGAAAGTGTCGTGGCTCGCGGTGGTACGGATGTAGTCGTGCTGGACTGCGATTGGCCGCTCGATAAATTTGCCGATCTCTTTTACCGACTTAAGAACAGCGATAGTCAGCCCTCGATCGTCGTGATTTCGAGTAGTGCCGACTCGCGTCTCGTCAATGAATTATATAAACATGGCTGCCAGCGCTTAATACTTAAAGACGAACGTTGGACCGACGAACTCTCGGTTACCCTGCGGCATCTCCTCCGATATCGGCAGGTGGTGGATGAGAATATTCGGATTCGCACCCGCTTGACCGAAGCTAATCAGCTGCTAGATCAACGCAACAAGCGCTTGGATGAGTTCAGCGCCACCTTAGCGCACGATATTCGAGGTCCGCTGGGGAGTATCAGCATGAAGCTCGAATATCTGCTGGATCATTATAATAAGGGATTGGATGAGCGCTCCTCGGAGCTGCTGCAGCGCTCGCTTGCTTCCTGCCGCCGCCTTACCGATATTGTGCAGGGCATGTACGAATTTGCAAAACTCGGATCGAAGGCCACCAAGATGGATTATGTCAATCTGACATCGCTGGTGGAAGAAGTCAGCTCGGACAACGGATTTGATCCGAAGCTCGATATTGAGCTCTCGCTCTCAGATCTG
>JAIBBU010000084.1 GCA_019694515.1 Oligoflexia bacterium | reverse complement strand
CGCAGGCGTGGCGCGATAGCCTCGCGCAGCGCGCCAAAGAGATCGAACACGTACTGGACCCGCAGCCCCGCGCCAGCCGTGGCGGGGTGCGCTATGACGCTGACACCCGCCTGCTGGGTGAAGCAACTAAGCGTTAAGCCACGATAATAGTTAGGGATACTTAGTAACTATGGATAATGGGCAGGTCATACCCGGTTTGAACGAAAGCTGGTCGCTACTCGGCGCGAAGATGAACGAGTGGATGTGTGGCTTTGGGGTGTTCATTCTGCTTTCAACGGCTTTCGACAAACCAACGAAGGTCGTGCCGCTGCTATTGCTCGCGATGCTTGGAACAACCGTGGGCTTAGCAGTGATTCGACGCCGCTTCCCGGATGAGGAGAAAGGCATGCGGAATTTTTGTTTCATGATGCTCGGCATTCAGCCACCGGGGATCCCCGCCCCCTCGGCCATGCAGCCGATCTGGAGAGGATGTCCCCTGCGTACGTTGCCAAGCGACTGCGATTTTATGCAATTGGGGTTGACCGAGGTTTTCAATTCTGAAGACGAGGAACAACTGGACTAACTGACTTTAAGGTTTTCTATGGTTAAAGCTACCGCCCAGAAATTAGTTAGAGACTCTCAACTGGCCGATGCGCGCCAAGACGGCGACACTATACGGCTTTGGGAAAGCCATCGCGATCAAGCCACGATGTGGCGTTCAATCGCCCTATTGCAGATTCCCGCTACCGCAGTTGCGCTAATCTTCGCCTTAGTCATGTGGAACACTCGCTCCATTACTTTGAATGTTCCGGCTAAACCCTTGCCCGGCATTTACGCTGCTCAGGACATCCCCGATACGGAATTTCTCGACAGCGCAACCGATTTCCTAAATCTGATCGCTAGCTACCAGTACAACATCGCACGGCGCCAGTTCGAAGAGGCCGCCAAGATGCTGCAGGAGCCATTATTGAGCAAATTTAAAGAGAACATGCTCGATATCGAACTACGTACGATTGAAAGCACCAAACGTACCCAAGTTTTCTTTGTCGACCCAACCACTATTTCGATCGAACGGCCGTCATCGGCTGAGGTAACCGTTTCTCTGATGGGAGACCGTCAAAAAATTATTGCTGGCAAGGAAGTGCCGCTGGTTAAATCGCGCTACACCGTCACCCTTACTACTATCCCTCGCAACAAACTTAATCCCTACGGTATTACGATAACTGATTTTGGCTTTGAGAATGTGGAGAATTAGTCATGAGACTTGCAATCACAAACTATTTGGGCCTAGGCGCAGCAATCGCTTGGGTGCTTAGTGCCTCGCTAAGTGTTCCGGCGTATGCGCGCGATCTGGAATATGCGGGCAGCGAAGTCGAGGTGCGCGTCCTCCCGGGAGAGCCAACCCAGATGCAGTTCCCAGGCTCGATATCCGGCGGTTACAAGAAGAAGCTGTCCGCCATCTCCATTGACCGCAAGGGATCAGATCTAATCATTTTTGCCAATGAGGGCATCTCCGAAGCCGGCGAGTCATTAATTGTGCGGCTCGATGACGGTCGTTCCTATTCCATTCGCACCAAGCGTGCCAGTCAGGAGCACCCGCGCGACGATATTGTGCGTTTAAACGATCAGCACGGAGCGATGATCGCAGCTTCCGACGAAGAGGAGCCGCAAACCAAGGATCGTCAGTTTCAGTATGCACCCCCGAACCAGGTAAGCGGCTTAATGCGGGAGATGATGTTGATGGCCGAATTTGGCAAGACCTCGGTCGCCGGCTATCGCGTCAGTGAAACCTATCGCGGCGAAACTGTGCTCAATGACGGAACGATGGTAGCTAAAATTGACAAGATTTTGATTGGCCCCAATCTCTGGGGTTACGTGATCGAGACGCAAAACATGCTCGACCAAACACAGCGCTTAAACCCAGCATCCTTCCGGATCGATGGAACGCGCGCGGTGGCAGCCGATCGATGGGAACTCGCCCCCCGCCCACTAAATGTCGAGGAACAAATATCAGGCAAGGACAAAGCCCGGATTTATGTGGTTACGAGAGCCAAACAATAGCAAAGGATCATTATGACTGCACAACAAAAGCTGAATGATTTCCTGACGCTGCTCAAGACTCAGCGGCGCTATCAAGTAGCGTTAGGCGTGATCCTCTTATCGGGCCTATATCTGTATCTTTCGGGTCCGGGCACACCACGCAAACCGGCCAACAACGCACGGCGGATACGCCAGGAGGAGATCGAGCGCAAAACCAAGACTACCGCCAATGACGAGAGCGCCAAGGACATCATGGCGGCCTACGAGGGTATGGCCAAGGACATCAGCGCCAAGCTCAGCGAGAATACGAAAGCCGACGCCGAGCGCGATAAAAAACTGGAGAGTTACAACGAGCGCACCGCCGAAATCTTCAAGAAGATCCTCGACCGCATCTCTGACCAGGAAGCGCAGCGCGGCATCTCCGATGTTTCGGGAACTATGAACCCCGAATCACCTGCTCCGGTTGATGTAATGGAAAGCGAACCAGCGGTTGATGGCAGCATGGGAGGCGACTCGCTCGAACAATTCGGCAGCTTAACGGCTCCCGAAGCCCCACCCCCGCCACCCGCAGAACCCGAAAAGGTGGCATTTATCGGCGCTGGTGATTCCGTGACAGTAAAGTTGTTAGCTGCGGTCAATGCTCCGACCGACGGCA
>JAIBBU010000053.1 GCA_019694515.1 Oligoflexia bacterium | reverse complement strand
CTAAAAAAGCTTCAGCGGTGATAGAACTGGTTTGAATTTCGACATTAAAGCTTGTTTTACCATTTGCAGATGAAGAAGTGATGACTAGCTGCGCATCCGGTAAATCTGTTTCAGGGAATGCAATTGCTAATTCTCGAGCCAGCTAGTAGAGACGTGCACATCGCTTGCTGGAGCTGGGGGCAGTATCTTCCGCATGCGCTCCTGGACGTGAAAATCAGCAGCTACATTCGTATCCATCCCCGCTCGACTATCGCCGACGCAAAGTTGGTTGGGCATTATGTTAACAGCATCTTGGCCTCCGAGGAGCTGCAAGGAACCAATTATCATGAAGCGCTGTTCTTGGATTTTGAGGGAAATGTCGCTGAAGGGCCTGGGGAGAACATCTTTCTGGTAAAGAATGGGCAGTTATATACTCCGCAGCTGGGCACCATTCTTCCCGGTATTACACGCAGCACCATCATTGAACTGGCCCGGGATAATGGTCTTACGGTCCAGGAATGTAGAATAACCAGCGCCGATCTAATGAAGGCCGATGAGGCATTCTTTACCGGGACAGCGGTTGAAGTCGCGTTAATCAGATCGGTTGACGGGCACTTAATCGGATCAGGCGGAGCGGGCCCACTCGCATCTAAATTGAAGGCAGCATATGGAGAGGCGGTAAGGGGCAATGATAGCCGCTACGGGCATTTTCTTACCTGGACTTAGTCCGCCGATGGGGCTTCGGAAACCGGCTTCCTGGTACTGATCATGCCGCCAATCAGAGGCAAATTGTAAGCTTAATATCATGGCTCATTACCAAACATTTCTGGTGCTGGCGCTCCTTGCGATGGGCGGATGTACACAACAGCCGCCACCGCCCTACTCTGGACAAAGTTCTCTCGGCGCGGCGCCGCTCCCTAAAGGGCCTCAAACGAAAGAGCACACCGGCAAAGTTAGCATCTACTCCGACCGCTTTGAGGGACGCAAAACCGCCAGCGGCGAGCCCTTCACCCAAAAGAAAAAGACCGCCGCCAGTAAGAGCTTGCCTTTGGGGAGCACAGTGCAGGTCACAAATCCGGAGACCGGCCAAAGCACTACGGTGAAGATTAATGACCGCGGGCCGAATGTGGCTGATCGGGAGCTGGATCTATCTGAAAGCGCCGCTGAAAGTGTCGGTCTCACGAGCAGCCAAGGGGTAAAGACCTTAAAGATTCGAACTGTTAAGCCGGAGTGTGCAAGCGGCAGCAAGCAGTGCTCCTAATGCAGCTACTTTAATGGATTACTGAGGTATCCAATCCGCTTGCTTATTTACAGCGCGATTTGATAACCTGCGGCTCGATTTGAAACGTGCAGAGGAGTTTCGTATGCCGTCCAGTGATCTCTCAATCGAATCATCTCCTGATCGAGCCGCAAGACAACCCCAATCCGACCCAAAAAGCCACAACTTCAGGACGCTGGCGGGTACGGCGGCTCTAGCGGCAATCGCAACCGCCTTCGCGATGAATAGCTGCCATCATGAACGGGATTTAGCTGCCCAGGCCCGCGCTCTGGATCTATTTTCCGGTAATGAACTCCGGGTGATGACCAGATCGGCTGAAGGTGCGGGCTTCGTCGCATTCTTGCCGCAGCTAGTACAACGGCGCCCCTTTAGCAACAATCAGGACCCGAGCTCAGCACGCATCGTATATGGCACGCTTCCAGGAGCAGACGGGAGCCGTGCTGATGGCGTCATGATTTTGGGGCCGAGTTTACGTTACGACTGCGCAGGCCCCTTCCGCGAAGCTGGCTTGGTCGGCAATTACCTAGCCGTAGTGCAGCCTCTCGGCCAGGATGATTTTGAGCTATTGAATTTGTGGGACGGTAGCCTAGTGGCAAAGCTTCCCGCTGCAAACCATCTTGTTACTCCTTTTACCGCCGGAAAACTTCACGCTGTAAAGTTCGAGGGAGGAGTGTTGTGTCTTGATCAACAAGGCTTTCCTGCAGCGCGGCTCAAGGAGGCGTATTTGGACCCCGTATTGAATCGCCCGGTTGGGATTGGCTTGGACAACAGTCTGAAATTTATTATCGATCCCAAGAGCGGAAAGCCCGGGCATCAGCAGGGCTACCAAACCATCGATGTATTGCGCCGGTCCTCACTCCACTCCGTGCTCGTGGGCAGCTTCCGGGATTCAAACGGCATCGAGAAGCGCGAGGAGATCCGGCTCTAAATCCCTCCCTCTATAAGCGCAGCATTCGGCTCCATGCGCCGGTGGGCACTAAGCCCCGCATTGATAATCTCACGCAACTCCCGTACTCTTATCTGGCATGGGCGCTCCCGCAAAGAAACTCGAACCCACTCCCCCTTCCGCGATTACGCCCCATTCGAACATCACCGATTTTGGACGCCGTATCTTTCGCCTGATCGGGGAAAAGCAGCCGTCGACCTTCAACAAGAACTACTGGTCGGGGCGTATCATGGAGTGGTCGATGCGTCGGCCGGATTTCAAGCTCAATATGTTCCGGCTCGTAGATGTGCTCCCCACACTCCGTGATAGCGCCTCGATTGCACGCCATGTCAGCGAATATTTGGCCCCGATCGGGTCCGACCTGTACCGTCCATTAGGTTGGGCGTTGGATATCAATCCACACTCACTGCGCGCCAAGATCATGGCCTTCATTGTGCAACGCGTGGTCGGACAGATGGCCTCGCAGTTTATCGCCGGCTCCAGCCCACAGGAGGCGTTGAAGCCCTTACGGGCGAGCCGGCGCCGCGGTCAGGCCTTTACTGTCGATCTATTGGGCGAGTACTCCGTCAGCGAGGTCGAAGCCCTGCGATATTTGGAACGGTATTTAGAGGCATTAGAGGTGTTAAGGCTGGCGACTCCCGAGTGGGACGAACGCGCCCCGCTCATTCCCGGCCATCCCGGTGACCTAAGCCCGGTCTGTGTATCGGTGAAGCTTTCAGCGCTTTATTCCCAATGCCATATCCTTAATTTTGAGCGCAGCGTTGCCGTCTTGTCGGAGCGATTAGCGGCGATCGCACGTAAAGCTCAACAGGCTGCGGCGACGTTGTATGTCGATGCTGAAGATAGCGGCACCAACCCTATGATCTATGAGGCATTTTGCCGCGTATTTTCAAGCCCGGAATTCGCTGCATTCCCATATCCCGGAATCGTCGTGCAGGCGTACGCCAAGGAAGCCCGGCAGGTAATTGATAAACTGCTGCGTTTCGCTGCCGCGCGCGGACCGATCGCAATACGACTGGTCAAGGGGGCCTACTGGGATCATGAAACCATACTGAGCACTCAAAATGACTGGCCCTCCCCGCTCTTCTCCTTTAAGCAGTCCTCGGATGCAAACTATGAGCTCCTGACACAACTCTTATTGGATAATCACGCCATCGTGCTTCCCGCCTTCGGCTCGCACAATGTGCGCTCCTTATCACACGCCTGCTGTTACGCGGAAAGATTGGGGTTGGATCGCACCAAGTTCGAGCTGCAGATGCTTTATGGGATGGCTGATCCGATTGCCGCGGCTTTCCAAAGTTTGGGCTATTTGGTGCGATTATATGTACCGTTGGGTGAGATTTTACCGGGGATGGGCTATCTGGTGCGAAGACTCCTGGAGAACACCTCTAACGAGAGCTTTCTAAGGCACACCTTTTTCGATTCTGCCGAGATCGACAATCTGCTAAGTGCACCCCAATTTCAGGAGAACCTCTAGTGTTTAAGAACCAGGCGTTAACTGACTTTACGATTGAAAAAAACCGCGCTGCGATGCGCCGCGCCCTCGATGATTTGGAACGCAGCCTGCGAACTGCACCGTTAAAGGCTTTTCCGATCGTGGAGGGACAGGAACTCACCACCGCAGTTTCATTTCGGCGAGAAGATCCAAGCACTGAATCGCGCGCGGTAGCGCTGACCTCCTTTGCCGGAGTGGCGGAGGTCGAACGAGCACTAGTGGGCCTAAGTCGGGGAGCAGCTGCCTGGCGCTCGACCGCCTTCAGCCGGCGCGCGGAGATAGTAAGACGCGCCGCAGCGTTGATGCGCGAACGTCATTTCGAGCTCTGCGCAGTGATCAACATGGAAGCAGGCAAGCCTTGGCGCGAAGCCGATGCGGATGTAGCCGAGGCCATTGATTTTTGTGAATTCTACGCCGATGAGATGCTGCGGCTGGGCCCGCCTTTCAAAACCATGGAAATTGCAGGAGAAGAAAATCATTATTTTTATCAGCCCCGCGGCATCTGTGCCGTAATTTCGCCCTGGAATTTTCCGCTGGCGATTGCATGCGGCATGGCAGCCGCGGCCCTGGTAACCGGGAACTGCGTAGTGCTCAAGCCTGCGGAGCAGACCTCTTTAACGGCCTACTATTTGGCAAAAATATTCTTGGACGCCGGCATCCCATCGAACGCATTCGCATTCCTACCAGGCTGGGGTGAAGAGGTTGGTCAGGCGCTGGTCGAAAGTCCCCTCGTTGATATGATTTGTTTTACCGGATCGAAGGCCGTGGGCCTGCAGATCATTCGAAGCGCCGCCCAAGTTCGCGCCGATCAACAAAGCGTCAAAAAGGTTGTCGCCGAACTTGGTGGAAAGAATGCGATCATCGTCGACGACGACGCCGATCTAGATGAAGCTATTAAAGGTGTGCTCTATTCTGCTTTTGGATTCGCAGGACAGAAGTGTTCTGCTTGCAGCCGTCTGATTGTGGTCGGCAGCGCCTACGAACCGTTTCTAGCTCGACTAAAGGAGGCGGCAGCGGATATTATCAGCGGCCCGGCTTCAGACCCTGCCACACTGCTGGGCCCCGTGATCGATCGAGAATCGCGCGATCGGATTCTACAAACCATCGCACGCGCCCAAGCCCGGCATACGGCGCTGTTTGTGGGCACTCCGCATGGCGGAGGATATTTTGTGCCCGCGGCGATCTTTAGAGATGTTGCTCCGGATGCCGAAATTTGGCGCGAGGAGATCTTTGGTCCCGTGCTGGCGGCCTGTCAGGCGGAAAATTTTGAACAAGCTTTGAAGTTAGCCAATGATTCTCAGTACGCCCTGACCGGAGCGGTTTTTAGCCGCAGTCCGGCGCATATTGAGGCCGCGCGAAATGGCTTCCGGGTCGGCAACCTATATATTAACCGCGGCTGCACTGGAGCTTTGGTGGGACGCCAGCCGTTTGGCGGATTCAAAATGTCCGGCGTAGGCTCGAAGGCTGGCGGCGTCGACTACCTGGTCCAGTTCATGGAGCCCCGCACGGTGACCGAGAACACGATGAGACGGGGTTTTGCTCCTGAATAGCTGCCCATAGCCAGTATAGCCGCTAGCCCCGTTTTTATACGCATTAAGCTTAGAGGGAATTCTGACGATTTTTGTTCATGGGCATCTGTCCATAGATCCGTGATCCATGGACGGGCTCTAAGCGTTCGGTATGACTCAAAAAACCTCTTCGCGTATAACTCAGGTGATGGACCGCCCTATTCTAGGAGGCGGTGCTGGAGATACGCCTGCGGCCATTATCAGAATGATCGAGAACGGCGAAGAACCGCGTCGTATCTTCCAGGCCATAGCGGAGTGTGCGGTCAACACTCCCGGGGTCACCTCAGCCGCTGTCTTCCTGCCTTACGACAAAGGACATAACCAGCAGGAGATGGTTGCCAGCACCGGAAATTTCGTTAAGGAACACGAACAGGACGACTCAGTAGGACGCTCATCAGTGCAGGCCATGACGACCAGCACCCACCGTACGAGCTCCGGTCAGTATAACTATTTCGATGTGATTTGCCTGGGCGCGCCAATTGGTTCGCTCGTTGTCATGGCCCCTAACGGGCTGAGCCGGGACTCCTGCGAAAAGCTGGGCACCCTCGCGCACTACACGGGTGTAGTATTTGAGCGCCACCGTTTATCAAATACTCTGCAGCACTTTGTGGACCGCTTGCAGGTACTGAACGAACTAAATCAGTTGATTGCCAGCAATGTGGGACTCCAGCGCATTGTCAAAAGTTTAGCGCGCGAAAGTGCTTTTAGATTTGCAGCGGATATATCCCTGGCGTTCTTACTAGACGAAGAAAAATCTAAGCTGATCCCGAAAGGGGGATACGGCTGCAGTCCCAGCATCATCCCAAAGGCGATCGAGCTGCAGGAAGGTATTCTAGGTCAGATCATGCGGGTCGGAGGTCATATCTCAGTGCCCCATCTGCCCAATTATCACCATCATGGATTGGAGTTTCTTGAACCCCTGGGTATTAAGTCGGTCGACGTATGTTGTTTAGAGGTGCGCGGGGAAGCACTGGGCGCGATCCTGATCGGATTTCGACGGGAAAGCACCATGTCGGCGAACGATCTAACGCGTTTCGAAGAGTTTTCCCAAGGTGCCGCGGTGGCCATCGCCAACGCTCGAACCCAGGAACGGATTCAATCTTACACCGAACGCTTGGAGGAGCTGGTTGAGTCACGCACCGCGGACTTGGCGATCCAAACCTCCCGAGCCGAGGAAGCAAATCGCGCCAAATCTCAATTCCTGGCCAATATGAGCCACGAGCTGCGTACGCCGCTGACTGCCATCGTGGGATACGCCAGTGTGCTGGCTGATGGGGTATTCGGAGAGCTAACTACCAAGCAATCCGACGCACTAAACGCGATTGTTCGCTCCAGCGAGCATTTGAAAAATCTAATCGACGATGTGCTCAACCTGGCACGCATTGAGTCCGGTAAAGAGGAGGCCAAGGCCGGGCGGGTAGTGCTGAAGGAGCTATTAGCGCAGGCTCATAAATTAATGATGCAGACCGCCATCGGCAAAGGAGTGGAGCTGCAAAGCTTCCAGTTAGCTGAGGAATTCGCCAAGGTTTGCCTATGGGTCGATCCCAAGCATGTCCATCAGATTTTGATAAATTTGATGTCGAATGCCGTCAAGTACACTCCGCGGAGTGGGAAGGTTTGGGTTAGCGCTGATGTGGTCAGCGACATGGTGCGGATCAGTGTGAGTGATACCGGGGTGGGCATCCCGCCCCACAAGCTGGCAAAGCTTTTCGAACGTTTCGAGCGTGGAGAGGATACCTATAGCCGTAATCAGGAAGGCACCGGTATCGGACTTAATTTGACGCGCAGTCTGGTTGAATTGAATGGAGGCCGAATCGGGGTCGAAAGCACTGAGGGGAAAGGCTCCACTTTCTGGGTCATGCTGCCCATGGCCAATGAGGAAACTCAAGCACACAGCAAGATCGAGCCGGGTCTCGATACCAAGGTACGGCTGGATGGCCTCTCAGCCCTGGTGGTGGATGACAACAAAGATACCTGCGAGGTTTTGAAGCAAATCTTGATCAGCGCAGGAGCGACGGTCAAAACTGGGAACAGCGTGCGGGAAGCACTGGCCCTCATGGATGAAGGTACTCCGGATATAGTTCTAACCGATCTGGCGATACCGGGGGAAAGTGGCCTGGTGCTGATTGAAAACATCCGCAATCGGCATACCGAGGTGGCGCGCATACCGATTATCGTACTCAGTGCGTGTGCCTTTCAGAGCGATCGTGACGCCGCTATGCAGGCGGGGGCCAACACCTTTATTCCAAAACCGTTCAAACCATCTGAGGTTACCAGAAATGTGCGCCAGCTGACGCTGGAATCGGCGATGCAATCTTCAACGCATGAGGAGCGGCGTTAAAGCATGACGACGCAGACCAATAACAATGCAGGCAAGAGCGGCGCAGAAGCGGGTGCGGTAGAATTCGTTGAAAAGCTAAGAACGGCGCTCAAGCGCGACGGCGACTTCCCGGCTAACGCCAAGTTGGTGGGCGAACTACGGATGCTCGTTTCGGATCCTAAGACTACCGCCAATCAGGTTACCGAGTTGATTCTAAAGGAACCGTCCCTCGGCACGCGCGTTTTGCATATGGTGAACAGTTCGTTTTATCGGCGTGCTAAACCGATCATGACGGTCAGCCAGGCAGTGATCCAAATCGGCATGCGGCCGCTGGCTGAATTATGCGCAGGCCTGGTGCTATTACAAAAGTTTGTCCCTGCGGCCCGCCGCGGCGGCCCCTTCGCAGCCTGTCTGCAGCGCACTATTATCACTTCGCTGCTTACCAGCACGCTATCATCAAACTTGAATACTCCCGGTTCAAGCAAGGCCGATGAAACAGGCTACCTCGCGGGATCCTTCTCCGAGCTGGGCGTACTGCTGCTGGCTTATTACTTCCCTCAGATATACGACAACGCACTGCGGCGGGCCGAAACAAAAAAGCACGACATCCGCCAGAGTATTCATGAGATTACCGGTTTAAGTCCGATTCAGCTCAGCATTGAGGTCATCAACGCGCTAAATCTCCCCGAATTCTACAAGCATGCCTTGCTGGCGGTACAGGATGTGATCGACAAAAAGAACCCTGACGAGGGGCCGCCGGAGCGTCAGAATAGCGCGCGGCTTGCTAAGGCGCTCTTTGCCTCGCAAAAGATCTCTACAGCCGTGGTTCATAGTAAGAGCAAACAGGAACTTGATTCAACGATTCAGGGACTCAAACAGGATCTCAACCTCGATGCCAAGGTACTAAACAACATTGTGGGCGAACTCCCGCAGATCTTTAAGAACCACTGCAATTCGATTGATTTGGTTTGTCCGCCCCTGCCCGAGTACGTCGCTGCTTATGGCAGCACTGCGTTAACTACTTCCGGCACAGAGGATGAACAGCCTGTTTCCGATGAGGTTTCACAATTCTCCAGCTTTGTTGAGGAGATTCGAGAAGCGGTCGAAAGTCGTGAACCGACCGCCTCGATCATTACCCGGGTAATGGAGACCTTCGCCTGGAGTCTGCATTTTGATCGGGTAATCTTGATGCTGGTAGGGTCGGGCAAGAAGAAGCTGCTGGGCCGCATGGCGCTCGGTGCAATTGATGACTTCGATCCAAAGAAGTTCGAACGGCCGCTCGGACCTGAGGCCGGCCCCTATGCCCCTGACGCGCAGGCCTTCACCGAAGGTCGCCCGATATTTAGCGGCGACCCGCTTTTTGAGGACGGCTGGCCGATTGCGGCTATCCCTATTGGCTACGGCCAGCGCAGTATCGGAGTAATCTACGCCGACCGCGCTGGATCGATTAACGACGAAGTTTCGAGCCGGGAACAGGCAGCTATCGGGGTCTTGGCAGAACTGCTTGACCGATCGGTCAGTATTCATTCAAAGTAAGCATTAGGATGAAGAAGAAAGCCCTTGTCGTTGACGACGACCCAAATATTCGAAACATTGTACAGGCCGTACTGGAAGGTGAAGGCTGGGAGGTCGACTTCGCCGAAGATGGCCAGCAGGGAGTGGACAAACTTGACAGCCAGCCGCGACCGGTTGAATACGCCATCATTATTTTGGATGTTGTCATGCCGGGGATGAATGGACTGGATGTGATGACCCGCATCCGCCTGCACCCACATACTCAGAAGATTCCGGTGTTGATGCTGACCGGCGAAGATAAAGCCGAAGATATCATGTCCGGGTACAGTGTCGGGGCCGATTACTACATCACCAAGCCCTTCACCCGGCAGCAGCTGCTGTACGGAATTAATCTTGTGCTCGGAGCAGACGCCTAGGCTTAGGCCGCCGTTGCTAAGAGCAGCTACTCGAGAATCTCCCTAATGCGCTCAATCCGGAGGGCCTTGCCTGTGGTGCTATCGACTGTAACAGCGATCCCACTAAGCACGCGCCGACCCACCCCAATGCGGTAGTTCAACGGCAGACCGCCTAAAAAGCGCGATAATGCAGATTGGTGATCCATCCCGATTACGCTGTCCAGACTTCCGCACATACCCAGATCCGAGATGTAAGCGGTGCCTCCCGCAAGAATTGTTTCATCGGCGGTCTGAACGTGGGTATGAGTGCCAAAGACACACGAGCTCCGGCCATCCAAGTAGAACCCCATGGCCATCTTTTCAGAGGTGGCTTCGGCATGCAGATCGATGCACCGCACCTTGACGTTCGCGAGCTCGGCGTCGAGCAGCGCTTCAGCCTTACGAAAAGGACAATCTAGGGGGGTGTTAAAGAATACCCGCCCAATCAGATTGATCACGCCGATCTCCACCCCGGCTCGGGTTTTGGCAATGGTCCAGCCGCGCCCCGGTGCGCCTTCCGGGTAGTTCGCCGGTCTGATACAGCGCTCCTGGTTTGAGTCTAAAAAAGCTCGAAATTCTTTCTTATGCCAGGTGTGGTCGCCCAAGGTTAGAATATCGGCGCCAAAACTATACAGATCCTCGGCTGTTTTTACGTCGATGCCTAAGCCACCGGCCACATTCTCGCCGTTTACAATAGCCAGATCAGCGGCATGGCGCTGCTTTAATACCGACAGCCGTTCGCGCAGGGCTTTGCGCCCCGGCTCTCCAACGACATCCCCTAGACAGATTATCGAAACCGGCATGGACATCCTTTCTTCATTTAGCGCGAATCAAAGTACCAATTGACAGGTGCCACCTTATCAGAAGGCTCAGAAATTTTCATCAAAACGGGTGGCCGTCCGAATAGTGTCACGCTCATGACAAAGCCAGTCTACCATCACGTGGTGCGAATCAGCGGGCACTGCTGGAATTAGTTGCAGCGACCAGCATACCCCAATTTTCACTGTATCGACGAGTTCGGGACGGGTTAAAAACACATCATACTGTCCGCGATCTCGACTAAGCCGGTTGCCTTCGCGGTCGAAAGCCAAGCCTGGAACAATCGCGGCAGTCCGGCTGCCTTCTGTGGTTGAGTAAACCTTCGCCCCTTCGACCCGCGGCTGCAGAATTCCGAAGGGGCCGGGCTCTAATTGCGAATACCAGTCCTTTGAGATCGAGAAGAATCTCATGCTCAGGCCGCTTTCGATGCGCGGCAGGTAGACCTGGCGCCGCCCTAGCTGTTTAGCGATAATCGCCGAAAGATCTACTTCTCCGGGAAAATGCGCGAAAAAAGCCAGTACATGCTCGATCTGATCGCCTAGTTCTCGATCCAAGATTTCTCCGACCCGCCCGCAGATCTGAGAGCTGGCAGCCTCCAGCCAGCGCTTGTCGAGACTGGAGGTGATTCGGACCATTTCCCGACGCAGCGCTTTTCTGCTCTTACGGCTCATTTGGACCTCTGATGGAGCGAAGGAATGCTCATTCGACAAAAAATCGTAACCTATAATTAAGACTCGGCATTATTCAGACGATAGTAGATAAAGCGGAGGTTCGAAAGGGTTTCAGCCACGACACAGAATCACTCCTTGAGTGCATAACTCTTAATAACAGGACCGATTAGGGAATTAAGAAATCGCGGAATGGCGGTAGCACGAACTCTAATACTTACGGCGCTCTTGATCACGCTGGCCGCCCGCGCCGAAGCTGCTCCGCTGCAGAGCTCAGAATTCGGAGAATCACAGAGAATCCTGCACAGCTTGGGGGGCGATGACCTGCGGGCCTTTTTCGGCTTTACTCCGAGCATCACGGTATTTAGCAGCAGTATGCCGAACGCCTACTGGCTCGGCGCCGGACGAATTTACATCTCTCAGTCCCTGATTAACACCGCTCGTTCCGAGGCTGAATTAGCGTTTGTAATTGCCCATGAATTAGCTCACGGGCTACTCAACCACCCCTCGGCAGCCTTCGCCCAGAGTTCAGCGAGCGAGACCGCCCTGGCTGAGCGCGAAGCGGAGGCCGATGAATTAGCACTAAAACTGTTAAAAAATGCCGGTTTCGATCCGGTCGAGGGGGCGGGTTTACTAGAACGGGTGCGCGCGAAATATTTTTCGCGTGCGGGGCTAACTAATTGGGATTTAAGCGTTTCTAGGCGAGTGCTGCGGCTACGTGCGTTTATAGCCGAGCTGAGGTAACCGCACGGACTAACTCTCATATTAAGCAATTCTCGCAGCAAACCGATACTTATCTTCGGAGCTGAAGTAGCAGATTTTAGAGGTTTTGAAACGGAATAACTGTGGGTCTCCTGGATTCAGATTCTGGCAGTTTAGTGATGAGTCCGGCGGAACGTAACCGTTCCACCGTGTTGATCATCGAATCCGATGCTGCAGAGCGCAACAATATGCGCACTTGCCTAAGGCAGCTTGGATATGGCGGCATTGCCGATGCGCCTAATCACGCCACAGCGTTAGAACGCTTAGGTGAGCGTCACGTCACGCATGTAATCTTCGAGGCTAAGAAGACCAACATGCCGCCGAAAGAATTTCTACATAAGGTGCTGGAGTTCGGACCAAAGATCGTTTGCATCCCCTCCTCCTACGAGCCCAATGTCGACGACGTGTTCGACCTTCTAGTCATGGGTGCAAAAGGTTATCTCTGCAAACCGTTTACGGTCGAGACAGTCGAAGCTGCGATTGTTAACGCGACCAAGGGCGAACCGATGTCGGAAGCGGTCTTGCAGGCCAAAGATCGAAATGAGGCTTTGGTCGCGATTCTGATGGGCAGCTTGGATAAAGCCGCAATGATTATGCGGCAAGCGGAAAAGTTTGATACAGCGCGACGGGAATTACCGCGAGCCATGGCTGCAATGAAACGTTCAGCCGAACTGGCTAAGACCTTCTGCAAGGGAGGCGAAGAGGGATTGATGCTCGCCATGGAGAAATTTTGTATCGACCGCAGCAAAGGTCCAGCTACCCGCCTAGGTCGACTGCGTAAGCGGCTGAAGACCACCCGGGCCAGCGACACGGAAGAGACGGTGAGCTCATAGCGCTCGCGGTAGGTTGATTGCGCTTATCGGGACCCCCCTCAGATAGGCAGCAGTTTCGGAAACCCTTCCATAATAATAATATATAGGGAAACCAAGCTCTCTTTACTGGGTTGGATCTGCATGCTTAAGAACATCTGCCTCTGCCTCGTACTGTTGCTCAACACGGCGAACTGCTGCGCGGAAACCCTGGATGAGCTTACTAAGTCCGAACGCATGGGTGAATTCGATCAAGATTCGGCCCGTTTAAAGCAAAAAATGCGCAGTCGCTCGCATTGGATGGATCCGCAATCTGACTATGCCTCGCTATTTGAGGGCCAAAGAGGTGCGGAGCAGATGCTGACCTGGCTGGTCCGCAGCTACCCAGGATACACCAAGCTTGGCCAGGAAGCGCGGAAAGAGAACGAGACGGCCTCTGCCCAGATGCGCTTCATTGAGCGAGATTCAGAGAACCTTCTCACCTTGACCATAATTCTGCCGCACCCAAGATATATTAATGCCGCCAAGCTGGGACTGCTAAAGGCCATGATTGAGGTGCAGACTCCGCCCCCCAACACCAGCGCTACACAGGAGCTGATTGTTAGGGATCAACCCGCTGTGCTCTATCTTGCTGGAACGGAACGCTGCGACCTAAAGGTGACCCTCGACAAAGGTGCTGTATTAAGGCTGCAGTACAGTAAGTGTGAAAATTCGAAACGGCTTCTGGACTTCGCGCGTGGATTAGATATTCAGCGACTAGTGCGAAAGATGAATCAATAAGAGCCGCCCAGGTGCCGCGGAACGGTTCAGGGCATAGAGCTGAAACCAGCGCTAGCCTTGCTTGATCCCAAAACGTGCTCCCTCAAGCTCGCTAGCCAAAACATTATAGGTGCGTGCCACGACAAGTTTAAGCGTGGCAGCGCTCGTCCCTCGCTCTGCCGTAGCCAGGTTTCGATATTGCACGACCATCTCAGCCAGAGATGGCCGAGTGGTATAACCGGCAGACCTTTCAAACCCGCTCAGCAGCGACGCAACCTGGGAGGCATGCTGCTTGAGAGCTGCGCCATCAGCGCCTCCTTCCAGGGCCTGAAGCTCGGCGACTACCTTGGTAAGGTTGGCGCTGGTGCCCTCCTCTAACCCGGTCGTCCCAGCTGCAGCGTAGCGGGCTCGCGCCGTCTCAAGCACCTGCTGCAATGTAGCGG
>JAIBBU010000019.1 GCA_019694515.1 Oligoflexia bacterium | reverse complement strand
AGATCATGGAGGATCAAGATGGCCTGGCATTCCCTAACCGAGCCGAAAGCGATCGAGAAGAACCTTAATTGGTCTTTCCTAGTAGGTTTGCCCCGCCCCTCCGCTAGATTAAGAGCGATGGAGAGGGTAGCCCGAATCCGAGATCGGTTTCCGACCTCAGAAGCCGACCGCGGTCAGCCGCATGCCGTTAGCCGGCAGCTGGTCTCAATGGCGCAGCATCTCTATCCTCGAACTGCGCAACCCGTACAGCAATGTCAGTGCTTCGCCGCCTTTCACCCTCAATTCAACTCTTTCTTGCTCTAATCAAAATTGTGGAGCGCGCGCTGCCTAGAATTAAACGTTTAGCCCAGCTGCTTCGTACCGGATCTGCCGCCGGCAGATGCGACCACTCGAATTTTGAAAGCCCGCAAGCCTGATAGGCGCCGGAGAGTGCCCCATTTAGATAATCCGGGGTCAGTTCAGGGATGGCCAGCGCAGCGCGATCGGCCTCCGTTTCGAAAACGGCATAGTTCAACCGCAACTCCAGCTCTCCCCCGGCCGTGAGGAGTGAGCCCAAGGCTGCGATAGCGCCGCTCTGAGGCTCGACCACCCCCCGGAGCAAACTGCCCCAGGGATAATTAACAAATACCCGTGCTGCTAGATTGCGCAGCTCAGCGGGAATAGCTTCGACGGAGGATGCCACGAAGAGTGCATTACTAGCGCCTCCTTTAGCGGGTTTCTGCGCCGCTCTATGAGAACTCTTTTCTAGATTGTTCCAGGCGGGATCAATCCCGATTACGAGGATTTCAGGTTGTTGACGGGCACAATCTAAAACGAATTTCCCGTCGCCGGTTCCAACATCGATCCAAACTTCGCGGAATTGACCCACTAAAGCCCGGAACTGCTCTGGTTCCAGTGTTTCGAGCTTTTTACCTCTAACTATCTGCATGCTAGGATTCGGCCGGACAATAATTTACCTATGCACGGATCAGCAAGCACCACCTTATTCTTATTGCTTGAAAAACAGCCCGAGCTGCTCCAAGCGGCGCAGAATATCGTGTTCATGCGCGCCGTCGGCTCGGCCGGTCTAACCGAACTAGGCAAGCAACGCTTACAGTGCGTGCAAAGTTTTAAACCGCTTTATGATCAGCTGCAAGCGCTGGGACTTCCCACGACTACGGCCCTCCAGGGAACATTTGACGCTGCGCTCTATCTTCCAACCAAACACCGGGACGAAAACCTGACTAACTTTGCGGCCTTGGTGGAGGCACTCAATCCCGAAGGCAAAATAATCTGCAGCATGGCAAATGATACCGGTGCCGCACGCTTTGAAAAATGTCTGGGCCGACTGCTAGGGCATATCGAAAGTTTCAGCAAACATCATTGCCGAGTATTTTGGGGCAGCCGCACCTCGCAGCTCGATCAATGCTTGCTTGCTGAGTGGTCGGCCTTAAACACCGCCAAACCGATCGAAGACAGTAATTATCTAGGCCGCCCCGGAATTTTCGGCTTCGAGAAGATCGATCGCGGATCACGTCTCCTACTGGAGACATTGCCGCGCAGTTTGCCTGGCGCGGGAGCTGATCTCGGTGCGGGTTATGGATACGTGGCGGGGGAGATCCTGAAGCACGTGGCAGATGTAAGAGCACTGACATTATATGAAGCGGAAAAGCTGGCTCTGGATTTGGCGGCACAAAATCTTGGCGCAATTACAACCTCAACCGAGCTCAGCTTTGAATGGCGGGATGTAGCCAACGAGGAGATTGAGCAGCGCTATGACTGGATCGTTTGTAATCCGCCATTTCACACCGGCAAGGCGCGGGTCCCCGAGCTGGGACGCCGCTTTATTCGCACGGCGGGAGCGTTACTCCATCATCACGGGAAACTCTTCTTAGTCGCCAATGCCCAGCTGCCCTATGAATCCGAGCTGCGGAGCATCTTTAGCGAATGTCGAGTCGCTGCACGGCGAGACGGTTACTCGGTTTTTCATTGCGTCAAATGAAGCTGCGGCTCGATCGTTTAATTTCCAACTTAGGATATGCTTCGCGCAGCGAATTGCCGGGGCTAATACGCTCCGGTATCGTGAGTGTCGAAGGGCTTGCGGAACCTTCCGCTTCCGACAAGGTAGAACATGCGAGCGTGCAGTTTGAAGGCCAGCCCTTGGATCCTCCGCAAGGATTAACCGTCGTGCTGAACAAACCTTGCGGCTATGTCTGCTCACATTCAAGCGCCGAAGGCGCCTCAGTTTACGCACTCTTACCGGAGCGTTGGAGCCGCCGGAAGCCGGCGCTTAATTCGGTTGGGAGGCTGGATCAAGATGCCTGCGGCTTGCTGGTATTGACTGACGACGGACAGTTCTTACATCGTTTGACTTCGCCCCGGCATCACATTCCTAAAATATACGAGGTTGAACTTGCTGATCCGCTGCGCGGAGATGAGGGTGCTGAGTTCGCGGCGGGCCGCTTAATGCTGCAGGGCGAAAAGGATCCACTGGCCCCGGCTTTCTTCAGCGCTAGCGGCGAACGCAGCGGTTCACTAATCTTGTTCGAAGGGCGTTATCATCAAATTAAGCGCATGTTCGCGGCGCTTGGGAATCGGGTTACATTTTTGAAACGCACGCAAATTGGAGCTTATCGGCTGGATGCCAGTTTGACCGAAGGAGCGCACCGATTGCTAGGCCCTGAGGAGGCTGAGCAGCTGCTGACTGTGATTGACCCTCAACAAGTCTTAGGTACGGGGTGACAGCGTAATTCGTCCAGATCAGCGCGCTGCTCCAGCCTGGAGAGAATCGAGCTTTGAAAAATGCGCTGTGAGCTGCAGCCGCGTTTCTGGGGGCAGGAAGAGCTCCTCTCCCACTTCAAAAATGCACACCGCACGTTTAACCGCAATGCCGTTTAGTAGCTCCTGGCGCGACAGTGCTGGGTCCAATCCAAATTCAGCAGCGATCTCACTTAAGGGCGTAAGTGCAATTGCGGAAGGTTTAGAATCCAATGCCACCACCACGACCCCAGGCGTCATCGCCTCGGAGGCAGCCCCAAGCTCCCGCTTCAATCGATCTGCCAGCCGTGCACCAATCCAGGCGACCCCGTGCGCAGCTACAACCTCAAATTTTCCCCGCGAGGCGTGCTCGGCAAGAAATTCGAGCTGCTGATCGACATCCCAAGACTCTCCGGAGATCGGCGTGTAGCCGAAAGACCGCAGGTAAAATTCAAGCGGCTTGAGCTCGGGATGCTCCAAGCTGGTGCTGATCAGGAAGCGCGGAGCCTCACGATCGATCCGTTCGCGGGTCAGAATGATCGGCGCTGCAGCCCCAAAATGTGTCGGTAACAGGCTTACCATTTGCAGCGCATTATCCAGTGGAAGGAAGTAAAAAAGAAGAAATTCAGGGCTAATTTTTGGTTAGAAATTGATGTAGGGGTTTTGCGTACACGCTAATTCAGCCATTTAGGAAACAGCAGCCGTTGTGGCTCGTTTTAGAGGTTGAACCCGAGTTTAGAGTTTTCGCTCTGCGCCGTAAAGGCCCGGCCTCTGACTTGATGAATTACCCCGTAGGCGGATTCTTCGATCCCTTGCGGCGCGATGTGCCACAACCAGGAATTTTCTTGGTCTACCTGATAGCCCGGCAATTTTATCTCCGCATCAATACGCAAGGCCGGGAATGTCGACCATTGAGAGTGCGAGGCATGATAATAATGTAACTCTTCGTCGGTTATTAGAATGATCAATCGCGCTCCGCGAGAAGCGAGCTGCCGCAGATGCTGCTCTTCAAGTTTGCGCATCGAGCTCTCCAAGGCCTGTTGCAGCCCAGGTTCGAATCGTCCAGCGTTATCACTCACCAGTCCCCACTCTGACTCCAGCAGTTTCTGAACTCGATCGCGCCAGTAAAGCGAAAGCTGGCTCAAGAGATTGACCGAAAGAAGGACTTCGGCAGGCGCAAATTTATCATCCGCCGGGCAGCAGGGAAGCTCCTCTAACAGGTTGCACAATCCTGCAGGACCGCTGCGTCGATGATGCCGCAGATAGTTACCGAGCAAGCTGGTCCACTCAGCCAAATTGCCGGAGAGATCAACGACGTGCCTCCCAAAGCTTCTCCCCTCCCGCTCGAGCTGATTCCAAGAATCCCAACTGCGAAGAACACTAGGGTCCGCATCATACAGATCAACTTTTCCAAATTGTCTCATCAGGAAAGGCAGATCGATATCCAGCAAGCGGCCGGCTCCGAGCACCGCCACTGATTCATGCAGCTGATCTTCGAGAATGGATGTGCGAACAAAATCACGGCAAAGATCAAGATGCCGCGCCCAGTAATCGGAACAACGCTGATGTCGGGCTTCAATGCCGAAGCCCATCTGAATGAAATCACGCAGCTGAGGATGTTTCAGGAGCTGCGAGTAGTATCTAAGAATATTCAGCACGCAAAATATCGAGAGTAAAAGACGCGTCGGAAAGCGCCCCATCACAGCAAAGTATCGCGAAGTGGTTAGCGCTTTTCAGCCGGCGCGGCCCAATTTAGACCCGCACCCAGCTCTTAGATGGTTAGATGTTCGGCCGGACAGAAAGGAGCGCGCGTGAGGGGCGCATGCTCGGTATCCTCAAATAGAGTTTGATCACTTGCCCCGGCGGCCATCAAGACGCGCCAGAGTGTCCAATACCACAAGAGAGCTGACCTGGGTGCGCTTGCTCTTATCCGGACGAATTTTTACTACGGCAACTTGCGGAGGCTCTTGAGCTAGGCGCAGCTGAATATTGGGGCGCAGACCCGGGATCGCGAGCGAGTCCCGGTTCAAATGACCAAAAATTCCGGTACCGAGAGCCGCCATTAGCACCAACAGGAAAGCCGCCGTCAAAAGCTGTCCTGGGGCCGACCACTCCAGACGATATGGAGAGTCCCCGTAGTGCAGCACCTGACGTAAGTTCACATCCCCACCGTCGCTGCGGCTTGCCCGGGTCATATCGGGATTGCGGTGGGCAGGAGAATGACTACACTGATCGGAATTAGAAGAATCGGATTTAGAAGAAACGGCGTGAGAGCTGCCGTGGTGCCCCCAGTGACCAACACTGTTCAAAGCTACCATACTCACTCCTGCAAAAGCTAAATCTTCAAACCTAGAAAAGCCCGAGAATAACCTTGCCTCTCCATTTTAACGCTGCGGCGATCCAGAGGCAATCTTTTCGAGCCACCATCGTAGCGATAAGAGGATCGGCAAATATAGGGAGCGGCCTAAATGCTCCCCCTGCTCAGATATTGATTTTAAACAGCGGAACATGGATATAGAGTCAAACCGCTATCTTGGCTCGTTCTTATGATTGACAGTTTTGAGACCCATTTTGACGTCCTGGTATTCGGCGCCCATCCCGACGACGCTGAAATGGGCATGGGCGGAACGGTCATTAAGTTAGTTCTATCAGGCAAGTCACTGCTTTATATTTCGCTGACCCACGGCGAAATGGGAACGCACGGCAGTCCCACGCTTCGCAAAAAAGAATTTGATGAAGCGTGCAGAATTATGGGATGTCAGGGGGCTCTGCTGGATTTCCAGGACACTGGCGTGGAGAACACCCGAGAAGCGCGCATTCGATTGGCGCGCATCATTCGCCAGACTACTCCGCAACTCATTTTTTGCCCCTATTACAACAATCCTGTCGGAGAGCTGGGCGGGCTCAACCATACCGATCACTATGCCACCGGGGCCTTGGTGCGTGATGCAGTGAAGCTGGCACGGCTGCAGAAGACCATTCCAGATCTTCCCAAGCACACCATCACCAAGCTCTATTTCTACATGGTACCAAAACAGATCAATGCGCCGCTCTACGTTGACGTCAGCGATGTTATTGATAAGACCATGCAGGCGATTGAAGCGTATGGTTCCCAATTAGCGATCGCCCCCCAGGGGCTGCCGATTAAGCAAGTGCTCTTAACCAGGCGCGCCGCAGCTGGGCTCGATATCGGGGCAGCATATGCGGAACGGTTTGTTACTGATTTGCCGCTCAATCTTAGCGCTCGGCAATTGTTTGAAATTTAAGGCTGGATAACAGGTTTCCGCAGCGCCAATCCGGATTAGTGTCGTTTGCCCCACTCCAGCGCAATATTAACGGCGCGCTCGGCGGCGGCGAATGTCGGTTCACAGGGCCCCTCCGCTAGTTTCGCGGCAATCATTGCAGCCTCGGCTTTGCGGCCCGAATTGAGCAGCCCTCTAATCTTGGCGGCTTTAAACATCACAATATTGGGAAATGCTTCTTCAAATTCGTAGAGCATCGTGATGCCGTTCTGAGAGACGCAAAATCGATCAAAATTAAGCGCCGCCCTTAAAATGTTGAAGGCGATGACTTCGTCCATGGGCTCGCCCTTGAGCGCCGCTTCGCGCGCCAATCTTAAACAATGCGCTAATGCCAGATTGGTGAGAGCTGTATCCTTATCCTCCAAACCGGTAGCCAAATGCTGATAATTCATGGTCATCGCCGAAAGGCGCAGCGGTGATACACGGCGCTTCAGGTTCACCAACACCTCCAGCACTCGCGCAGCGCGATGCGCGGAGCAATGCTTACTCAAAATTTCCGCGCGGCCGGCAGCCGCGATTTGGCGACACTTGTTACGATCCGCCAACAACGCTTTGATCTTTTCTTCGGCGTGTCCTACATCATTCTTGCGGTAGGTGATAAGATGTAGGTCCGGGGTAAATAGCTCTCCCAAGCCGTTCCCGCTCTCCTCGGTTAACAGCGTCGCCCCGCACATCATCGCTTCAAAAACACGGAAGTTTAAGTCGCCTTTGACCGTTTGGTTGACGACAATGTCCGCAAACGGGAAAAACTCGCGGTAGTTTCCGGTGCGGCATTCCAGGGGAACTCGCTGCCGCAGCGCGTCAAAGAATGCTACCCGGGCCGGATTGAGTTTGGCGTTTAAAGTTCCAACAAAAATCGAGTCCCAACGTTTGTCCGCCGAAACCTCGACATAATCTGATGCCCAAAGCGGCAACCATTCCGGGGCAATAAAACTGCGAGATTCGATGATCGCGCTGTAATCCTTTTGGGCGATAAAGACATGATCAAAAAGATTACCCAAGTACGAATGCAGTTCGGCGTGGTGATGCGCGTCGACGGAATAGAAAGCCATCGGGCATGCAAGCTCCTCCAGTCCAACCACCATAAGCGGACCGCTATCGTCGTGCACCATCACCACGTCGGGGGCGAAGCCCGCGGGAGCGCGTTCAAGAATAGTGTTCAGATGAACCAGCGGAGTCTCGATGCGGATTTCAAGGTTGCTGGCAAGCCCCGCTGTTACAACCTGGTGACCGGCCTCGCGAAATTCGCGCGCAAACCAGTCTTGATTAAGCATTAAGATCTTCACACCGTATCCAAGATTGTGACTGTGCGTAGGGCCGGAGTCTCAATGCGACGATCCAGCGCGCACCGCTACAAGGGTTTTAGATGAAGCCAACCCGTACATCGCGGCAACTAATTTAGCTCGAACCTTCGGTGCTGCAAGCACTTGATTTTACACCACAAACCCGAAGGTCCAGAGAAACTAGGCTGAAACCCGGCCCATCCCTTAAACATCATAAATTACAGTGCCTTTGCGCCCGAAATTTAAACAGAGCGCGGCGACTGCCCGGTAAGTATGGATACCAACGAGACCAAAATTCAAATCGTGGATCACTCCCATGGTGGAGCTTTCGCCGAGCTGACGGCACGCTTGCTGCAACGACATAAAGTGAGCCAGCGCAGTCCGGGTTACAAAGTTGGGATTGATGCGCGCGTGCTGTATTTCTCCCCCTCGATGGAACGTGGGATCGGTGCCTATACCATGAGTCATCTCGGACATATGTTTAGGCTCTGCTCGGACTGGGAGTTCTACCTATGCGTAGATGAATATCATGAAAACGAATACTTCCGAGAGCTTCTCGGATTTCCAAATGTCAGGGTCAAAACCGTCGAGCAAAACGTTGCACTAGATCTTTTTCACATTCCCGATCCGATGAGTATCATCGCCGGGTTTGATTCTCCATTTTTAGTGGCTCCGCGGGGGCCGAGCTCCGCCATCTTCTACGATCTCACTCCGCTGACGATGCGCGAAATGCACTTCGATCGGTGGGAGCCCTTATCACAAATTGCTTATCGTTCCCGGCTCAAGCAAATGCGAGCATGTGGTTGCCAAGTTCTAGCAATCTCCGAGAGCACCAAATCCGACCTAGTGAAGCTTTGCGGCTTCCCCGCAGAGCGCATAACTCCGATCATGGCGGGGCTTAACAGCAACAAAGTTTCGGGCAGTCCTGGAGAAGGAGAGCTGCAGGCTGCGCGCTTGCGCTATGGCTTGAACAAACCATTCTTTTTAGTTGTGGGCGGCCTCGAGGCGCACAAGAACTTTCCGGTTACGGCGAACGCTTTCATTACGGCGCGCGGCTCCCGTGACATACAGCTGGCCGTAGTAGGCGGCACCGCCGATCCTTATAAGAACGTCTTTCGCGAGGCGCTGCAGCGCGAAGGGGTCACTGACGTGGTCTTTACCGGCTTCGTATCGCGCGAGGATCTCACCTGTCTTTACAATACTGCTGCCGGACTTGTGTTTCCGTCACGCTATGAAGGCTTCGGCTTTCCACCGTTGGAGGCCATGGCCAATCGCTGTCCCGTGATCACCAGCAATGTCAGCTCGCTTCCCGAAATTTGTGGAGATGCCGCGCTGCTCGTAAGTCCAGATGATCAAGAGGGCATCGCACGTGCAATGGTGCGGTTGGTGGACGATCGCACACTGCGCGCGCAACTAGTTGACCGCGGGATGCGGCGCGCTCAACAATTTACCTGGGAACGAACCGCTGCCCTAACACGACAAAGCTGGGAGGGTCTGATCAGCCCGAATGCGCTGACACAGGGCGGCGCGCCGGAGCCGCGCTCGACCGGAGCAAGGGCAACATGAACAGCCCTGCCGCCAAGCCACAGAGCTTGAAGGTCAAGCTGTATTGCGGCTTTTATCAGGATCCGCTGCCGGAGCGGCACGCCGAGAATCTGCGCTGCTTGGCCAACAATGCGGAGAACGACGCAATTGATGAAATTTGGCTTTTCGTCGACGTCCCTGATCGCTACCGCAGCCTGGAAACAGGCAAGATAAAAATAGTCGCCTCGCGGCAGCCCCGCTGCACCTATCAGGACTTCATCGAACATGCTAATTCGCAGCCGGAGCGCTTCATCCTGTTAATGTGCAATACCGATATCTATTTCGATCAAAGTTTGAAGCTGGTTAAATCGCTCGATTACAATCGCAGCTTGTATTGTCTAGGTCGTCGCGAGGTTCAGACCGATCGGCCTGCAGCGCATACGGAGCACTATCAGTCCAGCGATGTATGGATATTGCAAACTCCGGTTCGTCCATTCTTTTCGGACATTCAATTGGGGCTGGTGGGGTGCGAGAGTTCATTTCTCGGTCATGCCCAGCGCGGGGGTTACAAACTAAAAAATATCGGCCTGGACATTGCCGCATACCATCTGCACATCACTCAGAAGCGCAACATTAATCCATTAGTCGACCGGTACACCGATTTCGAGCGGGCCGCATATCCTGAGCTTTCCACGATAGCTCCGGTCATCCAGGAGCGGCATAGTACGGGGCCAATTGTATTTGACGCCGCAGCTTTTCAATACAACTCCCCGAAGCTTTTTCGTACCTGGATGAATATTCTTGCCGGATGGATCAGCTCTGGATTTGCCAAGGATTTGGTGATCTTAGATCGAGCGGGGCTTATGCCCAAAATCAATGGACTCCGGCTGGAGACGACCGCGGCGCACAATCTGAATGTGCCGGTTACCGAACATCGAGTCACACAGAATATATTCCGCCGCTTACGAGGCCGGGCATTTCTCTCTAGCATGTACACCACGGCCAGGCGTGAATCTTCAGTCTGCGTGATCTACGACCTGGTCCCCGAAGAGCTGAACGCCAACCTCGAGCTCTATGCCGGCCGACATCAGGCTTTCTACGGTTGCGATCACCTGGTAGTGCCGACAAATTATATCAAAGGTCAACTTCTCGAATATTATCCGGATCTAAATCCCGCCAACATTCATGTGATTAGCTGGGGCGTCCAATCCTCCTTTAAACCCTCCAGCGCCGCACGTATCGCCAACTTCAGGCAACAGTATCAGTTGAACAAGCCTTATTTTGTATTTGTCGGCGATCGGCAAGGGATCTGCTGCTCAAAGAATTTGGAGCTGCTGGTCAGGGCAATCGGCGGTCATCCGCTGCATGATCAATTCCAGCTAGTCTTTGTGGGCGGGCAGCCCCAAATTGAGAACTCATTAGTAAGCGGATTATCCCCCTCCCAATATAAACGTCTCTCCCTTGAAGATGATCAGCTGATCGATTGCTTAAGCGGAGCTGCGGCGTTGTTGGAGCCGAGCTTGGCTGCCGGACTTCCTCTATCGGTAATTGAGGCAATGAGGTGTGGCTGCCCAGTAATCGGGTCTAATATCCCCGCCCTGCAGGAGGTCACGGGAGGACATGCCATCCTGATCGATCCATCCAATCCCGTGCAGCTTCTAGAGGCACTAAGCCTGGTGCAGCTCCCGCAGGTCCGAAGCGAATTGATAGAAGCTGGCAGCCTACATACCCGGAAGTTCTGTTGGAGTAACGCCGCGGATCAGTTGGCTGAGCTGATGCGGTCGATTGCCTAGTTTTTGAAGGTTTCTGGACAGACGGGTTAGGCTCCAGAAAAATTCTCCGCTCTCCCACATAAACACTTAATATCATGAAATAATTTCCCTGTGGTTCGTAGGCAACCCAGCAGTTTCAGCTAATTAGATAAGTTGCCGATCTTTCAAAGGATAAGGAAGCAGCTGCATTTAGGGCGCCGCTCGTTTGGAGCGCCTGGCTGTGTATGCCTGAGACAACGGGATGGCCGCTAATAGATTCAATATCCACCGCTCCAAGTTGCTTGGAGGCTGCGGCGCATTATGCATCGGCGCAATCGCCGTTTGGATGTATCTGATCAGTCCGCAGCTGGCACGCTTCGATCATGAATTCAGCTACGAAGCGATCCTGGATTCAGAAGATAATCTATATGACGCGTCAACAGGCGCATTTACAGGCGATCAACCGACCCGTACTAAATTCACATACACAGCCGAAGAGATCGAGGCAGACCACCTGATCATACGGAACGACTTCGAAGTTACGACTCTCGGCGGACAAAAACTTTTTACAGCATCGCGCCACTATGGAATAAATCCCATCACCGGAGCGCACACCCCCGACTATGGGGATCGCGACCGCGCGGGGTACCTCTTTGCGCCTCGCAACTGGAATTCCAGAACCTTCACCTATTGGCACGTTAACTACGACACCCCCGTGCAGATGGAGTTGCAGGGCGAGGAACAGCTCTATGGACTCACAGTGCGCAGATATGAAGCCCATTTTAGAGCTGATCAGACAGCAGAACTTGCTCATCTGCAGCAGCTGCCGGCCGGACGAGGGATTGACCTCGATGTCGATCTTCAACTTTGGATTGAGCCGGTATCGGGCTGGCTGGTCAAATCTGAAGACCATGCCACTGGATACTTTTACGATCGTGAATCCAAACAGCGCCTCAGTCCCTGGAATCGCTTTTCCAATCGGTTTACCGACTGGAGCGTCCGTGAGCAGGTCATTAATGCTGACAACTTAAAGCACAGGCTGATCCTAATTCAAAATTTGATCCCTACGCTTTTAGCCTTTATCGCGCTGGGCTTTCTCGGCCTCGGTCTATTCCAGTCCCGCCTACTCCTCATCGCTGCGGCGCTAGCTGCCATGGTGGGCGGGGAGGTCTTGCTGACAGGTGGTAATAGTTGGTCAATGCGGGCGCACGGCTTAGTAAGACCGATGGAATCTTGGACCGCGGTGCAGCTTCTTCTGTTTGGGGCAGCACTACTCTGCAGGGAACGAAAGCAGCGGCGACTATTCGGGGCGCTCGTTGGGGCAGTGCTGGCCTTGACCGCGCTGCGTCTTGAAATGCCTTATGAAATTTTTCCAACAGACGCGCTGGTAATCGCGCTTAGCGCGTTGGCGCTCTTAACAAACGCGCAACACGCCGACAAATATCGATGGCCTGCTTGGATATTAGCAGCAACCGTAGCCATGTCCGGCCTCACGTCGCTGGCAGGATATTTTGGGAAGCTAGGCAGCGCCTTTCAGTGGCATTTATTTACCCCTATCGATTATCTATCCGGCGTGTGCTTCACCAGCTTGGGCTGCGCTCTGCTCGTAGAAACCTTCTCGCAAATGGATACGCGCGTCCGGAGTTACGCCATCCCCGCTTCGATCTTCATGGGCTCACTGATCGCGGCACTTTTCTCGTATTCTTTAGTTGTCACTCAGCAACAGCTGATTACTCAACGGCTGATCCAGGGCCGCAGTCTTACCTTAAGCACCGAAATCCAATCTGTGCTCGCCAATCGCATCAATACTGCAAGACGGATGGCAAAACGTTGGCAGCTCGCCCGCGGAGCAAAGTACGATGTCTTAATCGCTGACTCAGCCAGCTACGTCAAAGAACTCAGCGGAATAATGGCTGTGCGGATGGTCGACCAGAACTTTTCCCCGCGCTGGGCCGTGCCCGAGGAGGACCTTCTTGCGCCAAGGCTTGATCCCCGGGCGAATACCGCGCTAAGCGCGTCGCTGTCCACAGCAATCAGCACCACGAGCCCGTTCATTAGCAAGGTCTACGAGATCGGCGGCGGACAATCCGCTTTTACCATTTTTTATCCGCTGTACCTTGACAATCGGTTCGATGGCTTTTTGGAACTAACCATCGACAGCGCCAAGCTGCTTGATCCGATTCTCGAGAACTGCGGGGTTGAATTCACCGTCGATGTGCGCGAAGGAAAGAATCAGGTCAGACGCTATCAAAGTCCCGCCGATGGATTTAAAGCAACGGTAAAAGGACAATCGGTCGTAAAATTCGCCGGCATCAGCTGGGATATTATTGTGCGCCCGCGGCTGCACAGCACCATCGGCCGTGCGGGCTATTGGCCCACCATTGTGGCCCTAAGCTGCGCAGCTCTGGGCTTACTATTGGCGGTGGTAATTCAGCTGTACCTGCTGGCACGCGCCAGAGCAAACCAATTCGAGGAGTCACGCAACTTTCTGAATAGCATCTTACTCAACCTGCCCACGATGGTTTTCATCAAGGAGGCCAAGGAGCTGCGTTTTGTCCATCTAAATCGTGCCGGAGAGTCGCTGCTGGGCCATTCTGCCTCGGAGCTGTTGGGCAAGAACGATCTAGACCTCTTCCCTCCTGAACAGGCGGCATTCTTCATGGCCAGCGATCGAACCGTGCTAGAGAAGAATAAACTGATGGACATCGCCGAGGAACCGATTGAGACAAAATCCTTGGGACTCCGCTGGCTGCACACCAAGAAGGTGCCGGTGTGCGACTCAAACGGCCGACCGGCTTTCTTACTAGGCATCTCGGAAGACATAACCGACCGTAAAGCCACGGAGGACGCACTCCGGGAAGCACGTGACCGTGCGCTTAAAGCCTCTCTGGTAAAATCTGAATTCTTAGCCAATATGAGCCATGAGATCAGAACGCCTATGAACGGCGTGATTGGCATGACCAACTTACTTCTAGATTCAGAGTTGACCGTCGATCAGCGCGACCTGGCGGAAACGGTGAAGGACTCAGCGGCCGCACTGCTGGCGATCATAAACGACATTCTGGATTTCTCGAAGATCGAAGCAGGCAAGCTCACTCTAAACCCGACGCCATTCGCGATGGACAAATTTCTGCATGATATCGAGAGATTGCACTTTACCCGCTTCCACGAGAAGAACCTCACCTTCGTGATGGAACGCGGCCCAGATGTGCCGGAGTTTCTAGTCGGCGACACCCATAGATTACGACAGATTATAATCAACCTGATCGGGAATGCCCTAAAGTTCACCGCGGCTGAGGGCGCGATCGTGCTGCATGTCGAGTGCATAAACTCCTCCGCGGGCAACTGCACCCTACGATTCTCAGTGATTGATACGGGGGTGGGAATTCCACAGGACAAACACGCTGAGATCTTCGAAGCGTTTTCCCAGGCTGATTCCAGCACCACCCGCAAGTACGGCGGAACGGGGCTTGGCCTGACAATTGCATCTCAACTGGCCAAACTCATGAATGGTGACATCGGTGTATCCAGTGCTGTCGGACGGGGCAGTGTGTTTTATTTCACCGCGGAGTTGCGAATGTCGAGCGCCGCAGAGTTGGCCGCCAACCACAGCCGTGAAGAGACGATTCCCGTAGCGGCCTCATCTCAGAACGACGGGTTAAGGGTCCTTCTCGCAGAGGACAATGCCGTCAATCAAAAATTGGTTGTGCGCATGCTGGAGAAGGCCGGTCATAAGGTGGTGGTTGCAGGAAACGGATTGGAGGCTCTCGATCTATTTGGTAAGAACGAATTTGATTTGATCTTAATGGATATCCAGATGCCGATTATGGGAGGCGATGAGGCCACCGCAAGGATCCGCGCGACCATGGGAGAGAAACGGGTACCGATAGTAGCACTAACGGCGCATGCAATGAGCGGGGATAAGGAAAAATATCTTGCGAAGGGCATGGATGGATATGTCAGCAAACCGATTAATGCTAAGACCCTGCTCGACACCATTCGAGAGGTTACCACGAGCAGCGAATCAAAGGGCTAAAACAGTCAGGAGCTACGCCATGAGATATTCCCTTTATCTGATGCTATTAATTATAGGCGGATACTCGGGCGCATTTGCGCAAGTCGGGACTCCCTGCACCTGCAGCAGTTCGGGACTGCCCGGACGCTGCATCAACTCCAGCGTTACAATTTCCCAGCCGGGACTGTACTGCCTCACCCAAGATATTGTCTCCACCAGCGCCTTCTACATCCGAGCGGATGATGTCGTGCTGGACGGGCAGGGACATAAGATGACGATCCAATCGGACAAATTTTTAGGCATAGCCAAGGGAGCGGATCCGGCTTTGCCATCGTTTGCCATCCGTACGTTCAATGCCACGGTCAAGAACTTTAATGTCGTTGCAAAGAGTCTCTCCTTCACGGAAATGATTATCTTAGACACGGTTAGTAATAGCACGATTGAAAATGTCACCCTTAAGTTGATTGGCGGCACCTCCTCAACCGGCGCCAAGTTAATGGGCATGTACCAGAGCTATCTTAATCGCTTTGTCGGTAACACCTTCATCATGAGCGCGCCTAGCGGCGGAGTTGATTTTTTTAGCATCCGCAACGGCACCTGTGGAACCCAGTTTATTAACAACACATTTGTGGGAAGCAACATCCCGAGCGGCCACTTTATTAAGCTAAACTCCGGAGATCAAACGCTGGGCAGAAATGCGGTCGGTGACACTATCTTTAGCGGCAACCGCATCTACTCTAATCTTGATGGAATATTGTCGCAGTCGCATGAACCCCACACCGGGGTAACGCTGAGCAACAATCTAATTTATGCCAGCGGTGTAGGCTTCGACGCAGGCTCGCCTCCCGATACGTGGTTCGAAGTCAACGGGAACACAATAATTTCATCCGCAGAGCGCCCTCTCCATATTGGGGACACCGATGATAGCAACGTCCGATTGGGCATGAAGAATAATATCTTTTTCGCCGCAGGCGGCGACCGCGTGATGGACATTCATGTTGAAAGGATCAACTCCAATTATAACAATTTCTTTTCCACCGTGCTGCCGCCTTTACTGTGGTCCAAGTATGACGGTCAAGGAGCCTTGCTGGGCAATCCGACCATTGGCTGCCTGAGTGGCTGCGCTAACTCTTGGAAACTCTCCTGGCGCGACAATAATTCAGTTTCGAGCGGGCCAACCCTAGCGGCGCTATTCGTTGATCCGGTCGTCAATTTAAATCTGGACAGCAATGACAACCCCATCAGCTTGGGAGATTTCCATCTGAAGAGCACGAGTGGAATGATCGGCATCGGCGAAGGTGGCGTAAATCTGGGGAGCACAGGCGGCAACGGGTTGAACTATCCGCTCTTTTGCGGGGTTTCCAAACCCGGCTTGATCCCGGGGGACACAACCGCGCCGGCGAATCCTTCCAACTTAAGATCTTCGCCGTAGCGCCCCATTCACTGACATATTTATTGATTGCAGCCTGGAGCTGCGTTAGAATGGGCCTATGATCTTCCATTCATGGCAATTTACGCGGTGCTTTAAGGTATGCGAACGCCCACACTCGGCGGAGATGCTATCCTTCGCGGCCGTGCGGCTACCCGTACGCGACGGCCAACCGGCCAAATAACCGTTATTTCCATAGCATCTTTAATCCTGTTTCTTAATTTTGCTCTCTTAGCATCGTCATGAATTCCGAAAGCATCTTAGTTCGAAATTTGCGCAAGACATTTAAGCTGAAGTTGCGAGATCCCGGCGTAATCGGCGCGATGCGGTCCTTGATCAAGCCTCTGCACCGCGAGGTCCCCGCCGTTGACGGAGTTTCCTTTACCGTCAAGCAAGGTGAAATCGTGGCTTTTGTTGGGCCAAATGGCGCCGGTAAGAGCACGACTATTAAGATTTTGACTGGCATCTTACATCCCAGTAGCGGTGAAGTATCGGTGCTTGGTTTGAATCCACAGAGTGCGCGCGGGACTCTCGCCTATAAGATCGGCACCGTCTTCGGTCAGAAGGCTCAGCTCTGGCTGCATCTGCCGCCGCAGGACAGCTTTGATCTGTTTGCGCGTATTTACGCAGTGGAGCAGGTTCAATATCGGGCACGGCTGGCGTATTTGGTAGACGCCCTTAAGGTCGGCGAACTGTTAAACATCCCGGTGCGCAAGCTTTCGCTCGGCGAACGCATGCGCTGTGAGATTGTGGCAAGTTTGCTGCACAGTCCCCGAGTGATCTTTTTGGATGAGCCCACAATCGGGTTGGATGTAATCGCCAAGCAGCAGATTCGAGAAGTGATTCGCCGCCTGAATCGCGAAGAGGACGTGACAATTTTTCTCACCTCTCACGACGCCGGCGACATCGAAGCGCTCGCACACCGCACTATTGTGATTAATCATGGCACATTGGTACTGGATGAGAGCACCGAGAATTTTAAGAAGCGTTATGTGCAAACTAAGACGGTGGAATTGGTTTTAGATCAGCCTGCTAAGGACTTCTGTTTTCCGGAAGGCGAGGTGTTGGAACGCGGCGATTTTCACCTCAAGATTGAATTCAAGAATTCGGCGCAAACCCTGGAACGGCTTTTTCGCTACGCATTGGAGCACTTCACAGTGCGCGACATAAACATATACGAACCCTCGATGGAGGAGATCATCGCCACCATTTATCGGGAGCGCAGGAACCGTGCGGGACATTTATAGACTGGACAAATACCGAGCCCTGTTCGCGCTTACGATGCGTAACGAGCGCACTTACCTGCTCGACTTCTTAGGCCTCAACGTGGTGATCCTCGTGCGGATCTGGATTATCGCCCAAGTATTCCGGGCCGCCTTCCGCAGTGCCAGCGTAGAAACTATTGACGGACTTAGCTTGTCGAACGTGATCTGGATGGTAGGAATCACCCAAGCAGTGGGAGCGCTGATCGGCAACGTCGAGTTGCGAGTTAGCGAAGAGGTGCAAGACGGCAGCATCGCCTATCTCTTAGCCCGGCCGATCTCGTATGTCGGCTACCATTATGCCCGTTTTCTCGGTAATGCAGCGGCTTTATTGCCGATCAGCATTCTGAGCTCGTCTTTGGTGGTTTGGCTGCTAGTGGGGCCAATTCAGATCTCTATGCACGGCGCCCTAGCAGCACTGCTGGTAATGGCAGGAGGGGCTACTCTGCATTTTGTAATCTGCTTGCTCATTGGGCTCCTCGCTTTTTGGTTCGAAGACATATCTGCGTTCGGCTGGATTTATCAAAAGCTGTGGATCCTTTTTGGCGGAATGGTATTACCGCTGGATATCTTCCCGCAGCAGATCCGATGGGTTGCGGAGCTTTCACCTTTTCCGCATCTGTTTCACGCTGCAGCTCGACTGTGTGTGAGTTTCAGCACACCGCGGTTCATGCAGATCCTTGCCGTACAGGCGATCTGGCTGATCTTAACCGGGAGCGCGCTTTTCTTACTTCAGCGCCGCGCAGCCAGCCGTTTGGTATTGAATGGGGGCTAGCGTGAAAACCCTGCTAACATACCTGCAGCTGACCGTATTTATTCTGCGCCAGGGTTTGATTGCAGCAATGCAGTATCGGGTCTCCTTCGTAATGCAGATCGGAGGGATGATCGTTAATGATATCTTTTGGCTGCTGCTCTGGATTTTATATTTTCAGCGCTTTCCAGAGGTAAACGGCTGGCGCTTCGAGGATTCCGCGCTATTGCTCGCTATTAGCTGCACGACTTTTGGTATCTTTATGTTCATGGCCTGGGGGTTGCTGGATCTGGCCCGTAAGATTGCTCAGGGCGAGCTGGACTATTATCTAAGCATGCCGCGCAACACGCTTTGGCATGTGTCGCTGGGCCGACTGGCGCTGGCTGGGTTGGGCGATCTGCTTTTTGGGATCATGGTCTTTCTATGCTTTTGCCGCGTCACCTGGCAAAACGGCATGGTCTTCGTAGTTGTTTCGCTGCTGGCGGCTTGGATTGTTTACAGTTTCGTGGTGCTCACTCAATCGATCTGCTTTTTCACGGGCAACTTCGAGCGGGCTGCGAGCCATCTCTTTTGGACGCTAGTTACATTCGGGCTCTATCCCTACTCAGCCTTTGAAGGGCTGCTGAAGATAATAACGGTAACTTTACTGCCCGCCTACTTTATCTACGCCGTTCCGGTGCGCTTGGTGAAGGTCTTCAGCCTAAGGGGGCTGGTCGAGATCGGTGTCTTTGCGCTCGCACTCTTCGCCTTAGCCGTGTTCACTTTCAATCGCGGACTGAGACGCTACGAATCAGGTAACTCCCTAGCTTTGAGGCGCTAACCAGGGTCAGCAATGCTGCGCTGGCAGTCGGAGAAAGTCTAGCAGGCGTGGGCGGAATTGCCTTTGCCTACGGCGCATTAAGATCCTATTTACACGAGCATCCTGACCAAAACCGTAAGATTGATGGGTTAACTCCCGAACAACGGTGCTTTATCGCGTGGGCCCAAGTTTGGGCCGACAAAACCAGTCCAGGGTTTCTGCGGCAGGTGACCGCCACCGATCCGCACCCTCCGGGCGAGTATCGCGCCGTCGCGCCTGCACAGCACGAACCCGGCTTCTACGAAACTTTCGGAATTCACCCCGGCGACCCAATGTGGCTTGCTCCGCATGATCGGGTAGCGATCTGGTAAGGCGGTCGCTCTAAAGCCCCCTCCCCAACACAATCTAGGTCTCAGAGACTTCGTAGAAAATCTCCGTAAACGCTGCGTTTTAATAGCGCTGTAACTTCAGGAAGTTAACGCGCTTAGAGAGGTGCACCAGCGCAGATTTTGGGGGCGAAAAAGTGGTACCGAATTGTTTTAAAGCTGCTATTCGAAATGGCGCCAAGACAGGCCTCTGAATGAAACAATGCCAAAGTCGGAAACTCCCTCGCAAAACACACGAACAGAGCAATGACGCCCCGCAATGACGCGGGCCATTGACGCTGTTTAATCAAAGGAGATTAAGGTGATATCAAATATAGCAACCTCCAACCCCGCCCAACCGAGCCTCTTTCCAGATTCGTTGGATCTACTGAATCAAACCGCTAATCCAGGGCCGCGCATGTGCGGACCTCGGGCCGGAACGGGGCCTGGCGGGGACGGGACCGGAGTGCCTGGAGATGCGTCCACCATCGGCGCCATGCAATTCTTTGAAGACGCCCTGCAGATGATCTTCTCTGTGGTCGATCGTGCGCTGTCTCTAGTCTATTCCACACTGCAGTTACCCGAGACCGCACCCCAACCGAATGGAGGATCTGGCGGCAGCGGAGGTACAGGTTCTCCCACCACACCAACCGGCAATGGTCAAACTACCGGGGGAACCTGCGCGTGTGCCACCCCCACATCTCCCAGCGGTTCGGTTCAGAAGCTTCGACAATTAGGAGATTTTCTTTGGAAGCCATCAGGAGCCAAGGACGGCAAACTGGTCATTCTGATTCCCAAAAAGCTCACAGGCAGTATCAGCACTGTAGATATCAAGGGGCCGGATGGAAAAGTGATCTCCACTGGGAAGTTCACCGGCGTCAGCAATGGAGACCGTGAGCACTATCGTTTTGATCAGCCCGGCGCATCCTATCCAGCAGGATCGATCGTAGAAATTCACCTCAAAACCGGGGCCCTACGTACGGTCAAGATCAACGAGCCGGCCAAACGCTACAGCTACTAAAGATGAAGATTGCGGCCTACCGACCCTCCCCTAGAAATAGTAGGCCAATTTCAGAAACCCGCTTCGTGACGGTTCCACGAGGCGGGTTGTCCCTTGGACCGGATATCCCCCAAATTCACTGCCACTGCTTCCAGCCGGAATATTAAACCCGGCGGTAAGGTACAGGTCCTGCATCAGATCCACCACGGTCCGTACCTGCACATAGGCGCTGCCGTCATCCAAGCTCTGTATGTGAGTTAGATACTGATTGAGACGGGCCGCGAGTTCCGCTTGAATTCCCAAAGCGAGGTAGTTTTGTCGAACCGTAAACAGCTCCCCACGCAACAGCCGATCTGTTAGCGCCTGATTCAATGGCGCGACCAAATCAGAATTCGGCTCGCTCCCATAACCATTTCGGAAATACTCCCCGAAGAGGTAAATATTATGACCACAGCCGACAAAAGATCGATCGTAATTCAGCAGCGCATTAAAGCGATCTTTCTCTGCTTCATGATGGAACGCCAGGTCAGAGCGCAGCACTCCACCCGCAAGATCATGGCTTACCCCGATTCCTGCGACCTCCGAATCGTAGTGTTCCGCTGCTACGAAATCGAACCCAAATCCGGCTAATTCGGCCCGTAACTTAGCGGCAAATGAGCTTTCGCCGCTTTCCAAATCGCCAGACGATTCATCACGCCGCGGTACCACGAGCACTTCGACCGAAGCGCCCCGCCCCAACACATACTGGAGGTACAACATGTCGCTTCCGCTCTTATAGTCCTTGTCGAATTCGACGGGGGAGAATGGACTAAATAGGTCTAGAACCTGGAATGCAAGTCCATTGCCCCAACTCAAGGCCTGCCGGCCAACCTGCACCACAAGGACTGCCGTGCGAAAGCTAAAGAAGGCCCGATCGAAACGCAGGTCGAGGCGATTCTCAGGATGATCGTCGACCGTGGAACTTAGGTCGAAGAATTGAGTACGATCCTCAAGGCTCGAATGGGAGCGATCCCTGAACGCTTCAAGGTCATCGGAGAATTGTCCCAAAGCTTCGGCATGCAGCTGCCAGCCCCAACGAACTCCGGCGTTTTCCGCTTTTAAACGCGCATCCAAATCATGCGTATAGACCCGGCGTCCCGCCAGTTTTTCCCGTGGGTCGTAAGTTCCGATACGGGAGCCGGTTTCTGTTAGCTTCAGATGTCCGCCATATTTAAGATCTTCGGCATTCACCCGCACACAACTGAGGACCAAACATATGCCGAGCGTAATCAATCTCAATGGGAGGCCTGACAAGAATCAGAAATTATCTTTCCATCTTTAAGCTCGATTAAACGCCGCGCACTTTCCATAACTAGCTTGTCATGTGTCGAAAAGATAAAGGTGACACCATGACTGCGGTTCAGATCGCGCATCAGTTCCAGCAAATTATGCGCACTCGCAGAGTCCAAATTTGCAGTGGGTTCATCGGCCAAAACCAATGCCGGATTATCAACAATCGCCCGCGCCACGGCGACCCGCTGCTGCTGGCCTCCCGAAAGCTCTCCCGGTCGGCGGTGCTCAAGACCAGCCAAACCCACCTCGGCGAGCAACTCCATCGCGCGACTGCGACACTGCCCCTGGGGAACTCCGCCAAGCTGCATCACAAACTCTACATTCTCAACTGCCGAAAGCACCGGGACGAGGTTGTAGGCCTGAAAAATAAAGCCGATCTTATTCAGCCTGATCTGCGCCAACTCATCGCGCGACAGCAAATCGAGTCGCTGGCCATCGAGCTCGATCTCCCCATTTGTCGGGCGATCCAAAGCTCCGATTAGATTTAGCAGTGTGGATTTTCCTGAGCCCGACGGGCCAAAGAGACTTACAAAACCTCCGCGCTCGACACTCAGCGAAATGTCGTCAACTGCGCGCACGAGATTGGGCGCAGCGCCATATTCGCGCGTTACATGTCGCAGCGTGACAATCATCGCGCCCGAGTCAGCAGTCATAAATAGTTCCCTTCAGTGGGTCCTATGCAACGCTTCCAGAATCGGCAGGCGTGAGGCCTTCCAAGCCGGATATAGGCTGCCCAGCAAACATAGTACCAATACAAACAAATTCGCCGTAATGATATCGCGCGCCAGTATCGTCGGGTATACCACCCGCGAGACACCCATCATCTCCATGCCGCGCGCAAAACGGGAAAGATCAACGCCGCCCGATAGCGCGCGCACCGTAAGCCATGCTCCGCAATTGCCAATCACCATACCGCCTAGCAGCACCAAGAACGCTTCAAGCGCTACCTGCACGATCACATTGTGCGGGCGCATACCCAACGATTGAATCAGCCCGAATTCACGAGCGCGCTCAAAGATCGACATAAAGATCGTATTAATCAGCCCAAAAGAGACTGCGATTACCACAATCAAGAACCAGAACTTCAAAAACGCATTTTGTACCCGCAACAGCGCATCAGCGAAGGGCGCCGCTTTCCGCCAGCTGCGTACAGCCGCCTCGGGGACGGCTGCTTGAACCGCATTGACGATAGCGTCCGCGCCATCCCGGTTCTGCCCGACGATGGAAATCTCGGAAATTTGCGCGCCTAAGCCCAAAAGTTGCTGCGCAGTTCCGCGACCACAAAAAATGAAAGCTTTTTCGGTAGCCTCAAGCTCGGCGTCAAAAATGCCCGTGATTCTGAAGCCGCGCTCTGCCAGCTTCCCGTTAACATCCTGGCTCATCACCACCACCCTGCGTCCCAGAGCGGTCTGTAGATGCTCCGCAAGTTTCTGTCCGATCACTATGCCCTGGTCGTCGGGCCCCTCAATCGGTCGCCCCGAGATCACTCCATCTCCGATAAATGAGAGGCCATGCTCAGCGTCCGGGTCAATCCCTACTAAGGTTACTCCCGTAGCTTTTTTTTCACTGCGCACCACGGCGGGCACGCGCACCCGGGCAGCACTGCCGAGGACCACGCCGGGCGGCAATGCCTGCATGATTTTCGCGCTGCTGTCTGGAATCGAATTGGACACAACCGGATCCTGAGGATAGTCCGGATGATGAACCTGCACATGGCCCGTAAGGTCGTAAATCGCATTATCAGCCATCTCACCGCTGATTCCACGCGCAAAAGCCGCTAAAGCAACAGAGGTCCAGACGCCTAGCCCCACGGCGAGTGTAGTCAAAGCAGTGCGGCGGCGATTACGCGCCACATTTCTTGAAGCTAGCTTCCACAGCACCAACCAGCTCTGCGCATCAATCATATCGCGCGCAATGCCTCCACTGGTGAAATCTTCCGGATACGAAGCGCCGGAAGAAGCGCGGCAGCCAATCCAAAGAAAAGAATCATTAACGGCCCCAGAGTGAGAGCGGCCACGGATAGACTTGGATGCACGGCCGTACTGAGATTAAAGGTTTGCATGATCTCTTCGCTGCCGGGAACTTGGAAGCCTTTTATGCCATAGTAGATCACCAAGGCGGCCCCGCAACTAATTCCCGCGAGCAGGCCACACCCAAGCAGCAGCGCGCTCTCGAGCATCACCGTGCTCAGCAGTCGCAGCGGTGTTAATCCCAACGCCATCAGCAATCCGTACTCACGAGTACGCTCCAAAATCGACATTAAGAAGGTATTCAAAACACTAAATGTTCCAATCAAGACCAATGAAGTATAGAACAGCCACCCAAAGCTCATATCTAATTCAATCGCCTGTTTTAGACCTGGAGATAGCTGCTCCCAGTTCAAGACCGTCAAATCTCTCTCTGCGCCGAGAATGGTCTTGATGCGCTGTTCAACTTCCGGCAGCGCTGCGGCGCTATTTAAATTGATCACCAGGGCATGAGCCTGATCGGGCATTTCGAAGAGTTCTTGAAAGTCGGCTAAGCCGATCTGAATTAAGTTGCGATCGAGCTCACCAACCCCGGTATCAAAAATTCCCTCGATCTTTAAAATAGCAGCTGCCACCGAGCCTTGCGCCGTTTGACCGAGGATTGTGAGTTCATCTCCGACCGCAACTTTCAGATTTGCAGCTAAACTCGCGCCTATGACTGCTTGATGTTGCGGCCCTGGTGTAAAGTAGCCCCCACTCTTGATCAATCCGGGAATCGTAGATAGCAGCATCTCACGCTGGGGTTCGACTCCCACAATCTGCGCTCCATATGAGCGCTCCGCCGAGGAGACCACCGCAAAACCAAACGCTCGCAGTCCGGCTGCACGCACTCCAGATAAACTACCAAGCTGAGCTTCGAGCGCAGCAGCCGCGGAGATCAGTTTCTCCATGTCAGGGAACTCATTATATCCGACCCGCTGCACCTGCAGATGGCCCTGAAAAATGCTTGCATTTGCGTTGACCGATGCTTCCCAAGAGCTGCGCTGCAGGCTCAGAAAAAAAACTAAAATTGTACAGGAAAAGGCCACGGCCAAGATCGTCAGAACACTGCGACGCTTACTGCGCCAAATATTGCGCCATGCAATCTTGAGGCTAATCACGAGGATTTTGCAGGTTGGATAAAGAGAATACCGTGTCGGAAAGTTCTAAACCGAATTTGGCCGCTTGATATGTCACCTCTGTCCATTCGCCTGGCGCAGTCAAATCTTCCATGCGCACCCGAGTAGCATAGAGCTTGCCGCCGATAGGTTTAATATCTTGTGCGCTGAGCACCTTGGCCAGCTGCATACTCTGGTCATAAAACTCATGCCTAATGAAGATATTATCTGAACGCACCTGCACAATTTCTTTTCCCCACACCACCGGGGCATCTTCGCGCGGCAGCGCTTCAATCAGCTGAACCTCGTGCCCCTCATGCATACTCTGGCCAATGATGCGATGAGTATAGCGGTCAAGGATATCATCTCCTCGCGACAGATCATCATACGAAAAGTCCGATCCCATCCAGCTCTGCTGCATCATACTGGGCGGAATCTTAATCACCCGGTTAATTTTGGGAGAAAAACTCCACATCTCATCGCCCATCGTGAGTGATGCGTTGCCAGCGTCCCGGGGCGGAGCGGTAAAACGTACCAAGCTTTCCTTGTTACCGCGGGTCCAGGAACGCAGACCATACTCGCGTTCCCAAGCGGGCCGATGCACGATCATTCGAGCTTCGAGGTAGGAAGCCCGATCTCGCAAATAGTCGATTGCGGCCTGGATCCGATCGCGGCCTGGGTCCGCCTGCAGAACGGATGGCCCAAGTGTCAGACAGACTAGCAACAATAGAATCTTTCGCATATCACTCGGTCTTTCTAACCCAACTGGCGATTACGGGCGTCCCGAAGCGCGCGGCTAAACCCAGGCCGCCGAGCATGCGTTCTAACATTGCTGAGACCGCGGGTCGCTTGAGGATGCGGTGAAAAACCATCGGCAGCACAAACTGGCCGATCTGCCGTTCCGCTTGGAATCCTGCGGCTTCGAAGGCGCCCTCGATTTCGGAGTCGCTGAAAGTCAGGTAGTCGCGCGTATTGCCCTCGAGCTTCTTCTTGAACCCGAAAAGCATCTTGTAGAAACTATTAAATCCTCCGCGTCGGGGATAATCTACGATCACGCGCCGAGCCGCCACTCGGCACAATTCCTTGATGCAGTCCTGCCAGACGGGACAGTGACTTAGGTAACGAACCGACACGACGGTATCGTAGCTTCGGTCGTCAAAGGGCAACCGTAATAAACTGCACGCAATGAAATCGCATCGCCCTCCGGCTAGCGCAGCGCGCAACCGTTCCGCGCAGCTTTGGCTGCTACCGGCCACCATGACCCGGAACCCTGCCTCGATCAATGGGGGCGCCAACTGAGCATGTCCCCCACCTACGTCCAGCACAGCTCGATCTTCACCGGCACCAGCCAGCTGCAGTACGGCGGCACTCTGCACCTGTAGCAGCCATTCGCCCGCCGGTCCTGCAAAACGGCGCGCATAATCCTCTGAGGATGTATCGATATCAGCCGTTTCGCTAATGCTTAAGCTGGCCATAGAATTGACGCCTTCCATGCGCTAGGCTAATTAGGTTCAAATGAAAATTCTCTTTCTTGCACCAGAGCCGTTCTTTCAGGAAAGAGGCACTCCCATTGCGGTGCGCCTTGCTCTGGAGGTGTTGACTGACAGGATATCCCGGCGCCAGAACACTGGCAATCGTTCAGACAGTATTGACCTTATCACCTACAATGAAGGTGAAGACATAGCGATTCCGGGCGTTCGAATTTTAAGAATCCCCACTCCTAAATTCCTGCGCGGAGTTGGGCCTGGCATCTCAATCAAGAAATTGATGTGCGATGTAGTCTTTACGATTTACGTGTTTCAGCATGTACTCCGGAGCGGAGGTGCGCGCCGCTATAACCTGGTACATGCCGTCGAAGAGTCCGTCTTCGTCGCGCTGATTCTAAAGTTGTTTTTCGGACTGCCCTATATATACGACATGGATTCCTCGTTGGCGCTGCAGGTTTCCGAGAAATGGTGGGTGCTTAGACCGCTGCGTCCTATGCTGAGCCTGATTGAAAAGCTGGCGGTCAAATATAGCGAAGCGGTTGTTCCGGTTTGCGATGCGTTAGCGGTTGTCGCTAAACAACATGGTTCCAAGTACACCTCCGTACTAAGCGATGTGTCGCTATTAAAGGGCGAAGGGACCGCCCAAAAAGCCGATCTTCGATTGGAACTCGGCGTATCACCCGAAACACCATTGGTCGTCTATATCGGAAACTTGGAGCGTTATCAGGGGATCGATCTGCTAATCGAGAGCTTTGGCCTCGTTTCGGCGCAGGAGCAGAGCTCGCGGCTTGTGATCATCGGCGGCCGCCCCGAGCATATCAAGCACTACGAGAGCAAAGCGGCCTCGATTGGCATTTCACACCGTGTGCACCTGGCCGGGCCGCGCCCGGTCGAGAAACTCGACGACTATATATACAATGCCGACATCTTGGTTTCACCGCGCACCAAGGGCAATAATACACCGATGAAGATTTACTCCTATCTGCACTCGGGACGGGCGATGGTCGCTACCCGGCTCCCCACCCACACACAAGTGCTGGATGATGAGGTGTGCGCCCTAGCCGATCCTACTAGCGAAAGTTTCGGGGGGGCGATCTTGAGATTGATCACCGATCATGAAGAACGTAGCCGGCTTGGGCGTAATGCGCGCGCCCTCGCTGAAGAACGCTATACCTTCGACGTTTTCAAGGACCGGCTCAATATGATCTACGATCAACTGGATGCCAGTCTGGAGCTCCGTGAGACGGCCAACCAGGCGAGCAGAGCAGCATAAAAGCCGAGGCGCACCTTCCCTGCCGCTTCGACAATTCCAGAGCTTTGCTTCGGGAAAACGCCACCTCAAAGGTCTGAGCTCGCAGCTTTAGTGGCTCCAGTTGAGCCCTCCAGAAAAACGCACCGATCCCTTCCCGTTCACAATCGCGCCCACTGGGTAGCCCTCTATTCCGCGATCTTGCAGCCCACTGAGGGCCTGGGATTGGAGAGCTTCTGGAACTACAACCATCGCGCCTGCGCCAAGATTAAAAGTCTGCAGCATGTCGGTATCCGGCACTTTCCCAAGGTTCCTAATGCTCGAGAAAATTGGGGGAATTCGGAGATTTCCCAGTTCAACCGCCGCATCCATACCTGGTGGCAAAATACGCCCCAAATTACCTGCAATTCCGCCGCCAGTAATGTGAGCTGCCCCTTTTAGGGCCCCTATCGTCGCAAGCTGCTGCAGGGCTTCCAGGTAAGGGGTGTGCGGCTTCATGACTGCTTGCAGAAACGTCTCCTTCCCGACTGCACGCTCCGCGCAACCCGGCACATCCGCCAAGAGTCGGCGGATCAGGGTGTAGCCGTTGGTATGCGGCCCATTGGAGGGAAGCACTAACACTCGGTCGCCCACCGCGATCCCCGAACCATCCACAATCCTGGATTTATCAGCGACTCCTACAACCGTAGCTGAAAGCACATAGCGGCCGGCCTCCAGCACACCCGGCTGCTCAGAGGTTTCACCACCCACTAGCGTGCACCCCAAGGCTCGACATGCCGCAGCCATGCCGTCGACCAGGGCGACGACATCCGCTTTGCGCAATGCTCCACAGACGATTACGTCCAGCACCGCTAGCGGCCTTGCGCCCATGACGGCGATGTCATTAATCAAATGATTTACTAAATCGAAGCAGATCTCCCGCACGAAGCCATGCTGAAATGCCAGCAGCTGCTTTGAACCGGGCTCCTCGGCTTTCAAGACTAGAACCGGATTAGTCACCCCTTCAAATTTGGCCTCAAAAAGGGAGGCAAAGGCGCCGACGCGATTTAGAACGCGCGCGTCACGACCCTCGATGTCAATGGATTTAGCTAATAGTTTCTTGGTGCTATCGGCTTCAGCTATGTCGACGCCCGCACCCTTATAGGTCAAAGAATCCGCCATGAGTGCGCATGATCTATCCGAGTTTGGGATAAGTCAAACTGCCTAACTGATCCGACATAACCCAAAAGGGGGGGCCCGGACCCCCGCGATAGAGAAAGGTTAGGTTAAACAATGCGCGCGCTCCGACTCGTCATAGCCCTATGCCGCGTCCCTAGATTATTCAGCTCGTTATTACTGTTTCCCCTCATCCTGGGCCTGGTCGTGATGTGCGCCCAGCTGCTGGTCACCAGTCTGATATTACAGGCGGGCCGCAAATCGATCGGACCAGTGGAAAGCACTGATCCGGGCAGAGAGAAATTGCGAAGTATCGTGTCAAACCTGATCTACGGACACGAAACTCCACAGCCCCTGCGGATTTGCCGCTGGCAGACCAAGGTGGTTGACGGGCAAGCTATAGAGCTGCCGCCCGACGACCCACACTGCGCTCCCGACCGTCTTGATGTGGCGCTAAAGGTCAAGCATCCCGATCTTTTTGACCCGACTCAATTCCAACTGATTCTAGATGGCACCATCGAACGCCTGCATATTTGTTCGTCCTGCCACCCTGACGTTGTAATCGTTCCCGGCACCCCCGTGCGCACCGAGGTCTCCAGCGTTTGGGGGCTGCTGGTACTTGGTGCAACGTCGCTCAACCCCGATGTCGGCGAAAAATTGAAATCTGCGCGCACCGATATGCGCAGAATCTGGGATTCCGTCGGCTCGATTGAATTCTATTCGAGCGGACTTAGAGATGCAGTTAAGATCAAGGATCTATATGTAACTTCCGCTATCGTAATCAACATTGCAGGGATGATTGTAATTGCGTTGTGGCTCGCACTTAAGGCCCATAGACGGGTAATCGATTATTTCGCGCGAAGCGGAGCGCTGCTTCCTATGGCAGCCGGTTGCGGGAGCTCCAACTTTTATCTCGCCATTTGGATGCTAACTTGTTTGCGGGTGGCAGCATTCTTGATTGCCGTGATCCCGCTTAGTGCGTATTGGCTCTATGACATGGTTGATCCCGAGCAGCTCTATGCAATCTTCGGAAGCGACCTCCTCGCTCTCGCGCTCTGGATCGCGGCGGTATCAGCGGGCTTAGGATTGGCTACGGTGATTGCTTCAATCGGCGAGCTCAAGCAACGTCATTTTCTTTTCAGTTTTGGATACCGCTATGTCCCGCTGTTAATTGCAGGGCTCGGCACGATTGTTTGGATGGCAACTTTTATCATCGGCACCCCATTCTGGGGGTTCTGCCGCAATATTATTACGTTACTGCCGGTGCTCGGATTGACCCCCATCATCATCGCGCCGATCTTCAAACCATCCTATCTTGCACTCGTATTGCACTCCGGTTTGGCGCTGCTGCTCTTACTACAGATGGTACGCAGTAATGCGCGCTGGTTCGCTTCGCATCTGGAGGAGATATAATAATGCACGAACATGCGCGACGTCAGATTAGTATAGAAGCCACAGGCTTGAGCGTCGCTTACGGCGTCCGGCCCGCGCTGCGTATAAACGAGCTCTCAGCACGCGGCGGTATTATTGCGGTGATTGGCCATAATGGCGCAGGCAAGTCGACGCTACTTAAGAGCGTGCTCAAACTGCTGCCCTGCTCGGCCGGGCGTTTGGATGTTTTTGCCTTTGATCGCGAGGTACGGCAGCGCCTGAAACCGGAAGAGCACATGGCGTTCTGCCCTGAGGGTGGTTCGGTCTTTGCCGACATCTCCGTTGAGTCCTATATCCGGCTATGGTGCCGATTAAAAACCGACGATCCGAACTATTATCGAAGCGGCGGGAGGCACTGGATCGAACAGTTGGAACTGGCGCCGCTTTTGAAAAAACTTGGGCGCGAGCTTTCCAAAGGACAACGCCGCAGAGTTCAGACTGCGATCGGATTTTTTAGTCGACCCAGGCTGTTCTTACTGGATGAGCCATTTGACGGGCTCGACGTACAAAAAACCAGCGAACTGGCGGAGATCGTCGAACGACAGGCCAGCAGCACCAGCTTCCTGCTCACATCTCATCGGATGGATGTGGTGGAAAGGCTGGCCGACACCCTGATTGTGCTACGTAATGGCGAGCTTTTCGCGGTTGGTCCGACCGAGGAAGTTTGCAGAACAATTGGACATGCCGGCGCAAAAATTAGAGGCATCAATAACATTGAAGCCGCAATGGACGCTCTCAAAAAACACCTGCCCTGCGCGGTTATGTCAAAGTTTGGCAGTGAAATAATTGTCTGTGGAAAGATTCCGGCTGCCCCGGAACTTCTCAGCTTGGTGCGATCACTTACCAATTCTCAGGTTGAGATAGAGGAGATTGTGCCTAGTTTAGTTGACGCTGTGAGCTATCACCTGAAAGACACCGCCAGTCAGTGCCTAGCCGCCTGATAGGCGATTTTGCGGACCTCTGGATCCTGATCAGATTTCAGCTGCGTGAGGATACTCTGCACCGTCGCAATTTCACCCGGCACGGGATGCAGCTCTGCAGGGAGAGTTCCAAGTCGTCTGGCCGCTTCCCGCCGTACTTCATTCAGAGGACTACGCAGCGCGCGCGCCAAACCAACTGAGTTCCAGCCCAAATTAAGCCGGTTCATTGCAGCTGTAAACGCAGACTGTAAAGCAGGCGTGCGTTCTGAGATCTGCTTAGCTGCCAATAGAACTTCGAGCATCGGAGCATGATGCGATGCGAGTCCTAAATACTGAATTGCTTGAGTCTGCGCACCGGCATTGCGGACCAGCCGCTCTTTGCGGGTCTGAAAATATCTCAGTAACGGGGTGAGCGAAACTCCCAGGACGCCGCCACAGGCAATTACCGCTAGCATAGGGATCGCCGAGGTTTGGAGAAGTGCGCTACATAGAACCGCCGCAACCGCACCGGCTCCGCCGGTTACACAAGCCATCGGAGTGCTGCCATCTAGATCGATACAGTGTGTGCTTTCTCTAAGTACATCAAACTGCCGGCTTAAGGTTCCAAGTGCGATCTTTCCCATTAGCGCGTAGGCCCGCTGATTTCCGCTGAGTGCCAGGGCATGGAGCTGCCGCGCGTTGGGGACGGCACCTGCGATGACAGCTTTTGTGACATCCGCGATAATCGGTGCCACGGTGTGGTTGGAAGCACCTTCATCCAGCGACGGTTTCAAGATATTCATGATCTGCTCGCGGTGATTTCCATCGGGGAAATTCAAGGCTAATAGGGTCAGCCGATCGGCCAGACTAGGCTCGCGCAGATCGCGGGTCAGCGATATTGTTTGCGCTGCAATGTAGCAGGATCGCTCGAACTCCGGATGCGTCTCCAACTCTTCTATACAAACACGCTGAACCTCGAGCTCGCCTATATACTTACCCAAGACTTGCAGTGCCGCCTGCCTGGCCGCCTGCTCCTTGAAGATCGAGGGATTCTCGGTGCGGAGCCCCTCCACTAGCTGCGCACGGCCCTGGGGGGTTTCTGCGATGGTGCCAAAGGGCGAGGCGAGAACCTGGTCGAACTGCGGGCTGCGGCGATTCCCTGCAGCGATACGCTCAACCTCCACCCACTCGGGGGAGATGGTGGCCGTGCTCGGCATCTCGTCTGCTTCCATAAGAAATGGACTATCAGCCGCCAACCCGGGAGGGGTAGCGGTGCGCTCGTCAGCAGCTATTTGCCTCTGGCCTTGAACGATCATTCTCTCCTCCTCTTCACGGTTATGCTCGGGCATCTATAGAGTGATCGATCCCTCGGGCAACCAAGCACAGGGATTGCAGTCTTAGCATAGAATGCCAGCTTGATGGCGCATTAGAGCCGGAGCAGTACCGCCGATGGGATTCTTTACCGATACAATTACAAGTGCCGTCGTCGGCAAGGTAACTGACAAAATAATCAGTGATGTCGGAAAGCTAGTTAAAGGCTCCAAGAATGAAGGCGCCTCCCAAACTTCCTCGACCACCGCCCCGAAAGCTCAATCAGGCTCGGATTTTGAGTCGATTCTGAAATCATATCTGGTCCCCAATGCGGAAAATATGGTGAGCGAGGAGGAACTTTTTGCCTCGTTGGTGGGCGAACGAATCTCCAATCTAAAGGGAGCAGACACAGCAGCGCAGTTCTCGGAATTGCTGGCTGTAAACAAGGAGCAGATGCGTGTGGGTTCATACATACCGCACGAAGCAGCGGCAAAAGCTACATTGCAGCAGCTTCGTGATGCCGGGGAAATAAGCAGCGAGGAGGCCAATCAGATCTATTCGGAAGCTTTCGGAGCTGCGCAACTCGACGACAATCCCGAAGCACTCTGGGACGGATTGGGATCCGCGAGCGATCCCACCATGGCGGTCGCACAGCTAGAGACGGCGCTAATCGGCGCCCAACAAAAGATCGCTGCATATACGTCCGGCCAGTCCAGCGTGGCGCTGCGTAGCCTTGACGAGCTGGCAGCCTCTAAGAAAGTGCCAGCCGTTAAAACCGCCTGACCCGCAGCTAACAACTTTAGCACCGTTGCATAAAATATTTCTCACGGCGAGACTGATTATATGCCGTTACGCCGCAACAAACTATTGCTCCGCACGCTTCTGCGGAACGTAATTGTATCTCTATGCGCCTGCTGCTTGGCCACATTTGCTTTGTGCGGCAGTGCGGCTGCTCAGCCGGAGACCGCGTATTCTGGGCGAGGAACTTTGCATTGGCGCGGAGCTCCCATTCTGACGCTCCTAACTGCAGTGCCCAAACAGGGCCAGACTGCGCAGCGCATCAGCCAAATTCTGATAGTCACCCGCGTCCCCGGGTTCGGAAGGTTCAGAGGCGCACTGTATCAACAGCGGACGAAAAATTGGGCCTCTTACCTGCAGCAGGGGTCGACTCTAATTCCTGACCGTACCCTGATTGCGCTATTTAGGGGGCACTTCACTGATCGATTGAGACAATCCCGTCCATTTAGCGCATCGATCTTCGAAAGTCCGCAGGGCGTTCAGATTTCAGTGCTGTTCAACAGTCAGCGTCGTTACGGGCTTCGACACTACGAATTGTCGGGCCTCCAAATACGGGGCACCCAGAGCTTTGCTGTCAGGGTGCATAAAGTTCCGGTGCATGCTTTGCGGGCACAGCCTCGAGATATGTTTGCAGCGCAGGCCGTATCCGGCGCAAGAGCATTTGACGTTGCGGCAGCTTTGCTGAAGGAGGCAGAAGTTGCAACAAAGGCGGACTATAACTGGTATCAACAATACGGCGCTGCGAGCAATTCAAGAATCGCTTCCAATATAAACGCCGCAGAGTTGCTTTACGAAACTCAGCTTGGTTTGACATTCAATATTAAGAGACAAGTGGTGATCGCCTCGCCGGGTCAAAACTATAGCGCTACGGACCCTGACGCTTTGCTGGAAGAGTTCCGCCAGCAAAGCATCAATTCAAATGATTTAGGCAGTGCAGATGTTTATCATCTGTTCACCGGACGGGACCTCGATGATCTCTACATTGGCAAAGCATTCATCGGCACCGTCTGCCGCATGCCTGCTTATAGCTACGGATTATCGCAAGCCTTCAACCCTGCTATCGATTATCTGACTTTTGCCCATGAAGTCGGACATAACCTGAACGCGCTCCACGATGCGGACGATAGCAGCTTTGTCATGTCTCCGGCCGTGGCTCCATCCAACACGACATTTTCCGATCCCAGCAAGGCCGCAATCGGCGCCTTTGTTGCGACGTACGGCAGCTGTCTGAGCTCGGCAACCCCTACCCCTACGGCGACCCCCACACCGCAGATCAGCCCTTCCGCCACTCCGGCTCCCGGCATTACCCCGGAGCCGCTTCCGACATCTACCCCGGTGCCACAACCCACGAGTAAAAGCATCGGCGGCGGGTTGACTCCCGGAGAGGACCCGGACCTTCCCGTCGTGACGCTTCAGGCCACGCTCAATAACCGGGGAGAATTTTCGGCTGAGGTCACCCTGGTAGGCGGCAGCACGAGATCGGGATGCGCAACACATTTGGTCGTGGCACGCGATCAATATTTCGATCGGAGTGCTTACCTGGAAATTGGCTCGGCAGAGGTCCGCACCATCGCCCTAGCCACGCAATTAACCAATCGAATTTCGAAATTGCAGAATGCCAAGAATAATACGAAGGTGCCGGTCAAGGCGGTCTATTTGTGCCCGGATATAAATTTTAGTTCTGGTTCTCAAACCGTTGTGCTGAATGCATCAAAGATTGCAGGTAAAGAACTTGCGCGCAGCAAATGGATCAGTCGTCTGCTCGCCAAGCTGCGAAGCATTGGTTAAGTCTATCTCACCACCTGAGCGTTCAGTTCCTTGATTACTCGCGCCATGTCCTCGATCATCTTCAGCACTGTATGCGGATGGGTATCGAGAAGCTGAATAAAGTTTTCGGCTGGCAGCGACAGCACGGTACAGGTGCTGGTGCAGCGCACCGTTGCCGTGCGTGGTGCACCATTGATGGCGGCCAGCGCCCCGAATATTTCATCGCCTAAGATTTTGCCTACCACTTTGCCGTCGACAATCGCTTCCGCGCTACCATCGAGTAAAGTATAGACTTTATCCGCTTTGTCATTCTGCCGAATGATCGTTTCACCGCGCTCAAATTGAAGCAGCTTGGGGGCAACCTCCGAGTGCAATTTTGAGAGTGAGGCACTAACGGCACCAAGTCTCGCGGCATGGACGGAAATCAAGCTACTCCACATCTCTCTTACTGGCGCATGGCTATCAAGTTGCGCCTGCAGATCAGTCAGAGCATACACATCGACAACGACGGCAAAATCCGTCTGAAATCGAACGGCTGGGGAGAAGCGTTGGTGCTCTAGGTTAATCAGATCTCCGGCTTCGAAGATCCCGATTTGTCGCGCTCCGTAAAAGTACTGAACTAAGCCCTCGCGCAGCAGATAGAAATGACCATCAGCAGGCAGCTGACTTTGTGCATCGATCCGCATGTCCGATTGAATCGGACTAAGGTGAGTCAACAGCGCAGCACTAACTCGCCTGCTCTCGGCATTTAACGCCTCGAGCTCCGGAATACTCTCGACCGCCGGCTGCATTCGGACCTGCGCTCCCGTCGCTGAGACTAAGGCTTAGAACGGAGCGTAATGCTGCCGCGCTGACTGCGATTGTTCGATCATCTGTTTTAGCTCGATCGCACGGGTGTGATCAGGCTTGAACAGAAGAATTTTATTAATTTCACCAATCGCATCGGCATACTTGCCCTGGGCGTAAAAACATCCCGCCAGCGAATACACCAGATCGAGATCTGCCGGGTGCATATCGAGATAGCTTCGAATGGCGGTCTCGACCTCAGCGAGTTTACCGAGCTGATAGCCAATTTCAATCAATCCCAGCAAAGCCCGCTGATTCTCAGCATTGGCTGAGACCGCTTGAGTGTAATAATCCCAGGCCTTGTGGTTTTCGCCGGCCACATGCGCCGTGAGCCCTAGCCCTGCGAGCGCCACGTCATACCGAGGCTTGGTATTCAGCGCTTTCTGAAACCAGTCTCTAGCGCCACTCCAGTCATTGGCGTTCGCGGACAGTGCCCCGCGACCACACATCGCACGCGCCGAATTTGGATTCGTGCTTAGGACTGCATCATAGAGCGTGGCAGCCGATCTCAAGTCCCCTGTTAGAACTGAGCACTCCGCCTGCAACAATCTGGCACGTTCAGCAATATCAGGCGAAAGGGCCGGGCTATTAAGAATTTCGGTACAACCTTGCTTTACTGGCTCGTAGTTTTTTTGGCGTTTCTCCTCCTCTAGGGCAGCAATGCGCTGCTCCATGTTGGCCATGGTCGGCATAGCCGGGGTGGCTGCAGCGGGGGTAATCGGTGTCCCAATAGTAAGCTTTTGGGCTGCAGTTGATCCGACCGGAGCCGTTTGTGTCGGTGCGTTGCTGGCTGCACCCGCCTGCTGATTAAGGATATCGCGTAATTGTCCGGCCCCAAGATGAGTAGGATTACGAGAAAGCACTTGATCATTTCGGCTGCGTGCTTCGGCGTAGCGTCCAAGTTTGTAGAGGCTTCCGGCATGGCAGAAGAGCATCTCTCCGTCATCCGGATTTTCGGCTACGTATTGACGCAGGAATCGCTCCAGATCATCAAAGCGGCCAATCACATAAGAACATTCCACCAGCTGCATTAGTGTCGTCAGATGCGCTGGCGCGACTTCCATCGCCTTTACAAGATAGGTATAGCCGCTGCGGTGGTTCTTTTCCATCATACAGCACATACCCATTCCGCTGAGCGCCCGCGCTTCGTTCGGGTCAATCGTCAAGGCCTGTCCGAAGCTGGCCTTGGCCTCTTCTACCCGACTCTGCGCCAGCAGCACCGCTCCGAGCGCTTTGTGTGCTCGGGCCGCCTGCGGGTTCTTGGCAATCGCCGATCGAAGCAGCTCTTCGGCGCGAGGCAGATCTCTTTCCTTCGCAGCCTCCTCTCCGGCGACTAGCGTCGTCTCCGCATCAGTGGCGCTGTCGGTCCAGGTTGGGGTAACGGCGGCAATAGCGGCCGGTATTTCCTTTCCTGATACGGTGGCGTAGGTATCAATAATATTCTTCACGGTTCTCTCCCAAGTAAAACTGGCCGCTAAACTCTTTAAATCGGGTGGCGTCGGAGTATGGAAGGCCGCGATTACCGCGTTCTTCACTGACTCCGCACTCCACGGGTCACAATAGAAAATCTTATCTTCGAAATAATCGAAGGCTGTGCCGTTGTCGGCGGCCACCACATTGCAGCCACGCAAGGCCGCTTCGAGAGAGACAAGCCCCGGCAACTCATACCAGCTAGGCAGGCAATGTACACGCGCTGCGGCATAGGCACTCGCTAGCATCTCTGGTGGGAGCTTATCTAGCACTAGGGTACGGCCGCGACGTTTAAAATTACGCACATGCTGCTCGTATCCCGGCTGATAAGTAAATCCGCCGGCGGCTAGAACGACGGTCAGATCCGAATCTTCCAGCGCTTTTAGCAGCATCAGCTGATTCTTTCTCGATTCCAGCCGCCCCACACACAGCACAAAATCCTTAATTCCGTACTTCTTAATGAACAGTTCCGGACCGGGATTCGGCTCCTGATCGATGCCGACGGTAATACGTACAGCATTGACGGAGGGATAATAAGCCTTTAGCACCCGCTCCTCCGATGCTCCGGTGACGAAGACAGCAGCCGCATTGGCCGCAGCCCATGAGTTTTCAAACGCCGGACACGGCGGCACCCTGCCAATCTCAACCCTATTGTCTCGATACCACTCACGCCGCTGCCCCTCAGAGACGTAGCGCTGCAGCATATTCGCGACATGAATAGATTGATTGTGGAAGGTAGGGATATCCTCAAGCATCGCACTAACGACGAATGGCTTACCCGCAGATTTGACCTCTTGAGCTTGCTGACGAAGCAGATCCGGTAAGGCGAAATTGAAGAGATGAACTAGATCGTAATCCGCCAATCGGGCCGTATTATCCAGGTCAATTGTGACCTCGATTCCACGTGCGCGTACATTTTCCGCGATGCGTTCCATTACCACGGTATCGCCACCACGCTGGGTCAATGCATTCGGCCTGTTACGCATCAGAACCTTGATGGTTCCCGCGGTCTTATTAAATCCAGTAGTCACCTTGCAGCTCCTTAAAACCAATCTCCCAACGCCACCAATAGGGTGTGTTAGTTAGCTGTCACCTTATGCAGGCTACTCGACAGCTAATCACCGCATACCCGGTGATAACCCATTAAAAGCACTCATCCGAACCATGTTGCATGCCAAAAAATCGGATAAGCCACGGAATATAATTGCAACTCCATTGCCAAAGCCCACCACCCCTATCTACCTGATCTGACTAAGTATTTTCCCATCAATTTCCTTTCCCCCTGTCAGCCTTCTGACACCCCCCTACTCTCAGAGACCTGGTAACTCACTCTCAAAATCGGTTGTCTCAGAGATGTAGCAATGCCCACTCCAAACCTCACAGGAGGAAGCTCGCCCGCGCTAGTAACACTGCCCTCCGAAATTCATTAGAAACTATTGGATCTGTACGCCGAACATTGGTCATGGCTTATCACCCACGCATCGAATCCTCTCAGTACGCTTCGTTTTTGACGACGCGGAGCCGTAACTCCCGGCTCTGGTTCGTCAATAACTCCCCACTCGAAAAATCCATCTTAGGTTACGCTGCAAAATATGCGGATCGTTATGGAGTAAAGCTATATGCCCTAGCAGTCGAAGGTAACCACATTCAAGCTCCGGCTGCCTTTCCCCTAGAAAATCGAGCTCATTTCATGCGAGACCTTAATAGCAGCGTTGCTCGTGCCGTGCCGAGGCATACCCCCGAGTACGACGGCGGCCGGTTCTGGGCCCGGAGATATTCCTCAGAATTCTTGCCCGGAGCGGAGGACGTTGAGGAATATTTTTTTTACACCGTCCTCCAACCAATTAAGGATGGGCTCGTCGAGCGACTTTCCGACTACCCGGGGTATAATTGCTTTAATGATGCGGTGAAGGGCATTGAAAGACCCTTCAAGGTAGTTAATTGGGCCGAATATTATGCCGCCAAGCGAAGCAATCCCCGCGTTCCAATGAAGGATTATGTCGAAACCGTCTTCCTAAAATACGAAAGGTTGCCTGGATATGAGCATCTATCTCAGGCTCAGTATGAGAAGATAATGCGCGATAAGCTCGAGCAGCGACGACTTGCAATTGTCGCGGAACGCATGAATAGGGGGCTCTGCTTTGTAGGCACCACAGCCTTACGTAAAGTGAAACGAGGGTCACTTCCAAAACAAAGCAAGACTTCGGATCGAATGAGCCATCGTCCCCGAGTTCTGTCAATTTGCAACCATCGACGCGCTGCCTGCCGCGCCTGGTACTTCCAAATATACTATGATTTCAAGGACGCGTCTTGCGCCTATCGGAGTGGCGACGCTGAAGTAATTTTTCCTCCGGGAACTTACAAGCCGTATTGTACAGGCGCTCCGCCAATTCAAGGCTAAACCAAAGCGCCAAATCTTCACCCCTGCGTTGCTCTCGAGCAAAGTCACTGACCTCCATTCCAAGCTCGATTACGCAACTATTCGTTCGCAATTCAACGAAAAAAATCTGAAATTATCGCCCGGATTGGGCGCGGGCATACTGATCTGCGAGAGACTTAGCCCTTCCAGAGATCATAATTGCTCGGTCGAAACTTTGTCTCTGAGAATAAGATCGTCGGAGATTTGGTCGACGAGGTCGTCGAATTCGTCGTCGTCCATGTCGGAGATTTCTTTGAGGGTGAACATGTCGCGGAGTTGTTGAGGCACGGGCTTATTGATCTCGTCCTCCCGGAATAACATGGGGGTCAATGTCTCTGAGATGCTGCTGCCATCGCGTTCAATCCACGCGGGCTGATCGAAATTGATAGCTGCCAGTTGCTGATTAAGCCAGTTGCGTTCTGCCACCAATGGATAGAACTGTCCGGGCATGGATTTTAGGGGCTGAGCCTGCCCTGCAATCAGCCCCTCAATCCAGAGCTTTCCATAGCGAATGGCATTTTGCCCGCCATCAGCCGTATCACCTAAGCCCAGCTGCGGATCCAATGCTCCCAGATATGTCTCAACCACCGATTTTCCGAATCCAACTTTGCTGAGTAAAGCACCCCCCACCTGGAGCGAGGTGCAGCCAAAGCGCGACACTTCCCAGCCTAAATCCCAGCGTTGTTTCAGCGCTTGCAGATGCTGGTAATATTCCTGTACTCCTGCCGGATCCTGTACAGCAATCATCGACATCCCGAGGGGTTGCACCACCCCAGCCAAAAGCGCGTTGCCTATGCCAATCCTTGGAATCGCTGCTCCTACGAGTCCTCCAACCTGCGCTTCAGCATGGAGATGGGGTGCCACCGCTCGGGCCTCACGGTAGTTATACCCCGAACGTTTTAAGGTACGGCGATAAATCAGAAAGGTGCCGTACAGGACGGCCAGATCATATGGCTCAAAGACTCCGATTAGTTCTCCAAGAGTGATGTGATCCCGGCCAATCAAAGAAGCCGGCTTGAACTGTCTTGCAGCGTAGTACAGCATCGCGAGGATCTTCTGCCCGCGAAACGCCTGCCCGACCAAAAATTTTGTTACCGGTCGCAGGCTCTTGCCGCTCTGCTCTTCCGTGCGAAGCAATCGCACGGCAGCCGCAAACACATTGGGCATGGAACCAATCCCCTCTGCGTATTTACGCGCACGGTTCCAGCGAATTTCGCCATCCGACTGCAGGCTCACCGGGCTGTTACTAGACTGAGATTCTGCCATGTCCCCCTACCAGTCTATCGGCGCTGGGGATCAATATATTGATAAACGCCAACTAACACGCGACGGAGAGCTAGATAGATCTAGTGCGATTTCGTAGAGTCGTAGGAGAAATTAGCGGATCGAGACAACGCCCTTAACGGCGGAGCTTAATTAGTCGCTTTAAACCGACGGCAGACATCCTCAAGTTGGTCGAGCTTTGGTTCTAGCTCGTTTTGAATTGCTTCGCCCAACGCCCACCAGGATTGATAGAGCTGCTGCTGACAGATGCGCTTGCAGATCTCGGTAATCTCTCGAACCTGCGGACTGAGATCATGCTTGGCTCGATCGGCTTCGGGGATCAGCTCGACCAAAGTGCCATACCACTCGAAGAAGGCCTGCAGAGTATTGACTGCCATAAGCAGTTTTTGATTTCCGACCTGCATACTGCCATCCTGGAAGCTCTTGCGGGCTTCACGGAACTGCATGTAGGCCTCACGAACGATCTCCGAGGCTGTGGAGAGTCTCTCTGCGACAAAACTTTCGGGTGTGCCGGTTTCAACCTCTAAAATTGTAGTAGTACCGTATTTCGTGAGAGCAGAGGTCCAATCTTCATCAGCCAAGTCTTTGCCGTCAATCAGCAGCTTGGTGATCATATGTTCAGGATCGATCCAGTTTTTGATTAACTCGATCAGATCGGACATTCTCGCAGCGCCTTCGCTCTTTATCGGGGCATCTTCGCCATTAATTCTCACCGCGACCATGAAAAAACCTCTGTTTAATTATTTAGATACGTTCCGAGCTTCCTGCACCGTCGTCCCAGGTCTGAGTAAACCCCTGCCATTTGTGATGCAAGCTCCAGGGCCTCAGTTCCAGAAATATTCTCCTTTGCGAACACGAACATACGGGTTAATGGGCCCAGCCAGGGGATATGGTATCCAACCTGCTCGATTTGGCGATCCAGCTCGGTAAGCTCGTCGTTAACCTTGCCAAGCAGCAGCGGCGGAGAAGCGATGTCTTTAACCAATCGTTCCAGCTCCCCGATCAATCGCACACCCTCATTGGCGCAATCGATTACCTTCGTCAGATCGTTTCCCAAATCGGGAGCAGTTCGAAGCAGCGAGCCGGATCCTGAGGTGCCCACATCGTAGCCGCCGAGGTCGTCCAACCAAAGCTTTCTGTATGCAGTGCGATACGGATCCAGCTGATCATACTTCGCCGGTGTCAGATGAGTCTGATGATAGAAGCCGTACTGATCGAAGCAGGTGTTAAATACGATGACCTTGCGCGGGTCGACTAAATTCTCTGGAATCGAGTGCACCGGTCCGTTAAGTCGCATCTCAGTTAGCGCCGCTACGGCCTCCGCCTCCAAATGAAAGTGACAATCGGGACGGGCGCAAGACTTATTGGGATTGCATGGCCCGCACCCGATGATCGGCTGCAGTACTAAATTATCCTTACCGTATGGTCCGGTTTCATAGCCAAAGGCCGAGGCCAAGAACATCGACAAGACCGGTGTCTTCACCGCCGCGGCAATATGCATTGGCCCAGTGTCGCCCGTAATTAACAGGCTAGACTGTTTCAAGATACCTGCCAGCTGCGCTATGTCCGTTTTACCGGCAGCGACAAAAACATTTTCCGAATTGCAGCCGTCTTTGATCGGCTGGATGATATTCATCTCCTTCGCCGATCCGATCAAGACCACTCGCGCGTGGAGCTTGTTCAATAGCAAATTGATCAATTTGACAAAATTTTCAGGGGCCCATTGGCGTTTACCCTGACTGGCTCCCGCCTGAATTGAAATTATCGGTCCCCGATTTGTGAATTTGGCGTCCGCCAGCATCTGCCGCGCATATTCCATATCCTTTTCAGGCACGTCGATCACAAGGTGATCAGGATGCCGTTCGACATCGGCGGAACAACGGAATACATCGACCAGATTTAGTGAATTGAATTGGCGATTCTGATGGAACACAGAGGTGGCGAAGAGCCGCGCCCATTCAGATTCAATCACGCGATAACCTTCTTCATCCGAGGTCCAGCCGCCATTACGCTTAATCCCCACAAGCTGCAGCAACATCGCTGTGTACGCCGAGGAGGACATATTTAAACAATAGTCAAACTTTCTGGAGCGCAGCTCATTTACAAAATCCGAGAGATATTCGTAGGCGTCTACAATGCCCTCACCTTCACGGGTCAGCGCCCGTACAGTCATGCTCAGATCAATGCTAATGACTTCATCGATATGCGGAATCAATCGGCAGACCGATTCAAATTGCTTTTCGACCACCACCGATATTTTACAATTGGGATTCTCAAGCTTCATCCCCGCTACGGTCGGGGTAGCCTGCAGCATGTCCCCCAACCTGGTGATGTTGACTAACAGGACCTTATCTTTGTGTGGGAAGCGCTTCTTCATTGCTTAAGCCTCCCCTCTTCCACTGCCATGCGGATAATCTGTTTCCGCACATGGTGCAGGAACATCAGCTTCTGTTCGGTCTCAGTCAATTTGCCCTTGCCGGCAATTACATCCGCGACAAGTCCGTCGAGATTGGGCTCATCACCGCGCTCGAAGGCCGCTTGGCAGCGCTGCGAAAGTTCCGGATGCGGTTCCGCGCGCTTCAGCATGCGCCCCCAAGCTGACGAATCAGCACGACGCTTTAGCTCTTCGAACTTGCTGCTGTAAATCATTGAAAGCATCTGCCTCAAGCGCTGCACATAGGTGTGCTCGCGCAGGGCACGTTCTCGAGCCCGATCGGCGATCTGGCGGCGTTCAGCTGGCCGATTTAGGTAGTACCCAATCTTGTCTTTCAAATCGTTGGTACTGGAGAAGGTAATCAGCTCCTTTCCCGGCTCAAAGAGCTCGGTCATCAGGCTACGCTCGTCTACCAGCTGGAAAGCGCCGCACCCCGCCAATTCGAAAGTTCGCGGATTAATAAAGTCACCTGTCGGGTCGACTCCATCTCTTTCAGTTGAGGAATGCAAGTTCAGATTGATATCGGTGGCGGCGAAGATCTTAACGTACTCTTCGGGGGCAAGTCGGCGGCCCTTTTCCTGCACCATGCGATCGAAGGGCCGACATTCGGGCCATTCAGTTCCCCAGATCTTGAACGGCAGCCCCGACAGCGAGGCAAAAGTCTGCTGCCGATTATGATAGCCGGCCCCCACAAATGAAATCGGGGATCCCCAACGTTCGCGCTCCTGCGGAGTGAGCGTCTGGGGAGCATGTAAAATTGGATCGAACCCTACCGGCAAATAATGAACCTCTCCTGCTCCCGCGGCCTTAAGCGCGTCGATGCAGGGCCCCTTTTGGATCGTGAAGATGAAATCAAAGTACTTCGCGCAGCTCTGCCAGTGCGTAAATCTCAGGTAATCTTCGACGAACCACAAAACCGTGATCACTCCGCGCTTTCTAAGTTCCGTCAGAGCACGGAAGTTAATCGGAGCCAACGCCATACAGATCAGAATGTCGATCGGTTTCTCCGAAACCGAATCGAGAATTAGCTGCGAGAGCATTTCGACGTACTGGCCCTGTACCTGAACCTGTCGAACCTTATCGAAGATAAATTGGTCAAAGAGATCATATCCGGGCTTATACCCGCTCATGTCATATAGCCGCTGCCGCTGCTTTAGGTCGACCAAGGCTTTTGAAGTGTAATAAGCGATCGGTAAGGTGCCGCCCATCAACGGTCCCATTACGGCAATCTTTGGCTGTAATAAATTGAGCCCGCGGCTGCCGTAGAATTGCGCCCGTACCTCTGCACAGTGTTTTGGCTGAGCAGCCTGTGACTGCGGCCTCACCGCCAGCTCCGAGGTTCCATCAAGAACCTCATCGTCAATTGATGGACCGATGTGCAGTGCACTAAGCCGCGGGAAGAGCGCGGTCAGATCGCGCGTGGCCAGAGCGGTTCGGAACACTTCGACATCCGGCTCCAGCGCTGCGATCTTTCGTGCGTCCGCACCCAAAAAAGCCTCGACGTGATAGCCCGCACCAAACCCATAGATTAGAACACCCTTGGCATCATGAATACGCTTTTCACTCAGCGTACGTTTCACCCATTGCGCCGCACCTGAAGCCGGCTTCTGCGGATGATCCAAGCACTGCCCCCGGAAAAAGATCACGGGACCGTCGGCGGTCTGAATCGTCTCAATCTCACCGTTTCCCGAAGGCTGAGTTCCCTCAAGCAGCTGCGCCACCTTGGGGAATTTATCGCGTAACGCGCGCAGATTCTTTTCATAGAGCTCTGAGCTGGCGACTGGGGATGAAGGCGCTGGGGGAACCTGCACTACGGGGCTCTTAGGCTTCTGGTCGATTGTAGAAATAATGCGCCCCAGCAGGTCCGAGGTATCAATGGTGATGTTGCGGCAGTAGCGCTCCACATATTCCAGCGTTTCGGCCGCACGCGCCGCGTCTCCGCTCTTAGCCAGTTCCTCGGCGTATTTGAGCGCCATCCAGCCTTCTAGGTCCGAACCCGAGGGCTCTTCCGCGGGACGGGTCGTCTGCATCTCGCCCGACGGCAACAGCAGCACTGAGATCGCCTCAGCCGGAGTCTCAGTCACCTTCACTTTTCTAAGCGAAGCAATTGATGCCACCACTCCTATCTCTTCGAACGATACCTTGAATGGAAGGATTAACTCCTTCACCCATTCGACAGCAAAACCAGCGGCTTCGGCTGCGCGTCGAAAGTTCTCCTCGCGATAGCAGCGCAAATGCAGCGTGTCGGTGGCTTCAACCATCTGCTCTTCACCGACATAAAGCTGCAGCCGGAATACCCCTTCAGCCTTGAGCACCCGGTTAATTTCTTTCAGATAATTGCAGGCGATATCCGTGGGGACACTGGTAAGAGCTGCAAAGCTCAGCACCACATCCAAACTAGCATCTGGAAATTCCCGCAGATCGTAGCCATTACCGACCATCAGGGTCAGCGCTGGATTCTCTCCCAAAAACTTGCCCGCGCGCTCGACCGCTTTTTCAGATACATCCAAGCCAACGACGTGCCGGTATCGGCGCACCGCCGCTTTAAGCAAACGTCCCACACCACATCCGAGGTCCAGGATGCTCTTCTGCTCGGGCTGTTGAATGCCTTCGGTAATGATCTGGAAATCGCGTTCGCCGGATTCCCACATAGCCTCGTCATCCCGATATCCGTCACTCATCCAGAAGCGATAATCGTGGCTGATGCGACGATCCCAGTCGCTTTTCATCAGCCGTGCTATTTTGGCGTAGTCTTTCATAGATCTGTACAAGCTTTGGATGCGGGGAGCCGCAGCCCTGTAGCACGGATTCGCACGGCAGAGCCGTCAGAGTTTTGACACCTTTACTCTCTCTAGCGCCAAGCAACTACGCTTAACGGCTTAAAATATATGGAAAATTTCGGACAACCCCTCAGAGCTGGTCCAGAAATCCGGCAGGATTATATAGCTGATGAATGGGAAGTGCCTGGGCTGGTCGACTTAGAGCGAGATCTGCACGCGTCTAACAGCCTCGCCAACTTTTTCGCTAGTTTCCGGCGAAGTCTCTGCAGGCATCTTTTGACCTTCGATAATCTCTTTGTAAGCTGAGTAAATTGTTTCAATCAAACCAATCACCCGGGTGATGCGCTTGGCATCGCGGTATAGGTTGGCCTCAGTCAGATAGAACAGCATGAAATCATAAAGTCGATCGAGGTCACGTGCGATCTTTCCACCCTTCTCAAAATCCAGGGTATTCATTAGCTCCGCAATAATAGCCTGTCCCTTCGACAAGAACCTGCAGAACTTGGCCATATCGTTGGCTTCGAGGCCGGCTTTCGACTGTTTAAGAAATTTGATCGCGCCTTCATACATCATGAGCAGAAGGCGTCCGCGGTCGGTTGTTGTTATTTGTACGCTCTGATACGCGTTGTGGGCATTTTTACCGTACATTGAGCTCCCTCTACCTATTTCGCTCCTGAGTACGTGAGATTCTCTGATTTCCGATTGCTGGTATAAGCAAACGGGCAGCTACTTCTCACCAACCCCTCTGAATTTGTTATCGACCCCTAGGGGTTTAACCTAAAGCGGAAAGTAGAACGGGATTAAAAGATTGTTTTATCGGAGAAAAACTTCGTAAAAATAGGCGGTTACTCTCGGAGGCACTAAACGCAGCTGCCGTCGAAGAGGGCTATTTTGACATACTCCGTCAGGTCGCCGCTGGCGCACCGAAACTTAGCCGCCACATTCAGCATGGCGCTATTTGAAGCAAATACCGGATTACCGCGCGTCGGGATCACAATTAGGGCCCCGCGCCCGCTCAAGGGGCGATCGATCATCCGATCGAGTTCGGTACGTATTACTGTCTGAAGTCGGGACTCTGCCTCAAGAAAGATGTTTGGGTCTTTGCGCTGCAGCGAACGCATTTCGGAGATCACGTGTCCCCCGACCATTGCTCCCAGAAAGGCTTCGCCAAAACCTGTCGCCGAAAATCCACCAATCTCATCGTCGGCATAGGTTCCTCCGCCGATGATCGGCGAATCTCCAATCCGGCCTTCGGCCTTGTTCGGCGTGCCTCCAGTCGAAGTTCCAGCAAAGATCCGTCCCTGCTGGTCACGAATCACACATCCAACTGTGCCATTCTTATTGTTTGCTGCCCCGTCTCGAACTCGACGCGAGACCTCCGCAGCGAATGGGGCGACTAGCTCTGCATCACTATCAACTACTCCATACCGGGCGCGCAGCTCCGTACCCCCTGCGGCGTTAAGTTGCTGGCGCAGCTCCTGCTCCAAACTTGGATTCCAAACCAGCATCGTAGACTTTCGCCCCCTGAGAAGGTCCGCGGCGTAGGCCGCGGGATAGCGCATACGAGGGACATTTGCTAAGGCCATAAACTCCCCAGTTCCCCGCATAATCGCGGCATCCTGCCTTACTTCCCCAGCCACGTTGGGATAGGAACCATACCCCGCGTCGAAGTACTCACAATCTTCGAGTGATCGAAGCGCGCTGACCAGCGCATCCTCGGCGGTGGCCCCCGCCTCCAACTGCTGCCAAGCGCTCTCGACGGAGCGCGCCAATGCGGCCTTACGTTCCGGCAGTCCCTCCATTAGCTGACTGCTCTCTACCCCGCCGTGCACTATGACCGCGGCCAAATTTGCCATCCAAACACCTTTCGAAGTACGCCGTTTTACTGCCAGGCTGCCTTCAGGTTTGACCCCACCCGAAACCGCAGGAAAGTTCGGCTCAAAAATTTACATTCTTGTTACAACTTTGTGACAAATGAGGGTAGCCGTTGTGCGAAGATTCAGCGCGATGGGTGAATTCGATTTCTCTTCGTTGTGAGACCTCCTTAACAACTAGACTAACACGATTAGAGATCGGACCCCCCGGTAGAGATACTGGGGGGTTTTTTTATGGGATATCGGCAACTGTTCTTGAGACCGCCGGGCATTCTTACGGCAACCTATAGTTGTCATCGAATTCGCGACGGTCCCCTTCTTCCTGAGGCTCCCCGGGCGGACGGCGATGCTTTCCGAACTCTTGGCGCCGTTCATCGATCCTTTCCAGAATTTTTTCCATCTGGTCGGGAGTCAGGACCTTTCGCAGCTTGATCAAATTCTCAATACGTTGGTCCATTAACTGATGCTGCCGATCAGAGAGCTCTTTGGCACGGCGGCGCACTTCATCATCACTCACCTGCTTGTCACGCAGCGCGCCTTGCAAATCTTCACGCTTATTGCGCAACTCCTCCATCCTATCGCGCATGGCACCTTTCTCACCGCGTAGCTCCTTCAATTGATCGCGCTGCTGATCGGTCAAATCTAACTCACGCATAAAATCCTGGTGATGTTCACGCATCTCTTTAAAGTTTGGGTGATCGGAACGGTCAAAGCGGTGCGGCCGATGTCCCCAATCTTGGGCGTGCGCCGCCGTGCTAATCAGAATTATTAACGCAACCAATAAGCCTCGCATAGTTACCTCCGTTACAAAGTAGAAATGTCCGATGGCAGCCACTGTTCATCCGCCGTAGCAGCACCCAGGTCATCTACAATCTCCTCGAACTCCTGGTCCGATAGAGCCGCCAACTCAATCTGCCGAGCTGCCGGATGCCGCCACACCAGCACGAACACTACCAATGCGGCCGCAATCGCCGGAATCGGAATAATCCGCCAAAAAGTTACGGCGCTACGCGTTCGTTTAAGTGCACTGAAATCAGTCCGCAAAACTTTCTGCTTGAGCTCCTCAGGAGCCCCAGCCTCAGCGATTTGACGCAACGCACTGACCGTGCCAGCGTCCCCGTCCCAAAGCTGCTCTATTTCAGAATCAAATTTCACAGCCATACTAACTCTCCCTATATGACGCTTTTGAAGGAACTTGCGTTGGCTCCTGCAGCTGTAATTTCAATTTATCCACTGCTCGTTTTAGCTGGGTCTTGACCGTGCCCGGAGTGATTCCCATAAGCGCGGCGACATCGGCCGTCGAGAAATCATGAAAGTGGCGCAGAATAAAGATTTCGCGCTGGCGAGTCGGCAGATCTAAGATCAGTTTTCGGAGGGTCAGACTTAGTCCGGTGCCTGGGAGATCCGATCCTTCGACCTCCAAACCAGTAAGCATCGTAGCAAAGCGTTTGTACCAGCGGCGCTTATCGGCACAGGCATTACGCGCCACGGAGTATACCCAACTTCGCTCAGCCGCTGCGTCTCTCAAGGAATCACGTTTCTGATAACATTTGAGAAACACGTCTTGAGTAACGTCTTGGGCTTCAGCATAGTTCGCCAAGTACTGCTGACAGTAGTTAAAGATCGAACGGTAGTAAGTCTCGACGAATTGTTCCCAGTTCATAGCCGCATCCAGAATAGTAGACGATCGCCCAGGCTATTCGGTTGACACAAGAAGAATCCGATTTAATCCAGAAAGTTAGCCGACTTACGGTCTGAGTTAGGGGCCCAGGGCAGTGTTATTACTACCTGAAGAGACAGCGCATCACTTAACCAGGTACATTTCTACTAAGAAAGACATCGCTCAAGTTCTCCGGGTCTGAAGGCTCAGTCTCGATCGGCTGCGGCGTAACTGCGATACCAGCTCCACGCTCCAGCAATTTATCGTAGAGCTCAGTGGCACAAGAATCAGCTCGCTCGATAATCTCACAACTAAAAGACCCGTGTTTCCAAAGATAGGAAATTTCGCGTTCAATGCGGGGACTCCCAAAGAGCTGCTTCTTTTCGGTCACGCCGTGACGGATACTGACCGCCAGCCCATCAACCTGGGCTTGGAAGATAGGTTTTCCAGGTTCAGAATCCGCAAACATCTGCCAATTCGATTCTCCATGCTGCTGAATAAATGATCGGACCTTCTCTCGCATCTCGCGAATTAGCTTGGGATAGCTGTTGAGCAGGTTTGCTAGTGCGGGGGACGCTTCCGACAGGACATCTAAAAAATCGTTAATCCTATCATCACTGATTAAGTTCAACCCTTTCCGAGTGCGCATCGACCCGTAAGGATCCGTGCTAACCCATAATTTAAACAATCCCCTAGAAACATACGCCGCATTGCGCTGAATCGATACCGAGCAAGCATCCTCCGGCGAACCTAGTTGCGCCTCGATCTCTTCAGTTGGAGGAGAGCTAAGAGAGGAGCAGGTCAGCTTAATGGAACGGGGCTTGGCAGCCATTCGCAGCAGATCTGCGCAAGTTGGTACGGGGCGAGTCTCAATCTTCGCCCATTCCAACAGTGCCGACAAACGAGCTCCCTCTACCTCGGCGCGGGCCAACGCCGCGCCAAGAACCACAGCGCTCTCAGCCTTTAACGTGGCGGGCGGCTGCACTCCAAGAATCGGAGGTGGTTGAAGCTCTGTCAGTGTAACAGTTACACCCGTGTCAGAACGAATTTGGTAACACCCGGTCTCCGACCGTGCAACACGTAAATGGCCTAATCTCATGATCAATGCTTGCGGATCTGGAAGGAGTGTCAGCACTTCATCCAGGAGGGCCTGCGCAGCACTCCTTTGCTTTAGCTCCTTTTGGAGTTGCTGTTCAGCTTGCGCCGCACGTTCACGTTCAAGGCCGCTCAAAGGACCCTGCACCGCCTGAAGCAGCAGCTGAGTTGCCGCCGCATCGACGACAAGCGATTGATTCGTGGCCAGGTCGACAACCTCGCAGGCATAATGCCCTGTCTTCCCGCCGAACTTCAGCGAGAGATTTGGATACAAAGTCACTACGAGGCGAGGCTCGGGTCCCAGCAAATCGCGGGCAGACTCATAAGTCCGAGCATCGCGCTTGACATCCCACTCCTTGGGATCTGTTGACGCGATCGTGAGCAGCGCCGCCTCGACTACGGCCTTAGCGAAACTGGAGGAAGTATTATGCTCAAACATGCCCACGGCGCGAGAACCCCCTTAATTCTGGTTCTAGCGTTGATTATGGGATCGCTCGGGCGGTCTGTAAGGAGGACCGCCCAGCTAGGATAAACCGTGCTATCGGCGGCGCAACCGATCTAGAATGCGTACGGATGAAGACTCAATCCCCAGGTCCATAGCTGAGGCTATGAAGGCCGATCCGATTAAATTCTTGCGAACTTTGAAATTTACCTTGCCCTCGCTTGAGGTATAGCCCACTGATACTAATCGCGCATGCGAGCTGGAGAGTAAGCGATAGAGTCCCACCCTTTCCCCGATCATCGCGCTGTTGTCTTTGGTCAAGGTCGCGATCAACGAAATCGAGTTTTTTACGCGCGGTCCTTGAATCAAGGTGATCGAGCCTTGGGCCGGCCCCGGAGTTGGAGACGCTGTCGGCTCGGGGGTGGGCTGGCCCGGCTGCGGTGTGGGTGTGGGCTCGCCGCTGGGCTCGTCTAAATAGGCCGCCGCCGTCGGTACAGTTAGATTCAGCATGCGGGCATTGTCCGCTGCATTTTCAACCCCCGTGGGTTGTCCGTCATATATAACCAGCGGACTGGAGAAGCGTTGAATTCTGGTGCCCGGAGCATACGCCATGATCGTCCGGAACTGCTGGGCGGAGTTACCGGTGAACCGCCAGCCATAAGAGTAGGTCGAATTCGCTCCACCAGCATTTTGCAGATCGTGGAGCGCCCCCAAGTTATGGCCGATCTCGTGTGCAAATGAGGAGGTGCAGCTACGCTGTATCATACTGAAAGCAAATGAAGCCGACCCCGGCGCCACCCAAGCGACACCACAAACTCCCACATTCTCGACAATGACTGAGACTAAATCGGCATGCACCTGTGTCCGCATGGCGTGCACTTCGTCCCAAACCCCATCTGAGCTGGTGAGGCGATTTAAATTCGTGAAGTAATCGGTGCTTTCATCCGGCGACGAGAGCTCCGCAGTCCCAGCCAGTGTTAACTGCGCGCTAATTCCGCTCGCGCTATAGGCCGTATTGGCATATGCCACCATGGTGCTAATGGTGGAAAGCATACTGGATGTCCCTCCGGCCGCAGCACGTGCTGCCGCCGAATAAACCACCAACACTCGCATGTTGCTGACCGCGGCGGGGGAGATCACAGCCGCCGATTGCGCTAATTGATGGTGCATCACCTCAACGGAACTTTGGTCGACCTGATCAAGATTTGCTCCGCACAGCGGTTCTTCTAGCGGATTTAGTTCAATAATATTTGATCTACCATTAGCAGCGGATTCGATCCGAAACTCCGGTCCGCCTGGAGTCACGATGTACCCGTTCACATGCCGGCCACTCTGGTCTTCGACCACAGAGATTGTAAAGCTGCCGGGGTGCAGCCGCGCCCGGGGCCGCGAACGGAGAAAGATTTCACCCTGGTAAGTTTGGACCTGCTGGCTAGCAAGCGCGATCTGTCTGCCACGCTGCTTTGCGACATAGAGGCGCCGGGCACCAGCATTGAAGATGAAATCTTGTGAGAGATTTTCAGCGCGGACAATCGCGCTCGTACGGTTAGCCTCCCAATGCCTCCCGGATTGCACGGAGATCGGTTTGGCTTCAGAACGCAGATCAAAAAATAGATTCTTAGAGGCTGCATGCGCCGGTAACGCCGCCAACACGACTGCCATACACGCTAGCAATAGCGTGTTAAGCAGAAATCCTCTCGCAGAAAGAGCATTCTCGCTAAACATCTACCAGGAAATTATCGTGCCCAGATCTACGAAACCTTATGATCGGTGGCTAAAGAAAAGGCTGAAAGGCTGAGCACTTAGAATTGGAGCTGATTGCTCAGTTTATGGAGTTCGAGAGTTTACTCCTGTTAGCTGGCTCCTCTGCGCCGTACCGGAGTGGAGGTGGCGTTCGTGTGCCGACAGCCCTAATTGCTGTCGAACTCGGCATGATCCAAAACAATCAGCATCGATCAGATCACTGCAATTATTTGATTAGTCGATCAGCGGTTGATAGAATTCCAGACTGTCTTGAAGAAGGTTTGGTTCGTCCGACCGGACGAACCGCAATACGCAACAATACGGGTAGAAGGAATTAGGCATCATTTCTCTCTCCGGGGAGGGGTTTCCCCAGAAAGGAGCGTTCATGCGAACGCTGACAATGGTAGTGCTGATGCTTGCGCTCGCAACGAGCGCGGCATTCAGCGCGACTTCGGTCAAACCGAAGCCGCGACCCAAGGCGCTGGAATACAAGGCGAACAACGCCCTGGAGGATGCGCCCTGCCAATGGGTTACCGACAGTCTCCTGTCGGTGGCCGAGGAGCGGGCGCAGCAGCGCATCGATCGCGAGGCTCAGGAGACCGGGATCAGCTTCCGCGCCGACGGCGTGGGAGAGCTGCTCTCCGGGTACTTCGAGGGTCGGGACGTCGAGGGTGGTTCGATCGGGAGCAGACTGCTCGCGATCAAAGCCAACCTCGGCGCTTTCGATCGGATCACGATCGAGGGAGCGACAGACGTTCACCCCTTCTCCACGGAAGGATCAAGGGAGGCAGAAGAACGAGATCAGGCCTCACTCCGCCGCAGCCGCCGCGACAAGGCGGCCGCACTGGTCGGAGCGCAGGCGCTGACGGTCGTGTCAGACGGGCTGCACTGCCGCTGCGCCGACAAGGCGTGGCAGGCCGTGTACGTCAAGGTCTGGCGCGGCACCCCCGGCGAGAAGCCCCAGGGCGAGCGGGTGATCGAGCACACCACCACCGTGGTGGAGAAGCCGATCATCCAGCGAGTTCTGAACTTCGAGCTCTGGATCGGACCGGTGGGTGAGTGGCGGCATGTCGATGTCCCGCAGTTCTACTCCAGTACGCTGACGAGCGGGATCACCGTTCGTAAGCCGCTGGAGGGAGGCTGGGACGTCAGCTACTCCTACACCTCCGGCAACCGCGACTACGGTAAGGGTTTCTCCGTCGAGAACGGCGGCGAGATCCGAATCCGGACGCACCAATGGGATCTCGGACTGCCGGCCTTCGGGCAGCGGGACGAGAATTCCAGGGGCGCGAAGTTGCAGGCGATGATCGGGGCGAATTACTCTTCGGCTCGGCATGTCACAAAGCCGACCAAGGAGTTCTTCAACCTGGCACGCGGATGGTCGGGCACCGTGGGGCTTCGGCTCAACGGCCCGATGCACATCATCGTGCCGCAGATCTGGGAGGTGGGTGGAAGGCTTGGCCTTGGCCGGGCTGAGGTCTACCATCCCGGGCAGGTGCACATCGTCAACGGTTCGTACGTGATCGACGCTCCGAGTCAGGAAACGTCGAAGCACGCGACGCTGTATTTCACGGTCTTGTTCTAGAGAGGAGGCGACAACCATGAAGCGCAGTCTGCGTGGCTGGTTCGCGGTCGCTCTCGCGGCCGTGAGTGCAACGATGCTCCTCACTGGGTGCTTTCAGGAGGGAGACGAAGCACGTTTCCTTCCGACGGCACCGCGTCCGGAGAAGACGGTGGTGGACACCCTCTACGTGCCGCTGGAAGCACGCGTGGCCCCGGACAACAGCAAGTTCGTCGCGGGGAGCGTCACGCTGCTGTACGAGTACGAGCGTGTCGATCTGTTCCCGACTCTGGAGTACCAGGGATCGGGAGCTGGTCACACGAAGGAGGTGGCTGCTGTGGGACTGAAGAGCCCCGCGGAGCCGCTCAGCGCTGCCCAGTTCGGTGTGCTCCCGGGCGAAAGCTGCCCTGGTGTGCCGGACTCGGACCAGGACAGCGATCCGATCAACGATAACGGATATCACCAGCGCTACGCTGGCTCGATCTCCAATGTCGCAATCGGTACGCAGGAGATCGTCCTGGCCCATGGTGCTGCGTTTCCGTGTTGGGGGATCGCTGCTTCGGATCTTCCCAACGATGTGGGAGTCCCGAGCGTGCGGCTTCTTTGCTACCGCCGGGTGCCCGCATGACAGGTTCTAACACTCCGGGGACACCGCAAGGTGCTCCCCGGAGTATGAGGAGGTGATTCAAGACATGCCGACCAGGGATCCCCGGCAAACAATTTGCGGATCCCAACCATTTCCGATGGTTTAGAGCGACTGCTGCGGCAGAGTCTTTTTTCGGATTTTGTTGAGTATCGGGTCTAAAATTGAGATAGTATTGGCGGCAAAATCGCCCATCATTGAGGTCTTACCGTGAAGCTGTACCGTTCGAATTTCCTAATTTCTCTCCTATCAGTTCTTTGCCTCTGCACCCCGGTGCCAACCCACGCCACCAACCAGTGCGGACAGATCGCTGACGCCGATGTCGTGATCATGCTCGACAAGACCGGCAGCATCAACTACACCGAGCTCGCACTCGAAAAGGCAGCGGCCAAAACTTTGCTGGATTTTTTCAGCGGCGCGGTCGTTAAGCCGCGTGTAGCGATCGGCTCGTTCAACGTCGCGCTTGGCGATGACGGTAGAATCGAACCCAACGGCAGTCTGACCACTAGCTACGGCGCGGATGGCGCCCCGGGCAGCGGACTTTACGCCGTAATTAATGCAATTACTGCCTCCACCGGTCGCACCAACATCGCCGATGCACTGGTCTTCGCGCAGTCGGAGCTGGCCGTGCATGCCACCAGCAACAAACGCTACATAATTTTGATCTCTGACGGGATCACTAATGAACTCTCCGGAACAATTCCCTCCGAGTGCTCCGGGGGCAGCCCACGGGCGAATGCGATTGCTGCTGCCACGGCAGCGAAGAATGCCGGCACCAAGATCTTTACCGTCCACTATCCGGATGACGGTGCCTGCGCGGCGGGAACCGGCTCAACCCTGCTGCGAACTGAAATTGCGTCCGGCGATAGCTATTACTATCAGGGTGCTGCTGATTTCTCCAACTTAAGCGGAATTATTCAGCAGATCGCCGAGTACATCGGATGCGATGACGAGATCGCCTGCACCGATGACTATTGCGACGATCAAACGCATCAGTGCAGTCATATCAACAACTGCAATCCGACGCCGACCGCAACTCCCACGGCTACCCCCACGCGCACAAAGACCCCTACCGGAACGCCTACAAAGACACCGACGAATACCCCAACTTGGACTCCGACACCTACAAAGATTCCAACGATATTGCCGACTGTAACGCCGACTTTTACCCCAACCATCACCAAGACCCCGACAAAGACGCCGACGGCAACTCCCACTCGCACACCGACTAATACGCCTACTTGGACTCCGACCTGCCTCCCCTCGGTTTTGCCGACAGTGACACCCACTTATACACCGACGGTCACGAAAACTCCGACCAGAACCTATACTCCGACGCCGACCTCCACCCCAACCGCAACGCCAAGTCGAACTCCAACCTCCACACCCGCGCCGGACTGTGAAGGTCTAACCGGGGAGGCTCTCAGAAACTGCCTGGGTTGTTCGGATGTCAACATTAGGTCGATCCAGCTGCAGATGGATGGCGGCGCTCTAGATCTGAAAAAGGCGGTCTTCCGTGAGGCTAATATTTTGATTAATGGCGCTCCGACCAAACGCAATCTGCGTTACGCCAAAACCCTCAAGACCCAAGCCGATGTCCTGTATCGCACTGCTTGGTCGATCACCTGGAGTATTCCGCAGGTCTCGACTAACTGCCCCGGAGTTGTTTGTGTACAAACCGACAACACCGTCTCTATCCAGAGTTTCGTCAATAATTCTGATGCACTGCGCCGCTTGGTGTCGAGCGTCGCACTGCGGGCCGCCAAAGCCGTACCCGCGAAGGCCGCACGCGCGCGTCAGATCGCCAAAACGGCAGAAAAGATTCATGCAATCAATAGCGCCAACGCGGATTTGGTTCCAAGTGTGACTAGCGACTGCACGACAGCGCTCGGCGACTAGCAGAGAACTGGCGCTCAAACCTTAGGAGTAAAGTAGCGATGAAAATGCGCAATCATAGGATCTTGATGTTGAGTCTAGCCGCAACTTGGCTCATGCAGCTGCTGGCGTGGAATTCTCAAGCTGTCGCACACCAAGGCTGCGGTTTGGCCGCGGACGCGGATATCGTAATCATGCTGGATAAGACCGGCAGCATTAACTATACCGAACTCGCGCGCGAGCGCGCGGCTGCCAAAGCGCTGTTAGGGTTTTTCGGAACAGCCGCAGTGAAACCACGAGTCGCAGTTGGTTCTTTTAATGTGGTCAACGGTCCGGACGCCCGCATCGAAATCGGCGGAGCGCTGACATCTAATTACGGCGCCGATGGCAATCCCGGCAGCGGACTGTACGCAGCCATCAACAGCATCGGATTTTCGACGGGGCACACTAATTTAGCAGATGCGATCGTCACCGCTCAGGGGGAGATCGCGGCCCATGCTAAGGGCAGCAAGCACTATATAATCCTAATCTCTGACGGTATTGCGAATGAGCCCAGCGGACTGAACCCCTCGTTTTGTTCGGGTGGAAACCCTGGCGCTGCTGCAATCTCGGCGGCTGAGGCTGCCAAGTCTGCCGGGACCAAAATTTTCACCGTGAACTATCCTGACGATGGATTATGTCCTGCAAATACGGGAGCCGTTTTTCTGCGCACTCGGATTGCTTCCTCGACCGAGTATTACTACGCGGTTTCAGCCGATCTAAGCAATCTCTCAGGCATCCTGCTCCAGATTGGAGAGAGCATCGGATGTAACGACAACGATCCCTGCACGCAGGACTTCTGTAGTGACTCCACTCATAGCTGCTCCCACGTTAACACCTGCATCCCTACCCCCACTCCGGTTCCCGGCTGCGAAGGATTAACTGGGACCGCCTTACAGAACTGCTTGGGCTGCACAGATGTGGACGTGAAGCCGATTCAGCTACAAATGGATAGCGGGGCGTTAGAGCTCAAAAACACCGCTATCAGGACGGCTAATATAATATTGCAGCATGCAACTTCTAGAAGGCAGCTGCGTTTCGCAAGGTCGATCAAGCAACAGGCGGATTCACTTTACCGCAGCGCCTGGGGAATAACCTGGAGCATGCCTCAAATCTCCTCCAGCTGTCCTGGAATAACCTGCGTGCAGATCAGCAATACCGTTTCGATCCAAAGCTTCGTCAACAACTCGGACGCATTAAGACGCTTAGTGCTACTCACAGCCAACAAGGCCGCCCGCATCGTCCCTGCCAAAGCCGCTCGAGCCGGCAAGCTGGCCGCTATTGCTGAGAAGATTCACGCCATCAACACCGCTAATGCAGAGCTGGTTCCGAGTGTGGCCGGCGATTGCACCACCGCGCTAGGCGGCTAAGGAGCGGTCCGGTGAAGCTCGCGGCAGTGCACGTCTTAAAGCAGATCACGGCTCTACTAATCGCAGCTCTAGTCGTGCTCGCTCCTGCAGCCCAGGCGATTGAAATGTGCGGTGAGAGCGCCGATGTGGACGTAGTGGTGATGCTGGATAAAACCGGCAGCATCAACTACGGGGAGCTAGGGCAGGAACAGAGTGCAGCGCGCACTCTGCTGACTTTCTTTGGAAGTGCGGTGTTGAAGCCGCGAGTCGGCATCGGTTCTTTCAATGTAATAAGCGGAGCAGATGCGCGGATCGAGCCCAACGGAACACTCACCAATAATTATGGCGTGAACGTCCCAAGCGCTACAAATCTATATGCCGCAATCAACGGCATCAGCGCGTCTACCGGTCGAACCAACATTGCAGATGCGATCTCAGCGGCCCAAGCGGAGCTCACGGCGCACGCAGTCACCAACAAGCGGTATATCATTCTGGTATCGGACGGAATTACCAATGAAGTCGGCGGATTGAACCCGTCAGAATGTTCTGCGGGCAATCCCGGATCTTCCGCAATTGCTGCGGCGAATAGCGCCAAGGCCGCGGGCACAAAGATCTTCACGGTTCATTACCCCGACGATGGGAGCTGTGCTCCAGGCAGCGGTGCCAACTTCCTGCGTGATCAGATCGCGTCCGGAGCTGAGTACTATTATCAGGGCTCTGCCGATCTCTCCAATTTAGCCGGGATCTTTCAACAGATCGCCGAGTATCTGGGCTGCGATGACAACGATCCTTGCACCCAGGATTTCTGCGATGATTCCAGTGGCACATGTTCGCACATTAACATTTGCACTCCGACTCCGACGGCTACCCCCACGCATACCTCAACGCCGACCAAAACCCCAACAGCGGTCCCCACGGTGACGCCTACTCGTACTCCGACACGAATAGCTACCCCGACTCCGACCTTTACTAGAACTCCGAGCCCAACAACTACGGCGACTTATACTCCCACGCGCACACCCACGCGTACGGTCACTGCTCCTCCTCCGACGCCAACTTTTACCCCAACCGTCACTTCGACCTGCGCTCCGACCGTGACCGTAACTCCTACGAAGACTCCGACTCGTACCCCGACCGTGAAGGCGACACGCACTGCCACCCCCACCTGCACGGCGCGCAGCCGCACCAAAACACCCACCCCGGCGGCGACCCCCACCCGCGATCATCGCTGCACACGGATCAAAACGGGCGCGATCCGAAACCGGATGGCATCAGGATTGAGAACTCTAAATCGACGAGTTGTTAGTCTGGCACGCGTTATCGAAGCCAGGGCGCCAATTGCGGATTTTGAGGCGCGCGCCCTGGCTGCTACGGCGTTGACGGAATCATCCGCTCTTTACACTGAGGCCGTGAGCCAGCTTTCGACTATGCCAGCAATGGTGAACAGCTGTCCGCACACTGCTGAGCTCGCCTGTGTCAGCTTGAATTTTTCTTCAGGAGTTGAGGCATATCTGGGCATCGGTGAACAGATTTTGGGCCGGGTGCACTCACTAGCTGAGCGCGTGGCGCTGTCAATCCCAAGCCGTTCCGGCAGCGCCGCGCGGGTGCTGCGATCGGCGGAGAAAGTGGCTGCAGCTAATCAGCGCAATGCCGCGCGCCTGCCGCAGAGCGTGGAGAGCTGTACTCCACCCTTTTCCGGACAACTCTAAGACGTTGCGAACGGAGCTCCCAAAAAGCAAATCCCCGGATCAGGGCAGAATCGCGCTAGCTGTTCTTCCGCCCCCGATCAGCGTTTTCAACCTCAGCCACTTTGCCGCCCTTCAGATTTAAGAAAGCCTGCATCTGCTCGATCAGCGCTTCATAGTCCTGCGGATTGCCCATATTGAGGCGATACTCGT
>JAIBBU010000018.1 GCA_019694515.1 Oligoflexia bacterium | reverse complement strand
TCTATTTTACTTCCGGGAAAAGCTCTCTGCAAACTCTTGAAATTCGGATCGTTCTCTACCGCATCGTGGGATTCCAGTTTCTTAGTATCCTGCGACTGCCGCTCGCGGTGCGCCAGACTGCCCGGTACAATCGAACCGCTACCGCCTTCGGCCAGACGCAAGTTGATGCTCCAGCTAGAGACCTGGGAAAAGGCGCTCAGCGCCTCCTTGATCTTCTTGGTGTTATCCTGGGATTCAAGGTAACGCACCGAAAATTCCGGCCCCGTAGCCTTCAGCACGCCCTTGCCGAATTCTTGCACCGAGAGATACTTGAGCTGTTCGGCCATTAAGGGCTGACCTGCTCCGGCCACATGCTTAATGAACGCGGCCCAATCGAGGTTGAGCACGGCCGCTGGCGGTTCGAGCTCCTCTACTTTAGGATTTTTTTTTAGGCGCACAGCCGCCGTCGCGCTGGGAGCAGCGGGCTGGGGAGCCACTAACGTCTGTGGTGCTGCGGAAAGCATACCGATCAATTCTTGAAGATCCTTCACGTTTTCACGCAACGCCATGCGCACTAGAAGTGCCTCCAAGACATACTTAGGATAGGCGCTGCGCAGCGCAGCATCCGCCCCTTCTCGAGCAAGCTGCGCCAAATCCTGTAAATCGGTGGCGCTGACGCTCGCGGCTTGGCGCTGAAGTTCTACAATATCATCACTGCCCAACCCCATCCGTTCCAGCGCTCCTGCGCCTCCGAATCTCGCCACCAAAAGCTCACGATAATGAGTCGCGAATTCTTTCAGAAAAAGTCCAATGTCCAGGCCCGTCGCGGAAGCCTCCTCCAAGAGGCTTAGCACCTTGGATGTGTCATGCTGAAACACAGCCGAAGACAGATCAAAAAGCACCCGGCGTTCAACCGATCCCAAGAGCCGGCCTACATCAGCAGCCGTAATGGCGTCCTCGCAAAAAGCCTGGACCCGGTCCAGAATTGAATGCGCATCACGCATCGACCCTTCAGCATAGCGCGCAATCATACGCAGAGCTTCGGGGGCTATCTTAATTTTTTCCTCGGTACTCACCTGCCGCAGCCGATCTTGGATATCTTGGGCGCTAAGCGCTCTAAGATCATGGCGCTGGCAGCGTGAAATCACGGTCTCAGGAATCTTGTGCGGTTCCGTGGTAGCCAAAATAAAAACTGTATGCGGAGGCGGCTCCTCCAAACTTTTCAGGAGCGCATTGAAAGCCGCCGTGCTCAGCATATGCACTTCGTCAATGATATAGATCTTATACTTGGAGCCCGGTGCGGGCAGCGAACGGAACGAGTCGATTAGTTCTCTGACATTATCCACGCTATTATGAGAAGCCCCGTCAATTTCGCGCACTGCTAAACTAATCCCCTGGGCAATCTCCAAACAATTCGTACACTTCAAGCACGGTTTGGGGGTAGGACCTTTTTGGCAATTTAGCGCCTTTGAAAAAATTCGCGCGATCGAAGTTTTGCCTACTCCGCGCGGCCCGCACAATAAATAGGCGTGCGATATCTTGTCCCGTTTGATGGCATTCGAGAGGGTGCGCGTGACATGCTCCTGTCCGCTGACGGAGCTAAAATCTTGAGGCCGGTACTTTCGCGCGAGCACCTGATAAGACATCGCAATGCTATTTGGATTAGACCGTTATTCTTTGCTCTAAGAAAAGGCGATCAGACATGCATCACAGAAGAAATCCGCTGCGGCTGCTCCCTTCCGGGCCTGACCGGATTTACGGTCACTCTCGCGCATGCCTGACCACCAAACAGTGATGATAGTTTAAGCGCTGTTACTTTTCCAACCTGAACCGCTGGCTCCAACTGGGAATGATGCAATTTTGCAGCAGTGCTGCGGCGGCTGAGCGCCAGAGTCAAAAGAAGCTCGCAAATATATTAGTAGTTTCAATGTGTTGGGCCCGTGCCGATGGGGAGCGCAAATTGCAGCCTCTCTCAGCATGCTGAACCATACCGTCCTCAAACATATCATCCACGAGATCACGAGCGGCCGTCCGCTGTGGGCTCTACGTTGGGCCCAATCGAATCTATCGGGCGACGATCCGCTTCTTTCTGTAATCCGCGGTAAGGCCGCGGCCGCGCATCTGCAGCGAAATCCCGTAGCTGCTGCCAGGCAGCCAAGGCAATCGCCGCAGCTACTGCCCCCGGTTACCCTTACCCCTTCCGCATTACGCCGGATTGAAGGCCCTGGAGTTCAAAGTAGAAGAATTCCCGCGGCGCGCCCATTGTCGAAGCGTCCTGCAGGTCGGCGCAGGCCCCAAGCCCCTATTCGCCGAGTCCGAGCTCGCTTCTTAGATCAAGGGCGCGCTCGTATTTTTCGGTAAGGGAGATGAAACGCGCGGCTTTTTCGGGATCGTTATCTTTATTGATATCAGGATGCACCTCCTTGACCAGCGTACGATACGCCAATTTGATATCACGCACGGTGGCTCCCGCGGGCAGGCCCAGAACTTTCAGGCATTCTGAGTATTCATTATGCTTGGGGCTAAAGGTTTTCTTAAGCGCAGCAAATGCTGCTTTGCCTTCCGGCGATTGATACATTTGCGCCACCCGAGTTGCCTTTTTGGCCTTCACGATCGCGGTTACGCGTAACGCTAATAGCGCACCGACTAACGAACCGACTAACAAAAGAAAGGGCTTGAAGCGGCCATGGTACTGCATGTCTGCCGCCCACACGCGCGTCCTGGCAGCAACCGATGGCCCGCCTTTAATCTGCGCCAACATCCACCCTGCCCGGCCCAAATTGCCCTGACTAGCGTATGCAACAGCAACTGCCGTTTCAATCTCTCCGTTGGCTGGCCCGGCCCCGAGACCATTTAAAATACCTATTAGTCGGCCCGCTCTTTCTATATCGCCCTGATTCAGCAACTGATAGGCGAATTTGAGCAGGGCGTTGCCGTACAGCATCAGCACCCGCGAATCTTCTTTTGAAACCGCCCCCAGGAAATCTGCCACCTGATGATCAAACGCTAGATGTAGCGGCTGCCCGTCGAGATCAGATAGGGCGCGTAAAACTAGCGCATCTGTCTGAGGTGTGCGTTCCTGCTCCGCCAAAAAAGCCAGGACCCGCACTGCATACTCGGGATTACCCTCCTCAATAAACTTCAGGGCTGCAGCATGCAGCGCGGCGGGAACCGCCGGACCAAGAAGCCCAGCCTGCGTTGGATCGACGCTAAAAGATTGCAGCGCCGCTGACAGCTGCGCCAGTTGTCCCACCCGCAGCGCGTCAGACAATGTTTCGAAACGATTGAGCGCGTTCTGTAAGATTTTTGAGGTACTGTCCGTAGATCCGAGCAGAAGCACCGTGTTTTCGACAAAAACACGGATCTCCTTCGACTGCTGAGTCAGGACCAGCTGCTTGAAATGTTCCAGCGCCATCTGCCCGATTTCGTCTGAATGGGCAAATACGCTGGCGGGGGCATTTTGCTTGATCCAAGCAGGTTCAGTACTGCCAATCTTCAAAATCGCCGGCGCAACCACGGTTGAGGGCAGCCGCTGTTTGGAAGAAAACAGAATTACGGATTTCAGAAAGACGCTCAACGCCTCGGTGTCGGTTTTAGCTTGGTCGGTCTGAGCTATGAGTCTTGCAACCTTGCTTGCGGCTGCATTAGGCGCCACGACGCTATAAGCAATCAAAGCCGCAGCCGCGGCCCGGGGCTTTGCACTGAGTAGACAGCTGTCGATAAAAGACCCTAAAGCATCCGCAGAGAAGGCCGCCGCTCTTGCGTTATCAAGAAAAAATGCTTCGGCGATATATTGCTCGATCTGATCTTTGGCAATAATACGGCCCTGGCCCCCTATCGTGACTTTTACACTTTGGGCATCGATGGTCTGAACTTCATCAACGGCAAAATGCAGTCCGCAAAGGACGGTATCATCCGCCGCGGCCGAGCTTAGGCCAACGCCGTGGGCGAGTAAGAACAGAGGGAAAACGATTCGCCGCAGCGTGCTCATCGGTCTAGCATAGTACGGCTGGAGCCGGGCAAAAACCGGAAAACCATAGGATCACAATGGTTTTAAATTGCGTTGTACTTAATTTACGGCCGGGGCAAGGACCCCGTAGATATTCAGCGTTAGTTGCTGCTCGGCACTCTTGCTGGTTTCGATGTTTAAAGTTGCCCGTAGGTCGTTCTTAACCTGCTTTGGGTCGATTTCGATGTCGATCACAAAGATACGCCCGTCCTTGATCGGTTTAAAAGTTGCATGCACGGCACCGTTGTCCGAATCGAGCTTGGTAATCTGAACGTTCTCAGTACCGAAATTTTCCAGCTTGACGGTCTTTCGCAGCTTCTCCTGGCCTTCAATGATGCCAAAAGAAAGGGTCGGGGGGCTCAGCCGTAAATCGCCTTTAAGCGAGGCAAAAACAGGCAGATTAACGCTCGAGCTAGCGCTGCCCTGGGTAAAGACTACGACCCGATCGCGTAGTTCGCCCATTGGCGCCGTCGGGCTAATCGCGACACTGAAACGCACTGCGCCGGCTTGGCGCGAAAGCTCCTTTACCACCAGGTTCTTTGAGAAGCTCTTAACCTCGCCAATTTTTACAGATGAACCGCTACGCGCTGTAACCGTAACCTCGCGTGCTGTCTCCATACCCTTCGGCAGATCGCCGAAAACAATATTCTTCGGCTCCACCATCACATCGGGCTCTACCGTTCCCTGCAACGTCAAAATTAGCGAGGGATTGTCTTGATCGTTGTTATAAACCGTCACGGTTTTGACCTTTTCGCCGGAAAAGCCGCTAGAGTCGAAATCCACACTGATCTTGCCTTCGGCGTTGGGCGCGATCTTATCATTCGATGCGCTCGAAGCCGTACACCCACAGGAGGTCACCAGTCGTTGGATGTCCAGGTCAGAATTCCCCAGGTTCTTGACCACGAATTCATGGTGTACTTTGGTGCCCTGACTGATCGTACCAAAATCATAGACCGGATTAGGAACGGAAATCTTCGACTGCGAAAAAACTGCTGCCGGAAAAATCCCAATAAACAGAAGTGCAATTAGCGATTTAGTGCAGCGCTCGGCTAGTTTCATTGGCAGTGTTCTCCTCCGCGAATAAATTGACGTGATCAAGGAATTTAGTGTGGAAGTTTCCACTGACAAAATCAGGGTGCTGCAGGATACGACGGTGGAGCTCGATATTGGTTCTAATTCCAGTGACCATAAACTCATCAAGCGCTACTAACATCTTGCGAATGCAGGCCGAGCGGTCTTCGGCGCGCACGATCAGCTTGGCGATCAACGAATCATAATAGGGCTGCACGGTATATCCGCTATAAATGGCAGAATCGACCCGCACCCCATTTCCGCCCGGCGGATGATAAACCTGGATGTAGCCTGGTGAAGGAATCAATGTTTTTGGATCTTCCGCGTTGATGCGCGCTTCCATTACATGCCCCTTCATCTTTACCTGATCCTGGCTGAAAGAGAGATCGTGGCCGGCAGCAAGCCGTATCATCTCCTTGACGATATCGGTATCGGTCAACATTTCAGTGACCGGGTGCTCAACCTGTAAGCGCGTATTCATTTCAATGAAATAAAATGCGCCCTTTTCTAGGTCCGCTAAAAATTCAACCGTCCCTACATTGGTGTAATTCGCGGCGCGGCCTAGTTCTACCGCGGCGTTCTGGATTTGCTCCTGCAAATGGGGAGGAAGTCCAATCGATGGAGATTCTTCGATGATCTTTTGATAACGCCGCTGCACCGAGCAGTCACGAATTCCGAGGTGGATCACATTACCGGACTTGTCGCCCGCGATTTGAACCTCGATGTGCCGTACTTTGGGAAGATACTTTTCCACCAGCAGATGACCATCGCCAAAGGCCGCTTCAACTTCCCGCTGTGCAGTACTGAAAAGCGCCGCGAACTCCTGAGCCTCTTTGACAATCTTCATGCCGCGTCCCCCGCCGCCAGCACAAGCCTTAAGCAGCACCGGGAACCCAGCGCGTTCAGCCACCAAGATCGCTTCCGCCGCGTCTAGAAAGCCCTTGCTGTCGCCGGGAATCGTCGGAACACCGGCTTTGTCGGCCGCACGGCGGGCGCGCGCCTTGTCGCCCATGACCCTCATATTCTTAACTGCCGGGCCGATGAAGGTAATTCCACAGGTGGCGCATACTTCAGCAAATGCGGGATTCTCACTTAGGAAACCGTAGCCCGGGTGAATCGCGTCACAACCGGTAGCAATGGCAGCCGACATGATTGAAGGAATGGCGAGATAGCTGTCTTTAGCCAAAGCCGGTCCGATGCAAACACTCTCACTGGCCAGCTTGACATGCAAAGCGTCGACGTCAGCTTTCGAATGGACGGCGACGGTGCGAATTCCGAGCTCATGGCAGGCTCTAATAATGCGAACAGCGATTTCACCGCGGTTAGCGATCAGGACCTTACTGAATAAGGAACTTCCCGGCACAACAACATCCTCAAGAGGGGTTTATTAGGAACAGGACTTCGCCAAATTCTACGACATGACCATCGCTCAGCATGACGCGCTGGATCACGCCATCACACGGCGCGTCGATCTCATTCATCAATTTCATGGCTTCGACTATGCACAGCGTATCGCCTTTGGAAACGCGATCACCTTCCTTGACGAATGGCTCGGCATCGGGTGAGGGTTTGCGATAAAAGGTGCCCACGATCGGCGACTCCACCTTAACGAAGCCGGAATCTTCGGCGGCCGCAGCTGCCTGTTGCTGCATGCCAACCTGACCGTTAGCAGCTCCGACGATGGCCGGCTCGATACGAATCGCGGCAGGCGAGACAGACTGCGCAGTCTCATTACCAGCACGGCTAATTCGAAGGGTTGTGCCCTCTCGCTGCAACTCGAACTTGGTCACCTCGTTCTGCCGCAGAAGCTTAAGTATTTGTTCTAATTCGGTAATATCCATAGAAAAGCCCACCGATTTTGACACACACCAGGCCGCAACTCCAGTAACTGCCCGATGTAAAGATCTGTTAAATGACTAACTCTTTGATATCAGTACGATTCTAGTTGATCGTCCCATTCTTCGGAGCACCCCTGCTGTCACTCAGGCAGTCCCTTCTTTTCCTTTTCGATCAGTTCGAGATCCTCAATATCGAAATCGGCCTCGGCCAATGTCCCGTCTGATTCACCCGCAGGAGCCTGTTCCGCTTCCTTTTCGGCTCCCGGCTGGACCGCGATGTCAGGAGCGATTGCCATCAGCAATTTCTCAACAGAGCGGCTCTGCGGAAAAGCTTTACGGAGCTCTTGCACCTCCCGCACCGCGAATGGAATAAAGTCGAGCTGAAAAAGCACCCGCGCTAGGACCAGCCGCCCTTCATGGCAAGCTGGGTTATGGGAAAGACCTTTAAGGCAAGACAGCAGTGCCTCATTTAGGGCGCCCGCCTTTCGCAACTCCTCTGCCTGCCTAGCGAAGAGCGGATTGCCTGGGTCTCGCTCAAGAACCGCCCCGATTGATTCCTCCACAACGCCCGTCATCCAAAAATAAAAGGCCCGATCGCTCGGGCCTTCTTAGATCATTTTATCGCGACGCGATAGTATTAACTCTAGCCCACTAACCGCACTGGTTAAAGTTATCAAGGCTCGCAGCGATCGATGCCGAAACAGTGATCGGGTTACCTGCTCCGTCCGTTCCGGAAAGCGTAACGCGAACATTGCGGAAACCGAAGTTCGACCCGATATTGCTCGAGCTGCCCGCGAAACGTTTGTTACCGCCCGTGACCGCATCAGCAAAGAGTCCCAGTACCGAGGTCTCACCGCCTTCAGCTTCCACAGTGGCATCGCCAATCAAGCTAATCGCGCTTGAGGTCAAAGTCGCGGTGGAATCACCGGTTCCGTTCGGAACCCGGTAGCGTAGCGAGGTGAAGCGCGCATTCTGGTTAGTGTTGTTAACAACTTTGACCTTCACATAAGTATCGAAGAAGGGCTCGGCCGAAATGCAAGCGTCTGAATCATCATACTCACAACAGCCCTGCACGGTATCAATCGAGGTCGAGGTGGCCGTCGAGCTAAGGTCACCGTTATCAATGAAGTCGATCGAGGTGATCCTCAAGCCATCGGTGTCATTGGAGCTGTCGTCATCCGTATTGACACCCCCACCAAGCGTACCTCCAGCAACGTTCTCCCCGAAGCCGCTAAAGCCGGCCGGCACCGGGCCCTGACACTTAACAGTAGCAAATTTACGTTTGCTGGCGCCGATCGAGAGGCGACAACCGATCTGCAAGCTGCCTGGAGCTGCACAGCCGATCACGCCGCTGATCCCGCCGAACGAATCGGTAATCTCGGAGCCGGTGGTCGGTTCCAAAATAGCGAGACCGCGCTCGGTGTCGCATGTCACGCGCATTCCCGGAACGGGCTGCCCGTTTTGATTGTGCACAACGACACTAAATGCCGAAGTGGATCCGACTGATGGAGTGTCGTTCTTAACGTTCAACGTTAAGCTTCCGACATTGCCATCTGAGTCGACAAAACTGCCATCGCTAACGACATCAGCCGTCGACTCATCGTTGGTGCTGCCGGAGCAGCCCACAACACCCAGGGCCAACAGCGCAACCGCGGCGCCCCGTAGAATCTTTCCAAAACCTGCTTCGCTTCGTATCCCTAACATTGCCGTACCCCTGGTTATAAAGCTATTTAATCCCGCACAACCTAAGGAATAATATTGCCCGACGTGGAGCCGTCCGTGGTCGCCCCGCCTGTGCCGCCCGTGTCGTTGTCAACATTCGAAGTTCCCCCGGTGGTATCTTCGGGAGATTGAATGTCGATCGCCGGTGTAAACTGGATCGAGTAAACCGCCTCGTTGGAGGACATACTGTCTCCAGCCGAGGTCTGCCCACTCACCCGCACAACCGCGTTCATCACGAAAGGCGCCTCTGGCAACGATCCTTGATTCAAATTAACCCACGCTCTGATATCGGGAGGCACAATGTCGAAAGAGGCAAAGGCTCCTGAACAGGTGGTGTCAGCCGTGAAAGAACCAGGCAGGCTGGATTTAGTTGTAGCGCCGCCGGTTGTGCCTGTGTTCGTCGTGGCCGGGACCGATGGACGCACCACCAATCCTACCGCCACACGCGTCGAGGGCGGCGTAACATCTGCGCCCGCGATTACATACTCGATATCAGCGTACTGGGTCCTGATGAACTGTCCGGAGAGGTTGTTCTGCACCCCGAGGATAGCCCGCACCGCACCGCTAGCCACCGTCCCGTCCGTAGTTCCCTCATCACTGAAAGAAGCCAGCGGTACGTCGGTGCCCAGAACCGGATCCGGCAGGTCGGTACAGTCGAAGGCGTTATCCGGAAGCTCGGCAAAAAAACCAAGGAGCGTAAAAGATGTCCCTTGATCATTGCTGGTAGCGCTTCCACACCCGAGCATACCAGTGGCGAGCACGGCGCAGAGCGCAATCCCTTTAATCGATTTCATTGGTTTAAGGACGTTACGCATAATCGTTGCTCCTCATTGATACTTATGATGCTGACTTCATAGCGGCGTCATCGAAGCTGCCTTCAATGATGCGCGGAGTGATGAAGAATATTAGCTCTTCATCCGAGTTGTCGACCGACGCACGGCGGAAGAGATGACCAAGGAACGGAATATCCTTCAGGAACGGAACTCCTGAAATATTGTCGTTGTCCGAGATCTTGTAAATTCCACCCATCGCAAAGGTCTGTCCGCTAGCAACCAAAACCGTTGAGTTGGCGCTGCGTTCAACCTCGGACGGAATGCCGTCAACCTCGTGTGAGCCGAAGGTGCTCGACTTGGCGTCGATATCCAGCAACACGTAGTAGTCTGGCGAAGCTTGCGGTGTTACCTCCAGGGTAATACCAATTTCAATCACCTCAGTAGCAACCGTGCTGGTTCCAGCCGCCGAAGCGCCCTGGCCGGTAGCAACCGACAGTCCGCCATCCGGGGTCTTAACGCGAATCTTCTCCACGCTCTTAATCGTGGCAGACTTGTTGTTAGTAGTTGCGACGGAAGGCCGGCTAATTACGCGAATCCGGCCCTCATTCTCAAGCGCCGAGATACGTGCATCGAGCGCCTTCGTCCCGTCAGCACTGTCGAATAGGAAATTCACGGCTGAACCGCCCGAGGCGCCGATCGCCACAGGGAAGCTCGAAGCCACGTTGCTGCCAGGAGAGACGCTTCCGCCGACATTCACCGAGTTCGGGAAATTGTAGCCGGTTGCGTTTCCAGTCTCAGGCGAACGGATATACTCGAAACCGAGTTCCGTACCTAAGGCGCGGGCTAAGCTTCTTTGAGCCTCCACGATCTGAGTTTCCAAAAGCACTTGCGGAGTTCTCAAATCGATCTTGGCGACTAGCTGGGCAACATTTTTGATACCCTCTTCGATATCCTTAATGATCAGCTGATTGGTACGTTCGTCGTAGGCCACTGTGCCACGCTCGGTAATAACAGACTCAACCAACGGCTTCAGGTCGGAGGCTTTGGCGTAGCTCACCCGCACATATTTGACCGTCAACGGAGCCAGCTGTGTTTCGGCTTCCTTGGCCTGCTTCAAAGCTTCGCGCTCCAAGCGCAGCTTCTCCACGGGAGCAATGCGAATCACATTGCCTTCTTGCACCTTATCCAAACCGTTGGTCTTTAGGATTACATCCAGCGCCTGGTCCCAAGGCACATCAATCAGCCGCAACGTCACCTTCCCGGTAACGTCATCGCTGGCGATGATGTTGAGGTTTGACACCTCGGCAATGATTCTTAGGGCGTTATCAATATCAGTGTCCTGAAGGTCCAGGGAGATCAAACGTCCATTGTATTTTGGAGTCTCAGCCAACAGCGAGCTCAACTCATCATCGCTCGGAGCGGCGGGTTGAACATCGGAAACCTTTACTTGCTCGCCGGCTGCAGCATCGGCAGGCTTGTCAGCATCCGCCTTTTTCTCTTCCGCCATTTGCGCACGAATATCGCTTGTGCCCGGCGCATTACGCGGAGTCACAACGATCCGATTACCGTTGCTGGTAGCATCCAGTGAGATCCCCGGCGTGGTGAAAATGCGGACCATTACATTGTCGCCTTCGACGACTGGACGGACCGATCTAATCTGCGGAGCACCCGAGGTGCTACGGGGAGCTAGAATGGTATTTGCGGCAGAAGCCTCCAGCCCGGTGTTGGGCAAAGTTAGCACAAACTCTGAGGGGGCTGTTTTGCTCAGGTTATAGCCGGTAGTACCAGTGGTTTCGGCCACCAAGGACGGCCCAGAACCAGCTAGCTCCTCGATGCTTAGGCCGGTCAATTTAGAATTATTCTTGGCGGCAGCGATTTCAGGCTGAGCCGCAGTGACCCCTGAACCGGTTGTGGCGGTTTCGGTGTCAGCTGGAAAAGCGGCATGCGCATCGTCGTTCAATGCAATCTTCGAATTATCTTCTATCGGAGCAGCCAACGCTGTCTGCAGCGCGCTGGGCTGCGCCATCGTGATTACCAAACGGTCCTGCTGCATCGCAGCCTGCTGCTCAACTGAAGGATCTCTGAGATCCAGCACTAGGCGCGTCTTGTCAGGATGTGCACCCACGCGCACCTGAGAGACGATATTGGAGTTGCTGGTTGGAGCGGTAAAGCTCGAGGTCGAAGCCGCGGCTGGCAGATCGACTACGACGCGTGCCGGATTTTCTAATCTGGTCAGCGTATAGTTATTGGTTAGTTCGCGGCCCTCAATCACCAAGCGCGCGAAGCCATCGCCGTTGACGATGCCAAGGCCGAGATTGCCTCCATTTGCCGAAGCCAGCCTTTCATAGCTGGTGGAAGGAGCCGTATCCGGCGCGGTCCAATTATTGGTGTTGGAGCTGTCAGCGATCTGCTGCTCCGTAACAGCCGCTGTCGCAGTGTCCTCCGTCGATGCCGTGGAAGAAGAAATAGTGCGAGCAGAGCAGGCTGCGAGGACAGCCAGAACCAAGAAGGCAACGATCCAACCGGCTATCCGCCTAAGGCGCGCGGTAACGTCCATGAGGTTTCTCCTTAAACGAACTTAAAAACTTAAAACTTGAACCAAAAACCTAACAACAAACACAACCAGTAGTCAGCAAAACCCGTCTACTTATTTAGTGTTCCTATGTCATTCGTGAGGTAATTCTTCCCGCAAAGAAAAAATGGCCGACCGACAGAATGTTAGAAGCAGAAACTACCCGAAAATTTTCTTGAATTATCTCTCAGCATTACAACTGCCTGTCAATATTATATTTGGTAAAGGGTCGCACTCCTAACGCAGTTATGAATTGCTGCTAAATTCGAAAAGTTTGTAAACGGCGTTTGGAGCAGGAGGGTCTGCAGCATGGGCTGTACCTCCTCAAGGCTGAAATTACGAAGAGGTGGTCTTCTTTTTGGTGCTGCCTTTTCGTTTCTTCGCGTCGGCTTTTTCTGTCACCTCTTTAATACGCTCGCTTTCGTCCAGGTAGCGGAACGTCGTGACGACGCAGCTCACCTCGACCTTTACGTGAGCTTCTTCCTCGACTCCCTCGGGCTCCCGCATCGTCACGTCATTCACATTCACAATGCGTGAAAGCCCTGCAATTTCATCAAATAACGTCGCAATTTGGTGATATGTGCCCTTAAGCTCCACGTCCACGGGCACACTCGCATAGTAGTCCATGATTACATCCGGACGCGGCGCAAAGCGCTTGACCTCTAGTCCTGAATCGCGCGCTAAAGTTTCTATCGAAGAGAGCAGATCGGGGATCTGTCGCCGATCGGGAAGCTGCCGTACCGCGACACCGAGTCGCGCTTCCAGCGCCTTAATCTCCTTACGAAACGCCCCCAAATTATTAGCCAGCCGCTGTTCATTTGCGATCTGGCCATCCAGTCCCGAGACAACTTCTTCAAGCCGCGCCGCTTCTTTTGCCTTCCCAGAATAGAACGCGCTCCAGAACACAAGAATCAAGACCGCAAAACTTCCGATCCAAATCGCGATCTTTTGCCCCTTGGGCCGATTCAAAATGCTTTCCACAAAGGCGTTCATGCGACCTCCTTCACGTCCACAAGGGCATAACCCAGTCGACGCAGTAGCAGATCTAGGCTGACATTTTTATCTTTGGTCTTATCGTCACCAGCCTCGTTCTTAGGCTTGGCTTGCGCGTCGAGCAGCGCCTTTAACTTGCCGGTGTAGAGTACCCGCGCTGTAACGATAAAGGCCTTGGCCGCGACCGGCTCTACCGAGCTCCAGGCTGAAATTCGCTCCACCCTGTTCGATCCTTTGCGAAAGACCCCCGACTCCACCAGTCCGCGAAACCCTCCAATCTTCTGTGTGCTCATCACTTTAACTGTGTCACCGGAGGAGGCGCTGGTAATCGGCGGCCCCTCGGTCGTGCCGAATTTCAAGCCGGCTCGTTTGGCGTCCTCCTGAATTCTCCGCATCTGTGCCATGCGCTCTTCGGCGCGCACGGTGTAGCGGGTAAATTTGGAGGTAAAATGATTATAGGCGGAAACTTTAACTAAAGAGACCGAGACGCTTTCTTTGAGATCAATCTGAGTAAAATAGTTGGAGGCTTCTAAGTTCTTCATGAAGCCCACGATCTCCTGATCAGTAATCGCCAGGCCCTTAATCTGCATAATCCCTGATTTTTCAGAGATTTCGCTGAGCCATAACCTGCTAGGCACGGCCAAATTAAGATCATCTAATACCCTGACCGGTCCGGCCTGACTCAGTTTCAGTTTGGCGATCGTGGCTGTGATCAGATCGAGTTCCTGCTTCTTCTTCTCTAATTCACGTACTTCTTGAGTGGTCTTTTTGAGCTGGACCAGCTTGGCGTTTAACGTTTCCTCTTTCTCTCTTAACTCACTAACCCTGCCGGCAACTGAGGTCTGCGCCACCAAGAAAACGAGGATCAAAACAATCAGGGAAGCCCCATAGCCCAGCAAAAAAAGCTTGCCGCTTTGGTCAATGACGGTCTCGTCTCCGAGTAAGTTGATCTTAATCATGACTAAAAAACATCCGGAATAATTCTATCGCCGGGCTGCCGAATCGCCATGCCCAACGCAATTGACATCAGCGGTGCTACTTCCTTCAAATAATCAGCGTCAACACCTTCGCCGGCCTCGATTACTGCCAGCGGATTTAATAGCTCACACGCTACCCCCGTCTTTTCCTTCAATTCAGCGCAAAGACCCGGAATCAGAGCGCCTCCTCCGGTCAACAGAATCTGATCGATCGATTCATCGGAGCCCGACGCGCTCCAAAAGAAGCTCAGCTGGCGATTAAATTCCGATGAAATATATTCAAGTTGACGCTCCACAATATCATGGACTGAATCCATTAAGGCCGTGTGTGCCGCGCCGTCGGCGGCCGCCGGCGCCTTGCCAAGCTTTAACTGCTCCGCCTCCTCTGTGGTGACGCCAAGCCCCTCGGCGATCGCATCGGTAAACATTTTGCCGCCGACCGCGATGTCGCCGGTAAACAGCGATTCTCCGCCGCGACAGATATTAATCGATGAATAGCGCGCGCCGATGTTGACCAGCGCTACTGTCTTTTCCGTCAATTCAGGGTGCGAGAGCTCGAAAATATTTTGCAGCGCAAAAACGTCCACGTCCACTACCGCAGTCTCTAATCCAGCCAGTGAGAGACTGCCAGTAAAGCTATCCAGAATTTCATTTTTCACTGCGACGATCAGCACATCCAGTTGATTTTTGCTGGACTCGCCGATGATGTGGTAGTCGAGCCGCACGGCATCTAGGTTGTGCGGAATGAAATTGCCCGCCTCCAAGCCAATACTGGACTTGAGCTGCCCGGGGTCTTGCTTAGGCATCTTTATCTTCTTGGTAAAAACGCTCGGTCCGGGCACTGCCGTTACAACGCGCTTATCGGAGATCGCATTACTTTCTACCAATCCGCTGATCTGCTCAGCGACTTTTTCAGCACGGGTGATTACGTTGCCGGCAAAAATGTCGCCGCGCACTGGAGATACGCCAATATTTACGACACGCGGACGCGACCCGCTCATGTCGAATTCAATCAGCTTAATGGCCGTAGAGCCGATGTCGATGCTGACCAGATATTCTTTCTTTTGCAGGAAATCTAAGAGACTCACTTAACCTAACCCAAATAGGCGCACGATTCTAAACGGGACACTTCTCTCAGAAGTTTATGATGCATTCCGCTCGGTTGAGAGACAAGAAATGTTTGGGCATGCGTAGAATTGCAGGGAGCATGCGTGCTCATTCGAGTTCGGCGCTGAAACAGGATCTCAATTCACCAGCAAACGATGGTAGATCGTGACTTATGGATCACTGTCATGATATCTGTAAAATTCCGTTTTATGACTTCCCGAATCGACGTTGTCATTCCGCCGCTTAGCCAGGCGTTTACCTATGAGCTGCCCCCGCAGTTCTCCGCTCAGGTTAATGTGGGATCACGCATAGTAGTACCACTGGGTCGACGCCAAGCCACCGGTTTCGTGGTGGCACGTTCCGATGACGTTACCAAGAAGCTGCCCTATGCCCTTAAGGCCGTCGACAAGCCGGGCGAACTGTTCTCCTGTTTCATGCCGCAGCAGCTTAAATTTTTCGAATGGATTGCGGATTACTACGCTGAGCCATTAGCGAATGTAATCGACACTGCCATTCCGAGCCCGGTCCCAAAACGCTTTAGTAAGACCGTGTGTTTGCTCAAAGCTCAACCGCTTCCGGCGCGTTCCAAAATCGCCCCTAAGATCATTGCCGCGCTGCAGTCCGCAGGAGGCCGGGCGGACTATGGCCTGCTCGCGAAACAGATCAAAGGCTGCGCGGGCGCTCTCAAAAAGCTGGAAGAGGCCGGATTAATTTCGGTGCATACGGAAGAAATGGCTCTGCAGCAGCCTTTTACTACGGCCGTGCCGGAATGGGCGCCAACAGAGCTGCAGTTAAACCCTGCGCAGCAAGCAGCGCTCGAAGCGCTCGCAGGCATGACAGCCGAACGAAAATTTCATCCCAGCTTGCTGCACGGCATTACCGGCAGCGGCAAGACCGAGGTGTATATCGAAGCAATCGCGCGCTGCTTGGAGCGCGGCGAGGGATCGCTGGTGATCGTGCCAGAAATTGCATTGACTCCGCAGCTGGTAGACCGTTTCCGCGCGCGGCTAGGCGATCAGATCGCGCTGCTACATAGCTCACTCAACCCGCGCGTGCGTTGGGAGAGCTGGCGCCGGCTCGTCGAGGGGCAGGCGCTAATTGCAATCGGCACCCGCTCGGGGGTCTTTGCGCCAGTACCGAATCTACGGCTAATCATAGTTGATGAGGAGCACGATCCCTCCTTCAAACAAAACGATGGGCTGCGTTACAATGCACGCGACCTGGCTTTAGTGCGGGGCATGCTGGAAAAATGCAGCGTCGTGCTAGGTTCGGCGACGCCTTCGTTGGAAACGCTGCAAAATGCGCTCAGCGGGAAATTCCGCTATCTGACTCTACCGTCGCGTCCACAGGGCAGCAGTGTTCCGGCTTTTACGCTGGTTGATATGAATCGATCGCGGCTGTATCAGCGCCCCTCCCAAAATATTTCCAGCGAACTTTATCAAGGGCTGATTGAAACCCTAGAACGCCGACAGCAAGCCTTCGTGCTATATAATCGGCGCGGCTTCGCAAGCTATCTGCAGTGTGAAGAATGTGAGTTTGTAATCGAGTGTCCGAACTGCAGCGTGACTATGACCTATCACAACAGCACGAATGCGCTGCTTTGCCATTATTGCAACATGCATATCGTACCTCCGGAATTTTGCCCCAACTGCAATAAACCCGGGAGTAAAAGTGCTGCGACCAAGCCCGCCAAGCTGGTGCAACGCGGCGCCGGCACTGAAAAGATCTATGATGAACTGCGCGAGTTGTTTCCTGATGCCGTGATCGACCGCCTCGATCGTGATTCCGCTACGCAGCACGATCAATACCGTGCAATTTTGGATCGCGTACGCAGCGGAGAAACTCAGATATTAGTGGGCACCCAAATGATCGCCAAGGGCCATGATCTCCCAGGAGTAACATTGGTAGGGGTCGCCGATTGCGACGTGGGGCTGCATATGCCGGACTTTCGTGCCGCCGAGCGTGTTTTTCAAATTCTCACTCAAGCCTCAGGCCGAGCTGGACGCGCGGCCGCGCCCGGAAAGGTGGTACTGCAGACGCGTGTCCCTCAACACCCCAGCCTGGTGCGGACCAAGCTATCAGACTTCTCGGGCTTCTCCGAAGTCGAGCTGCGCGCCCGCAAGCTCCTGAACTATCCCCCTTACTGCAAATTGCTGCGGGTAGTGGCGGCCTCAGTGCGCGAACACGAGCCGCTGGAAGCGCTGACCAAACTGCGGCGCTACGCCGCGCGCTTGATCGAGGCCAAGCAGTTTGCGATCCAGGTTCTGGGACCGGCGCCCGCCCCGATCGAAAAGATCAAAGCGCAATGGCGAGCGCACCTGCTTTTTAAAGCTAAGGGCAGCCCGCAGTTGAACGTGCTGTTAAAAACACTGAAGGGCCTGCCAAATAAATCGGCCTCCCTCAAGCTGATCTTTGATGTGGATCCGCAGGATATGTTGTAGGAGCTACAGCGGCGAAGTGGTAGGCACGCCCGGATTCGAACCGGGGACCTCTTGCGTGTGAAGCAAGCGCTCTAACCAGCTGAGCTACGTGCCTAGAGGTGATCTGGTTGTCGCAGGCCGAAGCTCCCAACGGCCGGGCTGTAATACGCCACGCGGCCTGCGGTGGCTGCTGGCCCCGAGCATACAGAAACTAACAGAATCAGCTGATTTTTTCCAATCGTGCCACCAGCGCTGAGATCAGCCCGCCGAAGGCACCATTTGACATAATCAGAGCCACATCTCCAGGGCGCAGCTCGGACGAAAGGTAGTCACAGATCGCAGCCGGATTCGGAAGACACAAGGCCGCTTTGGAGCTGGCCGAAATCGCCTGCGCCAGGGTCGGTACATCAATCAGATCTTCAGAGCTGTCTCCGGAACGGGCTTCAACGTCACAAAGCACCGTCAGATCGGCTTCTTTAAAGGCCGCTACATACTCCTGCTGAAAGACCTTCTTACGGCTGGTATTGGAGCGGGGTTCAAATACCGCCCATAACCGCGACTTCGGAAAAGCACGCTTCACGGCGGCGACGGTTTCGCGCACTGCGGTGGGATGATGCGCGAAATCTTCAATTACCCGCAGCTCATCACGATCAAAGACTAACTGCTGGCGGCGTTTTACTCCCCGAAAGCGCTTGAATACAGGCGTTACTGTTTGGGGATCTAGATTGACGGATCGCGCTGCGGCTAGCACCGCCACGGCGTTACGCATATTGTGAACTCCCGGCAAGCCAAGCTCCAACCGCAAAATTTGCCCTTCAGGGCAGATTACCGTGGCGCTCTGTCCAAGTCCGTGCGTCTCAAGCTTCTCTATCCGCCAGGCGGCGCTTTGCTCCACACCATATGTAACGATCTTGCCACGCGCGCTCTTACTCCACGACGCCGCCATCGCCCTCACTACCTGATCGTCAATACAGCAAATCGCCTGACCGGTAGGCGGTAGGGCCTGGACCAAACGGTCAAACTCGCGCTTGATCGCTGCCAAATCCGGATAAATATCGGCATGATCATATTCAATCGCAGTCACGACCAGAGTCTGAGGATGATAGAAGCTAAACTTCGGAACTTTGGCGAAAAAAGCACTGTCGTACTCGTCGCCTTCGACCACACTGATGGCGCCGTTGCCGCGTTCCAAACTGGAGCTAAAATCGAGCGCGGCTCCGCCGATAAAGTAAGACGGCTCCAGACCTAAGCTTCGCAGCACAAATGCGGCCATGGCGCTGGTAGTGGTCTTGCCGTGCGTTCCCGAGATTACGATTGAATGCCGCGCTCCGATGATCAGTTCAAAGAGCAGCTTTGGAAAAAGAGTATACTTTAGCCCACGCCGCTCAACCTCGAGCGCCTCCGGATGCCCGGCGCTGACAACATTTCCAATCACCACCAGGCTGACATCGCTGCCAATATTGCTGCTAGCGTAACCTTGATAGAGCTTTACCGCTGAGGCGCGCAGCAGGCTGCCCATCGGTTCATAAAACTCTCTATCACTGCCGCTAACACGGTAGCCCAGCTTGCAAAGCAGCAGCGCCAGCTGCGCCATCGCCACGCCTGCGACCCCGATGATATGAATGTGGGAGCCGGCGGGAATGGCACTAATTGAAGCCGCTCCCTCAACTGAAAAATATCCGGAATTCATCTCTAGTTTTCACAAAAAAGTCATGGCGGAGCCCAAAAAGTCATGGCGGAGCCCAAAAAGTCATGGCGGAGCCCAAAAAATCATAGCGGAGCCCAAAAAGTCACGGCGGAGCCTAGATCGGTTAACACACCCGCGCAGTTATTCTTCGGCGCTCTTGGCCGGTTCGGACTCCGAAAACTTCTCATAGAGCTGTGCGTACTCAATATCGAGCGCGTCGTAGCGGCGCTTGGCAATCGCGTATTGTTCATTGCCCTGCTCGATCTGCATCAGTAGCTGCTCAATGCGCTCCTGCGTCCTGATGATCTCGGTCTTCATGCCCTGGATCTGTGCCTGCTGCTGGGCCGTCATCTGGATCTCGCCCAAGATCTGATCGAGCTGGGCCGAGTTCATATCGATTTGCTCTTTTAGCGTGTTATTTTTCTGCGCCAATTCCTCGCGCTTCTTCTGAAGGATCTGGAGTTCCTGCTTAGTTTCCAGACCGCTCGCCTCGAACTCGCGCTCAATCTCTTCCAGCTCTCGCAGTCTGGACTCTACGGTCTCCAACTCAGCTTGTGTGATCATGATGCGACCACGTTCAGCTTTGAGTGATTCGTGAATCGATTGTACCTCTTCTGCCACCTTGAGCAGGGCCGACTGATCCACCATTTCAGCGAGCAGCCCGTCGACAGCGGCCTTCAGCTCCTGGCGCTTCTTTAGTTCGTCCTCAAGTTCAGTCACGGCACTGCGCATCGCGTTTTTGCGCTTAGCCACGGACGAATAGAGCCAGCCCGCGACACCGACGCCGCCGAGTAGTCCTACTATGACAATTATCGCAATTCCCATCTCTAACTCTCAGCCGATCCTTCGGCGTCATTCTGCCCCGGCTCTGCTCCCTCGGCTGTGCTTTCATCAGCGGGCACAGCAGGCGGCTCCTCGGGCGGGGCCGCGTTCTCTGTCGGCGCGGGAGCGGGTTGTGACTGCGCTTCCGCGGCCGGTGCAGGTTCATCCTTCTTGATGCGCTCTTTCGCCTGCAGCAGTTCATTCAGGTCGATCTCGACCAGTGCGGCCCGGCCTCGCAGCTCTTCGATCTCGCGCTCAAAACCATCCAGCGAACCGAATTCCGGGAGCGAAAAAGACATTTGTACCTGAGATTTTTGCAGGACTTGCACCAGCGCGAATCCAATCCCGCCGTCAATCAACAAGAGCAGCAGCGCAAAAGGCCACCATGGCATCTCTTTAGGCGGTTTGACCTCCTCAACTGTAACAATCTCAGTATGCACCGGAGCGCCGCTCGGAGTGTGGTGGAACTCTATCAAATTGCTCTCCTCCTTGAGCTGCTTCTTTTTACTATCCGCAGTCAGAAAGGCTTGGATGCGATACTCCCCCTCTTTGGGCAAAGCGTTGGCAGAGGCCCGGAACACATAGCCTTTATCGCCCAGCTTAGTAAGCGGCAGCCCGAAGCGCGTGCGCTCAGCATCAATCGCCATCAATTTGACGTTGACCTTGCTGTAGCCGGTAACTTCCGGACTTAAAGTCACAATAAAATTCTTGGGCGCGGCGTGTTCCTGATCGCCTTCCGCGGCGGCTTCGACCTCCCCATGCTCGTCGGTTGCATTTTGGACCTCAAGCGTGACGATGCGGGGTTTCACACGAAATGGAATCTGCTGAGTACGCTCGAAGGTCGGAGCTTTGAGCAGCAAGGTCAGTTTGTATTCACCAGGCTCATCCAACTTTACTTCGGCTGAAAAGATGCCGTCCCGGGCGATCTTATCGCCATGCTCTCCGTCGTCGGCCATGAAATCCCGAATCAGCGGCTCCGAAATGCGATCAGTCGGGCTAATCTGAAAGGCGTATTGCGCTGCGCCAGTCATTTCCGGCAATACGACGGGCTTTTGATCATCATACAGGCGCGCCTGCAGCAGGGTCGGGTTACCGGCAAAAATAGTATTCGACCAGTCGCTGACGAGCTTTAGGTTCGTCAATACTGTTGCGAAGCTGTCCTGCGACGCCAGCCCTTGGATCTGCCAATCGCCGAAACGGGGATGCAGCAATGTGACCACGTCAAACTTTTGGCTGCGGAACCATCGAATATTTTCATCATGCGTAGCCGATGTAATCAAAGCGCCATCGGGGGCAACTAGGGTGATATCGGATGCGGCATCACGATTAATATAGAAAGTGGCCTCCTGCACACTCTCGTCAAGATGCATGCCCTTGCTCGTAAGCGGTACAATCTGAGGTTTCTTCACAGCCAGAAACAGGCTGGTATATGACTCATGGATCTGATCGGAAGTCGGGGTGAAGAAATTCAATCCCTCGGTCATACTTGCCACTTCCGAAAGCAGCTCCTTATCCGCCAGTTCGCTGAAGTAAAGCGTATGAATTCTAATATTCTCGGACTTCATTTCAGGCAGAACGCTCTCGAGCAAGTCTTTGGTTAGCGCCTGGGAGAGCCCTAACGCGGGATTCGGATCCATCTTGCCATCCGAGAGCAAAATCACTACGCGGCGGGCTTCATCACGGGCGTTCTCGGAAAGCACGCGATGCGCTAATTTCACCCCCGAAGAAATGTCAGTATAAATGCCCTCAGTTTTTAGATTGTTGATCTGATCGACAATTTGCGACGACTCGTCAGCTCCGATCTCGGCTAGCGGCCGAACCACCTTGGCATCGCTAGAAAATTCGACAACCGCCAAACGATCCCCGGGCTTGAGTGATTCAATAAAGAGCTTGGCCCCTTCGTTGCGGAGCTTATTGGGATCGGTCTGCAGCATACTTCCGGAGGTATCCAGCAGCAGCACCGCGTCCAGTTTTTCGGTGGTATCGCCCTTCAACTCGCGCTGTTCCGCGCGCAAAGCTGCCCCAGGAGCGCCGAGGCATAAAGCCAGCAGCAAAATGGTCCACAAGACGGGAACGGGGCTAAACTGTAGTAACCGTGAACGCATCTTTTCTCTATAAATGAACGTCAAATATAGTAATATTTCGAATGATTTAAGAACAGGGTTCTTTCTTGCACCATCGATTGGCAGCGCTAGCGCTGGTTTTTTTAACCAACTTCGTCTTTGCCCCGGCTGCGCGCAGCGCTGATGCCCAGGTCCCGGCCTTTAAGGAACCACCTTTCGTTTTACCAGCCCCAACCGAATTGAACCGGCTAAAAACTGCCGTGATTGAGACCAATCGGGGCACAATTCGCTTCAAATTGTTCCCCCAAGAAGCGCCCTGGCATGTGGCCAATTTTAAATATCGGGCTGACAAAGGCCTTTATAAGAACGTCGTCTTCCACATCTTCCATCCCGACTATATTATTCAAGCAGGCGCGGCCGCACCCCATCCCGATGCCTCGGCCGACTATTCGTTACCGGCGGAATTCAATCAGCATCAACACCTGTTTGGAGCGCTGGGAATGGCACGCCGCGCCGATTTTGCTAACCCTGAGCGCCGTTCGAGCGGCAATCAATTTCATATCTTGTTAGGGGATTCCTCTCATATGAATGGGGCCTTTACAGTCTTCGGTCAGGCGATCGAAGGGCTGGACGTGCTGGAAAAATTGGGTTTGGGAGATGTGGTAAAGAACGTGACAGTTTACGTAACTCCTGACTAGCGATCCAAATTGAAGCACGTTAGAGATCGGGGCTTTCTAAATACGAAGAAACCTCTGCTTCGCCCTCGGGCGCCTTGGGCTCTGTGCCCCGCACGAAGTACTCATGAATCGCATTGGGATTCGAGGGATCAGTAATGCGGCCGCTGGTCTTGTCAACCCAAAACGGATCAACTCCGTCGGGTACACTGAAATCAAGCGGCTGCAAAGGATCAGGAGCTACATAGTTAATTCCCAGCCTGGCCGCTTCGGCTTTGGTCTCCTCGACCAATTTGGCGTAGTTAATGCGGTCCTGATCCTTCAGGAAATCCTTCATCACGTACACCCAAACCGGAGCCGCTGTCCGGCCCCCGGTTTCTTGATCGCCGAGATTACGCTTCTGGTCGAAACCGACCCAGACTCCGCAAACCCATTGCGGCGTATACCCCACAAACCAGGTGTCCATATGATCATTGGAGGTACCGGTCTTCCCTGCTACCGGTCGTTCGATCTCCTTGACGCGCGTCCCGGTACCGCGTTCAATCACGCCCTTCATCATATTGGCCATGACAAAGGCGCTATTTTCGTTGATGGCCTGATGCGCATGGTTCAGCTTTTCTTCTTCATAGTCGTAAAGCACCTTGCCATCTCGCGAAATAATCTTTGTCACCATCACCGTATCGAAAAGCACTCCGCGCGCCGCGAATACGCCGTAAGCCCGGGAGAGCTCCAGCAGGGTAACTTCACTGCTGCCCAGAGATAATGAAAGGTTGCGTCCCAGTTTGCTTGTAATGCCGAGTTTACGCGCATACTGGATCACGGGATCAATGCCGATGCGCGACACGATATCGGCAGACACCAGATTACGCGATTTTTCCAGCGCCGAGCGCAGGGTGATCTGTCCTAAAAACTTTTCATCAAAATTATTGGGTGTCCAAAATTCATCTCCAACCCGGAAAGTTCGCGGAGTATCGTTGACAATCGTGCTGGGGGTATACTTGAAGCCATCGACCGCGGCTAAGTACAAAATCGGCTTAAAACTGGAGCCCGGCTGACGTAACGATTGGGTCGCACGGTTAAACGGACTGAGCCCGAAGCTATAACCGCCTACTATGGCCGCCACCTTACCAGAGTGCGGATCAAGCAGAACTACTGCCCCTTCAATATTGGGCTTCCCGGGGGTCTGATCGAGCTGAAAGGTGAAGGAAGAGCGCGGCTGCGGCTTGCCATCCTTGGCTGCGGGCGGTTCCTTGAGTAAGGAAACCTCGATCACATCTCCCAGTTTGAGCTTTTGATCTACGCGGCCGGAGTGCACCACATCATTGGCATCCAGCAGGCGCTGGGCCCAAGCAGCTCGCAGACTAAGCGAGCCTTTGATCGTTCCCAAATTAACCTCGGCGCTGCCGTCGGTATGATCCAGCTTGGTGATCAAGGCTGGATATATCTCATCCGGCAGCAATGCGGCACGCAAGCTTGAGGAATAGCGCCGCAAGAACTCCATTGCTGGATCGGCCGCGCTAATATGATCGATCGGGCCACGCCAGCCGCGGCGCTTGTCGACTTCCCGCAGGCCGCGGCGCAATCCCGCTGTGGCATAACGATCCGCGCTCAGATCAACGGTCGTATAAATTTGCAGACCATCCAAATCGGGATTTAAGTCCGGCCAACGTTCCGTAAAATGACGCCGGACCTCAGAGACAAAATACGGTGCATAGAAAATATTCTCATTGGAAGCGGCGTAGGCTTTAATCTCCTCAAGAAAAGCCTCATCAGCTTCAGGTTGCGTCACAAAACCGGCTTTAACCATGCGATCAAGAACATAGCGCTGGCGCCGCTTGGCTCGGGCAATATTGGCGATTGGAGAATAACGCGAAGGTGCTTTGGGCAGTCCGGCCAGCATCGCACCTTCGGCTAAGCTAAGCTGCGGCAGCTCTTTATGAAAATAGATCCGTGCGGCGGCCTTGATTCCGTAAGCAGTATTGCCGAAGAAGATCTGATTCAAATACATCTCCAAAATCTCATCTTTGGAGAGGCGTTTTTCCAACTGGTAAGAGAGGATCGCTTCTTTGGCCTTGCGGGTCAGGCTGCGCTCTTCGGACAACAACAGATTCTTGACGACCTGCTGCGTAATCGTCGATCCGCCCTGCTTTACCCCTCCAGCCATGAAGTTTTTCACCATCGCCCGCAATATCCCCATCGGGTCAATGCCGGCGTGATGGTAAAAATTGGCATCTTCCGCAGCCAAGAAACAGTTCCGCACAGCCACGGGTATTTCATCGAGCTTGGCCGGATAACGGCGATCACGATAGAACTCGGCGATCGGAGTGCCATCGTTGGAATAGACATAAGACACGGCAGGCGGGCGGTAATCTTCGATGGTCTGGAGATTAGGTAGATCGCGCGTTATATAGTAGTAGCCCCAAAGACCGAATACCGCGGCTGCAGCCATTCCTAGAAAGCCGACGATCAGGGAAAATAGAAATAATTTTCTAAGCATAGACAAGGACACAGGACGGATACGCGTCGGGGAATTCTCGCACGTTTATCGAACGTCGTAAAATCGCTCTACCCTTTGCCGGGCGTGCAGCTAAGCGGATTAAAGACGCAACCAAGAGATCCAAGCACCTACCAGGCAAAGGGTAGAGCTACGGCGCAGCGGCCGGAGTAAGCAGCGGCGCCGGGGTATTGATAGGTTTAAGCAGCGCCTCCTCCCGGGGAGTAATACCAGCCAAGCTTTGCTCGCTAATAATAAAAGGTTCACTCAGGTCATCGACCGCAGCAAAATAGCGCCCCATATTTTGCTTATCATCTAAGCGCTTACCCACTACCAAGGTTCTCACCAGCTCCGGCTTGGCGCCCGACTTCAGGGTGAACTGACAGCGCAGTGTCGGAGAATTGAAGCCGAAATCCTGCTCTTGGTTAGGAAAGCTCTCGGCTTCAAGATTGCTGAAGCGCTGCAAAGCTTCTTTGACGAAGACATCGTCGCCGGGCTTACCGTTCACCTCCCAATGCTCACCGTTCTTGGTCAAACTAAGCGCCGGTGCGGAACAGTTCACCTTTTGCACCTGATCCGAGATCACTTGAAATAGCTTCTTCTCTCTGTAAAACCCTGCATCGCGGTTCAGCGCGCTCAATGGATCGGCAGAAAGTTTAAAAATTGAAGGCTTCCCGGAAAGATTCATGAACCAGCGAAATTGCGCCTGCTGACCTTGCGGCGCGCTGGCGGAGCCTATTCCAAGATGGAGCGGAGCGCGCTTGGTGCTATCCTTGAAATTCAGATCGATCTCCAATTGCGGCTTTTCCAATCCATACTCAGCCGCCCTGTCTCCGGGGGGATCGATAAAATCCTCCGCTCTTAAATTACGAAGCTGCATCAGGAGGTTGGAGACCGCGGTTGAGCTGGCGCTGGCGGCAAAGGGCTCCGCGATTTTCCATTGACCATCAGAGTGCGCCAAAAATTTCAGCTTCTGGCCGTCGAAATTGAGCAGCAGTTCGGAAATCTCAGAATCGGCAAAGCCCACCGGAGTATGATTGCGCATCTCAGTGCGGCTCTTATTCGCGGCCGTAAAAAGAGCATCACTGACCAAGAAGATTCCTGCCTGGCCATTGATCGAAGCATAGCGTTTGGAAAGATAGCTATTATTCTTGCCAAAACTGATCGCCAGTTCTTGTCCAGAATGCCACGCTTTCAAGAGTAATTCCGGATCCTTTAGTCCATATATCGTCAGGTCCGATTCCTGTTCGTCCTTTGGGATCGAGATCTCTTCTCGAAACCCCACCAAGGCAGATAGCAAACTATTCAAGCTGCCGCGATCTAGCTCGGCGCCTTTGAGGTCTCCCAATTCCCATCCGGCCAATGCATCCGCTGCTGGATCGGAGGATTGAGCAGAGACAGGCTCCGCGACCGGCTTGGTATTTACCAAAATATAGCTGCCCTGCTTGCCGCTAACTTCGATTTTCTCAAACTGAGATTTAGTTACCCCGCGAAAAATGTTCTTTTCAGTTTTTTTGGCTTCGCCCTGCGGGATCTCGATCTTAAAGATATAAACGGCCGCCCCGATTAAGAGCAGCGCCAGAACTAGGGTTTTCTTTAGACTCATAGCCTCACCGAATGACAAAAAGCCTTCCTCGCCGGCACTCCCAGCGGTTAAACGCTGGGCCTGGGGTTAAGCGCTGATGGCCCTGCGGCGCCACCATACATACAAACCGAAGATCAGCAGCAGTTCGGGCGCTAGGAAGCTTGAGCCCAGTATCAACATGTAGCTCTGCTGCGATATCGGCGCGGCTGATGGTCCGACAGCGCGGGGCTGAATCGAAATTCCACCTTCCTCGCCGATTAACCAGTTGAGTGCGCTCAGCGCGAGATCACGATTCGAATATACCTGCAGATTGGCATTAATAATCCAGTCCGAATCTCCAAATACGACTACGCGCGTGCTCTGATCGAACTTAGGATCGCCCTCTTTGATCGGTTCTGTACTATCGATCTTTTTTTCGTATGCCATGCCTAACGCCACCGGCCCGGCAGCATCGACACCTTGATCGAAGACTGCCGACGCGTCGTCGCTAAACAGCAGGTCCAAATTCGTTTCACCCCAGGCTGAACTGCCGGTCTTTACAAGCTCGGTATAGGTAGCACCCTCGACCTTTTGGGCTGCTGTCTTGACCGTAGAAGCGATATTGTAGACCGTTACGTCGGTGCGCTTGAGATTCTTGGTAATCGGATGAGAACCGTAATCACGCACGATCGGCTGCGCTCCGAGAGCAGGCGCGGCGAAGAGCCGCTGGACCTGGTCAATTACCACGTCGCTCCCCACTTCGATTCCAAAATGCGCCGCAAGATCACGAATATCGGAGGTAGTGCGCGGGTCGCCGAAAAGGTAGAGGCGTCCACCCGCATCAGCGAATTTTAGCAATGCATCTTTTTCTGCTTGTGCCATCGGTTTTTTGGGGGAATTGACGATCACCGCGGCCGCATCATCGGGAAGATTGCCCTGCTGGGCTAAAAATATTCCCTCCACTGTAAGATTTTGATCACCAATTGCGTCGATCAAGGCCTTGGCCCCCTGAGGGCTCTGATCCTCGCGCCCCGGCTCATCATGCCCTTCGACGTAATAGATCTTCTTGGCTGCACCGCGGGACAATTTGATAATTCCATTGGTAATGGCCTCTTCGCTGCCCTCATTCAGGCGGCTAACCGCGGGCTTATCGCCTTCACCGTATGCGAGATACACGAAATTTCCGCTCTTAAAGTCATACTTATCGAGCAGATGCGGCTTAGCGTTAGGGTCGACGACTTCTGTGCTAACTTTGGTCGGATTTTCGCTCTTATACAGATTCAAGAGTTCGCGTAAGGCGTCGTCATCCCCGGCGTTAACATTCACCAAGCCCACGATCTTTAAAGGCGCCTTGAGGTTGCGAATTATATCCCGGGATTGCTGCGCCAGACTAAAAGCACCTTCCTGGGTCAGGTCCCAGCGCTGATCGTGCCGATTGGCGAGCCAGTTGGCGACAACAAGCAGGCCCGCGAAGACGATCGTGTAAAGCAGCGCATTTGCTCCAAAACGGGCGCGTCGACCCTTGAAGGCATGTCCGGCCTGTCCCAGGTTCTTCAGCCCAACTTGGAGGAACCAAATCACCAGCAGAACGACTCCCAGTACGAGATGCAGTACCAGCAGCGGTTCAGTGAAATCTCGAATTAATAAAGCGCCCAGTACTCCAAATAGGAAGACAACCAGTCCAACAAGCCCAATGAATTTGCCCCACTTGCTCATCCTATCCTACCTCCATCGATAAGCGTCGAGCGCGCGCTGAGAAAGAAAGAGCCCGAGAAAAATTAAGCTAAAGAAATAGATCAACGCCTTGAGGGTGATTACGCCGCGGAACATGTCGCGCACCTGCATCACCGGCGAAAGGTAAGTCAGGACATCCCCTCCTACTCCGCCTAGAGATTCTGCGGGCGCATGGATCACATACAGCAAGAGCAGCACCACCATGCTGCTAACTCCAGCCACAATTTGATTTTCGGTGAACGAAGAAACGGCCATACCGATGCTGGCGAATCCCAGACTGCAAAGCAGCAAGCCAAGAAATCCGCTAAAGACCGGCAACATTTCAGGTCCAGGGCTGCCATACAGCCAGAGCATCAGAGGGAAAAATAGGATACCGACCAGCATAATCAACACGACTGTTCCGACCCCCAAAAATTTGCCCAGAACAATTTCAAATACGGTGAGCGGCGAGGTAACTAACAGCTCAAATGTGCCGCGATGCCGCTCCTCCGCCACGATGCGCATGGTCAAAAGCGGGATTAGGAAGACCAAGATCACCAGCAGCGTATGAAACAGCCCTTCAATCACGAACTGGTTGAGATTCAGCTGGCCCAGCGGCCCCTTAAACGGCATCTGCGAGTACCGCGCTAGCAGCAAATTGAAGGTTCCGAGCAGGTTAAAGAAGAAATAGCCGCCCAAGAGGACGAATCCGCATATTACAAAATACGCGACGGGCGAAACAAAGAAGGAGAGCAGCTCACGTTTACAGATCGCCAATACGTTTCTCATAGCCGGCAGTTACACGTAATAATAGTTTGAAAGTCTTTAAACCTGCTCAGTTAGTGGGTGCTCCTTGCCTACGCACTCCATGAAGAGCTGTTCCAGCGAGCGCCCCTGAATATCCTTTAGATAATTCTCGAAAACGGTGCGGCCGCGGTTAACGATCACCACCTTATTACAGACCATACTGACCTCGGGCAGGATATGAGTGCTAAGTAACACAGTATGGTGCTGCGAAAGCGACTTAATCAGGTTGCGGATCTCAATAATCTGCTTGGGATCAAGTCCGCTGGTCGGTTCGTCCAGGACAATCACATCGGGGTCGTGGATAATGGCCTGTGCCAACCCAGCGCGCTGCCGGTAGCCCCGGGAAAGATGCTGACATAAGCGCCCCGCCACATCGGTAATGAAACATTTCTCAAGCGCCATTTCGACTCGGGACTTGATCTGCCCGGCGGGAATACCCTTGATGCGCGCAACGAATGTCAAATACTCCCGGATTGTCATCTCGCCATAGAGCGGCGGGGTCTCAGGGAGATAGCCGATCCGGCGGCGCACCTGATCGGCCTGTGTCACGACATTGAATCCTGCGATGTTGGCCGACCCAGCGCTCGGAGCAAGATAGGTAACCAGCATGCGGATAGTGGTGGTTTTACCGGCTCCGTTGGGTCCCAGAAATCCGATAATGTCGCCCTTCGCGGCGGAAAAAGTCACATTCTCCACGGCGATGTAGTCGCCATACTTTTTGCCTAGCGCATTGACCTCAATCATATGGCTGTTTATTGCCAAAGTTCAGGGGGGTGCGCAAGAGGGGGGGCGGAAATAGAGCAATATATATTTACGGAGGCGTAAGGGGGGATGGAGCTAGAACGCCCCTTGGGGAGCTGGAGATAGGCGGGAGCTGCTTACCGGCCCCAACTGGGAGACAAACGGGGCTACGATGCTCAAGCCTTAGACACGGAGTCTCCAGAAAAGAGGCATCTCGGAAAAAGCGCCCTGCGCCGCTTAACCTGGCGTGGGCGACCTAATCCATTGGCGTCGGAGATCTGTCAGTCGATCTTACGGCTCAAACTCGTCCAGCATGTTGACACTACCGTCACAGCCGATCATGAACTCTTTACCGTCCATCTTCATGCTGCCGCGGGTGCAGTTGCTGCGCTTTGCCGAGTTCTTATCTTGCGGATTGATCTTGTTCTTGTCCATCTCGATTACCGCAGCCGCCTTCTGGTCATCCGGCGTCCTCATCAACAGGCTCAGCCGTCCCAGCTCGCGCGCTGTTGCGATCTTGAGTGCGTCTTCGGTCGAGACATCCATGGTGATCGTCTTCTTAACTTCGCGCGCAACGTTGCGGAGGCGTGTCGGAGATTCGGCCGATTCATTATTACCGCCGTATGATAGCACGCGGGCGTTCTGTACCAGGATTTGACTCTTCAAATTTCCATCAACTACCGAAGTCAGCACTACGTCAACGCGGCTGCCCGGAAGCGCCCAACCTTCGATACCGGCAGTAGCGTCAACCTCGATTGCCACAGCGCGGTTGCCAGGCGTTAGCGGCAGGGTAGCATTGATCGCCTCGTGAGTCAGATGATGCCGCTGCAACGGCATGCCTTCCGGAATGTCGGCCGCCGCAAACTGATCGCGAATCTCAGCCATATCGCGCACCGCTTCCTGCGGTACCTGATTGCGCGGCCAATAGACCTCTTTCAGACGTATTTCGGAGAGCTTTGTGCCAGCGCGGACGGAACGCTCAGGCGCCAATAAGGTGACGGTTCCAAGCGCAGCCGGAGCAGCATCCTGCTCGGCCGAGGCCAGCTGCTCCTTTGCAACTGCCGGCTCCTTCATATTGAGCACAAAAATTACCGTGAAGAAGAGAAAGGCGGCGAGTCCGGCAGCGGCAAAGAAGAAAAGGCGCTCTCTTTCATCAGCGCGCCGAATGCCTGAAAGTACCGGGTAATTACGACCAAAGTTATTCATAACAAACCTATGCTCCTCAACCTGTCCAATCCCCGTCGACGCCTGTTATGCTCCTTCCCACCTACATAACCGGCGCTCTGTCGCAAACACTCAGCCACGGTTAGGTAGCTGATTGCGCGGGGCGAGCGACACCTTACTTTTTAGTAAAGCAAGATCTGGGCCTAACCCTATCTCAGTCCGGGATAGACCGGTCACTGCTCGTGCCAGTAGCGGATAACTATTTAAAAAGACTGCATTAAAGCCGCTCAGGAGAGTGCTGTTACCCCACTACTAGTACTAGTGTTATGCTCCCGCCCTAAGCTTATGACTCATAACACCGCGCGTCTCCATTTCTCCTTATTCCTCGTACTCGGTTTTCTTAGTTCCTGCTCCGCCATCTATTCGAACACCATCGGACTGTTCGACACCCCTGGCCCCGACCGTACTGCCACCGCTAAATCAATCGACTCCCAATCAGCCTCAATCAGCGGTCCGGCAGCGGACGCTCCCGGCACCACAGCCATTCAGGTCGAGAAGGTCGAGCAGCAAAAAGATCGTTCGGATGTCGAGATTCTCTGGGCAGTACCCGATGAGGCGCTTGAGCAGTACGTGATCAGGTATGGGTATACACGTGAAAAATTGGACTTTGAGCTGCGCTTAAGAACTGCACAGATTGAAAAGGTTAACGACCCCAAACATGGCGAAGTATACCGCTACATATTGGAAAATATTCCGAAAGACCGCGAATTATTTGTGTCCCTTGGCGGAGAAAAAAATGGCGTGCTTTCGGCCCCCAGCGAAGTAATGACCTTATCTAGTCCTCCCGCGGAATAAGGGCGATGCTCCAGGCGAGCTTGTCCGATCAAGTCTCAACTGCTTCGCGGTCTGGGTGTGATGGTCTTGCTTGAATAGCAGACATCTCGGGACCACCAGAAATGGGTAACGACGCTTCGGCGTTCTTGACTCGGATCGGTTGCCCCAACCCATCCGAGGTATTATTCACCAGTTCTTCCACTTCGACAAAATTCAAAAGACCGCGCACTTCGGCTTTGCCCAACAGCGCAATTAGTTTCTCCGTCACCTCTGAGCGGCGCAGTTCATCCACAATACTGCGATATGAGCCAGGTCCCAACGCCTTGAGAGTCAACGCCCGATACGGCAGATTCAACCCATCGCCGTATGGCAGATCAATTTCATCTGGACTTAAACGCAGCGCAGCGACCTCAATTCCAAATTGACCTAGGTCGTCCAACAGATCATTCAGCGCACCTGGAGCATCCAAGATATAACAAACAATCGTGCGTTCGTGGCGATCGCTCACGCGCGGCTTCTCCTCGCGTTCAGGTCGGATCTGATCCCGCACCTCAGCGATTACCTCGTTCACTCTGGTCTTAAAGCTAGATGGCGGGCTGCCATTCTGCGCGCCATTCGCGCTCGGCACATCCCGCACCGCTACTAAAAATTGTTTCGCTCCAGGCTGTTCCAGGTCAACCACTATGGCATCGCTGATTGAAAGGCCGCGGTTAGAGATCGCTTTAACCAACTTCGGAAACTGATTTCCAGCATTAGAATCGATCTCTACGGTCAGCACCTCTTCGGTCCAAGGGTCAGTCTCTCCGACGTCAGACGGTAGAGAACAATCGATCGTGACTGTAGCGAAACGATCCTCGTGATACTTTACTACCTCGTCCATCGCGATCAGTCCGGAACCGACTGCGTTATAAAGCTCCCCTAATGAATCCAAGTGGTACCGCGCACACAGCGGGCGGTAGAGTCTTTGCAGCAACCATTCATTGGTCGGACCGAACTTGGACTCCAAGGCCTGAGCACCCAGCAGACTATAACGTGCGTGAATAGGCTCATCCTGACTGGCCAGGAACATGCGCGCACAAACGGAGGCAACTTGATCTGTCTGCAATGACGGGTGACCGTTATTCGCCAATAGTTCCCGCGCGCTCTTCTTTCTAGTTCTATAGATCGCCCCGGGCTGCAGCGGCGTTGTTAAGTCACAATCCTGCCACCAATAAGAGCCATCCGGGTGGGCTTCCCGACGCTGCAGGACGTAGTCGGTGTAAGCCTTGCGGTATTTTCTAATTACCAGGTCGGCGGCGGAAGAACCTCGTGGAAATCGATGTTCATAGAAGATCGGATCAGTCACGTCATGCACTGAATCGAGGTCGCCCATCAAGGCCACATGTAGATAGCGTTCACTGATGGCGCGGTGCAAACGTGCATAGTTTCGAGCCAGGCTTTCTCCGACCGGCGGATCGGAGTGATGGAAGGCTGCTCCGACCCAATCTCTTAAAGCCTCCGATGAGGGCTGCAGGCGTCTTCGTACGGAGTTATCCCAGGCCCGTTTGACTTTCATGTTTAAGTGCCGCTCTTCACTCTTACGCGGAGCGCCTCCGCTCGAATTATTGAGACGAAATCGCTCGGCCCGCCCGATCTGAAGCTCATAGACAAACGGTGCGGGCAGCTGATTCTGCACGCGCTCGCGCATCCAGCTGCCATAATCGGCAGGCAAGCCTGACAACTCGCCCAGCCCCGCATCTTCGTGCAGCTGCTCCTTGATACGCTCAAACAGATCATGACGCACCGTATCCGCTATTTCGATCTGCAGCGAAAGTAGATCGTTTTGATTCGCAATGTCGCCGGGAAAGCGGGCCTGTACCTCTTTGCCAATTTGTTCTAAGTCATCGATCGATTTTTCCCAGGCGCTGAAATTGGGCTTTTCTAAGCTAGCTTTAGCCCCAAGATTTTCACGAGATTTGACGGTGAAGTCACGACCTTCCACCAGTCCATAGCGAGCACCCAGCTCTCCCGCAAACTCTGCGCAATGCGCGGACAAAAGCTCGCGCGTTTCAGGGGCAAGAGCTATGCCGAATTTTTGAAGTAATTCCTGCCCCAATTTTTCGGTACTCTCCTCGATATATCTAACAAAATGCCCGCCCCGTGCCACGCTGAATTTGTCAACCAATGCTGCCGTCAACCGCTCGGCCCCATCGTCAAGATAGGCGCCTAAGATCGTGCGATCGAGTGCCGCATTTTCAAAGCTATTTAGAAGCAGCGATCTACGTGCTGCGGTAAAACTCCTAAACTCGGCTTCGGGCACCAACCCAAAATCTCGGCCGAGGCTGATGCTGATCTGCTCGGCGCGTGATTCCACGAATACCCGGCGCTCGGCTCGGCTCATGCCGAAAATTCCGTCCTTCTGCATCTCAACCTGAAGATTTTCAGTTGGGTAAGCGATTTCCCAAGTGTCCAAGAGACGTCGTGAAAGCTCCCGCTCGCCTGGCCGCTGGAGCTGCGGAGCTACGAAGAAACGGATATCATCAAACAGCCGCTGGAGCTTCTTGCTGTCATGCTTATCCGTGATTGAACGAATCTCCTCGAGCTTGAATGCTCCCCATAACTGCAGCAGCTCCTCGCGTTTGACGGTTTCGCTGCGAGCGATCGAGCCAATTGATTGGGTACAGCGATTCCAAGAATATTGAACACTGTAGTCGGGCAGCGTCGTATCCTTCGGCAAGGGCAGATTAAACGGGATGGTGTTAAGTTTGGTCAGGCCTCGCACCAGCGATGCCACCTCCCGCTGATGCGCTTTTAGCGCTGTGCCGCCGGGCATCGCGAGAATTTCTTTGGGTGGAATGGCATAAAAGAGCGCGGCAATCTGCACCGAGCGCCTAAGACCAAGATCTCGCACTGTGGACGCGAACCGCGTAGCAACCGCAAACTGACTTACCCCCGGGCGATGATCAGGACGGCCGGTGTACCAGTTCTTCGCCGCCACAAAAGCCTCTTTAAGCGCAAGCTCTTCGAGCTCGAACGGGCGTTTGACGGCCAGAACCTCCTCGGGAATCTCTGGGATCTTAGGCAGCTGCGCCAGCTGTTGCAGCGCGCCGGGATAAAAGCGCGACGAGGCGAGGAAACTAACGACGAAATGCTCCTTGCCCACGCTGCTCAATCCGCGCCCGAAAACGGCTCCGGCCGCGCGCAATAGCAGCACCTCGCGGCTGTTCTCATGCCGAGCCAGCCAATCGACAGCGCGCTCTTCCGCTACAATGCCGGCTATTTTACGGCGCGCTACATCGAAATCCAACGAGGCAAAGACCGCATCAGAGATCTGAATGGTTCTTGTGCGCGAAAGACCACCGCGCTCCTCGCCCTCCACAATTTGACCCATCACCGCACCAGTGGCTGCAAAATCCCCGGAATCGCATCGCAGATCTTCTGGCGGCACCATCGCAACCTCCTGCGATAGCGCGTCAGTCAGAGCCTTTGACCAAGCAGCTCGTTCTTCCTTAGAAAGTTGCAGCGGCAAATCACTGGCCCCCGAAAGTGCTCCAGCCATCGGACCAAGTTCTTTTGTGGAAGCCGCATGGTATTCGCGCAACTGGTCAATCACTTTGGTATCACGGAGACCGGCGACAAATCGGAAGAGCGCGGAAGAACAAGCGGCGTCAATGGCGCCAAGGACCTGAAGATCGGGAATGGAGATCGAGCGGTGTAGCAGCCCTTGGGAGTCGGAGAGGGTGAACGATTCGTGCTCCAGCCCGGTCGGGATTACCTCCGGCTGAGTAGCACCCAAGATAGATTCCGGCCCTTCCGCTGCTGCTTGGCGTGTGGAAAGCCTGTGATCGTCAACCCGCTGAGCCACCCCTTAGCACTACCTCAGATATACAACTATCAGAAATTAAAGGGTTAATCAGCCTCAAATCGGCAGAAAGTCCCCAATTAGTATTATGCCGAACTGAGCCCGGGGATGCGCTTATTTAGCTCGACCGAAGTGAACCAGGATTAAACGATTAGATCGAGTAATAACAGGCCTCTGGATGATGAACGATGATCGCTGAGGTCGACTGTTCCGGTACGAGCTGGTATTCCGAGCTTAGCTCTACGCCGATCTTTTCCGGCTTTAATAGATCGAATATGTGGCGTTGATCCTCCAAATTCGGGCAGGCGGGATAGCCGAAACTGTAGCGAGCGCCATGGTAACTTTGCCTAAATAGCGCATCGATCGTCTGGCCATCCGACCCACCGATACCCAATTCATGCCGCACTTTTCTGTGCCAGTACTCGGCCAAAGCTTCCGCAGTTTCTACGGACAATCCATAAAAGTGCAAATAATCGGTATACTGATCGGATTTGAAGAGCTCCTGACATTTCTCCGACGCCAGCGCGCCCGCGGTCACGACATGAAACGCCACGACATCCATGCGACCGCTCGAAACCGGGAGGAAATAATCCGCGATGCAGCGCCGCTTGTCAGCCACCTGCCGCGGAAATGAGATCTGACAAACCCGTTTCTTGGGATCCTCCGGGGCATAAATTATCAAAGAGTTCTTCTCGCTCTGACAGGGAAAATACCCGTAAACAACCTTAGGCTGAATCCAACCCCGTTCAAGCACGCGCTGACACCAGGTTTGAAACTTGGGCTCAACGATATTCTTCAACATTTCCCGATATTCGACGCTGGTCTTCTTGCCGCGTCGATACATCCACTGATTGGCGTAAAGCGCCTTCTTATTAATGTAAGGAAATATTTCGGCGAGACTAATCTCTTTATCCGTAACGTATCTGACTCCCCAAAAGGGCGGCTTAGGAATCTCACGCTGATCTAAAATACGGGTCCCACTGGCTGCATACTCCTGAGACTTTTCGGCCAGGCGCGCCTCGCGTTCAGCGCGCATTTCTCCGTGCCTTACGGTACGCTCATCCGTTTGGGTCGTCAGCTTCTTTTCGGTTACCTGACCAGTCAGCTCGTCCATCAACCGCAAACCGGTGAACGCATCGGCACCGTAATAAACCGGTCCGGTGCTATAAGCACGGCGTAGATCAACCTCAACGTAGGCACGATTGAGCGCAGCGCCGCCACAAATCACCGGAACTTTCCAGCCTTTGGCGCTCATCAGTTCTAGATTCTCTTTCATCACCCAGGTTGATTTGACCAGGAGGCCGGACATCCCGATCGCATTAGGCTGATGCTCTTCGGCAGACGCTAAGATCGCATCGATGTTTTGCTTAATCCCGAGATTTACAACTTTGTAACCATTATTAGAGAGGATGATGTCGACCAGATTCTTGCCGATGTCATGCACATCGCCCTTGACGGTAGCAATCACCATGCAACCTTTGAGCGGCCCCCCGCTCTTTTCCATAAATTGCTGCAGGTAAGCGACCGCTTTTTTCATCGTCTCGGCAGACTGCAGTACGAAGGGCAGCTGCATTTCGCCTGATCCAAAAAGATCGCCCACCACCTTCATGCCGTCTAGAAGAATCTTGTTGACGATCTCTAGCGCTGAATAACTTTGCAGTGCGCGATCCAGTTGCTGCTCAATGCCAACCTTACGTCCCTCTATTATACGCCGCTTTAAAACCTCCTCGACCGGACCATCGTCCGCCGTCTCGTCGCTTGCGCTTTGACCCTTTGCGCCCTGCAATTTTTCAATGAAAACGAAAAGAGGGTCGTAGCCGTCTGCGCGCCGATCGTAAATTAGATCGAGCGTGGTTTGGAGCAGATCGTCAGAAATTTTATGAATTGGCAGAATCTTCCTGGAATGCACGATACAAGCATCCAGCCCAGCCTTAATTGCTTCACTAAGGAAAACTGAATTCAAGATCTGACGGGGATAAGGCTTGAGTCCGAAGGACACATTCGACAGCCCAACTATCGTCCGGGAGAGCGGAATATGCTGCTTAATTAGACGAATGCCCTCTAAGGTTTCGATCGCTGCCTTACGGCTATCCTCATCCCCAGAGCCAATCGTGAAGGTTAGTGGATCGTAAATCAGGGCGTCGCCTGGAATTCCATGGCGCTTAGTGCATAAGTCGTAAATACGCTGCGCCACCGCTAACTTTCGCTGGGCAGTCTTGGCCATACCCTCTTCGTCGATCACGAGAGCTACCAGCGCGGCCCCGAACTTAACCGCGAGTTCACAGATGCGATCGAATTTACCTTCGCCGTCTTCCAGATTAATGGAATTAATGATCGGCCGTCCGCCCACAAGTTTCAGCGCCGACTCCAAGACATCTACCTGGGTAGAGTCGATCATCAATGGAGCAGTAACCTGGGAGGAGAAGCGCGAGAGCACTTCCCGCATATCGCGGGTTTCGTCACGTCCGACAAACGCGGTGCATAAATCCAGCACATGTGCGCCTTCGGCAATTTCTTGCCGGCCCATCTCTACGATCCCCTCCCAATCCTCCTTCAAGAGCAGCTCTTTGAACTGCTTGGAGCCATTGGCATTACATCGTTCGCCCACGATTAATGGCGAGGATCCGTCCTGATCCAGCGGCACCGCCGAGTAGGTGGATGAAACTTGCGAAGGGAAATCATGCGGCCGGTCGAAAGGCGCTAAGCCGCCTACCCGCTCGACGAGCTCTTTAATGTGCCTGGGAGTGGTGCCGCAGCATCCGCCGACGATCGACACTCCATAGTCCTTAACAAAAACCTCTTGATAATCAGCCAGCGCCTCAGGAGTGAGATCGTAGACCGCGCGTCCGCCGTCATTTCGCGGCAACCCGGCGTTAGGAAGAATGGCGATCGGTCGAGAGGAGGTCTTACCCAGGAAACGTACATTCTCCTGCATTAGGTCCGGGCCCGTAGCGCAGTTTAGCCCGACGATATCAATCGGCAATGTTTCCAGCACCACCAAGGCCGCCTGGACCTCCGTGCCAATCAACATCGTGCCGCTCGTTTCAACCGTAATCGTAACCGCGATTGGAACGCGGCGCTTAAATTTCTTCATCGCGTCGACCGCTGCCGCCACGGCGCACTTGATCTGAAGAATATCCTGGCAGGTTTCGATCTGAATCAGATCGACCCCGCCCTCCAGCATGCCCAGCATCTGCGGCATGTAGGAGTCATACATCTGATCGAAGGTTACATGTCCTAAGGTCAAAAGCTTTGTGGTGGGTCCCACCGATCCGTACACGAACCGCGGCCATGAAGTGGAGGAGAAATCATCGGCAGCTTCGCGGGCAAGCTGCGCGGCCTTTTTTGAGAGCTCGAAGGCGCGATCGCCGATATCATACTCATTTAGCACCAGCACGGAGGAACCGAAGGTATTTGACTGCACCGCGTCGGCGCCAACTTCAAAGTAGGCGCTATGAATTTCCTTGATTATTTTAGGACGGGTAACTACGAGATACTCATTACAGCCGTCCAACCCCTCGAAGTCATCCGGCGTAAGCGCATATCCCTGAATCATGGTGCCCATGGCACCATCCTCGACGATGACTTTCTCTTTTAAGCGATCTAGAAATTTCGACATTTAGTAGTGCGCGATTATGACATAGTTTAGATGCGCGCAGGAGATAGGATGACGCAGCGGCCTTAAATGCTACGCTAACGAGCTAAAGGTCAGGGCAACTCCGCGGCTGCTGCCCCGAGTAAACCCGTAGGCACGGTCGAGGCGCAGGATATCCGAGCCAGTATGCCCACAAAACACATGGATGCCATCAAAATGGTCGGAAACCCAGCCGTCTGCTCTTCTATAAATAGTCTCTGCATTCAGAATGCGGTTTAGAACGCTAGCGGTGCAAAGCTCGAGCGCGCTACTGATGCGGTAGCTAGGGTGCTGCAATAGGAGCTGGTTTGCCTCCTGGATCGTCGCCCCCCGGCTTGCGGAGGGCATTTTTTTAGCGATCAGCACCCACTCCCCACGCTCCGATCTCTTGGTATAGAACGGCGCACCCTTGCACCATTCCGTGTTGGAAAGCACGGGAGCCTGAAAGATCTCATCGAGCGACTCTAGCGCAATGCCTGCCGGAAGAAAGAACAAGAGGTGGGTATCTTTGACCATCTGATTACGAAACAGATCGCAGCGTGAGTTAAGCAGCGCGGGCCCGATGCCGGGCGGCAATGGATCGATGACCACGTCAAGTCCCAACCGCTTCCAAAGCGTGGGACGAAGGAAATTCCAGCGCATCACAAGAGCCGTCTCTGCCACCCGTTCAAGTTCATCCCGGTTTAGGGTGCTTCCCAGTTCTTCCAGATGTAGACCTTGGCCGAACGATTCGTGCGCGCTGGAAACCGCCCGGCTGCGCATCGGAGCCAGCGTCTCAGTCTGCGGCGGCTGGCCCTTCACTGAAACTTGGATCCAAGGTCGTTCAAACGATTCCAACAGCAGCGCTGCGGTCATAATGCGGGGATCACGGTTGATCACGGTTTGGAATCCGATTTTGGAGACATAGGTGCCGTCCAGGGAGCGCGCGATTCCGCGCATGACCGGGTGCCCCATGACCTCACTAAAGAATTCGTGCTGCAGTGTTGAGCGCGACATCAGTTCGCCATTTTCGGCACATTCAATCTGCGGCGAAAATTCGACACTGCGAAATTCGAAATAGGGCTTGGCGCCGTCACCTACCACGAGCTGCCGCAGCAGCCGCACCGAGATATCGGGAGCCCTTCCAGCCGCAGGTCGATAAGGACTACGCCAGGGCAGATCGATCTCGAGCTCCCAGCTCTGATCAAACGGGCGGCTAGCAATCTTACGCTCCAGTTCCGCCATAGCTCGATCCTGGCAGAGCCGCATATGGTATTGCTGCGCCCTCTGAATACTTAATCCCACTGTCATAGCATGAATTACCGCGGCGCAGGGCTGCCGACCTCTGCGATCAAGCTTAACCCTGCCGCCAAATCATCTCGTGTTCGACGATCGCAATGATGCCGCCACAATATTTACTTTCTATGGGAAATCGAGCTCTGCGCAGCCCTCGGATAATTTAGCAGGATATCTTTGCTATGCAACTCTTTAAGCAATTCATTATAACAGCCCCCGATCGGCTAGAACTCCTCGGATATATTCGGCATCGTCCGGAGTGACCAAGCGCGGGCTACTCTGGCCGGCGCTAATTCTAACGGCGCGCGCCAGCTCCCTGGTCAAATCCTGCTTCTTGGGAGGCTTAACCAAGAAGCCGCTGGCGCCTGCTTTCAAACAATCGATCAAACAGTCCGCCGTACCATGGGCGGTTAATACTATGACGGGAAGATGTTTGAGTTTGTCATGTTTTCGGATCTGTTCGATCAGTTCTTTTCCACTAATTTCCGGCATTCGGATATCGGTGATGACGCATGAAAAGGCCCGCGGATCTTGTTCCAGCACCTGCATCGCGGATTTGGCCGAGGGTTCGCCTTTCACATGCGCATAGCCCATGCCTTCCAGAAAGAAACATATGATATCTCGCGGCGAATCCAGATCCTCTACCACCATTACCTGAAAATCGTCCTGCGACGGCGGCGCAATCGGGTGCAGATCACCCAGAAATTTGTCAAGCTGCTCAAGCGCCTGAGGGCCTTTGAAAAGCTCAGCTCCAAAAAGCTTGACCTCGTGTTTATTGATGCGGCTATTCTCGCTCAGGTCATAAACCAGAAAATGTGCACCCGCGTTCTTCTCCCACAGTCGGCCTGCGAAATCTTGCTGCACATTAATCGGCACCTGTCCGTGCACAAGCAGCACGTCAAAGCCGCGCGTCCTCAACCAATCTGTTACGATCTGAGTGTCAGCCGAAAATTTGACCCGGAATCCGTGCTTTTCCGCCAACGCCTCAATTTGCGCACCCTCGACATGGGTTCTTGCATGGACCAGCAGATCGGGCACGTGCTTAGCTCTCCCGTAACTTAAATACCGGCTCCGAGGCTTGCTTAAGTTGCAAGAATAGTTCGCGCAGCTCTCTAAGATCTGTGTCGGCGACATCAGCAAGGCGCTTCTCAAGAAGTCCTGATAATTCGGCGATGCGATCCAAACCAAAAAATCCGGCACCGCCTTTAATAGTGTGAAACACTCCTGCGAGTTTTCTTAGCTCGGCGGTAGGCTCAGGCTCAGGCAACGCGAAGACGGAATCCGCCGTGGCAAGATGTCGCCCCAGCTCGGTGACAAAGATTTGGTAGGCCTTGCTGGAGATGAAGGCGGGATGTTCCATGCAAGTAAGATCGGGCTATTAAGGGCAAAGCTTAACTTGAAGATCATCGGCAACTTCCCGAATCCCGAAGAAGTTTCAATAAGCACGTGTAGTTAGGGGTAAGCTTTTGTCTTTTCAAGCCGACAATTATACCTTTATGATTGTCGAATAAATTGACTCCCCGTAAGTCATTACTATTAATAGATAAATAGTTTAGTTTCTAGGTTATGAAAAAATCGCTTCCCGTCATTATTATCTTCGTGGCTCTCGTAGCCGGTATTTGGTACGCCTCCAACTCTAAGACCTCTGCCCCTGGTAATGCGGCGCAGCCCTCGACTGACGGCTCGGGCGTCAGCAGCAGCGATTCCGATAATAGCGACATAGATGCTGCTGGTTCCGAAGCGGCTCCGCCCGCACAAAATGGCTCCAATGTCGCGCTGCCCAACCAGTCCAAACAAGAGGATGAGCAGGAGGAGGACGAAGAGGTAGAGAACGCGGATGAACGTCCGGCGGCACAAGTTTACAAATCAGCCGAAGAAGCGCTTAAGGCTGTTAAGGATGGCGCCGCTGATTATGATGATATTGTGCTCGAGCAGTTTACCCAGCCTGGTGAAGACTGTAGCTGGTGTCCGGAATTTTATAAATCTATTCGCGACCAGGTCAGCTCCGACCAAACTTCCGAAGATGAAAAGAGCTACTATTCCGAACTGCTGGCTATTAGCGGACGCGTAGATAACGTCGCGTCTTTAGTGGAAGCGATTAAGAAAGTTGGCGACAATGAGAAAGGCGATGTATACGCCGAAGGTTTGGAGCTGACCGTCGGGGGCAACGATGTAGTGAAGTACTTAGGCGAGCAGCTAAACACCGACAATCAGCTCCTAAAGGAATCATTAATCGCAGCCATAACCAATCAGGGGACGCGCCAAGCGGCGGAGCTGTTGTTTGCCGAGACTCAGAAGAAGGGTGATCCTGATGGATACTATTCCTTGGGCATTGGATTAGGAGAATTTGTGCCGGAGGAGAGCGCCATCCCCTATCTGCAGGAGCTGGCCAACAAGCACGATCAGTATTCGCACCTAGCCGTAAAGGCGCTATTAAACTCGGGGTTAGATGGATTGAAGGTGGTCTTCGATCTGCTTTCAAACTCTAAAGATGCCGAAGCGGATCGCCTGCTGCTGAAGGACGCTAGCGACCATGTTAGCCTGGACGAAGAAACGGAGGCCTATTTGAAGGGCATCCAAGCGAACTGCAAGAACGAAAGCGTCTGCAGATTTGCTAAGGAAGCATTGGATGCCGGCGCGGCTGACGAATCCGAAACTGCCCCGGCTAATCAGAGCCATTAAGCTAGGAGCTTACAGAACAAAACGGTTTTGCGGCTAATTGCAGCGCGCGGCTGCTGGTGCGACCAAATTAGCGGTTTAGCTGGCATTTATGTGCAGCACCGCCGCGATCTAAGAGATTTTCTTAGCTGCTCTAAGAGCCTCCATTCATTAAGTGCGAAATTGGGAAGGTCGATACCTCCTAAGGGAAACGCGCGGCATAGTGCGTTTCGGACGGGTATTGTTAAAAATGGCTCCGAACCGAGAGAAGCAGGCTTTGGCCGCAACACGTATCAATTCGTCTCCGCTCAGTTTTCTGGACTCCACCGTCGGGAGCTTTGCCGATCGCATTAATCGCGGGCTCAAAGAGAAGGAACAAAAGCAGGGTGAGGCGCATCGCGCCAAAGGCGAAAGACACGCCGCCATGCTCAAGGAGATGACGACAATTCGCAAAGCACTCCAAGAGACCTCGCGAATTACGCTCGGAGAAAGATTTGGATTTGATGTTGATGTGAGCGACTGGGAGGGCTGGCCCAGAGTCGAACTGAACCTACACGATCGTCTAGCACCGACTTGGACCGACTTGGGAATGGTGGTCACAGCCAACGATCACAAAGAGCTGGGCACGATTAGAATCGGACTAAAATCAGGTGAAATTCTGGGAAAAGTTGAGCTGGCGAGCCCGGCCGAATCTGAGCGCCTGCCATTTATTTTGAAGCGCGCTGTCAGACAATTTCTCGATATCGTAGGAGCATATGTGCTTGATCCGGTAAAACCGGAGGACCTGTTGGACGAAGAGACACGTCCGCTTGAAGTCGAAGAGCTGGATGAACTGGCAGCTGAGTTAGCCAAAGCCGAGGTATTTTCTGAACAGGAGCACGACTACTCCCCCTCCGCCAATTCCGTCAGCGAGGAAGAAGAGTCAAGCGACGCAGCCTCGTTACTAGCGCTCAAATAGCAGCGGAAAACTTCCCCATTCCCTAAACCCCTGCAGGTGGCGCGCGCCAAAATTTTGTAGTTTCTCTGCTACCTGGGCGCCCTGACTATATCAGTCGGCAGCATGCCCATCGGAGGTGATGGTGGCCCGCCGCTTCCGGTTCCGCCGGCCGTATCATCAGCGGGTAATTCCTTCATGATCTCTGAAATAAGACCTGCTACCCGTGCTTTATCTTTGGGCTTAACACCTTTTGCAAGGTCATCGACTGTTTGCGCCCCGCTACTAGATGGGAGCGCCTCTGTCGGCGGAGCAACCTGTACCGCGGCGGAAGCTGCCAGCGCGGCGGGAGGAGCCGCGTATATTAGGGGGCTCTTGGCATCTACCGTCCGCCACTTTGAGAGCTTGCCTTCATGAAAGGTCAACACGATGCCGGGATAGCTCCATAGATCTTCTCTTTTGCTTTCTAACTCCTCCTTGCTCGTGGCTGGACCTTTTAAGTGGATCACATCAGAATAGCCCATACCAGCGGTTAGCCCGGCATCGGCTGGGGGTGCAGCGACGGCTCTAACAGGCATAGCGCCAGTTATGCAGACCAGAAAGGCAGCAGCGGCTAGCGTTGGAAATATACGAGCGGATGTTAGCTCAACTAACCGGCGGTGAAATGTAATCGCCGGTGGGCCTAGCGCCGCAAGTGGCAAACACGAGACAATAGATCGGCTTCGATTCATGCAGCGCCTCCAAAATGTGATTGTAATAATGGGCGATTGGTTTGAGAAGCACAAAGTTTCGTTAGCGCTAGGCGCCCTGTTCTTCCTGCCACTCAAGCTTTTTTTTGCCTATGCCTTTTTAGTGCCAGCGGTCGTACTGTGGATTTTTTTCCGCATGCGCAGCTTCCTGCGCGATCCCCAGCAGCGCGCCTGGTTTGGCCGGGTAGTCGCGCCCCTCTATTTGTACATGCTAGTGACGATAACTTCGGCTATCTTCGGGCTGGATTTCTTCCGCAGCTTCTCAAAGCTATTGAGCATGGCTTTTTTTACCCTGACGATTCCTTTCTTCTGGGAAGTTGCGGCACTTTGCAGCCCGGTCAAAATAATCAGCGCGCTCTTGGCAGGCCAAACTCTGGCTGCTCTGCATTCTGTGTGTGAGGGCGCCTTCCCCTCCCTGCCCTCTTTCTTCTTGGGAAAAGTGACCGAGTCTGGTCAGCTGGGACTGAGTGTAATCGCCGGCGGTGGAGTGCTGCTCTACGCCACCGCGCTCCAGGGCCCGGCGCGGAGCGGCAAGTTTGCTCCCAATTCCTTGGCCATCGCCCCTACCACCACGCAGCTTTTGCAGTCAGTTGCGGCTTTCTTGCTGCTTGCAGCAGCAGGACTTTCGGGACATTTCGGAACGGGAGGAACGCAACGAGCGCTCCTACTGGCCGCAGCCATCACCAGCATCGCATTTGGGCTGCTTAAGATTCGCGCTGCTGCAAAGCCTTTGCTGGGCGACCTGGATGGCCTGCGAAATATTCTACTGACCGTGGTGTTGCCGCTTCTAGGTGCAGCGCTGCTGATTAATTTAAAGCGCGGACCTTGGTCGGGAGTATTGGCCGGCGGGTTAATCCTCACACTGATCTACGGGAAAAAATACATGATTCCCTTGGCTTTCTTGGCATGCATTGCGCTCTTACAAATCGAGCCGGTTCGCAGCCGTCTAATGAATTCGATGGATGATTTCTATATCCGGGGAGGTCGCGCAGCGATCTGGGATGTAGGCATCGATCTGATGCAAAAATATCCCCTCGGAATTGGTTACAAGAACAGTGCTTTTCTGACCGAATTCTCTGATGAAATTCCACCGGAGCTTCGGCACTTTCATAACAACCTGCTTAACATCGTTGTCGAAAGCGGCTGGCTAGGGCTAGGCGTTTACGTGTGGTGGCTACTCAGTATTATTCGCGCTTGCTTTCATCGGCCGCATGCTTCGGCCCAGAGCATTCTGGCGGTGGCAGTAGGTGCCGCCATCATTTCTTGGCAAATTGCCGGGCTAGTGGAATACAATTTTGGGGACAGCGAAGTATTGCTGATTGCCTTTGCGCTTCTGGGGGTGATGACCGCGATCCGATCGGGACAGGCGCGGATCACCGATCTGGAACAGCCCGTAACCTGGGTCCCGGTCAACGGCACCGCCCCGATTGCAGCCTCTAAAGGCTCACAAGTTGATTCTTCCTTGGCCCTATAAATCTAATACTAAAGGTATCCGCGCGAGCGCATAAAGTCGCCATAGCGTTGCTTGATGACCTCAAGCTGTCTCGCGGAAAGCACCTTTTCCCAGCGCCGCGGATTCAGCTCGTAGTTCGTTACATGAGAGTTTTGCTCCAGCTGTGCCCTGCTCTTGCGCTTCAGATCGAAATGACTTGCGATCTTAATACATCGCTGTAGTAGGTCGGGAGTGCAGCTTAGAGCGAAAGTAAACATGCGCGCGCAGGCGTCCTCGTAATCCTGCAGGAAATTTTCAAACTGCAGCTCAAGGGCCTGAGTTTCTTTCGGCACGCGCCACTCCAGCATGTCGCGCAAGGTCTTAGCCGCGACTATTTCCAGCTCCAGATCGAGTCCTTGTTCCTGCGATTTGCTCTTCAATAGATCTTGATACGATCGCCCTTCATAATTCGGATGGGGCGTGGTGCACCACTCTTCGGAGCACTTAAGGTGGTAAAAATACCCTGACACCACGATCTCCCGCGGATCTCGAACCACATGCAACGCTTTGGAGGGCAGCTTCAATTTACTAAAATCCAGCCGCGAGTGCGTGTCCAAAGCCAAACAAGGGCGCTCAAGGCGAGCGTACGCTTCGCCAGCTAAAATCTGTTCGATTCGACAAAGCTCGAATGGCAGCCCAAGTCTTTGTGCCACCGCCTCACAAATATTCCGCAGGAGTGCTGTGCCGGATTTATGATGCGTGCCAAAAACTACGACCTGCCCAGCTAAAGGCTCGAACGCCATGATTGTGCACCCGCAAAGTACTTAGCTAACCCGTTGCATCAATGCGATATCGTCCTGGATGCGTGTCTTAATCTGATTAATGTCGTTTTTAAGCTCAGATAGTTCATGCACCGAAGAAGCCTGCATGGCTTGGCGTCGGACTGCCTCGACTGTGAGATTGCGCTGCGAACGAGCTGCGGCAGGGCGGAACCCGACCGTATGAGACCTCGTCGAATACTCGCGATAGAGCTTGTCGCGCGTCGAAATCAGCGCGCCAACTTTATTCAGATCGGTTAACATGCTGCCGCGCACCGATTCCACCGCTCGCATGCGGGCGGGAGAGTAGGCGGCACGCTCGGATTGATCTTCCTGTTCGAGCGATGGCCCCTGATCGGTTTTGATTTTAACCTCACGATAATCAAGATTGGGGGTGGCAGGAGCAGTTACTCGGAGCGCCTGCATTTCCTGCTTGTCACGGGCGGCTTGATCCAGACTTGCGCGCAATTCTGCAATGCTGCCGTCTCGATCCGAAACCCGCGAACGCAGAGTCTGCAATTCATTGGAGTTTTCAGTGAGCCGCCGATTAAGTTCGGAGATCTGAGTTCTAAGACCGGAATTTTCCTGCTCGACCATCTGCTTTTCAACCTCAAGGTCGGTGCGCATAGCCTCCATGTTGCGGCGCAATTGGGTGTCACTAGCTCCGGTGCGGCTGGTTAAAACTGTGCGCAGATTCGCAAGCTCTTTAGCGGAAGAATCGAGCTTGCCTTGAAGTAGTTGATTCCGGGAACGTAGCTCCAGGATCTCCTCCTTTTGCGAGTCATCAACCACGGGCGCAAGCACCGGAGCAGGCGGACAATCGATCTTGGCCGGTTCTGCCTTGGCGTTCTGGAGGTTAGCGCCGCCCGGTAACAGATCTGTTTCGCTAAGTGTGCCGGTTTGTGGAGCTCCGCTATTCAGCCGATCGATGACCTTTTGCTTCTCCTGTGTTTCCAGCTCCAGCCCCTGCACGCGACGGTTCAAGCCCTCTACTGCGAGCTCCAACTCCGCGACGTAATCCACCAGCTGGTTGCCCTTCGCGTCGGTTCGGAAGGCGCGGCCGTCGGGCAGCCTGCCCCGCAGCGGATCCTCTTCCGCCTGCACTGGGGCTATGTAAACCGTGGTTAAAGCCAGAATAATTAAGATGCGCAGCATAAAATTAGCGTTAATAGATTGCATGATCTCTAGCTGAAACGGCTTTTTGAGGCAATTGAAAACTGGTATCGGAGGGGTCAGCTATCGCCTTCGCAAAGGCAAAGAAGGAGGTCCAGTGACTTTAGAGCTGTGCCTCTAGAACGGCAGAGCCCCAGCTAAGGCCAGCACCGACAACCGCCACGATAATGCGCTGCCCCGCTTGGATCTCGTCCCAATGCATCGCCAGCGCTGCGGGCGCACCCGCCCCCGCCTGATTACCGATCTCACGCACATTCTGCCAGTGGTTCGAAGCCGGAATACTGCGGTTGTTGGTAATCTGCTCCAACATCGTGGCATTAGCCTGGTGACCGATGAAGATATCTTTGTTCCAATCGATGGCGTACTTTTCCTCGATGTTGCGAACCAGCCGGACCGTTTGACGTACTGAAAAATCGCGCACGGCGCGGCCATCCTGGTGAAAGTGCCCATAGGTATCAACCACCACGGCATCGCAGCGCGTCGGATCGGACATAAAGAATGTGTCGATCACCTTCAATCGGCCCGGATGCTGCTTTGAGATTATCCAAGCCGCGGCCCCATCCCCCCAAATTGCTCCATCCGAACGATCATTGTAATTCACATTCTGTGTCAGTACGGCAGTCGAGACACACAGCACATACTCCGGAAGCTCTTTGAAGCGATTCAGATAATCGAGATGCAGCGCAAAGGCCGGACAAGCCGTAAATACCTCATACGCATCCGCGGTTATGCCAAGTTCATGAGCAATACGCTGTCCCTCCGTCGGCAGCGTTTTGTCAGGGGTACAGCAATTACAGATCAGCAGCCCGATTTTGGAGGGATCGACATTGGCGCGCTTAAGGGCCATGCGGCAAGCGGTAATGGCAAGCTCAAGCGGATCGGTGGTTGCAACCTCCGCGGCCTTGCGCGGGTCTGCATTCCTTGTTTGCTTGATATACTCCAGAGGGATCGACCCAAGCCGCTTCTCAATTCCAATTTTGTCGATGATCCACTCGGCGTTGGTGCCAACATTCAGGTCTTCAATGAACTGATTGTCGATCACCACATCCGGGTGAGCGTACCCCATTCCTAAGATCTGCATCTGGTTATCTTCCATCGCCCCAGCCATCTTATATCTTCAATACAGCATAGCCGTAGCCGCCACCTAAGCCGACATCGCAAACGATAACTTGGCCATCGCGCCCCAGCTGCTGCCATCTCTCGGCCAAAACCGAGAGGGTGCCGGAGCCCAGCGTAAATCCGCGATTGCCTACATTTGACCAGCAGTTTGCAGGCGCAATTCCGAATTCGTCACACAATGTGGCCACCACCTGCGGGCTGAACTGAGGCAAGATCACAAAACTGCCAGGAAGCTCAGGTTTCAACTTGTTAAGAATTTCACGCGCCTTAGATAACACGAAACTCGCCGCTGCTTCCGGGTTAAGTCGCGCGGTTCCATATAAGTCGAACTCACACGCTCCGGGCGGCGCCGCCCGCAAGCTGCACTTAATATCGCGCACTTCCAGCCGGCCCGGCTTGCGCGATGACACAATCATGGCTGAGCAGCAGTCGCCAAAATACAGTCCTTCAGAGCCCTGATCGTATCTGGTGCGTTGCGTGGGGGTGTTAGCACTTACAAAAAGTACATAGTCCGGAATGCTCTCTTCGTTCCAGCGAGAGATGACACTGAGATAGTGCAACAGAGCTGAGGAGCCGGAGATCACGTCGTAGGCCGGGACTTTAATATTCAGACGCTTTCCGACACGCTGCCCTTCGCCCGGAGTAGTCTCCATCGGACTGATGGTCTCTCCAATGATTAGTCCGATCTGATCGGCAGTTATGCCGGCACGCTCAAGCGCCAGCTCGACCGCCTTAAATGTCAGATCTGAGGGCGCGGCCGAGAGTTCATCCTTCGACTGCCAGGGATCGGTATTTTTGGTGCGGTGCAGGTACTCAGGGTTAAGAATCGATCCGCGGCTCACGATTCCGCCGCCAAGCCGCACTAAATCCTGCCCGATTAATGCGGGCTGCAGATTCTCTAACTCCTTGGAATCTATGATAAGCGCCGGAAAAGCAGCTCCGGCTGAAACTAAACGCAGCACTTGCTGTCAACTCTGAAAATTATCTTGTCACGCCAAGAATACACAGATTTCGAGCAGTTATCAAACCAGGCCAACTCTCTATTCACCGCTCTCTTGTCGTTAAAGCGCTCAGATACGAGGATGACTACAGATGAAGATCTACATTCGACCAACGGTATCGATTATCGGCGCGATTTTGATCGTGCTGATGCTGCGCGCCTCCTACTGGCAATGGGAACGTCACCTCTTCAAACAATCATATATTCATACGATGGGAGAGCGGCTGCAGCAGCCGATCGCAGCCCTAGATTCCGTGATCAATGCCTCGCCGGCCGAAGTCAGCTATCGCAGGGTGCAGATCGAGGGTGATTTTGATTTTGATCATGAAATAGTTCTGCGCAATAGATCGCTGGATGGAGCCGCCGGAGTTCACGTGTTAACGCCGCTTAAGTTTAACGGGAACACAACGCGCCTGATTGTCGACCGTGGCTTTATCCCCTTGGAAAAATCTCAGAAATCAGATCGCGCGCTCTTTCGGAAAGATCCGCACGTCAACTTTGTTGGACTGATCAAAGAAACAGTCGCCCCCAGCTCCTGGCTCGCAAAATTACTGGCCCCCGCCGATCCCCCCAGCGGCGAGGGCCGCCCCTGGGTAGATGCCTGGCTAAGAGTAGATCTTGAGAAGATCTCCAAGCAGCTGCCCTATGCAGTGCTTCCATTTTATGTCGAGACTATGCCCAGCACTGAAAGCGCGGAGGCCGAAAAACAGATCGTCAAGGCCGGAACAGGCCGTGAAGAGATGCTCTTCATGGGGTTACGGGATCCGGCGGTAGACAGCCGTGCCCCGCGGGCACTCGCCGATTATCCCGTGCCCGCTTTCGACACCGTAATTCCGCCTGGCCGACACCTTGGTTATGTATACGAATGGGCGTTAATGGCGGTAATGACATTCTTGATCTGCTGGGTACTGCAGTTGAAGCCGCGAAGATCTAGCGCGGGCGCAGGGTCGTAAACTAAAGCGAGGTGGGATCGGGCCCCCTCCAATCAGGGTAAGCTGCCGCACAACGTGCCCAAGCGTTAGGGATTACCCGCCTCCACAAGAGCTACGGCGAGGCAAGCTTTCGCTCTGCTCGCATTACTAGGGGTGCTTTGTCATTGTTATAGGAGTTCTGCAATTCGCGGATAAATTTTTTGTCATTGCGAGCGAAGCGAAGCAATCCCTACCATTATACCGAAGGTGGCTTTGTTCCTTGGTAATCGCGAAAGTTTCTTCTACGGCCGATGACTGGAAGTTGCGCAGGAAATTCTCCCAGCTTCTTCAATAGAGCGTCAATTTCGACTTAAAGTTAGGGTTTGCTTCACCCTCGACAAGCTCGGGTTCGCAATGACAGATCAAAGCGCCCTTGCAGGAACTTCATCAACAGCACAGCAATTCTGTCCTCGGATTGCGTAACTCGTATAGCAATGACAGAACAACCCTGCCATTGCGAGCAGAGCAGCCTGTTCTCCGTAGCCCCGTGGTAGACGGGCGCAGGAGGAAAGCAATCCCTACCTGAAAGTCCCAATAGCCCAAGCTCGAAGCACTCTGAAAAAGTTCTCCTCTCCCGCCGACCTTCAGGGCGCTAAGCGTAGCTGCTTGCGAAACGACCGCCCTGCCGATTGGCCGCAGGCGGTGACGGAGTTGAGGCAACTTTCGATCTTAATTCCCGATTAACTACTGCGAGCTCGGCTGATTAGAAATGCACCCTGGGGAATAGGGGTAAAAGTCAACCTCCGCCATTGATCGTGGGGAGGCGGGCTAAACTTTGACCCAGCTCCCTACCAGATCTTGGCGTCAGAAGGGCGCACTTCGAAAATAAGCCAGCCATCCCGGCTCGTTAGCAGCGTCGAAGTGGGTAGATGATGGTATAAAATTAGTGTAAAATATATCTTACAGTGCCGATATGCAGATTAAGGAACGAAGGATCTTGATTCTAGAACTCGATAACGGCAAGGTCCCGTTCGAAATTTGGCATAGCAGGTTAGATCTGACTCTTCAGCAGGCTGTAGACGCCCGGCTAACTCGAATTGCGAACGGGAATTTCGGCGATCACCGGTCGATTGGCGGAGGCGTATTTGAGCTTAGAATTCCTAAGGGGCCAGGATTGAGAATTTACTACGGAGTAAAACAAAGTGAACTAATCATCCTGATAGGCGGTGGTGACAAGAGAACGCAACGAAAAGATATTGCCAAGGCCAAAGAGCTTTGGAAAAGGTATGAAAATGAGGACTAGAGATTTCAAACCGAGCCTCCTGAAGAGACTCAAAGACCCCGACTACGCGGCGGGCTATCTTGCTGATGTGCTTGAATATGAATCTCAGCAAGCATTTCTAATCGCGGTCAGAAATGTTCTGGATGCGCGCAAGGCAAATATCTCCAAGCTGTCCAAGAAGGCAGGAATAACTAGGCAAACAGTCTATCACGCTCTCTCCAAGGACGGAGATCCACGACTTTCCACGCTCACACAGATCCTTAAAACGGTAGGAATAAGGATATCGTTTGATTCGGAGCGCAAGGCGGCCTAATGGCTCGCGACTAGCGCGAAGTTCATCGGGTAGCACCGCCGTGACAGGAAGTCTTGAATAGCTGTCTACTTCCGGCGCTTCAAGCGCACACCTAGGACCTGTTACACTATTAGGAGATCAAAGATCCAGCACCGGCCTGAGCGGGGTGTGAATCACTGCGAAGGAGGTGGGCACGAACTTCGGATCCAATTTGCCCAGCATTCTTCCCATGCGATAGGTATACAGTTGATGCAGATCCATTTCAACATCTGCATAGTATCCGTAACAGCTATCCCATTCTTTTCCAAATCTGGGATTAATTGAGTCACGGCCATTCAATTCAACGGGCGCTACAGTTCCCCTGCCCCCATGCGGAATCGCAAGTACAGTCGAACCAGAATATCGAATTTCATCTCCCAGCAGCGCTTGCAAGAGCGAAATATTGGCCCTCAATCGATTAGGATCTACGCCTTCGAGCGTTTCGTAGACGCCCTGCCGAAGAGCAGGGGAACATTGATGGATAGAGAATAAGGCAACAACCCCAACCGAATCGGGCAAGCTAGAAACTACTCCGGCAGCTACTTCAAATTTGTCATGACTGATAAGACGCTCGAGTGAGTCGCGAACAACGGATTGAAAGTCGGGAGTGCCTAAGCGGTTTGCATTTACAGCAAAGTCATTTCCGAGCCTGCTGAATTGAGCGTCTTCTAGGGGGACCGAGGCTGGCTTGGGTGCGCCCGCAAGGCAGGCCAGGGTAAGCGCTCCAACATTTATGATGGTCCGTGCTTCCAATTTCATTTTTTTGTCCTATCGTAGATAGTTTCGCAAAATAACAATTCAGCCCTGGGTGGTCGAAATCAAGATTCTATCGATTCTACCTGAGGACCTTCCCTAAGCAAATTGTCGGCCGTAGCACGGACTTGCACTAGTCTAGAGAGGCGCGACTCTCCGAGAGAGAGAGGGAAAGCAAGCGACATTTCTCCCCTTCTACACAGCTGTGAGCAGCAAACGAGGTTCCGTCATCTTGCTTTACGGCGCCAGCCGACTCCGCTGCCAATTCCCATCAACCGTCCGACTATACAGCAATCGATCGCTCATCCGGTTCGCCCGGCCCTGCCAAAACTCGATCCGCTCCGGACGAATAGCATATCCGCCCCACGCGGAAGGACGCGAAACATCTTCCTTTCCGAATTTTTCTACCGCCTCCAAATAGAGCTGATCAAGCTGGGCTCGATTTTGAAGCTCCGTGCTTTGCCGCGACGCGTGCGCGGCAAGCTGGGCACCGCGAGGGCGTGCAGCAAAAATTTGATCCGATTGTTCAGCGGTTAATTGAACCGCCCGCCCCTCAATCCGAACCTGACGTTCTAACGCGTTCCACACGAAAGCTGCTGCCACCCGGTTATTGTCGCTAATCTCTTTTCCCTTTCGGCTTTGATAATTGGTTACAAAGACAAAACCGTTGTGGTCAAAGCTCTTTAACAGCACTGCGCGCGCAGCCGGTTGACCGCTCCCGTCAACCGTCGCCAGCACCATGGTATTAGGTTCGATGATTTCGGAGGACCGGCAAGCCGCTTCGTACCACGAAGCAAAAAGCTCCAGCGCATCGGCCGGAGCTTCCTGCTCAATCAATTCTGCTGAGGAGTACTCCCTGCGGAGGGCGTCTACCACTGCAATGAAGCTGCTGTTTGATATTCTGTCACGCGGGTTTCGAAGAAGTTCTTCTCCTTGCCCAGATCGATCGTCTCTACCATCCAGGGGAACGGATTCTTCGAGCCGTACTGCGCCTTGAGCCCGATACGCTCCATGCGCCGGTCGGCGATGTACTGCACATACTCACGGAACATCGGCGCAGTCAGCCCCAAAATTCCGCGCGGCAGACAATCCGCGGCATATTGATATTCCAGCTCGACTGCCTGCTTGATTCGCTCCAAGGTGCGCGCCTGGAACTCCGGCGACCAAAGCGCGGGATTCTCTTCCTTAATTCCGTTGATTAGATCAATTCCGAAGTTAAGGTGGATGGTTTCATCACGTAAAATGTACTGGAACTGCTCTCCGATTCCGGTCATGCGGTTCTGGCGATGGAACGACAAGATCATCACGAAACCGCTATAGAAGAAGATTCCTTCCATGATGATGTAATAGCCGATCAGATTTTCAAGAAACTTCTGCGCGCCCTCCGGAGTGGCGGTCGAGAAATCGTTCTTCAAAATATCTGCGGTCAGCTGCATTTCGAACTGATCTTTGTTTCGAATCGTATTCACCTCATTATACATGTTGAAGACCTCGCCCTGATCGAGAGCCAGCGATTCAACGATGTAGTGGAAGGTGTGAGTGTGCACAGCCTCTTCGAAAGCCTGGCGTAACAGATACTGCCGGCATTCGGGGTTGGTTACATGCTTAAATATGGCCAGTACGATATTGTTGCCGACCAAGCTCTCAGCGGTGCTGAAAAACCCCAGGTTTCGCATGATCACCTGGCGCTCGTCTGCGCTCAGCTGATCGGATTTCCAAAGTTCGATGTCCTTGCCCATCGCCACCTCGGTCGGAAGCCAGTTGTTGGCGCAGCCATTAAGGTAATGCTCCCAGGCCCACTTGTACTTAAGCGGCATAAGTTGATTGACATCAACCGTGTTGCAGTTGATCAGCCGTTTATCGCTGACGTTTACCCGCAAATTCTTGCCGCTTGAATCCGTCGCGTCTGAGCTATTCGATCCCGAACCGGTTCCGTCAAAATTGAGCATTGTTCACCTCCATCTAAGAACTATTACGTAAGAGCAACCGACAGCTTACTACCAAATCACCCTAAGACCCTTTGGTCAAACTTTCGCAAATCACCGCGAAAAAATCCCTCCGGGGCAAAACTACGCGGCCGCAAAATCTCCCGCCAAATTTATTGGCAGCTTTCGCACTCTTCGCCGTTTAGAATACTGCAAGCCATGGCTTTCTCCGCTTTTGGAGCAGCAGTATCGGGAGCGCCAGCTTCGATCTCCTCCGCCACGGCGCGGTCAACCACAATATTACTCGAGGCGGATTTGCTCTTCATCCAGCGCGGCTGCAGTCCGCGGCGGTTAATGTCAGTGGTGGACTTCTCGATCTGCGTGGCGCCTAGTGAACGCAGATAGTAGGTAGTCTTCAAACCCTTTCTCCAGGCATGCAGATACATATCATGCAGCTTCTTACCGCTAGGTTGCGAAATATAAAGGTTCAGCGACTGCCCCATGTCGATCCACTTTTGCCGGCGGCTGCCGCACTCAATCAGCCATTCCGGTTCAATTTCAAACGCGGTGAGGTATATGGCCTTGAGCTCCTGTGGGATTCTTTCGATCTCATTAATTGAGCCGTCGAAATATTTCAGATCGTCGACCATTTCGGCATCCCATAATCCAAGCGCTTTGAGATCCTCCACCAGGTGGGTGTTATAAACCAAGAATTCGCCGGAGAGGTTCGACTTAGCGAACATGTGCTTGTAGGTCGGCTCAATAGACTGCGTCACCCCAGTGATATTGGAGATCGTCGCGGTCGGCGCAATCGCCATGGTGTTGCTATTGCGAATGCCATGCTTCTTGATCGACTCACGCACCCGCTCCCAGTTCATGCTGGTGCTAACGTCCATATCGAGATGCTCTGCGCCGCGCTCTTGACCCAACAGACGGACAGTATCAATCGGCAGCAATCCCTGCTCCCACTTGGAGCCCTTGTAGGTGGAGTAAGCGCCCCGCTCTTTGGCCAGCTCGCTTGATGAAAGCAGCGCATAATATGAAACCATCTCCATGCTGCGATCGGCAAACTCCACGGCTTTGGCGCTCGCGTACGGTACGTGCATCAGATACAGGCAGTCCTGGAATCCCATGATGCCCATGCCGATCGGACGATGTCTCAAATTGGCGTTACGTGCTTCGGCTGTCGGGTAATAGTTGATATCGATCACATTATCCAACATGCGGATGGCGGTGCGCACCGTTTTGGCCAGCAGGTCTTCATCCAAACCGGAGGGTGTGCAGTGAGCTGCTAAATTGATCGATCCCAGGTTGCAAACCGCGGTTTCGTCAGCCGAGGTATTCAGCAGAATCTCGGTGCAAAGATTTGAGCTATGCACCACTCCGCAATGGCTCTGCGGCGAGCGCACGTTAGAGGGATCTTTAAAGGTCAGCCAGGGATGTCCGGTCTCGAAAAGCATGCTCAGCATCTTTCTCCAGAGCGCCACGGCTTCAACCCGTTTGAAAAGTTTCAGTTCGCCTTTATCGACCATGGCCTCATACTGCAGGTAACGCTGCTCAAAGGCCTGTCCATATAAATCGTGCAGATCAGTAGCGTCGGCCGGACTGAAGAGGGTCCAGGTGCCGTTTTGCTGCACGCGCTTCATGAATAGATCGGGAATCCAGTTGGCGGTGTTCATGTCATGAGTGCGGCGACGCTCATCACCGGTATTCTTGCGCAACTCGAGAAAGTCCTCGATGTCGAGATGCCAGGTCTCGAGATAGGCGCACATCGCACCTTTGCGCTTGCCGCCCTGATTAACGGCGACCGCTGTATCATTGGCCACCTTAAGAAACGGGATAACCCCCTGGCTTCGGCCGTTAGTGCCTTTGATGCGCGAGCCCGTAGCGCGCACATTAGTCCAATCGTTACCCAACCCTCCGGCCCATTTGGAGAGCTGTGCATCATCTGAAATGACCTTAAAGATGTGCTTCAAATCGTCCATCACGGTGGATAGATAGCATGAGCTCATCTGCGAGTGGGTCGTGCCCGAGTTGAAGAGCGTCGGCGTGCTGGAGGTAAAGAGGAACTGCGAGAGTACATTATAGAACTCTATCGCGCGCTCATTCTTCTGTTTACCCTCATTCAGACTTAGCCCCATCGCCACCCGCATCCAGAATATCTGCGGAGTTTCGATGCGCCGATCGTTGACGTGAATTAGATAGCGATCATAAAGGGTTTGCAGTCCGAGATAGGTAAACTTTCTATCGCGGGAAAGATCCAGGGCCGCCGCAATCTTATCCAGATCGAAGTCCAAGAGCTTGGAATCGATGCGATCATTCTTAATTCCCACCTCTAGGCAGAGCTTAAGATATTCGCGATGTTTATTTTCGATCTCCGGATGGTGTGCCGCTACCCCGAAAGCTTCGCGGTAGATCACATCCAACAGCAGTCCTGAAGCCACATAGGTATAAGCAGGTTCTTTTTCGATCTTGGAGCGCGCCGCCAGAATATTGGCGGTATCGACCTCGTCTACCCGAATTCCTTCATAGAAGTTGCGGACAGCTTCGTTATAGACCTCATCGGTCGAAATCAGAGTCTCGTAGCCTCGGGCAGCATGCGCGATGCGCTGCCGCAGCTCACGCTCAGAAACCGTAATCGCCCCCTTCTCCCGGTCGGTCGCGTGGAAGAGCTGGCCCGGCTCCTCCGTTTTACTGTCCAGCTCTACGGTACGGCGCTCAATCGGAGCCGGAGCCGCCTGCGGCTGCTCGCGCTCGGTCTTCACGCGCAGCTCGGACCGTTCAGCGCGGTAAAGGATAAAGTCCTTGGCAACCTGGTAGAAGCTTTCGGCCATGAGCTGCCGCTCGACCTCGTCCTGAATCAGCTCGATATCAAGTGTTCGACCCTCCTTCGAGGCCAGCATGGCGTGAGCAACGACCTTGTTGGTCACCAGGTTCACGGCGTCGATCACCTGGCCCGGCGTGGGGCCTTCGATATTCATCGAGGCACGGAATGCTTTCTCGATCGCGGCGCCGATCTTCATCGGATTAAAACGCACCAACGTCTTGCCGTCGCGTCGGAGAATTTTCAAATTTTGCGGTGAGTCCTCGCGGGTCTGCTGACGTTCGTCTCTGTAGACAATATAGCTGCGGGCGACGTCGTAGTGCCCGGCCTTCATCAGCTTAACCTCGACCAGATCCTGAATACCCTCAACTGTGGCGCTGATGCCACTGGCGGTCATATCACGCACCTCATCAACCACCTCGGCGCTGACCCTCTGAACGGCGCTGTACAGCTCCTGCGGTAAGGGGGCAGTAACCGGCACCTTGTGGGTAGCCCTGAAGGCAGCTTCTATAGCACTGGCGATTCGATCGCGACGAAAAGGAACGAGCATGCCGTTCCGTTTGACCACGGTGATGGTCTGCCCACCACTCTTGCTGACCGCGACTTCGAGCGCATGACCATTGGTCGGTTTTGAGACAGGCGCCAGCTTGACAGCACCTACTCCACCCGAGACCTGCGCGTTCTCTGATACGTTACCTTCCATGCTCACTCTCCAACCAAAAAACTAGTATCCTTCCAGTCCAAGCCGACGAACCCGTCAAAGCCAGCAGCTACAAAAGCCAACAACAGGCGGTAAGGATCAAATCGCCCTGTGCAACCCCTGATGTCATGCATGGCTGCGCCCCAAAATTGGCTGCGCCCCAAAAAAGGCTGGGTCCTAAAAAACTCAATCTAAAAAAGGCTTGTCCACCAACCAGCTGCCTAACTTCAGACATTTGGAAAACATACCTAAGTAGACCTAGGACTTAACTCAAAGAGGTAGAACCCCCTTCCGAACACACAAAACATCGCCCCAAAAACTAGCGCCGGGCCGGATTATGCTGGTTTAAGGCTTTGGAATCCCAAAACACAACATATTGTGTCCGAACTCAGCTTGTACCCCTATATATATGTATAGGGCTTGGCGCTGTCCATATGATATTTCCACCTTTGATCAGAAGTCGATGGCCTCCTCCCAGAAGATCCAAAGAAAACAAAATGATCGAACGGATAAAAATTTGAAATCGTTTTCTACTTCCATCTCAGGGAGCCGAATTGTCCTCCCAATTTCGGACAAAAGTTCGGTCGCTCCAGTAACTATCTGATTAGCTTGATCAGTGCCGTTCATGTCGTGCTGCGCTAGGGCCGATAAGATACCTCTAAGAATGAATCCAGTGCCCGCCGTCCTAGGAAGCGCTATGTTATAGGTATGCTAAAGGAAGTGAGGTAAACTGTTCATGCCCATAAAAGACCGCGACCAAGACATCAACATTACTCATGCCGTTACTAACTACCTGAATGCTGGCCTCCAGGGTCGCTTTACCTTCTTAAACGTACTGTCCAAGCTCGGTAATCCGACATACAACGCCGCCGACCTAGAGGAGACCAAGAAACGGTTAG
>JAIBBU010000017.1 GCA_019694515.1 Oligoflexia bacterium | reverse complement strand
CTCCCGTCCGTATGGTAATAAGCCGGATTATATCCGGGTCCTTGTTTCTTAATGGCCTCATCCATACAACTGTTCGGCCGCTATCTCATTTAGTTGACTCTCAGGTTGGTGGTACCAGGCGAAACGGGTTGGTGGTACCAGGCGAAACGGGCTAGTCGAGTTCGTAGTCGCGCACGAAGAGTTCTTGGCGCAGGTATACGAAGGTTGGAGTCATTGGTGGTAGTTGATCGGGATCGTTGAAGCGGGTTTCATACGACCAAACACGATTAGGAGCGCTATAATAGGTGAATGGTCCCCAGCTGGAGGACGACTTGCGTGGTGCTCCGAGACTGACAATTGATCCGACGTAGGTAAAATCAGGGATCGCCGTTCCCACCCGGAACCATTCATTAAAGCGAAACACGTTAATCGCGCCGCCGCCATTGGTATCAATGCCGTGATCCTGACCTGCAACGCCATTGGCGTCACCCGTACGCTTGATGCCCGAGAGCGCGGCGGCATATACGGTAGTGGCGTTGCCATCGCGGTTATAAACGTCCGTTTCGACGGAATCGGTATCAACCCAGCTGTTAGACAAAAGCCATAGCGTGTCGCCCATGAGGGCCGCGGGCACCCACCCGGTCGAGTTGTAATTTCCCCAAACTACCAGCCCCTGATCGGTTACTATAGTCAGCCCCCGTACCGTTGCAGCGCCACTGATGTTGGACTGCAGCTGCGCTCCATTGCGAATGCGAACCGAATAGTTGTTATGTGTGGCGGAGGAAAGCGGCCCGTCCACTGCAAAATAGAAAACCAAGCCTTGTTCGGTGTAGTCACTAAGCAGTTTGCCCCCCATAATCGCGGGAAAGCGCTGAATACAGTTAAGCAGTCCGCGCATATCCACTTCTAAGGTGCGCTGGTAGTTATTGGTCGTGGCATTGTGCTGATATTCTCGGTAGAGCCTGAGCTTTTGTGCATCCTCAGGTCCGCGATTCCCTACCACGTAGTTCGTTGCACCCTCGGCAATCAGTCCGGTACATGCGGCGTTATGCAGAGCGGCAGTCGCAGTTGCGTCGTAGTTACCGGACGTATCAACTACCTCCACCCCGGTGGCCGAGTGATTGGTTAGAACATTTCCGGAGGCGTCCAGCCTTAGCACGATCCGGGTATCGGCGCGCTGCCAATATTCACCCTCGGAAAAGGAATCCATGCCGTCAGGCGAGGGAACCTCTACTGGTTGTACTGCTAACTTCACCGTATCTTTCCAGGTGGTGACATTGCTGATTACGGAGCGTGATCCACTGCAGCTGGGAAGATTGACATAGGTCGGGTGAGCTTTATCGGTAGTGGTAGAGATGCCGGCTGTGCCGGTGTATCCAGTACAAGCGCTCTGCGATTTCTGCCCGCGGTAGAAGGTTCCGGCGACACTGACCTGTCCGGTCAAATTAGTGGTGCCTCCGTCCTGCGTGCCCAGATATAAGCTGCCATTCGTGTGTACCGGGCCATTTACGGTCATGGTGGCGCCGTTAAAGAACTCCAGATCCTCCTGAAAAAAGATGGCGAACTGAAAGAGAGGAATTAGCCGGCTGAAAAAAGTTAGGTCCAAGATCGCCTCGTTACTGCCGCTGCGATTGCGTCCGACGGAAGTTACAGTATAACGATACTCTTGTGCGCTTAGGCCGGCAAAAAGCTCTCCCGGCGGAATAATCCGTTGTAACGGATTGCTGGCATCGGGCTTTACGTAGGTAGTGGCGGTGTGCCCATTCGAAAATGAGTAAGTGCGGCAGATGTAATCGTCGCTCCCATTTCTGCCGGCATCGCAGTCGGCAACGCCGGTCGGAGATGTTCCGTAGGGCCGGTCGTAATCTCTAAAGATCGCCCGGATCTCCTCGGCCCGGAGATTTAGTCCTGCTTCAGCCGCATTGAAACCACTCTGGCTATCCTTCGAACTCTTGACCAATTTAAGCTCTGTTTCCGTAAGGCTGTAGTAAGCCGCAAACAGTGCCGCTAAGACGCCCAATAACATCAACGCTGTAATCAGCGCGAAGCCTTGCTCTTTCGATGCCGCCCTGTTCATTGCCCCTTAACCGTCAAATGAGAGTACATTTCGAGGAAAATATTGAGCACTGATCGACGAGGTAATTGTCTCACCACGGTATGAGTCTTCGCCATTCAATGTCAGATCGATCTGTTCAATATCTTTCCAATCCTGAGTGCCGCTGCTCTGGGTAAAAGCGCTCAGGGTAGTGTGATCGCTCATTTCGAGCGAGACTTGGAAATTGGTGACACCGAAAGCCACTGCTTGGGGGGTGTCGCGCTGATCGTCGATGTATAGGTTCAGCGTCTTCTGCGCAGCATCCACCTCAAAAGCGTATTCCTCTACGATATAAACGCCTGTATTTAGCTGGGTGTAAGCATGCTGGGCGGCCGAAATTGTGATCGAATATTGGCCCCCTGCGAACGTGCCCAAACTGTAATCAACAAATTCTCCGGTGCGGGTTGATCGATCGTAAATGAAAACTCGCATCGATCCACCATTGGAATTTCGCAATCCTTCAAATACCGTGTAGAGCGGAGCTACATTTGCCGGAACGCATTCGGCATTCGCGGTGCTTGCGGAAGATACTGCGAGGGTCGAGGCGCCCGCTGCGATGGTCGTGCAGAGCGTCAATATCTCTGGCACCAAATTCCGACGTAGTTTGAGGGTGTCCGCAGCGCTAGCGCTGCCATTTGTTAAAATAATTGCGGGAAAATTGCTTTGCAGATTCTCTCCAGCCTGGCGCACGTTCATCGAAATGATATCCATGGCTGAACGCAGGTTGCCGTTGATTCTGGTGCGTACGATGTCTTGATAATAACCGGTGCGAAACGCGAGGACTCCGCTTAACACCAGCGTCATTACAACAGCTGTTAGTCCCATTGAGACCAGCAGCTCAACCAGTGTGAATCCGCTGCTGTGTGTAACACGGGGCGTTCTCATTCGATTTTTATCCCGCCTCCAAGCGCGATCTGCACGGTGCGATCTCCGGTGCTGGAATAGAATTCGAAAATTACATGTGCATCTGCCAGTCCGCGTTGACTGAAGCACACATGCCAGTCATTGGTGCGCAGAGCGATATCATCATCTAGATCGAGGGTCAGGTCAGTGACTGGGGTGAAGACCTCGCTGGTACAGCTCTCGGCAGAGGAGGCTGAAAGCCGCCGGTAGCCTGAAGGCGTGACCTTGATAGCTTTGGTCTGTGAAATGGCCCGTGAGCGCACCAGCCTAAGATAGTGAGTGATATTGGCGCTGGCGCTGGAAAGGGGATTTTCTAAGACTTTGAGATCGCTAAGCGCCGTAGCGGCGATAATCGATATCAAGGCAAGCACCACGAGCATCTCCATCAGGGAGTATCCCGCCTGTGGGCCATCGAGTGCGCCGGAGCTCTGCGCTAGCATCTCCAGCTCCTACACACACTGCTTGAGCTGCGGCTGGAGGAGGAGCTCGATGAGCTGCGGCTTGAAGATGACGAGGACGAACTCGAGGATCGACTACTAGAAGAGGACGAGGAAGAAGACGAAGACGATGACGAGACTGACGATGACGAACTCGAGGAGCGGCTGCTGGAGGAAGAGCTCGAACTTGAAACCGAACTTGAGCTGGAGGACACAGAGGAACTAGATGAGCTCGATGAAGAACGGCTGCTGGACGAACTCGATGCCGAAGCTGAGCTTGACGATGAACTAGAAGCGGAGCTCGACGAACTGGAATAGGTGCCTGATCCCTTCTCAAAGGTGGTAAAGATCGTTTGGGTCTGATAGATCGTGTTGCCCTTATGCTCAACCCTGATGCTAATTTGACGGACCTGATCCGATGAGCAGTAGGAGGGATCTTCACAGTAGGTCACATATACGTCGTAGCTACGCTTCGATTGCGACTGAATTCGTGTTGGCCCCACTGTTCCAGAAGCCGGAAGTGTATCGATGTCGTAATATCTGAGCTCGTCCAAGACAGTCTGCGCCGCTTGTGACCCTTCGAAGATTGCCTGGCCGTGCAGATTGGCTTTGAGATGTGCGATATAGGAAGAGGACGCGGCGCCAAGTGCGAGGCCCACGATAATCAGCGCAATCATGACCTCCATGAGAGTAAAGCCATTGCGTTGAACTGACCGCGAAACCGTCATTTTCGTAACCCGCCCTAAAAACCGCTCGTAGATGATTGTTCATCAGTTACATCGGCCACTTAGACGGGAGTCTTAAGTCAACGTGGTACCTATTTTTGAGCTTAACAACGCTAAAATCGACCCTAATAGCCATTTAAAGCTATCCCGGGCATCGTTTGGGGACGGTCGAGGCAGGTGCTTGGGTAGCGCAATGGTCGGCCCCAAATGTGCGAATGGGGTCGTTATTCAAATCCGTTGTTTGAGCGTCTGACTTAAACGCTCTTTCTCGGATGCGATAACAGCATCCTCGATCTTCTGAACCACCGGTTGAATGTTCTGGCTAATTCGATGTCCAGCTGTGAACGGCTCTAAGATCTGTGTTAGCTGGCTTTCCTTAATCTGGAGAGAAAAACCTAACTGCTCCCACCAGCGCTGTGCTGCATTTGGACATACGGGGTATAATAACAGTACCAGCGCTTTAATGCCGAAGATGGTGCTGTGCAAGATGCTGTGGGCCTCAGCGGGATCGGTCTTTTTTACCTTCCACGGTTGCTTCTCCTGGAAATATCCATTCAGGAAGCGGCCCAACTCGACGACGCTCTCCAGCGCCTGTTTGCTAAATCCACCTTCGAGCGCAGCGCTATAAGCCGCAACTGTTTCATTAATCCGATCTAAGATCCGAGCGTCGACTTCTGCGCCCGCTGGTCGAACCTCTCCTGCAAAATGGGCATTCAGAAATGAAAGCGCACGATTCAGCAGATTTCCAAAAACGTCCGCTAGTTCGCCGTTCACCCGAGTTTGAAAATCCGACCAGGTGAAATTGCTGTCGCTGGTCTCAGGGCTGATGCGGGTCAGGTAGTATCGCAACGCATCCGCCCCCACACTCTTAACGGCATCGGACGCCCAGATCGCAAAATTACGGCTGGTAGAGATCTTCTCCCCCTCCAAGTTGAGAAATTCATTGCCGCAGACCAGCTCTGGTAAGGGAAAGCGACCATCGGCCATTAAGATCGCCTGCCATACTACGGTGTGAAAGACGATGTTGTCTTTACCAATGAAGTGCACAATCTTAGCGTTTTGATCGAGCCACCACTTTTTCCAACGATCCGGCTCTCCGGCTTCGATGCCCCATTCTTCGGTGGCCGAGATATAGCCGATGGGGGCATCGAACCAGACATACAAAACTTTACCCTGTGCTTCGTCCAGCGGCACCGGAACGCCCCAGTCCAAATCACGCGTGATCGAACGCGGCTGCAGGCCGGCCTTAAGCGGTTGCCAGGCATATCCCATGACATTGCGCCGCCAGCTCTGCTCCTTCTCGGTTAAGTATTTTGTAAGCGGCGCCTCGAGTTTATCTAGCGCGATATACCAATGGGAGGTGGGTTTAAGGGTAGCCTTAGTAACCTTGCAAATCTGGCAAATCGGATTGATTAATTCCTCAGGCTCATACCAGCTGCCACATTTCTCACACTGGTCGCCGCGTGCATTGGCCGAATGACACTTAGGACATTCGCCCAAAACATACCGATCGGGCAGAAATTTATCGCAGCTGGAGCAGTAGAGGCGAGCTTCGGTCTTTTTTTCAATATACCCGTTTTTTAGCGCATTCAGGAAAAATTCCTGCGAGCGCTTGTAATGGAATGGGCGGGTGGTGCGGGAGAACACGTCGACGTCAATATCGCAATTTACGAAATCCTGCTTCAGAATTTCATAGTACTTGTCAACGATCGCCTGAGGGGTAGTGTTCTCGCGAATTGCCAGAATCGTGATACCAGCTCCGTGTTCATCGGTACCGCAGGCAAAATGTACCTCGTGACCCTGCAGGCGCTTGAATCTGACGTAGATATCTCCGGGAACATAACATCCGGCGAGATGGCCGATATGCAGCGGACCGTTAGCGTATGGAATTGCGCAGGTTACGATTATTTTTTCACGCTTATGCATGTGCTCAGTGTCTTCCCTTAAAACCGCCCAAGCCGGGGATGCCTTTGCCGCCCATCAGCCCCGCTAGTCCACCCATTCCCATGGAGCTGAACTTCTTCATCATCTTCTTCATTTCTGTGAACTGTTTCAATAATCGATTGACCTCTTCTACGGTGGTGCCTGAGCCGCTGGCAATCCGGCGTCTGCGGCTGCCGTCAATGATCGTGTGGTTGCGGCGCTCGCCAGGGGTCATCGAGAGGATGATCGCTTCGACCCGCTTCATTTCCCGATCGGCCTGAGCTGAATCGACCTGCTGCATCATCTTGCCCATCCCCGGGATCATAGAGGCCAACGAAGATACACTTCCCATGCGCTTAATGGTTCGCAGCTGGCCCAGAAAATCATCCAGGGAAAACTCATTCTTTTTGATCTTCTTATGCAGCGCAGCCGATTCATCGAGATTCACCTCTTTGACCGCTTTCTCGATCAGGCTCAGCACATCGCCCATACCCAGAATGCGCGAAGCCATGCGCTCCGGATGGAAAGGCTCTAGGGCGTCCAGTTTCTCTCCGACACCGATGAATTTGATCGGTTTACCCGTGACGGCACGCATGGAAAGTGCCGCTCCGCCGCGTGCATCGCCGTCCAGCTTGGTCAGCACGAGGCCGGTTATGCCTAGGCTGTGGTCAAATCCCGTTGCAACATTCACCGCCTCCTGACCCGTCATGGCGTCCGCGACCAGCAAAATTTCATGCGGCTGGACCGCGGCCTTGATCGCTTCAAGCTCAGCCATCAACTCTTGGTCGATTTGCAGCCGGCCTGCGGTATCGAGGATCACGCAGTCAATGCCGTGGTTGCGCGCGTATTCCACCGCCTGCGTACAGATTTCAACCGGACGCTGCGCGCTCGTACTGGGGTAGACCTGGACGTCTAAGGATTTCCCGAGAGTGGTTAACTGCTGAATCGCAGCGGGACGGTAAATGTCGGCAGGCACCAGCAATACCTTGCGTTTCTGTTCGCGTTCAAGCCAGCGTCCGAGCTTGCCGCTGGTGGTGGTCTTGCCGCTGCCTTGCAGCCCGGCCATCATGATTACGGCGGGAGGAGCAACTCGCAAATTTAGCTCGGCGGCTTGATTACCCATCGTGGCAACCAGCTGGGCATGTACGATCTTGATCACCTGCTGATCGGGGGTCAGGCTCTTAAGCACCTCCGCACCCTTAGCAAGCGCTCCGACCTGAGCACAGAACTCTTTGGCGACTTTGAAGTTTACGTCGGCTTCCAGAAGCGCCATGCGCACAGCCTTCATCGCGGTTTCGACATCGGCCTCGGTGATTACGGCGCGGCCGCGAATAGCTTTAAAAGCTGTTTCAAGCTTGGATTGCAGTGCGTCAAACATGGCGCGAGTACGATATTAGATGGGATCAAAAAAGGCAAAGCGCTGCGACGGGATGTGGCTGATGCAGACTACTGGCGCAGCAGATCCAGGACCTTCTTGTCGATTCGACCAACCGAGTCCATGGCGTCCGTAGGATTCTCCGCAATTTCGCCGTGCGTCTCCGAAGCTAGACGAACAGCCTCGTCCACATCCCTGATTGTGGCCAGGCTAGCGGCGCTATTTTCCTGCGCCACCTCGTAAGTCGAAACGATCGATTCGACTGTCTTGCGAGTTTCGGTTACATCGGCGCGCAGCTGCTCAACCCGTTCGCGAGCAGCGCGCACGCTGGCGACCGTGCTAATAATCTGTTCTTTGGTTGAAAGATGGATCTTGTCCAGACCGAAAGCTTGTCGGGCATCATCGGGCAAGATGGCGTCCAAACTCTTGCCTAGCTGTCGCTCGACCTCCTGACGGATCTCATCTTCTCGCGGAGAAGACGTATGATGCGTGGAGCTGTCGGTCGCGATCTCTTTAATCTTCCCGACCAAATCGTTAGCCTCGCGTTCAAGCGCGGTAACGCGTCTTTCGGGCAAAGCACCTGAATCGGCCTGTTTCACAATACCGTCAATGCTTCGAACCAGACGATCTATGTTGGAGGTTGTTTCGCTCAGCAGATTGACTTTGCTGATTAAGTTGTTGGTTTTTTCGCGCGATTTGTCCTGCTCGGCCGAAGCCAAGCGCTTGTCGCCTGTGAGATCAACCCGAGCAGCTTCGCTATTAACAGCGGTAGCCCTGGTTCCAACCAGCGAACTAATCGATTTTTGATTTCCGGCAGACTGGGACGAAGTCGAGCGATCTAGCTCGCGCGTGTTGCCGTTAATATCTTTTACATCCATCGAACTAATCCACTTCCATGTAGATCAGTAAAGTCGTGCGAACGCTCCGGACAGTAAGCTAATAGAGGAAGTGGCCTCCTAAAATCCTTTCACACAAATGATGTATCGGCAGGTTACGGCATGGTCTTGAGCTTTAGAGCGATTTTTTTTGTTGAAATATCGGGGAGATAGGGGACGGGGCGCCCCACCTCTAATATAATCGAGGCGCCCCGAGATCTGGCTTTGGTGCGCCAATCAGCCCCGGGTCTTAGCCTGGGAATTGTGGGGCGATGGTGCTGACTGTTTCTTAATATAAGCAAAGGCCTGAGTTAGCTGCTTTCGAAACCTGCTCGAATCGATCTGCATTCCGTTCAAGACAGTACTCCAATGACGTGACATCGCGGCCATGCCGATCGCTTCGTTGATCTCCTCCTCCGTGGCTCCGTCTAGACGCGCTGTTTGGGTGTCAAAATAGACGCAATACGAACAGGGAATTTGCGCCGAAACCGCCAGGGTGATGAGATCCTTATATTTCGGGGGAATCGCCGTGTGCGGATTAAATGCTAGTACTTTCAACCCGCCCCACGCGCCGCTCACACCGGCGGGAGGGATGTTTCTTATGAATTCAGGCACGCGGCCGAAGGTTTGTGCGACCTCTGCGTAGGTCGCTTCGGGGGAGGCCGGGATACTGGTAAAGTTCATATTGGATGCGCTGGCTTCGGCTGCTGCGCGCTTCGTTTTTTCAATGAACTGATCTGTCATTTGTTTGAAGTCATCAAAGTCAGTTTGATAGCCGCTTAGAAAAGTGCTCCATTGCCGCTCCAGTGATGCTAGCGCCACTGCTTCCTTGATCTCAGCATCGGATGCGCCGTTAAGTTTCGCTGCTTCGGTGTGAAAGAAGGTGCAGTAGTGGCAGGGAATCTGGGCCGACACAGCTAATCCCAGTAGCTCCTTATACCGGCAGGGGATCGCGCTGTTAGGATTCAATTGGATCGCCTTCAATGTCTGCCACGCCGCGGGCAAAGCCTGCTCGGGATAAAGTTTGAACATATCCGGGACAAGACCCAGGGTCTGTTTTATGTCATCTAGAGTCGCCTGCAGTTCGTTGACGCTGGGTGCGCCGAGTGCAGCCTTTGGATCGTTTGCATGGGCAGAGCTGATGCCGATCACGAGAGCCGCAATAAGAGGTACTAAGTTTCGCATAGCCTATATCTCCTTGATTAGAGGGTCGATGCTGTTACCAGTTATGTAGAACACTGAGCAGGTATCCCTAACACTGAATAGCTCCGGGTCGCTAAGAAATTCGAAATGAAGCGATGCGAGGGGCGCAGATTAAGTTATAGCTGAGGCTTCCGAAACTAACGCTTTTGCATTTCCCGGGTTTTCACATATCCCTGTACCGGGGCAAGGACTTTAAGCCACCCTTGGGCAGCGGGTTGGGCAGTTACGGCAGAGAGTTCTGGTAAGTCGATCACCACCTCCGAATGCACGTCCGGCGCAGCATAGATCGTGGCCCACCGATCTCTTACCTCAAATGCCGATCCTGCGTGGCTCTCAGAATTGGAGGCATGTCCCGAGGCTGGGCTTTTCCCGACATAACGCAATTCAGCTGCATCCAAATATTGCGACAGATTCTTCAATCTCTCGTCGGAGGAGGGATGTGAGGATAGAAATTGAACCGGAAACCCGGAAAAGTCCGGATCGGTGCGTGCGCGCGACCAAAAATCAACGGCAGCCTGAGGATCGTAACCGGCGTCGGCCATTAGGAAGATCCCAATTTCGTCGGCCTCGAGTTCTTTGCGCTGACTCTCGGGGTTTACGATTACCGCCTTGAGCCCCTCGCTAATCATCATCCGCGCCAGCTCTGCTGCCAAACCACCGCCCTGGGAGAGCACCACGTCGTGGGCCACGGTGCCCGCTACTCCGCTAAGGATTTGACTGATCTCATCAGCCGGATCGGGTTCAGTGTGGCCGGCCAGAACATGTCCTATTTCATGCGCCAGGATTGCAGATAGCTCGGCATCATTTTGCACGGCGTTCAGAATGCCGCTCCATACGAAGATGTAGTTTCCCTTGGTCGCCGCCGCGTTCTTAAACTTGGGATCATCAAAGACATACACATGCCACGGATTGAAGTCAGCTCCAGCCGCCTTTGTAAGGCGCTCTACGATGTTTCTGACGCGCTCGATTTTAGTATCGTCACGCTCCAACTTATATTGATCCATGAGCCCGGACATGACCTGATGCCCGTATTCTTCATCGCCGGCGCTGAGGCTCCCCTGTTGGGGAACGACGCCGGGAGGAACCGGCTGGCGGTGCGGTGCGCAGCTGCAAACGCAAAGCAGGGTCAAGGCAAAAAAACTACGCGCCAAATAGCTTCGCTTCATGTTCTAGAAATTCATAATTAGAATAGCCGCGGAATATAACGCAACGGTGTCTTGGCTGGGCGCTTTAGCATCAACCGTATCCCTGTGTCCGTCGTGGCAGTGTCAAAGCATTCCCAGCGCTGGCTTCCAAGTTCGTTTAAGACCTTCTCTATTTCATTAGCGCTGGCGCTGGCTGAAAGTTCTACGACTTTGTATTCTATTACAAAGATCTTGTTGATTTCTTCTGATGTAGAGCGCTGCAGATCCGTCGTGTCGGGAGTAATTCCCTCAACTGTCTTTCCAGCCGACTTCAGCAGCGCGTCGATTTCGGCCTGAAGGTTTTTTAGTTGGCGATCGGTATCAAAGTCCTTAGTCGCCTCTTGGCAAGCCGCTATGCCGAATAAGGCACTGATCAGCACAATCTTAAGTGAGGCAGCAACAATACGGACTCTTTTTGCCATTCGAACTCTTCTGAGGTAGTATCAGCGCTTCAAATTGCCAATGATTACAGCCAATTGGTTGAGGGCTTATGAGTGACTCCAGTTTACCACACAATCTTAGATTGCAGTATAGCGCCGCAGAAATTACGACGGCGGCTAATCGCATCGGGGCCGAAGTTACACGTTGGGCCAAGCGCGTATGGGCGGAGACCGGGCAAGACCTGTTGACTGTGCCGGTATTGCGCGGCGGAATATTTTTCTTTGCCGATTTGGTGCGTAAGATTGAGCACTCCGTCCAGATTGCACCTGCTCGCACTTGGGCCTACGAATCAGATCAGACGCAGCGCGAAGAGATTGCATTTCACTTTGATGAAGTTCCCGTTGAAAAGCGCAGTGTGCTGATTATCGATGACGTCTGTGACTCGGGGCGCACGATGAAGCTGCTCTGTGAGAAGGTTCTAAAGGCGGGAGCCAATGAAGTTAAGTCGGCGACTTTAATTCGTCGCAAGCTGGCAAAGGAAACTTTTCAACCAGACTGGGTTGGGCTCGAGTATACGGGCGAAGAATGGTTTGTTGGGTATGGCATGGACGACAGCGAACGCTGGCGCAATCTTCCCGATATTTATGTAATCACCAAGGGCTGAGCGCATCGTGGAGGCTCTGCAGGATGTAACGACTGGTGATCGTGCCGTTATAGAAGCGGCCGTGCGGCCGGAGCAAGTCTCTTATTCGCTGGATATCGTGGGGGTTTCAAAACAGTTCCGGCGCAATACCGTGGTTCGCGCCGGTTACACCACGGTCAAGAGTTCGCTGCTGGGGCTATTTCTTCCGCGCAAACGGGCGCCGCGGCGCGTTACCCGCGCGATTCGAGATCTGACCATGCGTATTCCAAAGGGCGCTTCGGTCGGAGTCATTGGCAAGAATGGTTCTGGAAAATCCACCCTGCTTAAGTTGATTAGCGGCATTTATAAACCGGATCAGGGCACTATTAGGGTCAATGGCCGGGTCGCAGCGCTGATTGAACTAGGTGCGGGATTTCATCCCGACTTTAGCGGGCGAGAGAATCTTTATCTTGGCGGCGTCATGCACGGCCTTAGCCGCACTGAAATTGATCAGCGCTTCGAAGAGATCGTTTCCTTTGCTGAACTGGAAGATGTAATCGACGATCCGGTGCGCACCTACTCTTCAGGTATGTTCATGCGGTTGGGATTTAGTCTGGCAATCCACACTGATCCCGAGGTGCTGCTAGTGGACGAGGTGCTGGCGGTGGGTGATGCGGCTTTTGTCGGCAAGTGTAAAGAAAAGCTGGCGGAACTGCGCCGGCAGCAGCGCACCTTATTGCTAGTTACCCATGATCTAGAATCCGTTGAGCGCTGGTGTGACGAGGTCCTGTGGCTTGAGCAGGGCGAAGTGCGCGATCGCGGAGAGCCGCGGCGTGTCATTGATCACTATCGCCAGTTCATTGAAAAGGGCGAGGAGCTGGAGTTGATGGGCGAAGCAGAGGCTCAGGGGCACGCAGCGGCTTCCGATTTTTCTCTTCAATCTGAACAGCTCGAGAGCTCGCGCTGGGGCAGCCGGGAAATCGAAGTGACCGGCGTGCGGCTGGTCGATCACCGTGCCGAGGGCCGGCTGGTCTTTCATCCTGACGATGCGGCCGAGGTTCAGGTCGATTACTGCGTGCGTGAAGACGTTGCTGATGTGGTCTTTGGGATCGCAATCAACCGCAGCGACGGGCTGGTGGCGCATGGCAGCAATACGGACATTGAACGAATTTCGATCGGGCGTTTAGGAAAGCGCGGACATATACGCTACCGCATCAAGCGTTTGGGTTTATCCGAGGGATTGTACACGATCGATGTGGCGGTGCATCGCCAGGATGGCTATCCCTACGACTACCACAAGGCTGCTGTATCTTTTAAGGTACGCAGCGCGCTCAATTTTGTCGGTTATACCGTCCCCGAACACAGCTGGAGTTTCGATGTGGCAGAATATTAAAGAGCTCTATCGCTATCGATCTCTGATCGCGGCTTTAGTACAACGGCACCTCTCGATGCGCTACCGTGGTTCGTTGCTGGGGTTTCTGTGGACGCTGCTAAATCCCTTGTGCTTGATGCTCGTCTACACGGTCGTGTTTCGCTATTACATCCGGTTTAATCAGGTAGAAAACTACACGATTTTCTTGTTCTGCGGATTGCTGCCCTGGCTCTGGATCACGAGCGCGCTGACTGAAGGCGTTGGATCAGTCGTAGCTAGCGGCCACCTGATCACCAAATCAATGTTCCCGGCGCAGGTTCTGCCGGCGGTCGCGGTGCTGACTACTTTAATAAATTTTTTGCTTTCCCTGCCGATTTTGTTTTTGTTCATGTTGGCAACGGGGATGCCGTTCAAATTGACGCTGCTGGCTTTGCCGGGGTTAATTGCCCTGCAGTTTGTTTTCTTATTCGGAATGGTACTGGCGTTAAGCTCGTTGAATGTTCACTATCGCGATATTCAGCATCTGGTTTCAAATATTCTGACTTTTCTATTTTTTCTATGCCCGATTGTTTATCCCGCCTCCAGCGTGCCGGAGCGATTCAGGTTTAGTCTGACCCTCAATCCCTTTGCCCTGATTACCCAGAGCTACCATATGTTAATCTTGGAGGGGGTGCTGCCGCCGCTAAGCAGCGCAATCTATCTTTCAGCTTGGGCGGTGTTGTGTGTAGTGCTGGGAGGGATGATCTATACCCATTATCGTGAAAGTTTCGCGGAGCTGCTGTGAGGCCGGTTCATCAGCTCGTACATACTTTGACCTTTGGTGACGCGATCTCCGGAGAAGTGCTTGCGCTGCAGCGCAGCTTCCGGGAGTTTGGGGCGGAAAGTGATATTTTTGCGATCAACATCGATCCCCGTTTTAAAGGTCTGGCGCGCGACTATCGTGAACTCCAATCTGATTATAGCGGAGAGGCGATACTGCACTATTCGTTAGGTTCCCCGCTCAATGCGCTGTACCGCGGCTTGCGGCATGCTACTCGTTCAATCATTCACCATAACCTCACCCCGGCGCATTGGTTTAAGGCGATCAATCCGCGCATCGCGCAGCACATCGAGATGGGCGAGCGTGAACTTCCCGATTTATGCGCGATCAGTGATCGTTTGATAGCGGACTCGCGCTTTAATGCTGCCGAGATGCCCGCACAGGGCCGCACGGTTGAGGTTTTAAACCTGCCAATTGATACGGAGCGCTGGAAGATCGCCGCGAATAGCGGGATCGAAGCGCTGCTGCGTTCTGATCCCGTTCTGCATATCGTGCACGTCGGGCGGCTGGCCCCCAATAAGTGCATCGAAGATATTGTGAAGACTTTCTATTTTTTGCGCACGGTGCAGAAGATTCCGGCGCGTTTGTGGCTGGTGGGCCATGACATCGATACCGAGCTTTACTCCTTTTCCTTGAAGCGGTTGGTGCGTGAACTCGATTTGATGGACGCGGTAAACTTCGTGGGCCGCATGGCTGATTCTGAGGTCAAAGCCGTCTATTTGAATGCGCATGCTTACCTGTGCATGAGTGAGCATGAGGGATTTTGCTGTCCGATCATAGAAGCGATGCATTTTGGGTTGCCAGTGATTGCTTACAATTCCTCGGCCTTGCCGGATACGGTTTCCGCTGGCGGAATTCTGGTGAATCACAAGCGCCATGCAGAACTGGCGTTTTTACTGGCGAAGGTATGTAGAGACCAGGCGCTGCGTTCTCAAATTATTGAAAATGGCCGGCGACGTGCGGCCGAGCTGTCGATTGACCGCTTTGCAGCGAAGGTGCGTGCGATCTTCGATCAAGGGGCCAATCGGGAGCACCTTCGAGCGGGCGGGTCTGGGGGGTAATGTTTACGGTCGGGCTGGATACCAGCGCGCTGCTTCCTGGCTTTAAGGAGCATGCGCTGCGCGGAATTGGACGCTATGTTTTGGAGCTGCGTAATTTTTTCCTGAATGCCCCGTCCCCAGATCCCGCAGTTGGTTTTTTCAACCATACCGATTTGGTGCGCGGCGGACTCGCGGGCAGCTTGATTGAACTCGCCCCATTTGGTCGTACCACCTTGCGACAGCAGCTTTTATATCCGGTACGGCTCGGCACAGGGGCAATGCAGCGCTTCAATCTGGTGCACTTCCCGGCGCATATGGACGCTCCGGCCTGGAGCCCTAAGAGCTATATCGTAACCGTGCTCGATTTGATTCCGCTGATCTTCAAGGATCTATATAAGAGCGCGCAACCAGGGTGGCGCTATAACTTAGCGCGTGCTCTGGAGCTGCGCGCTATTCGTAACGCGTCTTTTATCATCACCATCTCTCAGCAGACGGCGCGTGATATTAATCGTTTGCTGGGCGTCCCACTGGAGCGCATTGCGGTTACGGAACTAGGCGTTGGCGCGAATTTCTTTGAAGCGCGGAATGAGCCGGCCGATCGAGAGCGCCTGCGTGCAAAATTTCAGCTGCCAGTGAATGCCCCGATTGTGCTGTATGTGGGCGGAATCGATCAGCGTAAGAATATCGGGAAGATGTTGCAAGCCGTGCGAGCATTGCGCGAGATGCAGCCGCAGAATCCGGCGGTCTTGGTAATGGCGGGAAAGATCGATCAAGATCGCCAGTATCCTGGACTCATAAAACAGATTGAAGAAGAGGGGCTGGCGCGCGCCGTGCGGCTGGCGGGTTACCTAGAGGATGACGAGCTGATCCGGCTCTATTCAGCCAGCTCAGTGTTCTTGTTTCCAAGTCTGTATGAAGGCTTTGGATTGCCTCCTCTGGAAGCCTTGGCAGCAGGACTGCCGGTTGTAAGCTCTAACGCCTCCGCGATGCCGGAGGTCTTGGAAGGCGCTGCTCTGCTGTGCGATCCTCAAGATTCAAAATCGATGGCCCAATCGATGTATCAGGTACTGACCGACCGGGAATTGGCCGGCGATTTAGCACAGCGTGGGCGAGAGCGTGCGCGACAATTCAGTTGGACTCGCACTGGAGAGAAAACCTTGCAAGCCTACAAGCGCGCGACGGAGTTGCGGAGATGACAAAACTGCGCGCATCTGAGTATGTCTATTTAATCCTGGTGCTGTTGCTGGCGTTAATTCTGCGCCTGGACTTCCTGGTATCGTCCAATTTCGTAATTGATGCCGACGAAGCGATCGTCGGTATCATGGCCCGGCACATTTTAGGCGGGGAGCCTATTCCAATTTTCTATTATGGCCAGCACTACATGGGCAGCTTTGAGGCCTTGGTGATGGCTCTTTTCTTCGCGCTTTTTGGTTCCAGCTGTGTGGTCCTGAAATTCGTGCCGTTGATCTTTGCCTTGCTGCTGGTGCTGGTCACATATCTCTGCACGCGGGAAGTAGCCGGCCGTTTTGCCGCCCGCAATGCCGCTCTGCTGATGGCGCTGCCGCCGGTGGCGATGGTCGAGTGGAGTACTCGGGCGCGAGGCGGGTTTATTGAGATTATTTTAATCGGCGCGATCGCGTTGTGGTTCACGGTGCGCTGGCTTAAGTCAGATCGACGGGGGCTGATCGATCTAATGATCATCGCCATGGTTTTAGGCTTTGGGTGGTGGGTCAATAATCAGATCGTTTATTTCGTCCTGCCGATCGGTTTCGCCGTCATTTCACGGCTAGTGCAGTCGCACGTTAATCCCTGGCGTGATGTGCCGATTTATCTAGTGGGCGGCTTAGCAGCCTTTATCTTCGGTGGGCTGCCTTTTTGGATCTACAATCTCCAGCACGACTTCGTATCGCTGCAAATGTTTGGAGCCGCGAGTAGCTCTGATTCGCTCAAGTACCTGGAAGGCATCGCTACTACGGCAATTCCAATTATTCTGGGCGGCAAGCGCTTCTGGCAGACAGGCGAGGTGTTCCCGCTGGCGACACTGTTTGTGTGGCTGCTCTATGGCGGGTTACTGGCGCTGCTGCTGCGACTGCGAGCAAAGCAGATCTGGGAACTCGTCAAGTTTAGGCTGGATCTCAAGGCTCCTTACGAGTTGTTCCTGCTGTTCTTACTGGCAACCATTGCGGTGTTTGCGCTTAGCTCCTTTGGTTGGCTGTATCGCGCGCCGCGCTACTTGCTGCCGATGTACTTTGGCGTGTGCGTGCTGTGCGGCGTCTGTTTTGATTTGCTGAGACGGGAGGGCTCACGGCTGACCAAGGCGTTCTTGGGATTGATGTTGGCGATGAATCTCGCGTCCTTCTATTTGGGGGGCCGTGCCATCCCTGGGGAACCACACATTTTTAGTGGAGAACGGGTTTCCTCCGATCATAGCGAGCTGATCAAGTGGCTTAAGGAGAACAAATACAGCTGGGTTAAGACCAACTATTGGATCGGCTATCGGTTGGCTTTTGAAACTGATGAGGCGATTCGTTTTAGCATTCTTAAGGATCCATATCAGGCCCGGATTGAGTCCTGGGTTAGGGAGGGCGCGGCCTTCAAAGGTGATATGCCGATGATTCTAGTGCCTGCGCAGGGCCGGCTGATGCGCGAAGCGATGCAGGTGCTGGGAGTGCAGTATAGCTACGCCACCCGCTCGGGCTATGACATTCTTTATAATGTACATTGGGAACAGAAGAATCTTAAGATTCTCGATCCCTCTGAATTTAGTGTGAAGGCCAACTATCACCCGGAAGCCGTTAAACTGGCAGTTGATGGAGATCTGCAGACTCGCTGGGGCAGCGCACATCCGCAGAGCACGGATATGTTTTTCGAGATTGACTTCGGTGAACCCCAGCATATCCGGGGTATTAAGTATGTGCTGGCGGGCTGGCCGCAGGACTATCCGCGCGAATTAGCAATCGAGGTCGAGCTGGCCGATGGGTCTAAACGCAATATGCTGGACTCGTCGGCTTATCCGGCTATTAGATACTTTATGGATGATCTATTCTTGGCATTCGATGCCATGGCAGTAAAACGGCTGATCTTGCGCCAGCTCGGATCGGATCCGGTCTTTGATTGGTCCATCGCCGAACTTCAGATATTGGAGTAATGATTTATCAAATAGGACGCAGAGTTTTTGCCTTCGCGATTGGGCAGTTTTGTTCTGAGGTGCGACTTGCGGGAGCTGCGCCGCAGGAGCTAGGACCGCTTGTGGTGGTGCCGAATCACTCCAATTTTCTGCTCGATTCCCTCCTGATCAATTTTGCTTACCGGCGGGAATTTTGGTTTCTGGCTAAGGCCACCTTATTCCAGCCGCAGCCGCTGGCGGCGCTGCTGCGTGCCTGCCACCTCGTGCCGGTGCAGCGCCGACAAGACCAGCAGGGGGAGCAGCTTAAGAATGACGAGACCTTTAAATTTGCCATCGAAAAACTAAGCGCAGGGAAGGGGATTGTGGTCTTTCCCGAGGGTGTCAGCCTGGGGGAGCGGCGTTTGCAGCCGATTAAGACCGGGGCAGCGCGCATTGCCTTACAGTCCGAGGCTGCTGGCGAGTTTAACCTAGGCCTCATGATACAGCCGGTTGGAATTACCTACGCCGATTTAAGGCAGTTCAGAAGCTCGGTGACCCTAACCTTTGGGACGCCAATCCGTGTCGCTGAATTGCAGGCGGCCTATCAAGCTGACCCGCTCGCCTGTGTGCGCGAACTTACGGCCCGCATTGAAGATCAAATCAAGCGATTGACTGTGGAGGTTGCCAGCGCCGAGCATGAGTTGCTGGTTGAGAAGATCGCGAAGCTTTATCGGTCTAGAGGTAGCACCCTGGACGATCGGGAGCGATTGGCTTTGGTTGCTCGCAATGTGGAGTTAGTTGCGCGCTCCAAGCCCGAGCTGGCACAGGAAATTTCTTCGCGGCTCGATGAATATGGCGGCATGGCGGCCGCGCTTGGATTGGACCCCGCCCAGCGGTTGGAGTTTGTGCATGATCGGCTACGGCTTAGTTTACTCGCTCCCTTGATTCTAATCGGCTGCGTAACTCATGTCCTGCCCTATAGATTTGTTCCGGTCTTGGTGGCGCGTTACGCTTCGCACCCTGTTGCTATCGCTAGCGTCAAACTGGCTGCAGGGATGGCGGTTTTTGCGGCTTGGTACCTCCTGCTGTGGTGTGTCTTCTGGGCCATGGGGATGGAGTTGACCGGAGCTTTGGTGCTAACAGCCTTTATCATCTTTTGCGGTTATATAACGAATAATTATTACTATCTCTTCAGGCTGCACATGCTCACAGAACTTTGGCCGGGGGAGCGGAGTCCGGTGGAACTCCTACGCGTCGTTCGGGACGAACTAATTGCGGAGCTGGAGGTTTTAAGGGTCGACTGATGCAGTCCGCGAAGAGGTATTTGAAAATTGGACTGGCGCTTGCGGTACTTTCGGCATTGCTGTTGATTGTTCGGCCGGCCGAGCTCTGGGAGGCGATTAGCCAGCTGACCTTAAGCAGCCTCTGTTATTTGGCGCTGATCAGCATTCTGCTGATCTTGGTAAGCTGCATCAAATGGCGCGTGTTCATTCGTGCGCTTGGTTCGGATGTCCCGCTTTTGCGCCTCTTCAATCTCTATTTAGTAGGCTATTTCGTTAATACCGTAGTCCCTTCTTACGTAGGAGGCGATGCGGTTCGCAGCTGGTATGTCGGCAAGAATATTGGTCAGCATGAAGCCGCCGCAGCCACGATCTTGGAGCGTTTCACCGGGATCGTGGCGATGATGGTGTTAGCGCTGACATTTGTGTGGTTTTCGGAGCTGGCAACATGGCAGATCAAATTGATCGTGGTACTGATGGCGCTCGGCTTGGCCGGCATCACCGCCGCCGTTATGTCCGATCGCCTTTACCATCTGCTTGAGAAGCTGCCGTATTTGAAGCAGGTCACCCGCAACCTAAAGAAAGTCCGGGAGAGTTTTGGAATTGCGGCCCGGGATCGGAGCGTGGTGGTTAAAGCGCTGTTACTGTCGTTTCTTTATCACTCCCTAACAGTAATAAATACGATGGTCGCAGCTTGGGCCGTGGGCTGGCTCGATGTCTCATTTCAGGAGGTCATGGTGGTCCTGCCGGTTATTTTGTTGATTGGCGCGCTACCGTTCACCCCTAGCGGCTTAGGTCTGCAGGAGGGGGCGTTCATGGTATTTCTGAGCGGGATTGGAGCTACCTCTGCACAGGCCCTGGCGATCGGAGTGGTGTTGCGGGCCAAGGCTTACATTTTGGCGCTGATCGGCGGCCTAATTTGGATGTGGTTGCGGGAACACAAAGCCAAAGGCACCCCCGAGCTCTTAGCATCGAAGCGTCCGACCTAACTTCACCGGCATTGGCAGATAACGCGCCCCACGGAATCGCTAGCCGAGTAAGGGCTGCGGTTAAGGTCATGGAGGGGCATCTTCGGGTGTCCTAAAACGCCCAATTGCCGGGGTAGCTATCTAGAGTTACTGGTTTTTTCGGTCGGACTGAAGCGCTCAGGTATTTTTAGGAAAACGCCGTCTAACTCCTTGGTACGATTGGAGTCGGAAGATCCGGCTGGCTGCAGCCCGAAAAACGACCAAAAAGCCACATGCTGATGCGTTCAATCTTAAAGGCGCTGCGCCGAATTTTCTCTATTGGAGCAAGCTCCGGTGCACCTTCCGGAAGCTCAGAGGTTCGCCGCTTCGAGCGTCCGCTCGCGATTCAACGGGAAATCCTGGAGCGGCTGACGCGCGGCGGGCAGATCGACGACATCCTTAATTTTGTCGCCAAGACCGTCGAACTTAGATCGCCGGGGATGCTTTGTTCAATCATGCTAGTTGATGACAAGCAAAGGACACTTTCTACAGCAGCGGCGCCCAGTCTTCCCTTCTCGTATAGCTCCAGCATTGGCGGAACTCCGCTTGAAGCCAAATCAGGATCGTTCAGTTCCGCCGCGTATCTGGGTGAATTGGTCATCGCCACCGACATCGAACAAGATCCGCTATGGGAAAAGCAGCGGGAGCTGGCACTGCGCTTCGGACTGCGAGCGTGCTGGTCTTGTCCGGTGCTCTCCACAAATCAGGAGCTCTTGGGCAGTCTGTCGCTTTATCATCGTAGCCCGCGTACACCTGACCCCGAGGATATTGAATTGATGTATGCGGTGAGCTATCTGGCGGGCCTCGCCGTAGAAACACGGCGCACAGAAGAGGCTCTCCGTGCCAGCGAGTTCCAACTGCGGCAGATTATTGAGAGTGCGCTGGATGGAGTAATCACCGTCGATAGCTTTGGACAAATTACTGGCTGGAATACTCAGGCGCAGTTAATTTTTGGCTGGCGGCCCGAAGAAGCGCTGGGCAAGGAGATCGCGGAACTGGTGGCGGCGCCAGAGCACCGCCAGAGCTATCGCGATGAATTTCAGGACTTTCTCGAGACCGGCCGGGGCGATCTGCTGAATCGCCGCTTTGAAACGATCGCGCAGCGGCGCAACGGGGAAAAATTTCCGATCGAAATTTCACTAACGCCGATTGCAACTGCCGGAAAGATCATGTTTAGCGCCTTCATGCGCGATATCTCCGAGCGTAAGCGTGTAGAGGAAGCGGTATTGAAAGCTAAGGAATCGGCCGAAGCCGCCAGTACGGCCAAATCCAGATTTCTCGCCAACGTTAGCCATGAAATACGCACACCCATGAATGGCATCGTGGGCATGACGGACTTGGTGCTGGATACACAGCTGGAGGAGACGCAGCGCGAGTATCTAAACATGGTCAAGTTCTCGGCCCAATCGCTGCTGGTAATTATCGATGATGTTTTGGATTTTTCGCGGATTGAGGCGGATCGGCTGGAGCTGGCTAAGGAAGTCTTCAACTTACCGCTTTTCGTTGAACGCTCGATGAATTTGAGCTCCGTGCGCGCCAGGCAGAAATCGCTGGTACTGGTTAGTAAAATTGAAAACGATGTGCCGCGGCAGGTTTTGGGCGATGAGGTGCGTTTGGGGCAGGTGATTAATAACCTGCTCGGTAACGCGCTCAAGTTTACGGGCATGCATGGCGCGGTGATTTTATGGGTGGGGGTTTTGCCGAGTGATCCCGGCACGGTAAAATTGCACTTTGCTGTAGCCGATACTGGAATTGGAGTGGCGCCGGACAAACAGACCTCGATCTTCGATGCATTTTCACAGGTCGATACCTCGACTACGAGGCGTTACGGCGGGACTGGGTTAGGTTTGGCAATTAGCAAGAAACTAGTGGGTTTAATGGGCGGGGAGATCTGGGTCAAAAGTAGGACTGATATCGGCTCAGTTTTTAACTTCACGGCAGTGCTTTCAAGCCATGCGGAGATGCTCACCGGCGCAGCGCCGGGCAATATTTCCGCCGCAACTAGCTGGCGCAAAGCCCGATATGAGCTCTTCCAACCGGAAGAGCCCAAAGCCAATTCCGGTGCTGCTGCCGTTCCGCGCGTATTGTTAGTCGAGGACAACACCATCAATCGGCTATTAGCCACCAAGCTCTTGCAAAAGAAGGGACTCGAGGTGGTGGAAGCCGTAAATGGAGAAGAGGCGCTTAGGCACCTGCAGAGCCGCAGTTTCGATCTGATCTTAATGGATTGTCAGATGCCTGTGTTAGACGGGTATGCGGCCACCGAAATTATTCGGCAGAGTGAGGTCCAATCTCTAACCCGTATTCCAATTGTAGCGATGACGGCGCATGCCATGATCGGAGACCGCGAGAAATGCCTCTCGGCCGGAATGGATGATTACATCTCCAAGCCCATCAGCCGTGAGGCGCTCTATCAGCTATTGGATAAGTGGCTGAAGTAAATATCTCGCAGTTCCGCTCCCCGCGCTCAAGAGGGGCAACAGTTTGAAGCTGACCACCGCTACCGTACCTGAAACTGCACCCATTCCACCTGTCCATTATCGATCAATTCCTTTAACTTGCGTTGGCTCAGACTGAGCTTCGAGTTGCCGCTTTTAACTTCGATAAAGGTAATTCCGATATCGGGATCAAAATGAATGAAGTCGACGGGCTGACCGATAAAGACCGTTGAGGTCCCGGCTTTTCTAACATCAACTGGAAAGTTCTCTAGCAGCGGAGCAAGAGTCTCTGCGGTTTTGCCCAGCCGCACCTCCGAACTTTTTGTCTGCGAGATAATGCGTTCAACTTTTTGATCGAAATGGAATAATTTCCAGGCCAGCCATTTAATTATGGGCATTAGCAGCAGAGCCGCCAGCAGCGCGGCGACCACCGCAATGGGAAATGTAAAATCATCCATAGAATGGTTCTATTTTAGCCGGTTCTTTCAGCCCTCCGCAGCCGGTATTTTAACGTTCAGCCGAATTTGGTGCGGGTCGATAATATGGATATAGCCAAGATGGGCCTAGCTCGGATTCAAGGATGAAGATCGCAGACTCCATTTCCAACAACGAATTCCTTAGCCGCCTCGAGAAGCACCTGGACGATGTGCGCAAAGGTAAGGGCTATTTGAGCGCCGAAATCGGGGGAATGCTCGGTGAGCGTCATGCTGTCAATGCCAGCCGACTTGGCTCTCTCAGTCCGCAGAATTCCCTGCGCTACGGTAGCTACTATGGAGCTTTCACTTACGATCAACAGGCGCGGTATGTGGATGGAGTCAACCGAGTTGTTGGATTGTTGGACCAGCTGCTCTAGTTCGCGCTAACGCTTGCGTGCCGCGAATTGCAGAATTTCCGCACCCCCTCCGCTGCGCTCTTGGGTCTTTAAACTGGGCAGCGAGACCAGGCTGTCTGCAACGGTATCTTTCTTGATGGCTTGATGGGCCTGCCAGAAATTGGATTCATCGACCTCGCCGTTGCAGCCGCGACAGGTGAAACTATCCCAATTCAGCGCACAGGCGATATTAAGACAGGCTTCGTAGTTCGCGCAGGTATAGCGCCGACGCGGAGGATCGATCGGCGCATCTACACCTCCGCGACCATGATTTTCGATTATCCTAAATGGTCCCGGTTTACCAACCATATATACGGCGCCTAACTCAATTGATCCTCGCACTAATCCGGTCTTTGATCAAACTACGGGACGATATAGCTCATGTAGCCGCAGCGCATAACTCAAGCCCGACCGAACCATTGTTTATTTCGCTCTTGACTAGCGCTAAATTGTATCAAAGTACGCGGCGGCGCAGACCCGGCGCTGCATGAATTGCAGGTCTTGCAACCTGAACTGCGCCATGAACACTGAGCGTTTCCTTCGCGGCATTCTGAAATAGCACCCGCGCCGGCTCGGAACCGCTTCGAAATCGGAGGCCCAGAGCGCGGACGCTGGACGCTGATGGCAAAGCACGGGTTGTAGGTTTTTCGTGGTCGAAATTAACATCCGCGCGCTAAGTCGTGAGGCGAATGCTCTATCTCGAAATATCAATTCATGGCATTTTTATAGCACTTCCACTGCCGGTGGCGGTGTGCAGGGTAAATGATGTTAGAGATTCTAGCGGATAACGGAACGGGCCGAGCCTTCGTGGTGCTCTTTGAAAGTGGTGCGTATGCGGCAGCGGCGCGCGCACTATTTGAGGCCTTAGCCGGGAAGACTCGAGCGCTGCTATGCCAAAGCGCTACAGTTTCCGACAACAATTGGCAGGCCCTGAGTGTTAGTCTGGAGTCCGCGCTTGCGGCCGCGGGCATTCGGCAAAGTTCCTTTATTTCCTTCGGACCCGCTAGTTCGCTAGTGCAGAATTTGTGTCTGAGAGATATCAAGCAGGTGCGTGGAGCAGTTTTCATCGATGCTTCCGGGAGGCCTCATCCTACGCGGACGTCCCGCATCATCGATGCAATTGAATCCAAGCTGCCAATCGGACTTCCTTTTCGGTCCCGGCTTCCGGGGTTCGATGGACGCTCTTTTCTGCAGCGGATTAGATGCCCGGTTTTGGTGATAAGTTCGTCGCGTGCCAGCAGCTACCAGAAGGAGCAGGCACATATGATCTCCCGGGCCTTGCCCACCAGCTGGTATTTGGAGCTTAAGAGCGGAGAGGAAGCACTTTTAACCGACAAGATTCTGGAATTCGCGCAGCTACCTGCCAAGCGGCCGATGAAGAATATCTAATTTGATTAAGGTCTCTGGCCGGAAATCAGACTCGAAAGAGAGGTTGAAGCGCTGGCCTCGAGCTCGTGCGGATCTCTAGTCTTAAATTCGATCTCGCTGCGGTTTTGGAGCAGCTTACGCGTCTCATTGAACCCGCGATCGATTAAACCCTGCAAATAATCCGGATCGAGCGCGACGTACGACATGGTTTCGTAGGCCACTTCCTCGCCAAGTTTCTTCTTAAGCAGAGTGAAAAGGGGCCAGGTGGCTCCACAGGCGGCCATGAACTTGCTGGTCGATCCCGCCGTACAGCTCTTAAGCAGCGGGCCCAAAGCGCTCTGGCAGCGCACGATGAAGGTTTCGGGGGGTCGCATGCAAAATGTTTCAGGGCCAGCCGGAACCTCCCACTCAGGGCGCTTATCGTGCGGCTCGCCGAAGCGGTTATGCCACCAATCACGGCCCGAAATATCGATCAGGATCACCCGTTCCGCGCCCATGCGCGCCGCCGGATCTACCGGAGTGTTCTGGGAGATGCCTCCGTCGACGAGGCTCACCTTTCCGGCATCTGTATCCAGCTCCACCGGAGGAAGCACGGCCGGAAGAGCAGCCGAGGCAAAGCCGTGTTTGGCATGCAGTGATTCTACGTAACAAACCTGGAAAGAAGCGCCGCGCAAGGTTTCGGGATCGATGCGCTTATGGGTACTGACGAAGATTAGTGGCTTGCGCTCTTGTCCTTCAATCGTAGTCATTACCGCCACGGATTTTAGTTGCGGGGCGCGATTTTCGGGGGTCAGGCCACCATACTTTTCAATAATTGAGTCGACGCGCTGTACCAGGGGTGAAGGGTCGAAAATCGAGGTATTGCTGGCCTTAGGGCCGGGCGAGAGATACTGCAGTAAGGCAATCTTGATTGAGCGGAGGAAAGCCCTGGAGGCCGAGCCAGCAAAGGTATTGCGAAAAGTTCGTTCGACCCAGAGTGAAACCAGTTCGTCTGTGGCGACTGAGTATCCCGACTTAAGGCAGGCTGCGAAAATTAGGCCATTGATGGCGCCGATGCTGCTGCCGATGATGACCGAGATTGGATGGGTACGCTGATCCAGATAAGGTTCAAGTGCCTTGAGAGCGCCGACCTGATAAGCTGCACGGGCGCCCCCTCCCGACAGTACCAATCCCACATCCCCGGCCTGGGCGGCCTTCAGGGACGAGAAGGAGATTGCGGCCTTTTCTGGGTTTTGGGGTCTACGTCGCACTAGTTAATAATATCGGCTAATTAGGTAATTCCTACAGTATCCGCAACTTATAACCGCTCAATTCTTTTGATGTTTGTCATCGCATTTCCGACTCTATGCAATCCGTGCGGAGAGTGCTCCAACTGGCCTCCTAAGTCCAGCGGAAGAACATCCTCCGTCACTACTGACATTTTTTGTTAACGCAATTACTTCAATAGATTAGAGCCGTCCTCGGGATTGGAGTAGTGCTTGCATTTATCCTTGGCAGGCAAAGCTTCCGCTGAGCAGTGGTATGAAGGTGAGAAAGAGCAATTCACAATCAGGGTTTTCCGTCATCGAACTAATCGTCACCCTCGGCATGTCCAGCGTGCTGACAGGGATGGCCATTATGAACCTGAAGGACCTCGACGATCCGCTGAAGAACGGCGCGGAGCAGATGACCTCCTTTATGCGGGTGGTTAGGGCCCGCGCCATTTCCAGCACCCGTGCCTACACCGTCTTCCCCGTTTCTAATGGTCAGCTGGCCGCACGTTACGCCGACACCTGCAGTAATGGCGCCACTACGCCGGACACCAGCATGACACTGGAATTTCCTACGGGTGCGCGGCTGACCGACACTGCATGGGATATCTGCTTCAACTCGCGAGGTTTACCGGACGGCAACTTGGCCGTCGAGCTGCGGGATTCTGACGGTGAGTATAAGACCGTAGAGGTCTTCTTAGGTGGAGGAGTGCGGGTCGATGCGTAAGCTGGGTGCCATTAGCGCTGGCTTCACTCTGATTGAGGTGATGGTGGCGCTTAGCATCTTTGGGATCGTGGCGGCCGGAGTGGCGCCGGCTTTTACCAATTTCATTCGCTTTAGCAATGATTCCCAGCTTAAGACTCAGGGGATGCAGGCGGCTGAGCAGAAACTAGACCAGCTTCGTTACGTCGATCCTGCGAGTCTACCAAATTCTGCTGCCTCACCTACGGATGAGATCATTACGGTGAGCAGCCGTAATTTCAATATTCACACCGTTTTCTGCTCGCAAGCCAGCTATTGCGTGGGCGGGCGCACCCGCCATGTGGTGGTCACGGCCAGTTATTCAGGTCAGGAGGTTTTCGAGCTTGAGACAGTTTTCACTACGCTGCGTTAAGGGCTTTACCTTAATCGAGCTGTTAGTGTCCATGACGATCGGACTGGTGGTGCTGGGCATGGCGGTCCAATCCACGACCAGCATGCGCTACCTCTATTTGCACGATATTGGGCGCACGCGACTCAATCAATCGATTCGAGGCTCGATGGATCTGATTGGCACTAACATCCGTCAGGCCGGCGAAAATTTTACCTCTAGTTTTCCGGCGGTTGAGCTGATTAACGGCAGCTCAGGCAACAGTGATGAATTAGTGCTGCGTCGAAATCTCCTGGACGAATCGCTGGGACTGTGTGTCGCAACGACGAACGCTGGAGGTAATGCCAATAAAGTAATCTTCGCGAATGGAAGTGTGACCGCCGGGTGTGCGTACACAGGCAACACTCAAAACTATAATGCCTGGCGCGCTTATCGCTTGGCACAGCCCAGCCAGCAGGCCAAGGCTTATATTTTCAATATCGGCTCCAAAGCTGGTGAGTTCTTTACCTATGCGGCGGAGACGGATTCGGGAACCACCTACAACCTTACTAAGAGCGGTGCTAATTGGCAGAATAACTACACCGTCGGTGCTACGGCGGTTTACATTTTGGAAGAATGGCGCTTCAGCCGCAGCGGCGACGTGTTGCAGCTGGTGGTCAACGGCGACACTGCTAACGCCCTTAATGTCGCCTTCGGAATCTCCGATCTGCAAGTTTCCATTCAGATGCAGGACGGCACTACCCGGTCAGCTTTCGCCAGGACCGATGACTGGACCAAGATCAGAGCGCTCGACATCCAAATTAATGGTTCAACGAATTTCGCGGGACGTGAATTGACCACTGCGCTGCGCTCCCAGTTCTTCCCGCGTAACATATTATCGAACTAGGTTTTTATGACGGCGTCTCCAAAATCCCAACGTGGTGTTGTTTTGATAACGACACTTTATTTTATGGTGGTGCTGCTCGCCCTAATGGCGGCTTTCTTCATGATCACTAACCTTGAAACCGGCAGCTATAAAATGTCGCGCAAGAGCACCGTCGGCTTTTATGCGGCCGAAGCGGGCCTGAACGTACGCGCGGAGCAAATTCGCCAAATCTTCGTGGGCTACAATCGTCCGACCGGCACGACTCCGGCTGCCGCTAGCGCCTGCACGGCGGGCAACATGGGCAGCGGAGATTATGCTTGCCAGAGCTTTTCCTTTGGAAACCGCACGGCCAAAACATTTATCGAGGAGGAACCCGGCAATCCGCTGATTTTAACCATTCCTCCCGGAGAGCTGTACCAAAATCTCAATGCTCAGGAGTATCGCTATACCGTTAAGTCAACGGCCTATGATCATAATGACAACGTCGAAGCCAAGCTCGAGCTTCGATTCAAGAGCCGCTTGGTGCCGCTGTTTCAGTTCGTGGCGTTTTACGACAAGGATTTGGAGATTCTACCCGGCCCGAGTATGACGCTTAGTGGCCCCGTCCATACGAATGGCGATCTATACCTGCAGTCCGACAACGTGCTGAGCATGATCGGTCAGATCTCGACGGCCGGTAAACTTTTTCGCGGCAGAAAAAACGATTCCAGCTGCAACAGTAACTCTAATCGTATTATGGATCCGGCGGCATATCGGCATTTGCAGCCGAGCTGCCCGAGCCGTACCCAAATATTGAGCAATAATGTGACTGCCTGGAACGGTATGATCCGCATCGGAGTAGCTGATGTGACGGTGCCGGCTCCCGAGGTGCTCGATCCCACCCCCGGTCAGATCTATTGGGACAAAGCCGATCTGCGACTGGTCCTAAAGCTGACCGCCGGCGGCGTCCCCGATACCGCGCATTCTCCTACCGGAGTAGAGGTACGCACGGCGGCCAACGCTCTAGACACCACGGCCACCAATAATTTGCACGCCGCCATTTCGCAATGTCAGGGCCAAGTCACTATAAACGGCGGCGCCGCGCGGGTTGTTGGTGCAACCGGCCCCTTCACGACTTCGCGCTTCTATAACAATCGCGAAAGCGGCACCAATCCCGTCACCATGCTGGAAGTTGATATGCGCGGTTTGTTGAACTGCATCAGACAGCAGAATCTAATGGGCGCGGGGAAGACGCTTAACGACAGCTCCGAGGGCGGACTGGTATTTCATTTTGGAGTGGAAGGGCCAAATTCAGGAGCGGCATCAAGTCGCTATGGAGTTCGGATCAGAAATGCGCAGACACTGCAGGCTACCACTGCCGGCGCACCATTAGTGCGCGGCATGACCGTGGTTAGCAATCAGGCGGTTTATCCGTGGGGCAACTATAACTCAACCAGCTGGATCCCGGCGGCGATACTCTCCGATAGCGTTAATCCGCTATCCAACAACTGGCGGGACGCGGCTAACGGCGGTGCAAATAATTTCAATCCGCTTTGTCCGAATGGCGCTAGTTGTTCGGCCAATTCGGGCAATGGCACCGCCGCCGTTTCGGGGAGCAACCGGGTAGCGACAGACACTTATCTGTATACGGCTCTATTGGCTGGTACTGATACGACCGGCGGAATCGAGGGCACCGGAGGGCAGGGCGGGGCCTATAACGGAGGGCTCGAGAACTATCCGCGCTTCCACGAGGAGTGGGGTGGGCGAACCTTCTACTATCTCGGCTCGTTCGTCAGCTTAGGCCGTCCGCGGCATGCCAATGGTACCTGGGTGTATGGCGGCACTCGTTATACCGCTCCTACCAGACTTTGGGATTACGATACTCGATTTAACAACGCAGCCAATCTGCCTCCACTCACGCCGCGCTTCGTCTATTTAAGACAGGAGCTCTTCGTGCGCGACTATGAACAATGAGGTGATTGGCTGTGTTGTATTTAGTTCTTGGTGCAAAGGTATTTTGACAAAGATTCAATTAACAGGAGGAACTATGAATAGAACGATCTTAGCAATAGCTGCGGCACTGTGCGTAGCGGCAGGGCCCCTAAGGGCGCTGGCGGATGACGTGGAGTGCCCCGAAGATAAGGTTAAGACCTGCTTCATGGATGGTGGGCAGGAGACCAGCTGTATATGTGTTGAACCCTCTGAAAATCGGGACGATCCGGTACTGCCTGCGAACGAAGACAGTCCAAATCCAAGCTCTTATGAATCGAGCGAGGGCTAGCTCCGGCCTTTTCTAGCTAGCGCTTCAAGCGTCGGCGCCCCCGCTGCAAGCAGCGGGGGCGGCGCTGCGCTCGGCAGCTGTTCGGCGGCTGACTTTCTTTAAGCTTCCTCAAACCTCACCACCGGCGGCGCGGCGAGCTCGCGCCGCCTTTTTTTGTATTCCGATTCCATGACTGGAGCGCGCATGCGGGGCTGTATCGCCTAATGCGTTATGATAGCGTCGAGCTTATGCATGAGATCCAGTTTTCCGAGTTCGAGCGGGTGGAATTGAGGGCGGGTACGATTATCAAGGTGGAGGAGTTTCCGCAGGCCCGCAAGCCCGCTTATAAGATTTGGGTGGATTTCGGTGAGTTTGGGATTAAGCAATCCAGCGCTCAAGTCACAGTCCACTACACTCCTGCCACGCTGCTGGGCCGCCAAATCATGGGAGTGATTAACTTTCCTCCAAAAAATATTGCAGGTTTTAAATCTGAGTTTTTGATCACGGGTTTTGCGGATACGACCGGCGCGATCGTGTTAGTGCATCCGGAACGATCTGTGCCTAACGGCGCGAAGCTTTGCTAAGGAAGAAATGACAGCTAACAGAAAAGTGATCACAGTAGACGGTCTGGCGGCCTCGGGTAAATCGACCTTGGCAAAACATTTCGCCGAACGCTTGCATTATGCGCATTTAAATACCGGCATGCTTTATCGCGCCGTGGGACTAGCCGCGCTGCTAAACTCCGTCGATCGAAATGACGAGTCGGCGCTTTTTGAAATGATGCAGAAGGCGCGTTTTGAGTTCGCTTTGAGTCCGGCTCGCGGCACGATCATCAAATTGGATGGTCGCGAGCTGGGGGACGAGCTTTTTACTCCCGAGGTTTCTGAGGCCACGTCGCTGGCCTCGCGGCATCCCCGAGTGCGGGAGAGATTGCTGGCGATCCAGCGTCAAGCATTCCCCGGTACCAATATCGTGGCAGAGGGCCGGGATGTGGGGACCGTGGTATTCCCTGATGCTGATCTGAAGCTCTTCATAACGGCCTCCGAAGAGGTCCGACGGGAGAGGCGACTGCGCCAAATGGCCCGTAGCCGGCCAGGGGAGGACCTTAACCGCTTGAAATTAGAGATAGAACGTGAGATTGCCGAGCGGGACAGGCGCGATACCTCCCGGGCGGTGGCCCCCGCCGTACCGGCTGCCGATGCCATAGTAATAGACAACTCGGCCCTAGCGTTGACCGCCACTCTCGAATCCATGTATGATGCCGCGTCAAAACGCGGACTTATATAGCTCTGACCGCACCGATATTGGCCTGTAGGGCCATCCTACTCGGGGCAGCATCAGCGTAAAATTGAAACGGTCTTTCGCGCCTCTTGAAGCGCTTGACTGCTCGGTTCAGAGTTAGGGTCCCAATATAATTAGTAGATACGCAGGACAGCACAGTTATGGAGAACACCGAGTCAAACTCGAGTACGGGGATTCCGGGATCGTTCGCATCCGAATTCGAAAAGCTTCTTAAGGAGCGCTTTGAGAAAACCCGGCCCGGCAAGATTGTAACTGGAACAATCGTCAGTATTAACAAAGAAGTTGTAACCGTTGATATCGGGTTTAAATCCGATGGTGTCGTTCCGACTTCGCAGTTCGTCGGCGCCGATGGCGCGATGACCTACAAGATCGGAGAGAAGGTCGATGTCTACATCGTGTCTCTCGAAAATGAATCCGGACAGCTGGTGCTTTCCAAGGAGCGCGCGGATCAGAAGCGCGTTTGGGATTTAGTCGAAGACGCTTTCAAGAAAGGCACCACCATCTCAGGTAAGGTGGTTCAGAAGGTCAAAGGCGGTCTGCAGGTTGATATTGGGATTCCGGCATTCCTTCCGGGGTCGCAGGTCGACATTCGTCCTCATCGTAATCTCGATAAATTTATCGATCAGCTTTTTGAGTTTAAGGTTCTGAAGATCACCCGCGACAAGGGCAATATTGTATTGTCGCGGCGCGCCGTACTGATGTCCGAGCGCGATAGTCTGCGCTTTGAGACCCTCAAGGTGCTGAACGAAGGCGTGGTCATGGAGGGCGTGGTCAAGAATGTTACGGACTACGGCGCCTTTATCGATCTGGGCGGAATCGATGGACTGCTGCACATCACTGACATCTCGTGGGGCCGTGTAAATCACCCCTCCGAAAAGCTTTCAGTCGGACAAACCGTTCCGGTCGTAGTTCTGAAATATGATGCCGAGAAAGAGCGCGTCAGCCTGGGCATGAAACAGCTCAAGGACGATCCATGGCTCAAGGTACATGAGAAATATCCACAGGGCGGCAAGGTTAAGGGGAAGGTTATCAGCCTGACCGACTTTGGCGCATTTGTGGAGCTGGAAGAAGGTGTGGAAGGCTTGGTTCACGTCTCAGAGATGAGCTGGACCAAGAAGGTTCGTAATCCTTCCAAATTGCTGAATGAGGGCGACGAAGTCGAAGCTGTAATTCTTGGTATCGATACCGAGCAGCAGCGTATTAGCTTGGGTCTCAAACAGTTGATGCCAAATCCTTGGCTGATGCTTTCCGATCGCTTCCCGGTTGGTTCGCGGGTCAAGGGCAAGGTGCGTTCCATTACCGACTTCGGAATATTCGTCGGAATCGACGATGGCATCGATGGTTTGGTGCACGTCTCGGATTTCTCTTGGACCAAGCGCATTACCGATCCGAAAGAGATTCAAGAGCTCTACAAGAAGGGCGATGAAGTCGAGGCGGTCGTGCTCGAAATCGATCCAGAGAACGAGCGGCTCAGCCTCGGTGTTAAGCAGCTGGGCGAAGATCCCTGGGAGACGATTGCACAGCGTTATCCGGTGGGCGCCAAGATCAAAGGCCGCGTGAAGTCGATTAAGGAGTTCGGTGTCTTCGTAGAGATCGAAGAGGGGATCGAAGGCCTGATTCACAACTCGCAATTGGGATTGGACAAGGGCGCGGATGCTTCCGAAGCTTTCCCGATCGACTCTCCGGTAGAGGCTGAAGTTACCAATGTCGATCGTGAAGAACGCCGCATCAGCCTGAGCGTCAGAGTCATTAAGAAGCGCCAGGAGAAAGAGGAGCTGGATAGCTATATGGGCGACCAGCGCGCCTCGACTATCCGCTTAGGCGAGTTTTTTGAAAAGAAGATGGGCGGCGGCTCCGACAATTAGTTCATTGATTTAATTGTCAGCGGCTGATTAGTCGTCTTATTTTTGCTCCAATATTAGGATCGGGCAGCCGCTCGAGAGCTCGGCAACGGTACTCCTCAATTTGCGGAGTGCTGCGCCGGTTCACGCGTAACGGGTTCTCTCGCCCTGCGTGGGTGCTGATTGTTATCTTCCTGAAGATTTATGGCAGTTATTGCGGCGCTCAATGTTTACCCTCTAAAGGCCGCTGGAGGCATCGATCTCGCACAGGCCGAGTTGCTCCCAACCGGGATCCGCTTTGATCGCATGTTTATGGTTGTAACTGAGGCGGGAGCATTCGTAACGCAGCGCGAACTTCCAGCTCTGGCGGTTGTACGAACGAAGATACTGCCTGACGGGTTATGCCTGGAGCATGACGGCAGCCAGTTGAAACTGCCCCTTGATGCGCGGGCAGGGAAGATTGTCGAAACCGCAGTACACGGCGCCAGCTGTCAAGGCTTTGATCAGGGCGAGGAAGCTGCGGCCTGGATCACCAATGCGGTTGGAAAGTACGGGGGAGCGAGCCTAAGGCTCTTGGCGTTTGATCACACAGCTCCGCGGCGTGTGGATCCGTTTTTTGCTCCTGAAGAGACGCATGCTGGGTTTGCCGATAGCTTTCCATACCTGGTGACCAGTACAGCCTCCCTCGCGCAGCTGAATCAGATGCTAGTGATGGGTGGTGAAGAGACGGTACCGATGAATCGCTTTAGACCCAATATCGTGATCGATGGTTTGGACCCTTTCGAGGAGGACGACATCAGCATTCTAAGATTTCCAGAAAGCAATGCTGCGGTGCGGCTGGTGAAGCCATGCGCCCGGTGTGTTGTCACGACCGTGGATCAAGAAACGGGCGCACGCGGGAAGGAACCGTTAAAATCGCTGGGCAGATTTAGAGTCGGAACAGATCGACGGGGCGAGCGTGGTATAATGTTCGGTCAGAAAGCTATCTTAGAGCAGGGCTCCGGGGCGTTGCTGTCAAACGGTGAATCTGTAGTCGTAGAACTGAAAAAATAGATCGTTCGCCCCCGGCCGGGTTACCCCCGGGCGCTCCGACGCTGTAACTAAAACTATAACAATCTTCGTTCAGCGCGTTGGTTCTTGCATTAAAGCATTCAAGGACTGCACGCATATAATTGTTGCGGACTTTAACAATTGCAGCATTCGCGCCTAGGCCCGGTGTCAACAGCACTTGAGATCTGATCTGGATCATGCGGCATTGGCGTCCCGAGCCAATCGTTCGCCGTTGACTGTCTGCGTTCTGGGTCGCAAAGGCCGCTTCGGTTGCGCATCCGCGGGCAGACCTGTTATTTTCTCGCGGTGACGACATTTTCCCAGGAACCAAGTGGTACTAAATCAGGGCTGCGTCAGCGCCCGCAGCCGGATTACGCAGCCGCCTTCCGAAGCGCAAGTGAGGAGCTGGGATATGCCTGTCTAACCCTGGCTTGGGCTGACCTACGGCCCTTTTTCTTGAAGGAATTCCGGGCAGCCCGACTCAAACTCCCGGAGATCGAAGCTGCGTATCCACGGCTGGCCGATTTGTCAGACCGTATCGAGAGGGCACTAGAGGTCAACTACCCAGCACCGGGAAGTTTTGATGGGTTGATGCAGATCTTGGCAGAGGCGCTGCGCATACACGATATCGGTCCGGACAAGGATTTGCGGGGTGGTCAGAGACTAGTGGCTAAATTCATTGCACTAATGAGTGAAATCGCCGATCGCGGAGAAATATTTGCGAGTACTCAGGTGGGCAAGATGGTTCTCGTGGAGGCCTGCGAGGCGCTCGCTTCGGTCGAGTCAGCTCAAACGCAGACGATTGAACGTGCGGCGCGTAATGAACTAATTTTGGAGGCACTTTCGAAGCAAATCTCCGAACTCCGGCAGTTATCCGGATATGGGCTGAGTTTTATTGGAGGGCACTCGAGGCGTTCTTCGTTAGCTGAAGGACTCAGTCTGGATCATGCTCCGCTGCTGCTGCTATCCGCGATGCGGCGCCTGCTCACTCAAGCAGGGATCGAGCCCGGCCTACCACACGAGGTTGCCGAGGCGCGCGCTGAAGCGCTGGTGTTATATGCTGATGAAATTGAGATCTTAATGCAGGAAGGGCGAGGGGCGGCTGCTCGATCTCTAGTCTCGGAATACGCTTTCGATCAGAAATTTGTCCCCCGCGCAAAACAGCTGTATCTAGAACCTTACTTCCAGGCTGTCGATCTGCTCACGACACTTCGTGATTCGTCTGCCGGCACGTTCCGCGGGCATGAACAGCTCAGTATGGAGCTTTTGCGAGAATCGAGAAGCGCAGACCAGCTGGCGGCATGGATTTGCGGGATCGTCTTCCAGCTGGCACGGGAATTGGGCCGTGCGGACCGTACTCAGCCCCAGGAGACGCGGGTAAATGCCTTATTGGATGTATTTTTGGCGGCGCGATCCAAGCTGCGTGAGTCGCAGCTTAAAAATAGTTTGCTGGAGCGTGAACGGATGCCCGTTTTGGACGCACTGGAAGCTGCCAGAAACGCCGGGCAGGCGCAGTTGCTGCACGAACTTGAAATTCAAATCACAGAGATTCGAGCGGTCCTTAACCTGGACTAAGGCCGCTTATTTTGGACCTCAGCTGTTGCCGCGCTTCCAAACTCCATCGTAAGTGAAGCTCTCGAGGGCCAATTTGAACCATCCCACCAGAGCACTTACCAGCCAAATAGACCAGGCAATCATTACGAGATGCCAAACCAAGAGCGGCGCACTAATGACCCAAGGCTGCGGCAAAAATCCGTCCACTCGGTCGACATACCAACTGAGTCTAGAGTTAGTAGAACCTGCTCCGGTGATCAGCATATCCGGGCTGATTACTAATCCTACCTGTACCGCACGATAGAATACGGCAGCCGAGGCGACGGTTAGAAGTCCCAGTAATAACTGCAACAGATTAAATTTGAGCGGCTGCGCAGGAGCATGCGTTTTGCGGAACCGCATCAGGCACAGCCATATGACTGGGATCAACGCCAATGCCAGCGGTAACGTTGCGAGTCCCAATCCCAACAGTACCCAACTGCTGGTGCCGATGGCACTCAAACCGGAGCGGGAAAGCAGCAGGGCCAACAGTAATACGATTGCTAGTTTGCTCCAGAAGAGCACTACTGGACCCCAGCTCGGACCGCCTACGAAAAGGATCCAGCGTGACTCCGGGACGTTGAAATTGGTTGTAATATTATAAGATTCGCCCAGCAGCTCGACCGCTGGGAATTGGTGCCAGAACTGTACGCCCTGATTCAGTCCGAATTCTATGGTGAATTCCGTTGCCCCGGTGGAAATGGGTACGGAGATCTCCGGCGCAGCGAAGCGCGCGGTTTCCTCTCGTCCGCTTATAGTAACTCTGCGCAGAACTGCGTCAGCTGGTAACTTTAGTTTCAGAAAGCCTCCCTGACTGGCACGCGTTTTGACATTCAAAATAGCCGCGCTCTTTTGCTGGCCCGGCGACAATTCGTAATTAACGGCCTCAATTGTAATCGCGTCTCCTGTGGCCGCCTCCGGCCGCTGCACATCGAGTTTGATCTCCTCGCCTGGATAAGGCTGCCACTGCATCGACCGCGTCCCCTCGGAGATCGAACTAATCGGATTTGGTCCTGAGGCTTCGCAGCGCCAAATCGGTGAGCAGGTTACGGCAAAATTCTCCGTAAATAACGGCTCGGTAGAGGCTTTCAGTAGGAGCTCTGGGGTTTCTTTCAACGAGCTTTCCCAGCTTACAGCTTGCTGACCGCGCGCCATTTGTACGACCGCTTGATTGTGGTCAACTTTAATCGAATCCGAGAGCACCGACTCTCCCGTGAATAGCGGAATGCGAAGTATTTGGGGACGGTCAAGATTGCCGCGTCGGGTCAGAGTGGTTTGGATCGACCAGGTGGATTCGAGGCTGAGACTGCGCTCGATCGTGAACCAGCTAGGAGTAAGGGCGTCACTCTGCTGCGCCGCTCCCTCCGGCCGGAGATCTCCATTGTCCCCCGGTTGAGCGGCACGAGTCAGCTGTAAAGAGCCAACGGCAATGTGATTCTGATTTACCCCTTCAACCAGCCAATTGGGTGCCTCCAGCTCTACTGGGAGGGGGCGATCGATCAGCTGCAGAGTTACAACATCCCGGCGCACTAAATCGGCGCTGACACCGATCTGATGCACTCCATCCGGAACTCGAACCCAAACAAAGCCATCTGGGTCGCGCCGCAGCGCGGAACTAAGCTGTCCATCAATCGTAATAGTGCGCGGTATTAGCTGACTAATAGGGCCGGGCAAAGCGATTGCTCCGGAACCTCTTGAATTGGCCTTGATCAAGAGTTCCGCGGAGCGTTCGCTGACCTTAAGCCGCAAAGACGCCATACGGGAACAGCCCGCATCGCACTGTTCATTCGCCACCCGCTCTTCCAGCTCCTTTAGTAGAGCTTGGCTGGGAAAGCTCTGTGCTTGCGCCAGCGGAGCTGCAATCAGAAGGAGTGGCGCAATTAGTGCGGCCGACCCGACCATACTTCGAAAACGCGAGAAGGGAATTAAGCCGTTGCGGCCTAACTCACGAATGAATTTGGCGAGGAGCGTTATTAATAGTCCTACCCGAAGGAGCGCTAATACCAAATTGATCCAAGGACCGACTAAGAGCAGAGAGAAGGTTTGATCTTTGCTGACCGGACCGGTCCATCCAAAATGAATCTGGCGCCAGCTCCAGGTCGGTACGCTGGGGCCGGTCTGGATCACGGCCTTGCTATCGACCAAGGCCAATTTCTTAGCCTTAAATTTTCTTTGCGGAGCCGCTGCGTCGACCATGCTGGTGGAGTCGTACGACTGTTCCAGCTCTTCGGCAACCTGTGCGGCCCCGGCTTGCATCGGATACTCATTGCGTACCAGAGGGCTCCCGCCAGCCGCCAGCTGCAGGTCTTCAGTACCGTAATAAGCATCCGAGCCGCCAAAATTTGCGGATAGTACGATCGCCATCACGATCGATAGCAGCGCTCCCGCTAGGAGGATTTTAAAGGCGCGCCAGAAACTGCGCTGCAACAAGGCCCCCAGAAAATTGAGAATCAACATTCCGAGTAACATCAGCAGCACCAGCCCGAACATGTTTTGTTCAGCTTGACCATAGAGAAAGCCAATCACTGAGCCGCCCGTGCTACGATCGTAGTAGCCAGCCTGCGGGAAGAGGCCATAGCGCAGCTGGGCTGCAGCAAAGCCGATCGTCATCAAACCGAGCGCCGCTAATGTGCAGATCCCATATAATCTAGCGAAGCGCTTGGCGGATCCCTCAGGTAGATAACGGGCCAGGGCAAAAGCGGCCAATAGATGGAACCATAAATTAAAGGGCGCACCTGCTTCTCCGTGCACTACTAACATGGTAGCAAAGGCCACCAGGCCCACCGGGCGACCAAATAGTTTGGCCGTCGCAACCGCCATCAATACCACCAGGAAGAGATCCAAGAGGGTCCAGCCGTTCAGCCACGAAAAATCCACGAAATCAACCCCTCCAGCGTTTAACAAGGTCCAGCCCGGCGGCAGCATCAGTGTGCCCTGCAATGACTGGGCGTCATGTTCCCAGCCCACGGCGCGCAGCGCGGTCTTGCCTGAAGCGATCCGCGATTCGCTCTGTAAATTGAGCTGCTGTTCTCTAACTTCAACACCACGCTGCTTGGTTTCGGGATTGAGAGTGATCAATAGATCGCGCCCGGATGACGAGACATGCCCGAGCTCTAGCTCGGTTGCTGCATCCAACCTCCAATCGCGGCTGATCTCTCCGTTTAGAGTATCACGCACGGTATAGCCTCTGCCGTCCAGATCCAGCCAAAACTGACGCGCGATGGTGAGTTGATCGTCGGCCCGCTCGGTTTCACCCCGGCGCAACTCCGAGAAGGTGAGGGATTTATCAGGAGTCATGAGATAGGCGGAGAGTCCGTTAAAGTCGGAGGGCGGATCGAGCCGCTCCATCTCGGTGGCGTCGACACCAGAGAGCGTCACCGAACGCAGCTGTTCGTTTGGCACCCAGCCCCAGACCTCCTGCTCGGGCCAGGCCGCTACGCCCGATTTGATCGCAGCTAGAGATTCAGGAGGGGCTGCGCTCAACGCATCAATTCTGATTTCGTGTACTCCCGGACGCACCTGAACTGTCAGGCTATAATCCTCGGCGATCTGATAGGGCAACGGAGAAATAATTTGATTCGGCACGAAATTGTCGGGCAAGATGCGGCCCAACGCCAATTCACGAGCCTTCCCGCTGACTCTAAGTCTTAAAACGGTCGAAACTAGAAATGGTGTGCCGTCGACCAGCTTCCTAAACAGCTGCAGCTTTAAAGTATCCCCCTCCGTTTGTTCGGTGGCAGTCTCATCCTGCAGCCATAGCTCGCCGCGTTCGTTGAGGCGCGGGTGATCGATGGTCTTGCCCTTAATTTTCAAATTCACCAGGGCGGCAGCCGGTGAAATGGGCAGCGATTTTGGAATTTTGTTCCAGTTCAGCGCGCCGCGGATTTGATAGCTTCCGGGCTGCAACCTGGTGGTGGGCTGATTGTCATTAATCCAGAGGGGTAGATCGCGTGAATCGCGGATCGACACAAGATCGGTTGGAAGCAGCTCGGCGTTTCCCGGCAAGACCAGCTCGGATTCGTGTTCAATCACGACCTCCATCTCGAAATTGGCCCGTGTATCTTGAATATCCAAGCTGAGGCGTCCGGGCCAGACACACTGGCGGGTGTCAGCCAAGATACTGCAATTACGTTCCGGCTCCCGTTCCATGACCCATTGCTTCCAAGGCTTTAATACCTCGGGCAGGTAAATATCGGAGTTCGGTTGAGCTACGCTAAAGATTGGGCAGAGGAGCAGTGCAAGGAACAATAAGCGCTTCATAGGTCTCTCGAGGTTAGCCGGTTCGCCGGGGACTATAACAAAGCCGCGCCGTAGCATAAAGAATATTTAGGGTCGCAAGTCATGCAGCTGCTGTTGGCGTCAGTTCTGGGGATCGGCATTCGGGAGAAGTACTCTGAAGAGCGGGTCGCCAACTGCATGGGGCGGCTGCGAGCGGAACTGGCATCGGGAATCAGTGGCGTAATGCGGTATTCCGGAGAGCGTAGACCGTGCTCCTCCGAGCCCGGTGCCTGGGCAGGTACGTGGTTTGAAATAAGCCTCGTTCTCTGCTAGTTTTCAGCTGATTTCCAACACCAAAAGAGCGATGAATTTGCAGGCAGAAATCGAGCCGAGCGTAGAAAGCCTGAGCGCAGAAGCACCGCTTTCCGCTCTACCGCCGATGCTGCAGCAGTACCTCCAATATAAGCGCGAACATCCCGACTGTTTGATCCTCTTTCAGGTCGGGGATTTCTATGAACTCTTCTTTGAAGACGCCGTGACGGCAGCGCGCGCGCTTAATTTAACTCTGACCAGCCGGGACAAGAACAACCCCAGCCCGGTTCCGATGGCCGGGGTGCCGGTAGCTGCGGTTGAAAACTACTTAGCACGATTAGTTGCGCAGGGATTTTCGGCCGCGTTAGTGAGTCAGCTGCCTGGTAAGAGTGTCCGCGCCGGGGTCGAGCGGCGCCTGGAAAGAATCATCACCCCGGGGGTCAACTTATTAGCGTTGAATCATCAAAAGGAAGCCGGCTTCATCGCCGCGCTTTTTTTTGACCCCGAGAATCTCGAGGGATCGCAGGCGGCCCTGGCCTTCTGCGAGGTCCAGACCGCGCGCATTCGCATCAAGGAGGGCTTGAGTGCGCTTAAGGCCGCCGCTGAAATATCGAAGCTGCAGCCATCCGAACTGATTCTGCCGCAAAGTGTCGAAGGACAGCGTGTTGATCGGCGTCATGCGATGGTGCGGGACTTAGAACGGATGCTTAACGCCGGTCAGCTAAAATTTAGACCTGAAAGCTACTTTAGTTTAAAGACCCGATCCGACCGTGATTTTTCGAAGCTCGCCGGATACGCGGCGCTATCGCCGGCGGCGCGCAAGGCTGTGCGGCTGCTGGTGGGCTATGTTGACGAGGTGACGGTGAGTTCCTCCGTGGCATTCAAATCAGCCGAGCTTTGGGAGGATCAACGGGTTGTGCAGATCGACGCGGCTACCCGACGAACCCTGGAGCTGCTCAGCAACTCTCGAGATGGCAGTACGCGTGGGACACTGCTGCAGTATATGGACCGCTGTGATTCGCCTCTCGGTTCGCGACTGCTGCGGAGTTGGATTGCAGCTCCTTCGGCGATTCTAGATGAAATCATGGAGCGGCAGCAGGCTGTGCTCGCCCTGCGGGGGGCCGTCGACTTACGGGCTGAGCTCAAGCCCATGCTGCAGAAGATTATCGATATCGATCGAGTTGCCGCGCGGCTTGAACTTGGCGCCGTATCGCCGAAAGAGCTCGGCGCGCTGCGTGATTCGCTGGAAACATTTGAGGGCATGCGGCAGATGCTGTGCGGAATTTTGCAGGGCGCAGCCTCTGCGCTGCTTGAAAAAACGGCCGATACCTTAGTGGCGCCGGAACGTTTACAGCAGATTCTGGGGCAGCTCTCAGATAATCCGCCTTACTTGCTTTCTGAGGGAGGCGTCATTGCGAGCGGCGTGAATGCGGAGTTGGATCGCTTCCGCGTGCTGAAATCTGACAGCCGTTCCTGGATCGCCGAAATCGAAAATAAGGAACGTGCGGCGACCGGGATAACCTCGCTCAAGATCAAGTTCAATAATGTCATCGGTTATTTCTTCGAAGTTACACAAGCTAACAGCTCCAAGGTCCCACCGCATTTCGTTCGTCGTCAGAGCACCGCGAATACCGAACGCTTTACCACCGAGGAGCTGCGTACGCGGGAAAAGGAGGTTTTGTCGGCCGAAAGCCAAGAGTTTGAGCTCGAGCGTGAGCTGTATGGGCGGCTGCGTTCAGAGGCAGCGCTATTCGCGTTGGAGCTGCGGGAGCTGGCGCAGCTGGTAGCGCAGCTTGACGTGTTAACCGCATTGGCAGTGCTGGCTGAAACGGAGGGCTTGGTGCCACCAGCTATCGACCAATCGCCGGCGCTGGAGATCGAGCAGGGGTATCATCCGGTCCTGCGCGCGATTCTGGGCAACGCTTTTATTCCGAATGATGTCCGCATGCTCGATCGACCCTGTTTGTTGATCACCGGCCCAAACATGGGAGGGAAATCCACCTACCTGCGACAAGCTGGACTGATTGTAATTATGGCGCAGCTGGGGTCCTGCGTGCCTGCGGCGCGAGCGCAGATTGGTATTGTAGATCGAATCTTCGCACGCATGGGTGCAAGCGATGACATCTCCGAGGGCGAGTCCACGTTTATGGTGGAGATGCGCGAAGCTTCGAACATTATCGCGAACTGTAGCGCCAGATCGCTGCTATTGATTGATGAAATTGGGCGGGGCACTGCGACCGCCGACGGACTGGCGATTGCGCAGGCCATGCTGGAGTGGCTTGTAATCAAAATCCAGTGCCGGGTATTTTTTGCGACCCACTTTCATGAGTTGACTGCGCTTGAGAAGAAGTATCCGGCCCTGGTGAATCTTTGCACGGGAGCGATCGAGCAGGATGGCCAGGTTATCTTTACGCATCAGATTGAAAAAGGTGCTGCCGACAAATCATATGGGCTGGAAGTCGCCAAGTTAGCCGGTTTGCCGAGTCCGCTGTTGCGGCGTGCTGCCGCGCTACTGGCTAATTCGCAAAGCAGCGCAGCTGACAGCCGGCAGTTGACGATCTTTGGCGCAGCGCCGTTCGCAGATTCGCCGAGCGCCGCCGAGCCGGCCGAGACGGAGACGCAGTCCCGGCGCTTGATTGAGAAGATTCGTAAATTTGATCTTAACAATAGTACTCCGCTAAGCGCGCTGAACTTCCTAAATGAATTGATCGATGAACTTGATAGATAGCGGTGTGCTTTGGCGTGGGCTGTGCACCCTAGCGTTATTTGTGAGTCTCAATTTGCTCGGCGTATCCGCTAGTCTTGCGGCGCCGCTCAAAACTGCGAACTTTAGCCTAGAAACCCTCAAGCAGCAGTATCTGAAACTTCGCAATACCGATGTGGAGATCAAACGACGTGCGGAATGGGAGCAGCTGGCAGAGGATTTGGAAAAGGGGGCAATGCTGCGGCGGCGGGACAAAGCCGCACCCGGAGCATTGCTGGATGCAGCAATTCTTAATGAACAATTGTATCGCCGTTTCTCAGAGCCTGATCGGTTGGCTAGGAGTTTGGCGCTCTTTGAGAGGCTCGCTCGCGACTATCCGGGGGACAGGCTGAGCGACGATGCCTTGCTGAGGCGCGGGGATTTGTTAGCAGAAACCGCCGGAAAAGACAGCGCCAAACGAGCGTATGAGGAGATCGTGCAGGCCTATGCCAACGGAGATATGGCTGGAGCGGCGCGCGCCCGCCTCGACGCACTGGCTGGGAAGACGGCCAAGCGCGAGCCGATCGACGCTGCCGCGCATAAGGAAAATCCATTGGGGCCAGTTATCGTGCTGGATGCCGGTCATGGCGGGGAAGATTTTGGAGCAGTTGGTTATGGGGGCCTGCTTGAAAAGGACGCGGTACTGGCGATCGCACTGCAACTTGAGAAACTGCTGAGAGAGAAGTTGGGTGCAGTGGTACGCATGACCCGGCGCACCGATGTGTTCGTACCGTTGGCCGAACGCACCAACATGGCTAACGATTTTGATGCGGCGCTGTTTGTTAGCTTGCATGCCAATGCCAGTCCTAAACATAAACTTTCGGGCATTGAGACTTATTACCTTGATAACACGGGAGATCAGGGCAGTTTAAAACTGGCAGAACGGGAAAATCAGTCCGGCAGTTCAGATCAAGCTGCAGGCGATCTACAGTTCATGCTGAGCGATTTGATTCAAAATGCAAAATTAGAGGAATCGATCCAATTAGCCCGTTCGATCCATAATGCGCTGCGCATTGAGCTTCAGCCGCACTGGAAGATCGGCAAAGATTATGGGGTTAAGAAGGCGCCCTTCTTTGTGCTGGTCGGCGCACACATGCCCTGCATCTTAGTGGAGCTAGGCTTTATCGATCATCCGGTCGACGGCGCCAATCTGGGAGAGTCCGACTTCCGCCGCAGTGCGGCGCACGGAATCTTTTCGGGTATCAAGAAATTTTTAGCCGCAGGCACAGCTAATGCTAAGTGATATTCAGCGTGATTTTTTATTGAATGTCGCCCGACTTGCGGACGAGAGTCGCACCAGCGTGCTGATTGTGGGCGGCCTGATCCGTGATGCGCTTCTAGGGCAAGCCCTGCAGGACCGCGACCTCGATTTGGTGGTCGAAGGAAATGCACTGCCATTCGCACGGCTCTGCGCCCAAGAGATGGGTGCTAGGCTGACCGAGTTCGAGCGTTTTGGAACAGCGAAGCTCACGGGCCCCAAGAATTTTCCGGGAATTGTGGAGGTTGATATTGCCTCTACCCGCACAGAAACCTATACCCGGCCCGGCGCGCTCCCCGAGGTTTTGCTCGTGGACTCCATTCGAGCTGATCTGCAGCGGCGTGATTTTACCATCAATTGTCTTGCCATTCGGCTTCCGGCCTTCGTCGAGAGTATGCGCGAGCATAACCGGCAGTTGCTGGAAGAGAGCAGTCTTGATTTTTTTGGGGGTTTGAATGACCTGCGCTCGGGTACAATTCGGGTTCTTCACGCACGCAGCTTCAAGGATGATCCCACGCGGCTTTATCGCGCTTGCCGCTATGCCGCGCGGCTGGGAGCCCGATTCGATCCTCTAACTCAGGAGCTTTTTGATAGTGCGCGTACGGCCCGCGACTACGAATCGATTTCGATACAGCGCCGCGTCAATGAATTCCGTCGGAATTTTGAAGAACCGCACCCCGCGGCGGCGCTTACGGCGCTGTGCAGCAGCGGATTAGCGGAGTCCCTGCCGGCAGCGCAACCGGGGCGGCTCACCGCCGAGCTGGAACTACTCGCCCGTTTTCTGACTAAACTCAGAGCAGAGCAAAGCTACGAGGTTTTTTTGACTTTGTTCTTCGCCAACTGGCCGGAGCCGGAGCTGCCGGCCCTCGGGTTTAAACGTGACAAGTTAAAACAGCTGCGCCACGATGCCGACTTGCTCAACAACTTGCCGCCTTCGCTTAGCGGGCTATCTCCGCAGTTATTGATGGCGGCTCTTTGCAATCGCAGCACTCGCGAGCGCTGGAGCGAGATCCGCTCTATTCTGATTGCACAAGGCTGGCTCGAATGAGCTTAAAGCTGTCGGCGCTGCAAGCGGCTGTCGGCGCTGCGGCACGGTCCGTGGCCGGGGAAGAATTTTCTAGCGCTGTGGAGTTCGTGCCGAACCTAGATCTGCAGCACGGCAGTCTAAGTTCTGACATCACCTTGAAGCTCGCTGCAGTTTTAAAGATCGCACCTGCGCAAGCCGGGGAGCGGTTAATGCGCGCCCTTTCGGCGAGCCACGCGCCATTCGTCACGATCTGCAATGGCTACCTTAGCGTTCCAGCCGAGCTGCGGCTTGCATATGATCCCGCTGATTTCAGACTCAACGATCGATTAGTGATCTGCGTTGCCGCAGCCAAGGATGCGCAGCTCCATCTTGGAATGCTGCGGTCGTTGGCCGCTGCGCTGGTGCAGTACGGTGTGCTGCTGTCGCTCGGAGCGCAGCTTGAACTGTACCTCGGTGATGATTTACTCGTGAGCGGACCGGCTTTGAATGTTCCTGCGCTATGGAATCGCGCCGTGACGCTAATGGTGCAGGGAGGGTTAACGGAGGGCCGTGAACAACTAAGGCGCAGCGTGGCAGCACAGACTTCCAGCTGGTGCTGGGTTGTGAATGGAATGTTTGGACACGCTGAGTTCATGTCCTTAGTACAGAGATCTTCCGGGAGCGTGCGCTTTAGAATATCTGATAGCACCTGGGGTCGTCCGGCAGCGGATGGTTTGTTGGGGTCAGATCTCAAGCTGCAATCAGATCGGCATGCTGCCGCTCTGCTATATTATCTGAGTGGGTCGCAGCCAGCGATCGAGCTTGATCCTGTTTGCTATCGGTTAAACGAACGCGCCAATTTAGTTTGGGATCTGTGGGCCACGCAAGAACGCCTCGTTCGCTTTATCGATCTTAGCAGTGCGGCGCCGCAAGCGGTCGGCACTGAAGTCTTGGATCCTGGGGAGATTGAGCTTCCGGTCGAGCTGGCGATGGCTCTGCATTACCTGCCATTGGCATTGATCCAGGCAGGACGTCAAGCACGGGTGACTGAATTTATCGAATTACTGCGTCGTATGCTGCTACAGGTAAATGCCTGGTTAAATTCGCCGCAATTCCGGCAGCGGGCCGATAGGGCGGATCTGTCGCGATCTGATCGGTATATTCTGACTGGTGCGCAAAGAGTCATCTCGTTTATTATTTCCGGATGTTGTATTATTGGAGAGTCTGGTGGACAAGATACCGGGACCTAGAACGCATCCGACAGTAAAGCCGTTAGCAACCATGAATAAGCGCAATCTTCGTTATTGGGAATTTAAAGTTGGCCTGGTGCAAGCTGTTGTGCTGCTGGGGGTGATTTGCGGTTCGGTCGCCTGCGCCTTCTTCCTGGGTCTATATACGGGGCAGAAGACCGGCTTTGAGAATGCGATGGCGAGCAGTGTCGCAAGCGTTGCCCGCCTGCCGGTTGTGGTCGATCAGGAAAACGCTCTGACCGATGAAGACACGCTTTCACAGGTTTACGCCCGGCTGAGCGATTATGGCGCTGACAAGAAGAACCCCGGCGATAAATCGAATGCGGCAGCTGATACCTCTGCTAAAGGTGCCGAGATTCCGGAATTAAATAAGGTCAAAGATTTGGAGGATGCTCCACTGGATATTGCTCCCCCGGCCGACGATGCGGATACGGAGGAGCATCCCGCCCTCGGCGCCAAGAATGATGCAGCTCTGAAAGCAAAGGCTGATGTTAATGAGGCCGTTAATAAGGCGTTGGGAGAAGGTAGTACGGGAAGCAAAGCCAATAGCCGCACCCTGGGAGCCCTGCTAAACGATAGCGCTGATGATAAGAAGGTGGATGCGCCCGCGATCGCTGCGACAGATAAGCGTAGCAATGATAAGCTTACGGCGGAGAAGAAAGCCGTTAGCGACGCGGCTCCTTTAGCCAAGGCGAATACTAAAGCCGATAATCTCAAGAATTCCCCTGCCTATCCGCAGAATAGCGAGGCCCCAATTATTCGTGACCTCGCCGATGTGGCGAAGCCCGAGAAGGCGTCTGCAGCTAAGATAGTTAAGGAGAATGCCGTTAAAGACACCGCGAATAAAGCTGTTGCGGCTAAGAATGCTCAGCCGCCGGTGAAGGCGCAAAGCGCTACCGTGTTGCCGCGCGGCTGGTTTGCGCAGGTTGCTGCTCCGAAGAAGCGCGGAGATGCGGACGGTCTGGCCGCGAAGTTGCGGGCCTCCGGCTTCACAGTCACAATTGAAAGCGCTGAGGTGCGGGGTGACCAGTATTTTAGGGTACTGGTTGGCCCTGAGGATTCGAGAGACCAGGCACAGCGACTATCAGCGCAGCTAGCGCGTGAGCGGTACCTGCAGGGACAGCCATTTATTCGAATGGTAAAGTGAGCCGCGGACCCGGGGTGAAAGCGCCTCTCCCGGAGCCAGCTTGTTTTCTGCAGTGATTTCAGTTAGTTGCAAATAACATTCTGGAATCCCGTAGCGTACTGGACCTATCTAATCATTTACTGAGAGATTTCTGGTCAGCGAGTTATCTCGTGGAATCTCTGTATTTCTATATAGTTATCGGGAAGGGCTTTCTCTTTCGAACTTAGCTATAGTGGTAAGGTTAAGGACAGCGCGGTCGTTCGGCAGTATCTGGCGCGTTTCTTGAAGAGTCACCTCCCAGTGTGGGACTGATTTGGAATTTTGCTGAATGAGCACCGAGGTTACTGAAGCGCGGCAAAGCGCCTTAAGCGCAATCAGATATGCTGCCGGCACTGATATAGGCAGGCGCCGCGAAGAGAACCAAGATTCCTTCGGTGTCATCGAAAACAATCATTTCAAGCTTTACATCGTCGCCGACGGAATGGGTGGAGTTAAGGGTGGTGCAATCGCCTCCAACCTTGCAATCCAGGTCGTTTCCGCAGGCCTTAAGGAGAAGAGTGAGCTCACTGTTACCGAGGTGCGGGATGCGGTTCGGGGCGCAAACGCGCAGATATTCGAGAAAGGCGGAGAAGATACAGCTCTAACCGGAATGGGCACCACCCTGGTCGGGATCGGCTTTGTAGGGGCCAGTCTTATTATCACCAATGTTGGGGATTCAAGACTTTATCGTGTGCGCAACAAACGCATTCGCCAGCTCTCGGAAGATCACACGCTAGTGCGCGAGCTGTTGAAGAGCGGCGCCATTACTCCGGACCAGGCGGATAACCACCCGGTTGCGCATATGTTGACCCGCTCGCTCGGGCCTACCCCTGAAGTGGAGGTAGACTGCTGGGTTTGTGATGACGGACCAGCGCGCGGTGACCTGTATTTGCTCTGTTCTGACGGGCTCTACAATTTGGTCTCAGATCGAGACATGCTTGAGATCTTGAATGGCAACGATCTAAACGGCGCCATCCAAAAATGCATTGATTTGGCCAATGAGCGGGGCGGAACTGATAATATCACCGTGATTATAGTTGAGGTTGGGGAAGGTTTCCCAATTGCGGCAGACGAGTTTCCAGAAGATCCACATTCGCTGGGCATTGACGATACAGTTGAACTGTATCCAAGTCCGCCCGAGAGTAATGGAGTACATCTTAATGGCTCCGCTGAGAAGCACGAGCAGCTCGATGAGCCGGAGGCTGCGGCCGCAGATTCAGATCAACAACCGGAGTCGCCTAAAATTCAACCGGGGGTCACTTTTCAGCACATCAGCGACGAGGCCAGCAAAGCATCCGAAGCCGATCGAGCAGAGGTTGAGCCGAGTGCGGCGATCGGCAGCTCCAACAAAGATTTTCGTAAAACGCGCTACAGTATTAGTTCGACCTATGCCGCGCTGCTGATTCTTGGTGCTGGTATAGTGATTGGCATGCTAGGAGGCTGGTTATTTACACCAGCTTCGCAGCAGCTTGGCGAGAACGATCCGCTGGCACACGTACAGGTTTTGCGCGATACCGCGGGCGTAGTCTCCGCGCCGCGTCGCTCCGATACTGAGGTTGCAAAACTGGAGGTGCTGCTTCCGGTCTCGCTCGGCAATAATCAGGTCCAAAGTGCGCTGCCCGAAATCGATCCTTACACCGGAGAGGATCCACTGGCTCCAATTTTCGATGATGCCATCGGTGATCAGCTCAACGGCTTGAGCCGCCATGAAGCTGAGAATATTATCGTGCGTAAGCGCGAACTAAAGGATTTCATCAGCGGCTTAGCTGAAAAGCTGTCGGCGCTCGAAAAACCGCTTTCCGGAGGGCTGGCGGAGCAGCTCAAGGCCGCGCAGCGTGAACGCGATGAGCTGAAAGCACGCTTCGAGAGTGTGCAGGTCGATATTGACGCGCAAGCAAGAAAGCTAGCGGTTTGGTATGGACGTCAAAAGCGGCTGCAATCCACTGATCCGATTAATCTGGCTGGTGAAGTGGCGGTTACTACCTCTTCGGTTAAGGATAAGAAGGAAATATTTGAACGCGCGACTTGGGCCTATCTTCAGGAGGCCGAGGTATTGCGCTACAACCCTACTGATACAGCCCAAGATCAGAAGGTCAAGAATTTGATGAAGGTGCGCAAGCAGCGCATGTCCGAACTGTCACGCGAAGTACAGACGGCAATCGAGGCAGAGGTTCGCGCCACTGATAGCAAGATTGCCGAACTGACCTTGGAGCGAGATCGTGTGCAGAACCAACTCACCGGCAAGAGCCAAGAGCTGGAGTATATCCAAATTATTATGGGCGGCGACGCCCGGACTAAAGATAAAGTGCGTGAAGAACTGACGCAGAAAAAGGCTGCGGCAGAAAGCGAACTTGAGGAGCTAAATCAGCTTCTGCCGCAACGCAGCCAATACTAAATACCGCAATCCTAAGCTTCGACACTTTTAGTAAAACTCACTGCGGCGTTCGGCGGCTCTGCTCGAGCGCTTTCTTTAATTGATATTTGAAGGAATAAGTGGTTCTATAAGCCTCGGAAATATCGTTCGGCACCGCGCCGGGAATCTTCAAATATTGCGGATTTTTGTGAAAAAGGCCGCCCTCATAAGTGTATCCGATCGCACCGCTCTACCGGGGTTTGCTGCCAAGCTGCAGCAGCTGGGATATCTGCTATTGTGCACCTCTGGATCGCTGGCGTTCCTAAAGGAGCAGGGGCTTGAGGCGCAATCGATCGAGCAGTATACCGGACAGCCGGAAATCCTAGACGGAAGAGTTAAAACATTACATCCCAAAATCCATGCCGGATTACTCGCGCGCCGCGATAAGCCCGAGCATATGCGGGAGCTCGAGGAACATGGTATTTATCCGATTGAATTGGCGGTGATCAATCTTTATCCGTTCCTGAAGAACCTCGAAAGTGAGGCAGCTTCGGATCCGCAGCGCATGGTGGAGCTGATCGATGTTGGGGGCCCGGCCATGATCAGGGCTGCAGCGAAGAACGGAGGATCTGTGTATGTCGTCACCGATCCGGCTGATTACCCTAAAGTTGCGGAGGCGCTGGAGCAGCGCGACTCTGAAGCACAGCTCCGCTTGCGACGGGCTCTGGCTGTTAAGGCATTTACCCTGATGGCAGCTGATAACTTAGCAGTCGCCAAATATTTTTCGGCTAAGTTGGAGGAGCACGAAGATTTCCCGCCCGTGAGCGGGGAGGTTTTGGTGCGGGCCGATACCTTGCGTTACGGAGAAAATCCGCATCAATCTGCGGCGCTTTACCGCGAATTTAATGCCGGGCCCTCGCCATGGTCACAGCTTTCGGGAAAGGAGTTATCCTACAACAATTTATTGGATTTAGATGCGGTTTACCGCGTGATCAGCTCCTTCCAACAAAGTAAGCCCTTTTGCGCCATCATCAAACATCTGAACCCGTGCGGTGCAGCGCTTGCCGAAACCGTGCTGGGTGCGCTTGAAGCTGCCAAGCTGGGCGATCCGCGCAGTCATTTTGGCGGCATTATCGGCTTTAATCGACCCGTGGACCGTGCCGTGGCCGAGAATATTAGGGAAGACTTCGCAGAGCTGGTGGTGGCGCCAGATTTTAGCGCAGAAGCCCTAGATCTTTTGCGGAAGAATAAAAATCTAAGAATCATTAAGGTGATGCTCAGCGAAAGCGGACATAGTATGGAGCTGCGTAGCGTTGCCGGGGGAACTCTATGTCAAGCCGGAGACCAGCGCATCTCCAGTGTCGAAGAGGCCCAGCTAGTGACATCACGCGGCGCATCGCCTGCCGAATTGTCTGATTTGCAGTTTGCCTGGAATATTTGCGCGCATGTGAAATCTAATGCGATTGTGATCGTGCGGGAGCATATGGTGATTGGGGTCGGAGCGGGACAGATGAGTCGAATCGATTCGGTGGAGCTCGCCATTTCTAAAGCTCAAACTCACGGACATCAGATTCGTGGCGGGGTAGCCGCTTCCGATGCATTTTTCCCGTTCCCTGACAGTATTGAACGGCTCGCTGCGGCGGGTGTGCGCGTGGTTATTGCGACTAGCGGTTCGAAGCGGGATGCGGAGTCGATCCGGGTGGCTGAACAGTTGGGAATTAGTCTTTACTTCAGTGCCGATCGGCATTTCAGACACTAGCGGCATGAAAGTTCTGGTAATCGGTTCAGGAGCTCGAGAACACGCGATTTGCTGGAAACTTAAGCAATCGCCAAGGCTGACTGAACTTTATTGTGCACCCGGTAATGCCGGTATTGCGGCGATTGCACAATGCTTGAACTACAAGCTGACCCAGGTCGATCAGCTGCTGGAGTTTGCCCGCCGCAACCAAATTGATCTGACGGTAGTGGGCCCCGAGCTGCCGCTATCCTTGGGGGTGGTCAATAAATTCAGAGATCAGGGGCTGCGCATTTTTGGTCCGATTTTAGGGGCGGCGGCCTTAGAGAGCTCCAAGAATTTTGCTAAAGAAATGATGATTAGGGCGGGGGTGCGCACCGCCGACTATGGTTACTTTTCCGACCGTGATGCGGCCCTACGCTATCTGCGCGAGAAGGGGGCGCCGATCGTGCTGAAGGCCGATGGCTTGGCTGCCGGAAAGGGGGTCTCAGTTTGTATGACCATAGATCAGGCGCAGGAGGCGCTTGAGCGCATCTTTGAACGCTTCGGTGGGGGCGGAGTCGTGATCGAGCGCTACGTCGAAGGGCAGGAGGCTTCTTTGATCGTAGCGACGAATGGTTCAGTTATCACGCCAATGGCGAGTTCACATGACTACAAGCGGCTTGGAGACGGAGATGCGGGGCCGAATACCGGCGGGATGGGGTCAGTATGTCCCACGCCTCGACTAACCGCCGCGCAGGAACAGCAGGCTCTGGACCAGGTCATCATCCCGATTTTGGCACAGATGCGAAAGCACGGGACACCCTTCAGCGGTTTTCTATACGCCGGTTTGATGCTTGAGGCTGATGGCGCTATGACGGTGCTTGAGTTTAATACGCGGCTCGGTGATCCGGAATGTCAGTCCATTATGCGCTGCATGCAGAGTGATTTGCTGAAGCTGCTCTTCTATCTTTCTGAGCCTGATCATCGCTCAGAGTTCAAGGTCGAGCGTTGTGCTTGGCACCCCGAAACTGCGGTATGTCTAGTGCTTGCGGCGGAAGGGTATCCGGAGGATCCTGTGACAGGCAAAGAGATTACAGGGCTCGATCTGACAGTATTGATTCCAGAGGTGCAGGTGTTTCACGCCGCTACTGAACTGCAAAATGGAAAATATTTGAGTTCGGGAGGGCGGGTGTTGTCAGTTACCGCCAGCGGAGGCTCGCTGGACATGGCGCGGCGCAGCGCTTATAAGGCTGCCGATTTAATCCAATTTTCAGGACGTCAGCTGCGGCGTGATATCGGAATTTAAGCATGGCGGTTAACCGGTCGCGCATAGTGTCAGGATGGACGGCCGGGACTGTCGGACTGTTGCTGGTCTTGGCGATCTGCCTGACGCCGCTGGGCGCTTGGGGTGGGGAGCTTAAAATTCTTGACCAAACCGAGTTGACCCGCGCAGTTCGGATCGTGCGACAGCCTGCTAAGGTCGTGGTTGTTCTCAGTTCAGGCGCTCCGGAAAATTCAGAAATTGCGCTTAAGAACATAGATGGGGTTCAAAGCGACCGGCGCGGCACCCCTGCAAGCCCGGAGTCATTCACCTTCGAGAATGTCCCGGAGGGGATCTGGCGGATTGCGGCCGATCCAAAATCGATTAAGTCGGTAAGAATCGAGTAGTCCATGTCCTTGGTCAATTTATACCGCGAAGAAGCCAGAAGTTTTGAAGCGCAACTGCATCCATTGCGGCAGACCCGCGCTGGTATTATCGATGCATTGAATTCGAAACGGCCCTTTGACGTGCTGATCATTGGGGGAGGAATACACGGCGCGATGTTTGCGCGGCTAGCCGCCTTGGGCGGCTTGCGTACCGCACTTTTAGAGCGCAGTGATTACGCCGCTGAAACTTCGAGCCGCAGTTCGCGCATGATTCATGGTGGATTGCGCTATCTGGAGCTAGGAGACTTCGGGCAGGTCTTTGAGGGACTGCGGGCGCGTGAAATGCTGCTGCATGACGCGCACCACCTGGTGAAGCCCCAGCAGTTCCTGCTTCCGATCCTACCCTCCGGAGGCCTGAGTCGATTCAAGGCCGGGGCCGGGCTTGCCTTCTATGATTTGTTGCTTCATGACCGCAAGCGCCGGCATCGCTGGTTGACGGCGTCCGAATTGCCGAAGGAGCTACAGCCTTTGGTCTCGCGAGGCGCTACGGGCGGATATTGTTTTTTCGATGCTTTGGCCAATGACGCGCGCTTGGTCATGGAGAATATTTTAGCGGCGCGGCAGGAGGGCGCGCTTTGCTTAAATCACGCCAGTGTCGAGAGCGTCAGAACTTTCGAGCACATGCCGGCTGAAATCGGATGGCTTGATCGGCTCAGTGGTAAATCGCATGAATTAAGAGCTGGTACGGTGATCAATTGTACGGGGCCCTGGGTGCCCTATACCGCGCGGCTACGCCCTTCGGAGCTGCGGCAGCGCGTGCGCTATAGCCGCGGCGTACATCTAATTTTTGACTTTAAATGGGAGGGGCCGGCGTTGTTGCGTCCCGCCCGTGAAAAGGGCCAGCATTACTTCATTTGGCCTCATCCCTTGGGTACGATGGTGGGTCCGACAGATGATGAAATCGATGAGCCCCAGTCCAATCCGGCCCCGACGCAGACCGAGATCGCTGCGCTGCTCGCGCGGGTGCAGGAGGATTTCGGTGCGGAGCGCTTCAATTTATCACGGATTCGATCGGCGTTTGCTGGTATCCGCACACTGCCGGTGCGGGGTAGTGGCGGCCGGACAGCGGAACTTTCGAGGCGCCATCTGTGGGTCCATCATGGCGGCATGCTGAATCTATTAGGCGGTAAACTAACAACATCGGTTTGGACCGTGGAGCAGGGGTATCAGCTGATGTTAAAGCTGGCGGGACGTCCCAAATCATCGCTGACACTTAGAAATCGAAAACTTCCCGGCTCTGCTTATTATCTCGAAGCGGTGGGCCAGTTTAACACCGCGGCTCTCGCGAAGGGTGCGCCGGCGGCCGTCATTGAAGCCGCTGTTGCGCGGTTGGGATCGCGGGTGCGGATCTTGAGCGAGCTAGACCCGGAGCTGCGCACGCTTTCAGGTTTTTTTAGTGCTGAACTGATGCTGTCGGTACTCGAAGAGCAGGCCGAGTCATGGGCTGATCTGATGCTGCGTCGGTTGCAAAATCCGCTGGCTGATCTGGAACCGCAGGCGCTTAAGCTGCTGAACGATCTGCGGCCTGAGGGCAATTGGCTGCGCTAGTGCCGCGCAGCGATCGCTTCATCTGAACTTATTCTTGATCCAATGCACCGCGACTGCCCGAGCTTCGCCGCTAAGCCTAGAGAGCTAGTTAAGGTTTGAGAATTATCTTTCCGAACTGTTTGCCGTCTTCCAGGCGCTTGATCATCTGAATGCCGTCCTTTAGTGGCGCTACCGTGTCGATTACCGGCATGATCTTATGGCGCAGCAGAAACTGCAGCATCTCAATGAAATCCTGACGGCTGCCCATGGTAGAACCGATCAGAGAGATCTGTTTGGCAAATATCAACCGATTGTCGTATTGCACTTCGTAGCCGCTAGTGTTGCCCACGGTTACAATTCGGCCGCCGCGCGCCACCGAGCGCATACTCTTTTCCAGAGTCGCCGAGCCGACATTGTCGATCACGAGATCGACGCCCCGACCTTTGGTTAGCTTCATGATCTCAACCGGCCAATTCGTGAAACGGCTATAGTCGATCGCTTCAGATGCCCCTAAGCTCAGCGCTTTATCGCGCTTTTCTTTGGAGCCTGCCAGCGCATAGATTGTGGCGCCAATGGTGTGCGCAATTTGAATCGCGAGTGAGTTGACTCCGCCGCCGGAGCCTACCACCAGGACGCTCTCGTGGGGTTTTAAACCGCCGCGCTCGAATAGCATACGCCAACAGGTTGTACCGACTAGCAACGGCGCAGCCGCTTGTTCAAAATTAAGCTCATCCGGCATTTTGAAAACGTTGGCCACCGGAACGGTTAGATACTCCGCCATGCCGCCCCGAATTTGCTCGCCAATAATCCGATAGCCGGGACTGACGCATTCTTCGCCGCGGCGTGTCCACTCGTCTTCGATCGAAGCGATCCCCGGATTGACAATGACCTTCGTGCCAGGCTTCCAATTTGTACTGCTGGTATTAACCGCGACGATTTCACCGGCGATGTCGCAGCCAGTTACATGCGGCCATTCCAGATGCAGTCCCTTCCAGCCTTTTCTTACCCACACATCGAGGTGATTGAGGGCGCAAGCTTTGACTTTGATCAGGGCTTCGCCGGGCGCCGGTTGCGGATCAGGAATTTCGCCGTATTTTAGGACCTCAATGCCGCCGTGCTGCTCGAAGAAGATCGCTTTCATGCCGCTCCTATATTAAGGGTGAGGGCGATTTAGTGGAAGTCGGTTGTTGAGACTGCGCATTCCTAGCATTGTTATCCTCGGGGTTGCCCACGAAGATGCCGCTGCGAGCTACTATCGAGGGTCTTCTTAACCGAGTGATTTGATCAACTTTCCGATGTCCTAACAGTGTTAACAGATGCTCTGGAGAATAAAGCTTGGCCACCTGTGCCTCGTCATCCACGATTAGCGTCAAATTTAGATATATAAACGATCCGTCGGCGCTGAGTTGTTCGGTCCGCATCTTGCTGAAGCGCGTAACTAACACAGTCTTTAACCTCTCGTCAGATTTCCCGCAGAGCGCCTCCGGTGCGTGCAGCCCTGCGCCGGCGCGAGTCGTGCGACTCTTGGAGGATTCAAGCAGCGCCCATGCCATTGCAAAAGCCTTTAGCGGCCACTTAGGAATAGACTTTATGTGCTGCAGCGAGTCCGGCTTTGTCTCCATCGCCAGTTGAAAGACGAACTCATTGCCGGGTAAATGTTCCTTCCGTTCCCCGGAATAAAGGCGACGCATGCCGTCAGTAACGTACAGTAGCACCTGTTGTTCCTGTTCAGAGCTGCCGCCATCGAACACTGCCACGCGGATTGGAGTCGCCGGATAATCGCTGGAGTGGTGGGAAGCTACGGATTCCCCCAGGAGCGCGAGCTGCTCCTGTAAATCGACCTCAAAGCTGCAAATGCTCGGGCCGAAAGTGCACTCGAACGGCTCGAAGGCGTCCAGATATTGGGGACGCTCTACCAGCCGTGACTGTCCGACCTTAACGACCGGCTTCTTGGCTGGTCGGAAGAATATATCTGCTCCAGCAAACCAATCGGATAAAGATTCTCCCTGGCGATTATGCAGCGCAAAGAAGGATCCAAGCGGCTCGAGCTGATTAGAGAAGCCCGAAACTACCACCTGCTTGCTAAGCTGCTGAATCAGCCCCCGCACCAAGCGCCGCACAATCCATTCGGACCACTTAACCTGAAGTTGTAGGGGTAGAGCCGGATACAGACGTTGTGTTAACTCCGCGGTTTCAACTATCCCCGGATGGTTGGTGCGATGAAAGGCCACCAACTCGGAACACTTCTCGAAAGTGATGGCCCGCAGAGTTTCTTCGCGTAGCAAGAGCTGGTTTTCGATTACGCGCGGAGCCAACTCCTTGCTGGAGGTTGGAATCAGAATTCCGAAATTTTCCAAATAGACCGGTCGATTTGCATCAAGGAAAAGGGTCAGGGCTACGATCAACTCGGCGCAGAGCGTCGAGCGTTCATCTGGGTTCGTTGATCTAAGAAATTCTTGAGCGGACATCTTCACCGAGAGGGAGCGCAGATTGTTTGGTCCGGCCGCGGGTGTGCTGGGTGCCGGTACATCTGAGGCCCCGTTGAGCAGTGCCCCGTTAAGCAGCGAAGGAGTATCGGTATCATCCATATAGAGCATCCAGAAACTGCAACCTGCAACATAACGTCAGCGATCTCAACCCACACCAAATGAAGTGCTGAATCTAGCTAAATCAATGCGATTCGTCTACTCAAAGGACCGGAGTGGGCCCAATCTCTTGAAGCGTCGCACAGTTTTTTTTGACTAATTTAGGCTGGAAGTCTCAAAGGGGATCATGGGGAAACCACCGCGCGCTCAGCCCAATGCAGATGAGTAAAACTCGACTGCAACGACATTAGGCCGTTCAGTCAATTCTCGGTAAGCAGCAATCTTGGTCAGTCGACTTAGAGAACTCGGGTAATCGCGGCTACGAGCTGTTCCTTAGGCACAGCACCAACAATCTGCTCGATCACCTTGCCACCCTTAAAGAACACTAAGTTAGGGATACCTTTGACGTTGTATTGGGTCGGAGTTTGAGGATTGTCGTCCACATTGATTTTGCAGATGCGCAGTTTGCCGGCGAATTCGTTAGCTAGCTCCTCCAGTACGGGGGCGATGCTCTTGCATGGGCCACACCATGGAGCCCAAAAATCGACCAAACAAGGAATCTTGGATTTCAAGATCTCCGCGTCAAAATTCCCATCAGTTATTTCGGATACGTTTCCGGCCATCTCAAAAATTCCCTCAAAAACGACAAAACCGGGCAGGCTTGCCGACTCGCTGTAAATTATCCGTTATGAGGCAAAATTTGTAAAGAACCCCAAATGTTACGCCTTTGAAGGTGCTGTTCTAATTTGCGACCTGATGCAGATCAAGGCGAATGATCCTTCTGCTGGTTTAACTTAGTTGAACCGTGAGCCGATATCTAGCGTCATAAGTTCAACTTGGTTAAACGTCCGGGGCGGTTTTAGGGCGGGCGCGCGGTTTCAGATAGGGGGATTAATGGAAGGAAAAGCTGCACTGGGAACTAGAATCAACTCTCACGCCACTTTTACTGTTGATTCATTTGCGAACGGCATCGCCTTTGGCCAGCACCGTCTAGAAGAAGGAGCGGACCCTAGAGATTTCTATAGTTTGCGGATGCAAGATGAACCCGAAATGATCCGGCTCCGCAGCCGCTATGCGCTCCACAAAGAGAACCCGTTTCACCGCCTTGAGCGCAATCTAATGCGCCTCTCGCGTCTAGGGGTGCTGAGATCCTCTACAATCTATTTCGGAGTTACCACCGACCCGTTCCTTCCCTTTGAGGGGAAATTTGACGCAAGTATAAAATTCCTGGAGCTCTTCCAGAAATATACGCCCGGTCAGTTGATTGTGCAGACCCGCTCACCCCTGATCGTCGTGGCCATGCCGGTGCTGCGGCGGCTGGGGAAACATGCCACCGTAACGCTGGGTCTTGAGACCGACGACGAACAGGCGCTGCAGCGTTATACGCCGGGGCTCCCCCGTGCATCCGAGCGGCTGCGTACTGCCACGGCGCTGCGGCGTTTTGGAGTTGAAGTGAATCTTCAGGTAAGTCCGGTTCTGCCTTACGGCGATTGGAAAAAGGACGCTTGCCGCTTTGCCCAAACTTTGGTGCAACATGCCGATCATATCTTCCTGCGCTCGATTACCGATGGCAGTGAGCGCCGTGAGCGGCGCATTAAGTCGAGCCCGGTAGTGCAGCGCCTGGCTGCAGATCGGCAGTATTTCTACCTGCGGCCCGACTCAGCGCTGCCGCTTACCAAAGCGATTGAGATGCTTGCGCCGGAGAAGCTTAAGCTGCCGGCACGTACCTCGCTGACCGAGAAACAGCTCAAAATGTTTGCTGCCTGACACTGATAATTACCTGCACTTAACCCTTAGGGGCACCCGCAAACCCCTGAGATGACCCGTTCGTGGGGGAGAGGCTGAAAGGCCTTTCCCCCTTTTTTTGCGCCGATTCGGTATTGCTTGAGCCGGTTCTGGGTGACACGCTGATTTCATTATGACACGCATCGCAATTGTCGGCGGCTGCCGCACACCCTTCGTTAAAGCGGGCGGAGCACTAGGCTCCAAATCCTTCTTAGATCTGGGCATACATGCAGTCAAAGCGCTCACTGACAAGCTCCAGCTCAAAAGCACGGAGATTGGGGAGCTGGCATTTGGTACTGTGTTGTTGGATCCGCGTGTTCCTAATGCTGCTCGTGAACTGGTAATTCGATCTGGCCTGTCCCCGCGGTTGCCTGCTCATTTTGTTTCAAACAACTGCATTAGTGGCCTGGTTGCCGCTAATATGATTGCGGAGGGGATTCGCGCGGGCCGTATAAGTTGCGGCCTGGCTGGAGGCAGTGAATCTATGTCGCGTCCGGCGCTCAGTTTTTCGCCGCAAGCCGAACGATTTTTCCTGAGGCTCTTTGGCGCCCGCTCGATCGGAAAGAAACTCTCCACACTCAGTTCCTTTAAGCCTGGATACATACTGCCGCAGGCTCCCAGTCCAAAAGAGCCCTCCACCGGGCTGACGATGGGCCAGCATTGTGAGTTGACAGCCCAGGAGTTCGGCATCGCGCGCGGGGAGCAGGACCGCGTCGCCTATGCCAGCCATGCTAATGCAGCCAAGGCCCAAAGCGCCGGGCTGCTAGCGCAGGAAATTGTGCCGATTGATGGCGTAGATCGGGACAACATTATCCGAGCCGATACCAGCATTGAGAAGCTTGCCAAGTTGCCCCCCGTGTTCGAGCGCAGCGCTAAAGGCACTTTGACTGCGGGCAATTCCAGTCCGCTGACGGATGGAGCGTCGGTTGTGTGTTTGATGTCCGAGGATCAAGCTAAGCGCCAGGGGCGCGAGATCCTAGCTTTTTTGGAGCACGTCGAGTTCTCAGCCATCGCGCCGTCGGATGGTCTCTTAATGGCGCCGGCGTTAGCACTTCCGG
>JAIBBU010000083.1 GCA_019694515.1 Oligoflexia bacterium | reverse complement strand
CGATGGTGAGTTGGACGGACCGCTCTTCCGCACGGCGGCCGGCAGGACCGGCCAGCTCACTGAAAACCCGCTCTGGCAGCAGGACGCCTACCGCATGATTCAGCGGCGGGCAAAGCTGGCTGGCATCAAGACCAAGATCGGCAATCACACCTTCCGCGCTACCGGCATCACGGCCTATCTCAAAAACCCGCAAGCCCGGCTGGAAGTGGCGCAACATATCGCCGGCCATGAATCCATCCGCACCACCAAGCTCTACGACCGGCGGCAGGATGAGATCACGCTCGATGAGGTCGAGCGTATCGGGATTTGAGTATTTCCTCAATTGAGTATGGCGCGACCTCTATACATCCGATCTCTACGGTCCGCATCATTAAAAATATTTCGGATAAATAGACCGAAGTCGTCATCCTCCTCATCTCTCCACGTGAAATCTACCAACGTACACTTGCGCTTGTGCGGCGTATATATCAACTGACATATTTGGGCTCCGCGCTGGAACAGCAGCAGCGCATTGCTTTCGTTGTTTTCCAATAACGTAGCACTGCACTCCCCTGCGACCTGAACTCTCACGTTAGCCGTATCAGACAGTAGCCACATTAACCCTGCGTCATCCCTAAAGAACCAAATACGGTTACTATCCAGCACTCCCACATGGCCTCGGAGTTCGTCGGTTTTGTTAAGTTCTGATCTTAGTATTTCTTTTTGCAACGAACCAGTCTCAGACGCCAGGTATACGGAGCTATACGTCTTAAAGCCAGGAGTTGTGAATATAATTCTGCGCGGCACTATATTATTTATCCCCACACAACTCCAGCCTGCATCTTTCCAGAATGTCTCTGCCTCCTGGCCGAGATGCGCTGTCAATTATTTGGCTCCAAGTTCTACCACGCTGTAGAAAATAATCAATGGTTGGTCCCAGCTCGTCCTGATAATCTCGCAGGTTGGCTTCCCTGATGTAAGTTCGGCAGGGTTCGGGGGTGACCGCTTTTAACTGGCTTCCAATTGTACGTCTCATTTCACTGATGGTCCGCGCTACATCCTCCTCGGTTCTTCCTTGTTGAAGGTATTCGTCTGCCACAGATTTCAGATTTCTAACTTTGCCCTCATATTCAGATCGACCGCGTTTGAACTTTTCGCAATCATCTTGTGGAGGTGGTGTCGCGCACTGTTGCGCAGTCACTTCGGTTATATCCGTACTTGTGATGTTCTCTGGTTGAACATGCTTTCCCATCTCCATGGAAAGAAGCAGCGCGGTCATCGTAGCCAAAAGAGGCATCGCTATCGCCATTGAACCACCAGCTATCTCAACGCCGGAAAGTTTCTGACATGCCGTTTCCTTAACCCGAACACGGCAGATCGGGTGCTGATGGACGATCGCCTTAAGTTCGGCTGCGGACATGACGGAAATTTGTTGAGGATCAAGCGGGCACTGGTTTTTGCTGAGAGAGATTAGCTTTGGACGGGTCGAACGGTTTTCGAGAATCCAGAGCGGCTCGGCCAGTGCGATCTCGCTCTTGACCCCTCGTATGGGAGATCGTGTTGTGAATTTGTAGCCGACGCTGAGCTGATCCTGGCGGACCGGAAGCGGACTCGCGGTTCCGGCGCTCTGTCGCAATGCGGTGATGACCCGATCAGCAGCGGCTGTTCGGGCATGCTCTGTAGAGAGATCGTATCCGAGTTTCCCCCATACCGGATCGGAAATCATGCCGCTGATGACGGCTTCTCGCGGAATCACCCACGCTGACACAGGATCGATGCCCGCAAGCGCATTACCGGTCGCCACGGCGAGGGTAATGGTTATACTCTTCGAGGGATCGGAGGGCGGAACGGTGGGAAACTCCAGCGTGTTCGGTGCGGCGAGTCCGCCACGTAGACCCTGCCCGATGGCAAACGCGACGACTTCCTGAAGGGCTGGGGAGTCCGGGATGTTCGCGCATTTCTGATAGAGGTTGGCAAATCGGGTTACGGCGTTGAGGATCTCGTAAACCGGTGGCGGCGTTTTGGACATCCAGACATCCGGTGAAGCGTAACCACCACACCCGTCAGCCTTTGCTATGCCGATGTGCGCGGGAGCGTCTGTCATGAACATGGTGCGGAGCTTGATCAACGCCTGGAACTGAGCTACGACCGCGTTATGAAGAGGTAGAGACCGTCCATATTGGCCGGGCCGACTTTGCCCGGCGGATGCTTTCTCCAGTGCTGCAATGATGTCAGCAACTGCCGGGTTATTTTTCAAGCTGCGCAGAAGTTGCTGCTTCTCCGCGTCGGAGAGTTTTCCCGAAAGCAGCCTCTCCAGCATGGTCAGAGTGTCCGTTGCGGGTTGAGCCTGGGTGGGACGCTGCGATTGTTGTTTTTTCGGAGGAGGGGTTTGAGCGAAGCTCTCCTGCCGGGGAATCAGCAACAGAATCAGGAGCCAAGCGAACGCACTTCTAATCGCTGGGGAAAGCATGGCACCGCCCGTACAAAGGAGTTCTCAACAGGCTAACATATCGAGTTTCATAGATAATCCCGACAGACACGCGGAGCGAATCGGGCCCTCGGCCCGAGACTACTTCGGCTCGTGGTACTCGCCTGTCTGGATTTCTCAATTGGAAGCCAGTACAGCGATGTTTGGTAAGAGACGGCAGGGGAGGGATGTTTTTGGTGGCTTTCTCTCTTCCCTGGGTCAATTCTGACTCTTTAGTGCCCCGTCCTACCGGTGAAGGTGTTCCCGAAAGCCACCCCCACTCTTACTGAATGCCAAGGGCATAGCGGGAGTCTCCGGTCTTCGGGTTCTTGCCTTCAATGGAAGAACGCCGGGAAAGGCGGTTTTTGCCTTTCCCTGCATGAATGATTCTTGC
>JAIBBU010000082.1 GCA_019694515.1 Oligoflexia bacterium | reverse complement strand
AGATATACCGCCGATTCATTTTGACCGCAGTTATTATTTGCTGCCAGAGGAGTCCCCCGCCAAACCCTACGAGCTTTTTTGGCGTGCGCTTGTGGAAAGCTCTAAAACTGCAATCACCAAGTTCTTCTTCCATGACAATGAGTATCTTGCAGCGATCATGCCGGAAGAGCGCTTGCTGCGGTTGCAGATTCTTCATTATGCCGATGAAATCGCAGTGCCTCCAGCATTCTCCTCAAAAGATCAAAAGGTGGCGCCGGCCGAGCTCGAACTGGCCATAAAGCTAATCGACTCCCTAACTAGCAGTTTCAAACCCCAAGCCTTCAGCAATGAAACGCAGGCCAAGCTTAAAAAGCTGCTGAACTCCAAGAGTCAGGGTCGCGTGATTCACACTCCCGTCCCGCAAAAAGGCGCAGCTCCGAAGGTAGTCGACCTAATGGATCGCCTTAAAAAGAGTCTACGCGAGAAGGGTGCGCAATCGCGCTCAACGACTAGGCGTTCCCGTAGGCGCGCTTAACGGTGGTGCGGCCATGAGCGGGAGATTCTTATGCGCGAAATCATGGTCGCTAACTGCGCGCTCAATTATGCTCGCCCGCAGAATTATCACAGGGCCCTTTTAACAATATTAAAGGAACCAAAATATGACAAATTCAGCAAGATCTCGGAGTTTTAGCGAGAGCAGAGGAGATCGCACCTTGCGGTCGCAACGTCAGCGCGAGTCGGATCCTGAAATCTCTTGGCAGTGCGATCGACCTGATGAGGATCGAGCGGCCCGAGGCTCATCACGTTTCGATCAAAGCGAGGACTCCTACGGATACAATCACGCGCAGGCGGGTGTGCATGGCCAGGACGAGTCAGACTGGGCTCGCGGTCGGAGCAGCGACTGGGAACGCAATCGCCGCGACAGAATGACCTCAGGGGAAGATCGCTCGCCTTGGCTCGATGAGGATCAAGACCGCGAGGGTAGTTACGATCCGGATCGGTTCGATCTCGGGGAAGATGAGCCGCGGCCAGAGAAGTACGGAGGCTCCCGGTCTTATGGCTCCCAGAACTATGACGACCGCCGGGCCATGAACAGACAATGGGGCTCTTCCTCGGGCACACTCGGATCGAGTCGAGAGCAAGGCGCACATTATCAGGGAAGACGCGGTGATCGCTCCACCAACTTCCAAGATAATGCTGAGTTTAATGATCGCACTCGAGGCCGCGGACAAGGGTTCGGCTCCATGGACAGCGAGCGGCGGGATGAGCAAAGCCGGGACCGACAGAACGGAAGGCTGCGTTCACGATGGGATGATAGTCGTCGCTAAATTAACCACTAGAGCATGCGGCGGCTCGTCGGCCGCCGCACCTCAAACCATCTAAAAATTATGAGATCCCAGAGCAGAACGAAAACAAAACACCACTCATCACAAATCCGCTATGCCGTGGTTGGTCTAGGCTATATTGCCCAGGCTGCAGTGCTTCCGGCCTTTAAGAATGCACGAGAAAATTCCACGCTCGCTGCGCTCGTGTCCGATGATGCCGATAAGCTAAAGAAACTCGGCAGCAAGTATAAGGTTCCGTTGCTTTGCGACTATGATCACTACGACCAGCTACTTGAATCCGATCTGATTGACGCCGTTTATATCGCCGTGCCCAATAGTCTTCATCTGGATTTTGCGCTTCGTGCCACAAAGGCTGGGAAACATGTACTTTGTGAAAAGCCGCTCGCAGTTACCACGAGGGGCTGCCTTCGTATGTTAGAGAGCGCCCGCCAAAACGATGTCCGACTGATGACAGCGTATCGCTTGCATTTTGAGGCCGCCACGCTCAATACCTTAGATCAGATTAGAAAAGGCAGAATCGGAGAGCCGCGCATTTTCAACGCCCTCTTCGCCTTTCAGATTAAGGATGACAACGTGCGCCTGGAAAGGGATTTGGGGGGCGGCACAATCTACGATCTCGGCATCTACTGCATAAATGCAGCGCGGCATGTATTTCAAGCAGAGCCGCATTTGGTGTCAGCAATCTCGGCTACGGACACAGATGAACGTTTCGGTGAGATCGATGAGATGACGGCTGGCACCTTGATGTTTCCGGGGGGCGCGCTGGCGACCTTCGTCAGCAGCTTCGGTGCTGCTGACCGGTCGGTATGCGAGATAGTGGGGACTCGCGGATCCATCCGACTCGATCCGGCTTTTGATTACTCGGAGGCGCTGAAGCAGGAGATCGCTCTTGACGGTCGGTCTAAAACTAAAGCCTTTCCTAAGGTCGACCAATTTGCGCCTGAATTGATCCATTTCTCGCAGTCCATTATAGAAGGTACAAATCCAGAGCCATCGGGCCGGGAGGGCTTGGCTGATGTACGGGTGATTGAGGCCTTATATAGATCCGCCGCGCTCGGGAGACCAGTCGAGCTTCCCCGTTTTGGCGACACCGAGCAGCCCAGCATTAAGCAGCAAATGCACCGCCCCGCAGTAAATGAACCGCGGCTCTTTCATGCACGCGGACCATCAGAGGAAGATCTCTCCGAAAGGCGATTTGGCAGACGTCAGCAGAAACGAGCGGCACATTTCGATTATGGGCCGTAAATAGCCCCTCGCCTTTCTTCATCTGCGAAATAGCCGGGTCCCGACCTTAGCTGGCATGATCTACATCGTGGGAGCAACGCTCAAATATGCTAAATTCGGCAGGGCTCAGACGAAATTCTTATTTCCCAACTGAGCTTGGCTCAACATTCTATCGGAATCTGTACGATACTGGCCTAAATTGGCAATTAGGCGTCATGGTGGTCTTGGTTTCGATTGATCCCGATTACGTTCTCGTCGAGAATTAGCCACTTAGGCACGCAACCCGTATAACGTGAGTGTTTCAGCCGTAATGACAACCGATCCCTTAGAAGTACAGATTGCGACACTAAGGCCGCTACTT
>JAIBBU010000052.1 GCA_019694515.1 Oligoflexia bacterium | reverse complement strand
TTTACCTCCACAGTTCGTGTTTCCGCGTTGATGATCGAACTTACACTGATGACTTTGCCTTTGAATTTTTTATCCGCATAAAGCACAGACTCCGCCTCTATAACCTGCCCCTCTTTTAGATTGGGAAGCTCATACTCATACACATCGGCATATACCCACACCCGTCCCTGGGGCAGAAGCAGATCGTCAGCCTCAAACTTCCCCTGCTCAATCATCTGGATCTGTTTGTCCGAAAGACCGCGCAGCTTCAATTTAAGTTTGACAGCTTGAAGCATTGCCTGCGCGCCGCCCTGTATCGCGGCTGCTGAATGGTGCGTCAGGCCTGCTGCTGCTTTGGCAACTTTGTATTCCGAAACTACCGTATATAGCTCGGGATCAAAGGCCACACGGCCGCTGGCTTTGATTTCATAATTAACCGACTGCCGTTCAACCTTGGCGGTGCGCACACCGATCAACTGGCGCCCGCTCTCCGACAGCAAGAAAGCAGTACGGCCGTCAACTGGACCGCGAGGTTCTCGGGGAGCCTCCTCAGCATATACTGGAATGAAGTCCATCCCCATCTCGTCCTTCATCGGAACGGGCGATTTAACATTCTTACCCATAGGATGGCGGTAGTAGAGCACCTTCCGCTCGGAGGAAGAGGGCGCTTGATGGTGCGCATGCGGCTCCACGGCATGAGGAGCGGCTTCCGTACCGAACCAAAAATAACGGGCACCAGATACGAGAATCACAATTCCCGCGCCAATCAACAAAAGAGATCGCTTCTGCGTCATGATTCAACCCTCTCCAACTCACCTCCCAAAAGCTTTTCAAGCTCTGCTATGTTGGAATTCTGTTCCGCTAGAATCTTTTGGTAGCTAAGCTCGGTTTCATAACGTGCGCGCAAGAGATTCAGCACCGCGGAAAGCGCAGACTCACCGCTGCCATAGGCACGCTGCGCCGAGATGATTGCGCCCTCAGTTAACGGACGCAAAGCAGTTCTAATCAATGCTAAGCGCTCGCGGTTGGCATTGATTGCGGTTAAGGTGCGGTGCAGCGCGTGCACCAGTTCATTTCTTAGCTCAACCTGCAGCGCCTCGGATTTGCGACGGTCGGCCCCGGATTTTTTGATCAGCTGGTCCTGCTTGGACGGTGCCCACAGGGGAAGCGTAATTCCAATCGCGGCTGAGACCTCATCCTCGCCCCGATCTTGATCGTTACGAGGTTTAATTTTATAGGCCGCGGAGAGTTCGAAGTCCGGCAATTTCCCAAGCTTAGAGTACCTCTCTTTAGCCTCTAGAGCTCGGATTTGCCGATCGACTGACCTCAGATCGGGATTGGTCTCGAGCAACCGCGCCAAAAGTGCTTCGGCCGACACTGCAGGATAAACAGAGTCTTCAGCCTTCAATAGCTCAGGACGCCAATTGGGGTTGCTCTCTCTGCCTAGAAAATGATTGGCCTCAGCTCGCAGCTGCTCTATGGCGCTTTGCGCCTGAAGCTCGCGATCGAGGAGCGAAGCCTCCTCGATTTGCAAGGTAAAAACGTCGACCTGAGGAACTTTACTAAGCGCATAATTGTTGCGCGCCAAATCGAGCAAGCTTCGCAGCAATTGAAGCTGGCTCTTAATCAGATCCAAAGAGGCATACTCTAGCGCCAGCTGTGAGTACTTGCTCTTAAATTCAGAGATCAATTGAAGTCGCTTCGCAGCCAGGTCATATTGGCTCGCTTCATATTCAGCACCAGCAGCTGATTTCAATGCCGCGCGCTTACCTGGGAACGGCAGAGCCTGGCGAACTGCCAACACCTCTCCTGCACCTTCCGTTCTCGAATTCAGTCCCGAAGCTGAGAAGTCCTCCAATCCAATCTCAAGCATGGGATCTTCCAGGGCGGCCTGGGGAGCTATATTCTCACGACGGCTTGAGGCCTCCTCCGAGTAGGCCTTCAGCATGGGATTATTGTTCCCGAGTTCAGCGAGCGCTTCACTTAGCCGCAATTGTGGGACGGCAGGTGCGGAGCGGGAATCCGCATTTGCGGTTAACGCACTGAAAATAAAGACAAAACTAACGATCGATGCTAGGGTGTGATTCATCGGCTTTAACAATGAATACGCGGACCACGGCGCAAGTGTGACGGCGCTGTCACAAAAAGCTCGGTCTGCACGTAAAGGTTTATGGGCAGAAAAATTGCCGCACTAGAGAAACTATCCGATGAGGACCTGATGGCCGAATACCAGCTCGGCAATTCGGAAGCATTCGATCTCCTTTATGCACGGCATAAAGACAAGATTTACGGTTACCTATCGAAGAAGATGACTACGCAGAGCCAGATAGACGATGCATTTCAGGAATGTTTTATGCGTGCGCATCGCTTTCGATCTCGCTACGACCGTTCGTTCCCCTTCTTACCTTGGCTTTTCACGATCTGCCGCAACGCGATGATCGATCAGCTGCGAAAAAACCGTCCAACTGAAGAACTTCCCGAGAATCATCCAGCAGCTTCCGCAGCACTTCCATTCGATGGCACACTGGCCGACAGTTTAGATGAACTTCCGAAGAAGGATGCTCAAGTCTTAACGCTGCATTACTTGCATGGTTACTCCTTCGATGAGGTCGCCTCGTATCTTAAGATTAAGCCCGCCGGCGCTCGCAAGATATCAAGCCGCGCAATCCAAAAACTACGGACTATTTTTAGGAAGCAGTATGACTAACAACTCCGGCAGAGAATGGGAGCATGAGTTTAGAGAGTTTATCGATTCTGCTGAAATCCCTGCGCCCGCACAGCTGTCAGATAAAATTCGCACTACTATTCACGCGGCTCTGAATCCTTCGGCTTTCCAGGTATTTCTGAAGCTGTTGGTAATTTCGACCATGGCCGGACTGCTAAGCCTCGCCATATGTCCGCAATTTGGTTTCGGCGGCAACCTCTCACTGATGCGCTACTTCATGAAGCTTGGTCCGCACATATGTAGCATGGCTTGCGGGGCATTCTTTATCGGTGTTGGGGTTATCCTCTCATCGTTATTTATGCGCCCCGAAGAGCTCCGAGTTTTGAGGCGTACCGAGCACCTTCAATTTTCGGCGCTCTCAATGTTAGCGCTTAGCGCCTTCATCTGTACCAGCGGTGCAGTGATGAGCATTTTGACCATTTTCTGGTTAGGCGGAGCTTTCGTTGGCGCACTGCTGAGCTTCGAACTCTCTTATCGCTTTCGAATTGCCCCGGCGTAGGAGTTGCACAGTTCGAGGACAAGTCTTCTCTCATTGCTGTACGAGTTACGCAATTCGAGGACAGAATTGCTGAGCTGTTGATGAAGTTCCTGCAAGGGCGCTTTAATCCGTCATTGCGAGCGAAGCGAAGGCCTGCCACGCCGTAGCCTTTGCGGAGGCGGGCAAACCCTAACTTTAAATCGTAATGGTCTCTGGACTGAAAAAGTTAGGAGAAATTTCTGCACATTTTCCAGCCAGTAGCCGTAGTCTTAATGCTCGCAAGAAACTTTTGCGACTATCCAGAAACAAAGCCTACCTCGACATAATGTTAGGGGTTGCTTCACCCTCGCCAAGCTCGGGTTCGCAATGACAGAATTATTGTCGTCGAAATATGCAAGATCCACAGCAATGACAGAGCCGAGCACACGGAGAGCAATTGGCATGGGCACTGTCGGGCAATGCGGCGCTGTCATTGCGAGCGAAGCGAAGCAATCCCTACCATGACGCCAAGCAGTGCGCATACTCCGAGATAGAGGATAAGGGAATCTTTTTCCAAATAAAGCTGGGTAAAGCAAAGAGTGCTTCAGCGTGAGCGGTTGTTTCTCCCTCGACAAGCTCTGGTTCGCAACGACAAAGCGGGACGTGACGAGAAGAATTCAATCCTCGAAACATGCGGCACCTACGGACCCGAACTTACCACGCTGAACTCGTCAAAAGAGCAGCACTCTGCTTCCATGACTTACATGATCAAAGTGTTCCGCTTCTACCAATTCCGCTCTTGAAACTTCCCCACCCTCACTGCATGCTAAATACTGCCTCAAGCTTTATGTAGGGATTATCATGAACGCTGCGCATCTACATCTAATTTCGGTTCACTTCCCAGTTGTGCTGGTGCCCACCGCGCTGATTTTGTTTTTGATCGGCCTTAAACTCGACAATCGATCCGTCAAGATTACCGCGCTTTGCACCTTCATAGCGGCAGCAGCGGCGGCCGGAGCGGCATTTCTCTTGGGCGAAGGCGCAGAGGATGTGCTCGAAGATTTTGCTAAGGTCGCCCACTCTGCCATCGAAGAGCACGAAGAGGCGGCGGATTGGGCACTCTGGCTAACGGTCGGACTGGGGATCTTGGGCGCAATCGGCGCGTTCTCCCTTAAGCTCAAAGACACGCTTGCCCGGCCATTAACTCTGGCGGTGGTCATCTTGGGAGTGATGGCCTCGGCAGGGCTGGCGGTAACCGCGCAGCAAGGTGGTAAGATCCGCCATCCTGAAGCTTTTGAAACTAGCGCCAAATCTGTCCAGGATTCTATGAGCGGTAGCTTAGGTTCCGAACCCGATCATTATAAGCACGACGACGACGATGACTGAACTGTTGCCTTGAGGCCTCCTCTTCTTTCTTCCCAAACAAGATACGCTTAACAGCGGCGATCGCTGCGAGCACATAGGTTGCGAAGGCTGGGATTAGGTAACGCTTGAATTGCCACTGCTGATCTTCCCGTAAGAGAGAACTCTTAGCTATGGCGCTAGCGCGCCATTCCGGATAGAGAAACGCCGGAGGGATCTTCGTCAAAACAGAATAGATCCAGTCGGTCTTAAATCGCTTAAAATCTTTATGATGGCCGAGCTCATGCGCCGCAACGCATGGCACATTACTATAAAGAACCGCGGTATTGGTAATCGGATTATAGTAGTCACCCCGGCGCATTGCGGAGAAACCTTCCCCCAGGATCACAGTAGGCACGCCCAGCACCACACGCACCAGCAACGGATTGCGGTTAACCACCTGAGGATCTGTGAATAACCGCCCGCAATCACCAATCGGATCGGCGTGGTTGATCCTCACCATAACTCCATGAATATCCTTGTCACGCTCAAGCATTGACACCACCTCTCGCACTCCCGTCGTATCAAGGCCTGCTCCAACGCGGCCATCCCAGAAAAAGAGCTTGGTGGGCACAGATGCGACATGCCCAATTATGCGGCCAAACAGAATGTCTTCACGCTTAACAATCCTGTAGCGCTCCGTTTCAAGTCGAAAATCATGCTTAATATTGTTCGCACTTAGGGAAAAGTATTTAACCGGTACGGCCCGAGAAACCACCCGTCCATCCTTCTGCAGCGTAACCTCGATCTCTGTGCTGTTTGCGATCCCGGGAGAACTGCTTAACACCGCGACTTGGTGCGGAAGCGGCGGAGTGCTCTGGCGCTCCGCTTGGCGCGATTTCCCTGTATACGCATACCAACCCGCGAGAGCGGCGATTGCAACAATAGCAACGGTGGAATTGGTTGATAAATGATGCAAACGGGAGGATTGGAAGAGATGCGCAGAGATTTCACCTCCGATGCGCTCCAACGCTCGCTGCACGGGGGAGATGGCTGGAAGAGTTGCTCCCTCATACCCTTCCGTTCGGTCCTCTGCTTGGGGTGGGTTCAGTGCAGGTCTAAAACTTGGCGCTATGGGATCCTGGCTGATCATTTGACACAAAAAAGCTAGCCGTTGCCTTATACTGACCTATTCAGCTGGGGTATTATGGTTGCTGCGTTGTAAAGTGTACGGCGGGGCCCCAGCCTCTCAAAAAAGCGATCTTTTTAGACCCTTCTAGAAGGTCGATACTGAAAGCCGCAATTTATGAAGACCGGTGGAAGTTTTGGCGCGTATAGGGAAGACCACCCGGCGGGGTGGCTAGCCTCCGCTCTGGGCTCTTGGCTGCTACTCTATTTTCTGGTTCTGCCCCGCATCACTGATCTTGGTCCGACAATAATCGGACCGGGCCCACTCGCTGATGCTGTATCGTTTTTCATCTATGAGGTTCCAAAGGTATTACTGCTGCTGATCGCCGTCGTTTTTGGGGTTGGTCTCCTTAGAACCTTCGTGTCACCTCAGCAAGCTCGCGAGTGGCTTAAACTGCGACAACCCCTCACAGGCCACGGGCTCGCAGCGCTTTTGGGTGTAATCACTCCTTTCTGCTCCTGCTCTGCCGTCCCACTCTTCGTCGGCTTTGTGCAAAGCGGAATTCCTTTGGGTGTCACCTTTTCATTCCTCATCGCCGCACCCATGGTAAACGAGGTTGCCGTGGTCATGCTTTTTACCTTCTTCGGCACAAAGGTTGCGGCTGCATATTTGCTTGCTGGAGTGTCCCTAGCGATCGGGTGCGGATACGCCATCGGAAAACTTGAGCTCGACAATTATCTTGAGGAATGGGTGCGAGAGTTAAGAGCCGCGGCACCGGAGGCCGCGACGAGCCCATCGCCCTCCGCACGTCTGCATGAGGCTGTAGAGTCTGTCCGAGATATTGTAGGCCGAGTGTGGCTCTACATAGTCATTGGCATTGCGGTCGGCGCCACGATTCATGGCTACATTCCGACCGGATTTTTCTCCCAGATTATGGGAGATCAACACTGGTGGTCCGTTCCCATAGCAGTGTTAATCGGAATTCCCATGTATTCCAACGCTGCGGGGATCTTCCCGGTAGCGCAGGCGCTACTGGAAAAAGGAGCGGCTTTGGGCACCACTTTAGCTTTCATGATGTCGGTAATTGGCCTCTCTCTGCCGGAATTGATTATCCTAAAGAAAGTTTTAAAGCTGCCTTTAATTCTGGTCTTCGTTGGAACACTTGCGGTCGGCATAATAGCGATCGGCTTCATATTTAACTTCTTTTTTCATGGGGTTCATTTGTGAAACTTCAGGTATTGGGAACAGGCTGCTCACGGTGCCGAACTCTGGTAGAGCGCGTGAAAGAGGCAACAGCCTTACTTAGCACTGCCGCGGATATCGAGAAGATCGAGGACATTCAGGCGATCGCCCGCTTCGGTATCATGGCAACTCCCGCACTCGTCATGGATGGAAAGGTACTGTTTTCCGGCAGAGTACCAACAACACGAGAAATTGCGGAGCTAATTGCGAGCCATAAATAGTAGTGATCTCAAGCCTTTGTTGTGTAGGTGGTACCTGTTAGGACGATCCCGAATGGGGGGCTTTATACTGACGAAACATTAGCGCTTCCCGGGCAGCCACCCGTGTCTCCCAGTTTGGGGAGCTAAGAGAAGCTTCGAGATAAGTCGTGGCATCCTGAAGATTAATTTGCGCTAATACCCGCCAACAGCTTTTAGCGATCGCTTCATCTTTGGATTTAGTTCCGCGCTTGAGAATTGCAAGCGCTTTGATATTGGGGAACACCACGAGCGCACTTATCCAGCTAGCGAGGGCAACCGAGTCGGGCCTATGATAAAAATCGGCAACACGTTCGGCAAAGATCTCTGCATAGCGACTGTCTGAAACCGACTCAGCCAAGAGTGTAGTTGCATGAAGTGTCGCCCAGGTCACCATCACTCCAAACCCAAATGTTTGCGGTTGTTCGCCCTTTGCAATCGATAATAATAGCTTCCTGGCCTTGGCGCCGGGATGTGCAGCCAAATCGTCGATCGCCGCAAGATCTTCTGTATTAGGAACTTCGACTTCCCGGCTCTCGCGGTATACCGCGCGGGCACGCTTCAGAATTCTCTCCTCCACTTGCGTGGGATTACTCCCGCGTAATAACTTTCCGATATAGTAAGAGCAAGGAGATCTCTCTTTACTGTAAAACGTTTCCGAGTCCCACATTGGCGCCGCCTTTTCGAGCAGCTTTCGAATCTTTTTTAAATGTTCGGGGGGAAGGGCTGCCAAGACCTCATACAACACCTCCGGAGGTGCGGACTGTCCGCTTTGATTCGCCGTCAATTCGAGCGTGATTACTTCAAGCACATCCGGTTCATGGGTAAACCTGGCGAGCTCCTTGATAACCATGCTTCTGACCCGTGGGTATCGGAAATGTTCCGGGCTGCCTGCTCGCAGGCAGTCCAACAAAGTCACGCGCGCCTTCAGGTCTCCGATCTGCTCGAGAAGTTCTTTGCATTGTTCCTCTGCTAAGACAGAGTTCCCCTGCAGCAGGTTCTGATTCAGGTGTAATCTCTCAAGGAGCCCCAGCAGCTGAGTCTGGGATAGGTGGGCAGTAGAACCTACAACACTTGCTGCAAGTTGGACCTCCCCCTCCGCCCGATCGGCAGAGATAAATGGACTATTTGGCAAGCCTGAAGCGGGCACGTGAACTTAACCTCCTCCAGATCCAAGTAAGATATGCGCGCATTAGCATTATGATGCCGGGGCACTCAACCGTCAGATTTATCAAGCGGATAGTCGAGCGGTTTCAGCGCGTGATTTGTATCGTCACCTGCGAGCCCGCCTGCGAAACGTGAAGCACTCCCACCGATTCCGCTTCTACCTGGCAGGTCGCAGCCGCGTTGTTGAGCGCAGGGAAGTGAAAGCGCCCTGCCAAGAGCTCCAGCAACGCCCCTTTAAAGCTCTTAGCTGCCGCTTCCGATTCCCAGAGGGTTCTCCATTGAACGCGATACCGATTCTCAGGAAGCAGCTCCAACGCCAGTTGATCGTCCTGCCATTTCTCTGCAACTTGAACGGCTTGACGTGCCGGCAGGAACAGTTCGAGATAAGTCCGGATGAAAAATTCTCCCATCCGATCAGAAAAGAGCGGCGGCTGAGTCTTCTTCGGATTCGGCAAGAGAAACCGATCCTGCGCGCGGCCTTTTAAATACCACTCCGGATGCAGCACTTCAGCCGTCGTTGTTGGAAAATCCGCGAAGGCTCGATTCACTGCCGACACGCCGCCCGCCTCCCAGATCGTCCGGACGAAACGTTCACCCGCCTCGTACGGGAATGCCAGCAATTGATCTAACTGTTCCGGCAGCTGACACGCGGCGGGCTGGACCTCGTCCTCATTCGCGTCCCCGTTCGACAGGTCGGACAAGGCCTTACCGCCGCCAACCCGACGTTCAATCTCAGTCGCATCGCCCTCTATCAATGCAAACTTAGCCAGCAGCGCGTCGCTGCTTTCAGCTCTCACATTGGCGGCCTGCTTAAGATGAAAATGCTGATTCTGCAGAGCATGCACGAGTTCGTGAACCGCGGTTGGAGCGTGAATCGCGGTGCCTCGCCTGAGGATGAAGTCGTTCCAATCCTCACGGAAAAACGCCTCCGTCTCCGAAAAATAGCTCTCGAGTATACAGTTAGAGTAGTCCAGCTCAGAGGGAACGAACCCCAACAATTTGTATACTCGCCCCTCGGCCTGAAGCTTAGGCAGATCTATCTGCGGGTTAATCCGAGCACGGAAGGCCGCATCAAACTCGGCGGGAGGCAGCTCCACGCAATTCACGGCGCTATTAAATGGCAAGCCCCGCAGCTCCGACGCCACCTTTGAAAGTTCCGCCACGGAATCACAACGATTCTGGGCTTCCCCGCAAGTGCAACTCAGCACTATCCCCAGAATCCCCGCCACAATTCGATGCGAAATAGCGCGCATACCCGGAGTCTAAGCTGCCCTGATAATTGCATCCAGATGCTCAATGCGCGATTATTCGAAACGCCTCAACACGAGTCCCTTGAAGACCTCACGATTGGTTAACGCTTCAATTGCGTCAGAAACCGCAATCTCTCCCGTTTGCAGTAGCTGCAGGATCTTAGACTCATCAATTTGATACTCGGGAGGGAGGGGCGGCCCAAATTTCGCCACTCTCGCCTCCGGCTCAAGGCTCACATATTCAACCAGGCAGCTGCGCACAATCGAATCGAACCTATTGTGAGCGGCGCTCTCGTCCGCCGTCGTTTCCCGTTCAGGATCGTCCGAACAGCCTGCAAACGGAGCACCCTTCTCAGTTGCAATATATTCTTCAACCGCTGTTGTCAGAATTGGGTGACCGTCGCTTCCCGCGGCAATGACATCGTCAATTTTGCCGGAGGTCAAGGCGGCCTCGACTATGGCACGAAACAAGGGTCGTCTGCGGCTAAGTACGGTAGCCGCCAATTCCTGCCGTTCAAAAGCTTCCATGAATAAGCGCGCTAAGCCTGCCTGTTGTTCTGGATGCGGCGGCACATCGAGGCATCGCATTAACTCCTCAATGGTCTCCTCCTGTTTTCGGTCGTTGCTATCTGGGGACTCGGGCGTTCTGTCGCTCTTGTCTGGATCGGGCATGGCGTAACCGCTCCTCTGCCAATTGTTAGTGCGAGTCTACGGAATGATAGACGAAGCAGCACCTCTAATCAAAGCTTAGCCGCGGCAGGACAACCTGTTTCACACGAGGTGCTACGTGCGGGGCAATCCCCCACAACGCGCAGAGCTAGGCGCTACGCCCCGATCTCCCTCAACTCACCGACTCGATTTAGCATTTCCTGTTCGGCACACACCGCCTCACGCGCTGGCGTAATCCAGTCCAAAGTGCTACAATTCATTTCAGTCAAGACCTTTCAACTAGAAAGTAAGCAATCCGCATATCTTTATACGTCTGCTTTTTCTTATTAATTAGTTCCGAAACTTTTTGATTTCCTGCCGCAGAGGCGGCGCGGATTACTTTATAAACATACTAAAAATATGAAAAAGCTATTTATCGGCAAGCTTGCGTTTGCCACTACCGAAACCTCGCTGCGCGCATTCTTCGCTGAATATGAGCCGCTGCTTTCGGTGAAGATTATTAACGATGCTTATACCGGCAGATCGCGCGGATTCGGCTTCATCGAAGTTGAAGACTCCGCGAAAGCTGACGCTGCAATTCAGGCGCTGAATGGCGCCGAACTTGACGGCGCAACCCTGGTGGTTAATGAAGCCAATCCGGATAATGCCGGAAAGTCACGCCGCCCTAGCACCTTCAGAGGTGGATTCGGCGATGACCGCAGGTCACGCCCGAAAGGGAATGGCGGATCAAGACCTAACCGCTACTAGTTTTCAGTGCTATCTCCGGAGGGTCAACCTCCGGAGATCCACATCGGTGGACGAACATTGAAAAGTATCCAGTCTGCGGTTCGTACTGCATCAGGTCGGTCGCGCACCAACAACCCTGTGCACTATCTACGTCCCAACTTATACACCCGAATACGGATTTCAATTATCGGATTCTGCGGCGCTGCAGTGCTGCGACTCGTTAATCTTACACTGAGATGGGAATATGTCGGTTTGGATGGAGAGGAGCGCTGGTGGGCCGACAAATCGCCCTGTATTGTCGCGCTTTGGCATGGGCGCCAGCTTTTTCTGCCCTGGATCTACCTAAGACACCGTACATCGCGAAGATCTCCACACTTCACGGCCCTGATCAGTCAACATCGGGACGGACGCATGATGGCAGAAGGTATGCGCTTTCTTGGAATCGATTCAATCCCTGGTTCAAAATCTCAGGGCGGCCTGCGCGCATTGTATGCGCTCGTGCGGCGCCTCAAAAACAACAGCCACATTGCGATCACCCCCGATGGGCCTAAAGGGCCGGCCCGTAAAATCAAAAACGGAGTGCTTCTTATTGCGCAGCGCAGCGGCGCGAAGATCTACCCCAGTTCCTTCTCTGCGGAAAAGTTTTGGCGCTTCCGGAGCTGGGACGGAATGATCTTTCCAAAGCCGTTCTCCCGGGCAGTCATGGTGAAAGGCGCGCCGATCACGATTCAGAGCGGCGCCACCAGTCAGGAAATGGCCGTACTCTCGCAATCCGTCGAAGACGCTCTGAACGAAGTTACAGCCCGGGGCGATAGCTATTTCTTAAGACCTTCAGCTCATGCGGCCTAACTTACGGCGCGGCTTTACTGCCCAGATACCGTAGAACCCCCACCCCCCATGTTATAAGCGCCACATTAAAGATGAAGGCCGCCAGGCCGAGCAGCAGCAAGTATTGCACAGGGTAGAACGCTGCGCCGATTCGCACCAAAATCGAAACGAGCGTCAGCACCCCCACAAAGATCGCACTGTACCTGCGCTGGTCCCAAAAACCCCGAACACCACCGTGACTTGTAATGACCTGCGCCCCGATTGTAAGGATCAACAATCCGAAGCCGCCGATATAGGTTAGATGCAACAACGCCACTTCGTAGGCAGGGAAGAGCGCTGCCGCCAGTATACCCAGCGCCACACACCAAAGCGCGATTGCTGCAAAGCACGCGACGACTGAACGGCTTCGCGGCAACTGCAATACCCGGAACCAGCCCAAACAGAAGATGCTGGCAGCCGCTCGAAGAAAAATCCCCCACTCCCGGCTCCATCCGGTTTCGATAAAAAAGCTTCCAAAAATTACAATCCCAATCAGAACCACCACAGCCGCAGGCGATTTGTGAAAGGGCGGAAGGGATCGGTTCTTGGCCGCCAAGTTCACAAGCGCGTTTTCGGTGTCGACGATCCCCATCAGACGCGGCCCCAAAAAAGAGCCAACTCCCAAGGTCAAAGATAGAAACATCCCCTGCTCCAACAGCTTCTGACCCAACATCGGAAACGCAGTGAGTGGATAATTGAGGAGGAGCGCTCCTGAAAAACCCGCAAGCAATCCGCAAGCGACCAGCACAAAAGAGTTCGGAGGATCTGTTTTGCGCTCCCTAAATCTAGTAACCGCAAATCTGATTAGCAGCGCGATCATAGCGGCGAAGCACCACTGACCGATAAATAACCAGCCTGCAAGGATCGCGGCGCTAAGCACCAGATACACAAAGGCGAACGAAGAGAGTTCGACGGAGGTGGCGTGCCGCGTACGGAGAAATTTGGGCAACGCCGTCAATAAGAACCCCAGCCCAAAGGCAGAGCAAAAAAGCTCAATTTGAATCAGCCCATGATAAAGCGGCGCATAACCAGTTATCAGTCCACTTGCGAGTAAGAGCCAATAAGAACTCCCAATCAGCGCCATCAGCCCTCCCAGCGGGAAAAAGAGTCGATAGGGCTCACTGCCAACTATCTCAGGTATTTTCATAAACTTTAAAAACGGTGCCTGGTAAGAGCGGAACATATAAAATAGCGCTGCTCAACACAAAACCCTCTCAAGTGTGTACAATTCTTCTCTTCAATAAAGAAGCACTGCATTATAAGATCCTCTTTCAGGGATAGATATCTTGCGCAATTGGCTGAAGAGCATACTGCGGCGCCCTAAAAACCGTATTCAGCGTGTCATAATTTTCGGCACCCACACCCCTGATTGGATGGAAGCATTACTTCCCCAGGCGGCGGTCTGGAGAGAACTCCGCGCTTCGCGCACATTGCAAGTCGAGCACATTGCAGAGGAGCGGCTGGCGGAGATTGCCAACTGCAGATCAGACACCGTTATCGTTCCCCTGATGGAAGCTCACATCGCGGCCTGCCTGCATTCGCCTTTGAAGGCCGCTGCATTGCTCCCCAGCGCTGAAGCACTCGAGATATTGCGGGACAAAGCCCGCTTTGCAGCTTATACCGAATCTCATTCGCTTGCCCGGTTCTGCCCCCGCATCTTTCTTAGCCCTGGGTCGGCTGAGTTTCCCTGCGTCCTAAAACGCACTGACCTAAACGGCGGTGCGGGGATAGACATCGCTACGTCGCCAGCGCACTTAGAGGAGCTGCTAAAACAAGAGCTATGGAAGGAGCGCCCGGTCCTGCTGCAGCAATTAATATCGGGTCAAGATGAGCACGTCGCTCATTGCGTTTGTAAGAACGGTAAAATTCTTTGGCACTGCGTCTATCAGTATATCCTCGATCCTGCTAACCCCATTAGACGCGGAATTAATCTGACCAGGCGCGCTGCTGTCAGCCGCAAGCAGCTAAAGCAGATCCAGCGTTTCCTCCGGCCGTTGAAATATACCGGCCCTTGCAATGTCGATTTCAAAATCTCCGACACCCGCGACATCGTTGTCTTCGAAATTAACCCTCGTCTTGGGGGCTCTTTGATGCGGCCTGAGAACAACATAGATCTATGGACCACCATCGAGCACATACTAAACGCGGCCGAAGCCTGACAACGCATGTAAAAATGGGGCAGCTAGGCGCCGAAAGGGATAGTCAGTGTAACCAGATGCTGCCATGCACCCCTGCCAGGAGTGAAATATTCCATGGCGTAATCCAACCGCGCCCGTTCGACCGAATCTACCTTCAAGATATACCCGATTCCGGTCGCATAACCGAAACCATCTACTCCGCCGCTTAGATCGAGCAGATTCGGATTATCAAACTCGTAATCAGCCACCTCATACCAGCGCACTCCGGCACGCAGCGGTAATACGTCGAGGATCTGCCACTCTCCTCCCAGATGGATTCCATATCCATTGCCGCCCTCATCGCTTCCGATCACGACTGCCGGATGGGTATTGCCCAAATTGCCGCGTGACTGAACATGGAAATAGTCCATCGCTGCCGACAAAGAGGCGTTCGACCATCTATAAGTCAAGCCCAGGTCGCCGGCATATTCTCGGAGATGCGAAAGCCCATTTTGCTGCGTCTTTATCTCTTCGGTATCAGACTGTCCAATCCCCAGCTTAAAGGTTGCTCCAGCCTCTAAGCCTCCTGAGAGTCTGGACTGCACCCCAAAGACATGCAGAAATCGGGAATGGCTGTGCAGATCGGCCAGCTTTGAATGGAGCTGATCGTCGTAAAAGGTAAAGGAGTAGCCTATTGCGGCCTCCTCACTTCCGTATCCATATCCGAATGATCGCAGATGGCCATCCGGCGCGCTTCTAATGCGGTCATTTACCTCTCCTTTGTAACGTGCATAAGCCAGGGCAAAGGTGCCCAGCTTTGTGACCGGAGCTTGTGTCCGCCCCAGCGGAACGGCCAATACGGCATAGCCCGAATTACTGAGTTCGGTTATTGATTTGTTTTCTATGAATTCGTTGCCGTTCCGTTCAGTGGCATCGGCTGACAATACGAGCGTCGTATGTCTGAGCGAAGCCAGCCCCGCCGGATTAAGATAAATACACGAGGCGCTGCGGCAAACTACATCAGCACTTCCTGCCATCGAGAGTGACCAGGCATC
>JAIBBU010000081.1 GCA_019694515.1 Oligoflexia bacterium | reverse complement strand
CCAAAATCAGCGCAGTGGAGAAATCGCTCAGCACCGAACAGGCCAGCCTAACACAGCGCTTCTCGCGGCTAGAGGCGCTGATCGGGCAGCTCAACTCCCAGCAGAGCACTCTGGCTTCAATCCTGCCCGGCTAACCGACTAGCTACACCGCCGAGCTTTGCGATACCATAGCGGGGCCTGGTTACGGACACTAACATGAAGGAACAGGACATTGAGATACGGCCGTCTCGAATCGCAGGGTTAGGTGTATTCGCGCTGCGGGAGTTCCTGCCTGGAGAAATTGTAATCCGCTGGGATCTCACCAAGCTGGTGGAGGCTGGGCAGTTGGACTCAGTCGACCCGGAAGAACTGCATTTCCTTTGCCGCTATGACGAATCGCGATTCCTCATTAACCAGCCGCCGGCTCGATTCGTGAACCATTCCTGCAATCCGAATGTTAAGTCAGAGAATCTCTGTGACATCGCCCTTCGCAAAATTTCTCCAGGCGAAGAAATCACATCAAATTACAATGCCGCTCTTGATGGCTCGGCCATAGAATTCCGTTGCAACTGCAAGCAGCCTAACTGCGTAGGTTCAGTGAAAAAGTTCTGATGAAGGAGAGCCGCCTCTTTTCAGCAGCTACTCGTACAAATTGTGAGTGTGATTTCGCGCAATACGAGCTGTCGGCGCGGGCTCCGCGGAGGGTTCAAAGGAAACCATGCGAGTTTTGACGCTGCCAATAAAAACGCTGCTGACGATCTGCAAAATTTCCCGATGCTTATCGGCGGTGACGTAAATCTGAGCAGAGCGAAGCTTCTTTGAGGGGACGCGCGAGGTCAGGTTTACAACCTTGGGGGAGATAATCCAAACATCACGCTCCTCGCCATTAATGCGCATGGTCTTCCGATCCTCGCAAGTCAACGTGATAAGATAGCGGCTCTTCCCATTGAAGGTGTCAAACTGGCGGCTCTGCCCGATCTCCCAAGACAAAGAACGCGCCAGCAACGCTGCCGCAAAAGGATCCAAGGTGAAATTATTGGGATTGAAATGCAGTTCCTTGGAATCCTTTCCCACCTGGGAACGCTTAGCATCGATCGAGCCATCCTCGCCAAATAGCACTTCTACGTTCTTGTGACGGGAATTTTCCTGATGATCGATAGTCGTCCTGACCGGAGTCAAATCAAAGCTTGAGACCACGCCCTCAGCGCGATAGCGGAGCTTGTAGAATAGGTCGATCCCGCTATAGGTACGAGCCTGAACCTCAGAGCGGTAATACTGGTCATCCTGGGAGATATTAACCGTCACCTCTGCCGCGGGGATTCCCTGCCAGCTTACCGTATAGGTGTACTTGCCCAAGGCTGGATCGAAGTCGGAAAATTCCGGCCGATACACGGGCGTTGTGACCTTAACTAACTCCGGCGAAATATAATCATCGGCTTGTGCGGAGAAAGGGAGTGCCACTGCAGAGAGGGCGACTGCAAGTCCAACAAACAAAAATACTGCTATAGACCTAAAGTCTTTCATGCCGTTCGCCAACTCGCCAAAAAGATACTACTTTCAGTGCTTAGGATAATGTACCGACTAACGCTTGGACCAGCCCGAACCACGAAGTTATTGCATAACTACTTGATTCCACGAGCCTCGCACCATAACCTTGGTAACAAATGGGAGCATCTTAGTCAAATTTTGTTTGATTCTAATGGGTTATGGTTGGAATCCTGAAGCAACACTCACCTGGAGTGCACAAGACCTTAGAGCGCCGGTTTTCCGCTGAGGAGCTTGTCTTCTTAGATCGATTGTTTGAGACCGCATTGATTCCTGGCGCCAAGCAGGAAGCCGGATTGCTCCGTCCTGAAGGTGCGGACTACAACCCGCTACCAGGACGCATTTTGCAGATTCTGCTTACCCAACTTGAGCTCCCTTCCCTGGAATTTCTCAGCGCGGGCCTGCTAGTGTGTCTTTCGATTTGTGAACTGCAGTTGCTCAAGCAAGATCAAGATCCTCGCGTACGGACCGCGGCTCAGCTAGCGGAGACGGCGCTCAATCCGGGCAATCCAATAACAGAACCGGAGGCGGCTGCTGCAGCGCTGGCGCTGGAGCTGGACCGGATTAGACATCTGCATATGCGGGAGCTCTCTGCAGATCAGTTTGAAACGGCGGCTAGAAGATCGCTGACAGTGCTTGCCCGCACTTTGGCAACCGAACAAAACACTCGCCTGCGTACCCTGGTGCAGGCTACCGTGGATAGGCAGCTGCGACATTATGAGTAAGACTCCCCCCCCAACCGCCGATTACTCCGCTGTCGGGAGAGCAATTGCTTGGGTTATCACTCCGATCTATATCGCGCTGTTTTTTGGCATTCTTCTAGTGTTCCATCCGCTACAGGTGATTGCTCACCGAATTAGCTACCGCGCTCATATGTTCATCCTGAATCTGATGAACTTGTGCTTGATTACCAATTTCAGGCTTACGGGAGCGCAAATCTCATTTGAGCACTGCGGAGATCTTCCCGTCGACCGGCCCCTGCTAATTGTTTCCAATCACCAGAGCATGTACGATATTCCGCTGATAATTTGGGCCTTTCGCAAGCACCATCCCAAGTTTGTGGCCAAAAAAGAGTTAGGACGCGGCATCCCTAGCATTTCCTTTGCATTGCGGCATATGGGGTCAGTGTTGATCGATCGCGATAACGCCGATCAAGCGTTAGCCGCCATCAAGCAATTCGGAGCAGCGCTCGCTCAGCGCAAATTTTCCGCCTGCATCTTTCCCGAGGGCACACGCGGCCGACAGGGGCAAATGCGGCCTTTTCGGGTCGCCGGATTTGCGGCGCTGCTAGAGAGCATGCCCGGAGCGATCGTTGTTCCGGTGGTCATTTCCGGGTCTTGGGAATTAGTCCGCTATAATCTATTGCCGGTGCCCCTGGGGGTCAAAGTGCGCCTGCGCCAGCTCCCCCAGCAGGACCCT
>JAIBBU010000003.1 GCA_019694515.1 Oligoflexia bacterium | reverse complement strand
AGGATTACTCATTCGTTAGGGATTGCTTCGCTTCGCTCGCAATGACAAATCCCTGCCATTGCGAGCGCAGCGAAGCAATCCCTAACGAATGAGTAATCCTTGACGAAACCCTGGCAAGTAGGATCAGGGCCGAGCGGCGGCCAAGGGTGCCGACTGCTTGAGCATTTACTTAACCGGGCGAGCGTAATGACCGCGGGCTAGGAGGAATTTTTATGAGCAACAAGAAACGAGTAGTAGTGGCATTCTCTGGGGGACTCGATACCTCATTCTGTGTGATCTGGCTCAAGAGCCAGGGCTATGAGGTCGCCACAATTACGGTCGACACCGGAGGCTTCGCTCCCGAGGAGCTGGCGCGAATCGAAAAGCTCTCAGCCGATCTGGGAACGATCAAGCACTGCAGCATCGATGGCCGACAGCAGGTTTACGACAGCTTCGGCGCCTATATCATCAAAGGCAATATCCTGCGCGGCGGAGTATACCCGCTTTGCGTGGGCTCGGAGCGCATGGTGCAGGCCGCTGAGCTGGTCAAGTATGCGACGGCGCTAAAAGCTGATGCGGTTTGTCATGGATCAACCGGCGCGGGCAATGACCAGGTTAGGTTCGATGTTCAGATTCGCTGTCTTAACCCAAAACTCGAAATAATTGCACCGATTAGGTCGCTCGCGATCTCGCGCGAAGACGAGGTCAAGTTCCTTAAGGAGCACGGCTTTGATTTTCCGAGCGAGCGCAAAACCTACTCAATCAATCAAGGGATTCTGGGCACCACCATCGGAGGAGGTGTTTTACATGACAGCTGGCAAAGCGCTCCCGAGGAGGCCTATATCCTAACCAAAGGGGCGCAAAGCGTTACCCGCAGCACGGAAAATATCGTGATCGGCTTCGAGGCCGGTCTCCCGACCGTGTTGAACGGAACAAAGCTTGACGGCTGCGAGATACTGGCCCAGCTCAACACTCTGGGCGGAGAGTTCGGGATCGGCCGGGGCGTCCATGTCGGCGATACTACACTCGGAATCAAGGGGCGGCTGGCGTTCGAGGCTCCCGGCGCGACGATCCTGATCCAAGCTCACCGTGAACTTGAAAAACTGATCTTAACTAAGCTCCAGCTCCAAACCAAAGAACAGCTGGCGCAGAGCTACGGGGCGCTGTTGCATGAGGGCCAGTGGTCAAATCCAGTGATGCGCGATTTCGAGGCGTTCATCGATTCGACACAACGGCTGGTAAGCGGTGAGGTACGGGTCAAGCTTGCCGCTGCAATGTGCGTGGTGGAAGGGGTTCGGAGCCCCAATTCGCTGATGCACGCCGGCGCGGTCTACGGCGAAGGCAGCCGGCTATGGAGCGGAGTTGAGGCCGCCGGCTTTTGCAAAATTTTCGGAATGCAGTCAATTTTGGCCGGCTCCCGGGAGAACTAACAATGGTGATGCTGGACGAAGCCGTTAGCTCCTTAATCGTCTCCGACACGCAGCGCGCACTGGACCTCGAGATGGTGCCCTCTGACATCTGGGGGACGCGCGCCCACGTTTGTATGCTGGCGGAATGCGGAATAATTGCCAAACCCCAGACGCAGGCCATCTTGAAGGCCCTTGATCAGATTGAGACACGGCTGCATGCCAAACAATTTGAGATCAATCCTGCGCTCGGTACGCAGCTTACTTTGGAGCGCGAAGTGCTGGAGCTGGCCGGGGAAGAGGCGGGCCTCTCGATGCATACGGCGCGGAGCCGCAACGATCAGGTCGCAACCTGTGAGGCGCTTTACCTTAGGGATCAGACTTTGAGTGTGTTCGAGCTAGGCACCGCCCTGCTTGCGATTCTGCTGGACAAAGCTGCTCAGCATACGACTACGATCTTTCCCGGCTACACCCACATGCAACCGGGCAAACCCACCGTCTTTGCTCAATACATACTAACCTACCACGACAGCCTGGCGCGCGCGCTGGACGGGTTGCGCTACTGCCTGAAAAAATACGATCTGTGTCCTTTGGGCAGCGTTGAATCTTTTGGAACCTCCTGGCCAATTAATCGTGAGAAAACGGCGAAGCTGCTGGGATTTTCGGCGCCCTGGGAGATTACATTGGATGCGATTGCACATCGCGGCTACCTGCAGCTTGAAATTTTGCAGGCGCTCTCGCAGATCGGCCTGACCCTCGGCCGAATTAGCGCGGATTTCCTGCTCTTTTCGACCCATGAGTTTGGATTTCTGCAGCTGGGTGATTCCGCAGCCCAGCGGCTCCATCCCATCACCGGGAGCTCGGTAATGGCACAGAAACGCAATCCCGATGTGCTGGAATTAGTTCGAGCCACGGCCCCTCAAATTCTGGCCTTGGCGCATGGCGCAGCGGCAGTGCTAGAAGGGCTGCCCAGTGGCTATAATCGCGATTCCCGCGAGCTCAAGGAATATATCGCCATGGGATTACGCAAAATCCGTGGCGCACTCGCTGCAACCACGGTCGTGCTCAGAGATATCGAAGTGAATGCCGAGCGTACGCATGCCGCGGTGGTCGAAAATTATTCGTTGACTACTGACTTGGCTGATTGCGTAGCGCAGAAATGCGGACTGCCCTACCGTCTGGTGTACAAAATAGTGGGACAGTGTGTGGATCAGCTGATGAGTAAGAAGCTGCCGCTCTCGAAGCTGGCGGCTGGCGACCTGGAGATCGCGGCTAAAGCCAAAGGGATCGAACTAAAGATCTCTCAGCAGGAGCTGACGGAGGTGCTGCGCCCCGAATCCGCGGTCGCCCGGCGCTTACATACCGGCGCTCCCTCTGCGGAGCAGCTCCAAAAGCAGCTGCGTAGCCGTAAATCTGCACTTAAGCAACTTAGCGACTACTGTACAGTTGAGCAGGATAAGGTCCGAGACGCCAAACAGGCGACGCTTGATCTGTGCCACGCCTGGTGCCGTTAATCTACGTCGGTTATCAAGGGCGCCGCATTCGCCTATGAGGGTGCTGGTGTGGGCAGGAGCTCGGCCCAAAAACAGACTGTCATTGCTGTAGCTGTTACATATTTCGAGGACGGATTTTCTGTCATTGCGAGAGAAGCGAAGCAATCCCTCACATTGTGTCGAAGCAGGCTTTGTCCCTTGGTAATTGCAAGAGTTTCTTACAAGCACACAAGCCGCGGCTGTTGGCCGGAAATGCGCAGAAAATTCTCCTTACTTTCCCAGTAGAGCGCCCATTTCGACTTAATGTAAGGGATTGCTTCGCTTCGCTCGCAATGACAATTCCGTGAGGCAGGCTCTCGCTCCGTTCGCGCTGAGATCGCTGCACTAATCGGCCGGAGCTGCGCCCGCCCCTTCGTTGTGTTGCGGCTGAATACCGATGCGCTGCGCGACCCGATTAGCCGGGAGACTGCCGGAGGGGATCAGCTGCTTTGAATCGAGCCAGATCAGGATATGCTCGGCGGCGATACGATGGGCGATTTCATTGGGATGTCGATCTACCCCGGGGATCACCTGCATGCGCTCGATCGGCACTCCCCGATAAGCCTCCAAAAGATCCAACATCGGAATTCTCAGGCCGCTTAGAGTATCTGCAATTTTGCGGTGGATATCGGCGAATGGGTAGGACAGATCCACAGGGTGTCCAAACAGCGGGAAAACGACGGCGGCTACCGGGACACCGGCTGTGCGGCAGTTTTGCTCGATACGGCGCAACGCGTCTTTAAATGGGCCGAAGGTGCGCCAGTTCGAAAATAACTCCTCATAGTAATGTTCATAATCGAGACGCGAGGCGCGGTTATGGAGACGCAGGGCAATGAACTGTGCCAGCTTGGAATGCTTCAGCAATCCGGAGCTCAAATCTAAATTCTTCTCAAACGCGGTGATCGTGCCCTCCGGCCGGAGCGGCTTGGCCTCGGCATCATTCAGTGTAATCTGCAGCAGAATAAGATCGGCTCCTTCGGCGAGCGCCTTACTTACTAGGTCGACCTCATTTGAGGTTGAATAACTAGGCACTCCGTAATTCAAGACTTCAAATTTGCGGGATGGAGCAGCATTGAGCGCCAGCCACCGCTCCATGCGCTTCACAAAGGTATCATCGAACTGCAGAAAAGGTCCGAAGGTAAAGGAGTCGCCCACAACCGCGATGCGAAACGTGCCGGCTGGCTTTGGTGACTGATACCGGAAGTCAGCGGACCGCACCGCATCAGCTGGTAGAAAATAGGTAGACGGACGATCGTCCCATTTAGCGGGAGCAACGGTTGGAACCAGGCGGAAGACCAGCTCCAGCAGTAGCAGCGGAGCCAGGATGCCAAGACAGATGAACATGGCAGTTGAAAAGATCTTTTTTAGCACGCCTGCTGTTCCCTATTCAGAATTGATTCGATCGGTAGGTATAAGCCCTTATAGAAAATCTTCTTTGCCGGATTTCCCGGGAGCCATGATAGCATCGCGCATGGAAGGTGCAAATGCGGAGAGCCCGGCTGCCAAAGGGTATCTATACACTGGAGTTAGCGGTGATTTTGCCGCTGGTGTTGGCGCTGGTAGTTGGCGCACTGGATGTGACTAATATATTGCGCGCACGCTTTGCGGTGTCAGCGGCTCTGAGCACCGCGCTCGATGCCTACCGGTTGGCCCCCGGAATCAGAACCGGCACGGAACCTGCGGCCAGACTAGAGACTGCACGCCGCAGGGGGTTGACCGAATTGCAAGCCTTCTATCCGATGGCTAAACTAGGGTGCCTTGGAAGCGGACCGCAGTGCGCCAGACTCAACATCACCCCTGGTGCAGGGCGGGGAGTTAGTGTCGAGGTGGATTTACAGGTTCCTCTAATCTACCTGGCTGGGGAGGATCTGGAGGTGTCCGCCCGGGGTGAGGCCCTGACAGAAGAGCAGGCTGTTCCGCACAACCCCGTGCTCTTTGAAAACGCCCTGCCGCATTAGAAAAGAGGGGCTAAATCAAGGGATTGGCCCCCAATATTTGTGGCGTCGCACCCGCGAGTGGAGGCCATAACAAGAATAGTCGCTTAGAACCGAACAACTAAATTGGGCATACATTTAGCTCTAAACAAACCCCCTCCCCCGGCTGCCGTAAGCAGCGCGCCCGCTCATGCCGGGGAGGATGCCGGATTGTCGGGGCGTATCACCTTCGACCGGCGCCATATTAAACCGGCCCGTGCGCTCGACGCGGAACACCGCGCACTATCTTTATCAACGCCCCACATCGTCCAGCCAGGCGAGACCTTTTTTGGTTTGGCGCTGGGACTAAAGCGGCAGTTTGGAGCCGGCAGCTTAAGCGCAGCACAACTCTCAGATCAGCTGGAGCGCTTCCATGGCAATACTCTAAGGAGCGGAGAATCGATTGACCTCGGAGCCTTTTTACGGGGATTGCATTTAGACTCGCGCACTAATCCCGGGAATTCGCATCATCCTTTAGCTCGATCCCCGCAGCGGCAGTTGAAGCATGCTTATATTCCAGAGCGCGAGATGGCGCACCTTGCGGACCAGGTTTCGGATCGTCTCAAGGCTAGACATATCAACATCTCACCTCAGCAGTTGATGGCACATGCATCGAAGGAATCTTCATTGGATCGACTCGCAATCGGCAAAGACGGCGAGCTGGGATTAACTCAGATTAAACCTCAGCTAGCTAAAAGCTACTGGCCCAAGGATGGTATTCTGGGATTTAAGCGTTTTCGCCGGGAGCTGCTATTTAATCCGCAGATCAATCTCGAACTAAACGGAATCATCGTCGATGCGCTCGCTAGACGGCATGGCGGACGCAATCAAGGCTTGCTGGCTTATCACCTGGGTGAAAAGGGTTGGAAACAAATTGCGATCGGCGGCCCATTCTCGGGACTTCAGGCCACGTTCTCGGGCTACGTTAAAGATATCAATCGGCGCGAGCGACATTTTGAACACCAACATTTCCCGCCTCCGATGGTCGCGCTGTGGCGCAAACTTTCCGGGCAAGCGCGAGCATAAAGGCTCAGCGCTTTCAGGCGGCACGCCAAAAAAAAAGATAGGCAGCCGAAAAATGAACCTCTGTACGGGTGCGAAGACCGGATCACAAATTGGTCTTCGCACCCACCCGTCGCTCAAGCCGCAGCTTGAACGACACCTGATGCTTCACCGCCAGGGATCTTACGAGCCCCGGCCTCCTCCCAGTGCGATCCGCAAGGGGCACCATGAGAGGAGCGGGGGAAAGTGAAGCATGCAGGCTTTATTTCAATCAGCCTCTGCCGCTGAACCCACAATTTCTGGCTACCTGAGGCCAATTCTACCGGGCGGCCGCGCGCTACTCAACCAGCCCCGGGCCCTATAAATCGTGGCGTGGCTGCACGGTTCTAATTGAGTCAAAACTGAGCTTCGACAATCCCAGCGGTAATCCGGGCCGGCTCAGGGGGGCGCTGACCGCCAGGCCGATCACGAAGGAGGTACGCAAGAACTGGCTCTGCACAAACTCGGCATGGCCGTCTTGATTGCCGCCGAAAACATGTGAGGTTCCATAGAAAGCTGCCACGCGCCGTCCGAAATTTCCGGAGGGCAGAGCGATTGGAGCAATCAACCCATTCTGAGCCGTCGGGTTTGCGACTAGCGCTGAAAATGCTCCACACAATCTAAATTGTGAGCAATGCAAATCTTCGATCCAACCAGTTTCACTATGCACGATCGCTTCGGACTCCAGTAGCCGATCCGCCGCATCACGCAAATACCACAGGTCGCCGGGGCGATGGCCTTGATCATCGGCGATACTGTCCTCGGTGATATCAGGCCGAATTGATCCAGACTGCATATTAAACTGCACCCGCAGATATCCGATCTCGACTGACTCGAGTTTGCGGCTGGAACCCAATATGGCTTGCAGCTGCCGCTTGAACTGCGGAAGTTTAGCCCGGAGGCTGCCCCGTAATTCAGCGCTTTCCCCGTAGAGCCATATATCCTGCAATCCTGCGGTCACCTTGGCCGGCCGAACAGTAATCCCCTCGGCGAAATTTTCAATCGCGCCGCGCAGCTGCGACTCAGTATAAAGCGCGTCGGCGATAATAAAACCAGCATACAGGGCAGGCAGCAAAACCGTTAGAACCAGCGCCGTTTCGAGCGCGGCGATGCCGGAGCTTGGAGCTGATTTTCGCAAAAGCCTCATTCTAATTCGCCAATATTATTCCCCGTTCGGTCAGCGGTAGATACGACATCAAATCGAGCGCTACAGTCGAGACATCGGGTGCACGGATCGGAGTGATCGTGAGATTAGATAGATTCGTTTGCAGATCCGTGAGAAAATCCTGCAGTGCCGTAAATTGATCGAGAAATTCAGCACACTCCAGGGTCGGACAAACTGCGGCCGGCAGCATGCCCTCATGGCGTGTGATTACTAGGTAAAGCGCGAGGTGTTTTTCAGCCGCGGCCGCACTGTGATCCAGCTCGCGCAGGGAGTGCCGCAGCTCTGATTGTACTGCTGCCGCGGGAAACTTTGCGCTGCCATGCCGCGGAAAATCACCTAGCAGGATATAGCCGCTGGAAGTGATGAAGGGCGTCAATTCACGTCGTCTTTCAGCGCGCCGATCCGCTGCAAGCAGCCGCCCACCCACAGCCGCAAGTACTGTCCCTATATCGATTGCCCGGCTGGGATTCACCCGCCTGCTCCAAATCGCCTCGCGCGCACTAAGATACCGAGCAGCGTTAGGAAGCAAAACTCCACTATCGGGATCAGTCAGACGCTCGTTGCTGTTTCGGGCCGGCGCCAACGGCAAGGTTTGACTCAAATCGACGCTATTGGCAGGAAATCCATAACGCAGCGGCGCCGGAGGCAGCTCCCAGTGTGCGCCGGGCGGGCGCTGAAACCAGCTCGACAGGCCGCCGTCAATGCCGTTTCCGAAGAAGGCCGTCTCCGCAGCGCTTAGACATTCGCTGTCCTTAACATTTGCGTAGTTATGGTTTTCAATTGCTCCTGCCCCATCAAAGTCGTGAAAGCCGCTTGGTCCCAGCGCATGCAGCTCAAAAACCCCGCCTCCCGCGTCCGGTCCGGACAGAACTGCAACTGAATTTAGATCCGCTGCAGAGATCTTGTCGAACAACAGCAGCGCCGCCTCTTTGAATGCAGAAAAGCTGGGATTGAAGCATTGCTGACTATAAACCAGCTGACGGACGGGCTGGTTCCGCAGATCATGACGCGCCCGAAAGTAATCCGCGGCGGGCCACTGCTGACTTTCCGACAACTCGGTAGTGGCTGCGAAAAGATTCAGCACCCCGTATTGGATGTGCTTGACCCAAAACTCTTCTCCACCTTCGGGGGGAGCCATATAGTTACTACTGTCAAGAAATATAGCGACATCACGGGGAGTGATCGAAGCCTTGGCCGTATATTTTAGAGCTGGTGTAAGGTCCGCAGGGATACCGAGCGGCATGCGCGCCGGAAGCTGGAGTGTCACACGCAGCTGACCGGACGCAAAGACACTCTCGATCGCTGCGGGTTGAAGCTCCGCGGAAAGCGCCTGAAAGCCGGGGCTATATTGCGCAATGTACCGACGTACAGCGTCAGAAGCAGCGGCGTTATCCGGCAGGAACTTGACCCCCAATAGCGCTGCCTGCCGAACCACGGATTCTTCCCGCGCGCGATCAGCGGAGAATGTGCCCAGCTGCAATGACAAGGCGAGGAGCACACACAGTACCGGGAGCACTAACCCCAACATCAGCACAATGGCCGAGCCACGTTCAGAGCTGCACTTCACCATTCGCATTCAAAGCCGCGTGAACAATATACGCAAACAGGGTCTGTCCTAAGTTTGGCCCGGCCTAAACTGCCGCCAAGCTGCTCCAACGTGTTCGAGCGCAATATTAACGCAGTGCTGCACCGGCAGAAGTCCCAGCTCTGAGATCCGCCCCGATCAGTACAGATACTTACAAGCGGTGTCCAAAATAACCGCTTTCAGCTATGATGCCCGACGCATTGCGAAATATTGTGGCATGAAGATTTCACTCAAAGGCTCTCTCTATACCCTGATTAGCCTGCTGCTGACCGTTGTCATCTTAGGCTCTTTTCTCAGTCAAATCTCTCCGGGGGAGGTGCTCAACCTCATTCGTGAAGCGGATTTGGGAGGAGTTCTGATGTTCTTGGTGCTCTCTTTCACCATGAATATCTTTAGAACTTGGCGCTACCGCCTGCTGCTGGGTCTCTCCGGATACGCCCCGCCGCGTTTCTCGATGTTCATGGTGGTACTCGTGCGTAACCTCTTTTCGGATCTGCTGCCCGCGCGAGTCGGCACCCTGGCATATGTCGCAGTCGTCACCACTCGATTGGGAGTGCCGATGCAGGCAGCGCTGAATAGCTGGGCCTATTCATTCGTTTTCGACATGCTAGCCGTCACGCCATTGGTGATTTTGGCTGCCTTTATCACCGGGGGCAGCACTATGCTGTCAGTGCCGGCGTTGATTGGCGGCAGTTTGGTCCTGGCGCTGATTGTCAGCATCGCGATTCTCCTGCTGCCAAAATTCTTTCGGATCGCCGCGACGCTAATCGAAAGGATGCCGCTATTGTCCGCAGGAACCAAATCGTCCTTGGGCGCGCAGCTCAAGTTGACCGAATCAGAGGTCGTCCGCACTCGTGATCAGGGCGTATTTCTGAGATTGCTATTTTTGTCGGCGATGGTGCGGATCTTTAAGTATGGCGGCCTCTATATGTTCCTGTATGCGCTGCTTAGGCCCATGGGCTTTACCTTATCGCAGCTTGAACCAAACCGAGTCTTTCTCGGCATTCTTGCGGCCGAGCTAGCCGCCAGCTTGCCGATCTCGGGGATCGCTGGATTCGGAGTGTATCAAGGTGCCTGGGCCCTGGTCTTTCATCTACTCGGATTCTCGGAACATATTGCGAAACTCACCAGCCTTTCTCACCATATCTTCACCCAGGCCTATGGTTACCTGCTTGGTATTGGCGCGATGCTGGTCTTGATGCTGCCCTTTCTCAAGCTGCAGGACTCAAGTCTTAAACAACCGCGTCGGCGGGAGAGTGCCTTTGCCTTTTATGGCTTAATGCTGGGTGTGTGTTTAACCGCGGCGCTGCTCTGCAGACTAGCTTATCAGACCTTTCCTTATACCCAGTCCTTTCAGCAGTTCAGCGCCGATCAGCCGGACGCCGCGCAGCTGCAGCTTCGCAGCCAAATCAGCGCCCAGCTACCGGGAACGATCGTCTTTGATTCCAACCGTTCTGGTACTTTCGGAATATACACAATTCACCCTGATGGCAGCGGTATCGAGACGATCGCGGATGGTCCGCAGCATGAGATGTACCCTGATCCATCGCCGGACGGCAATTTTATTGCTTACGCGGTGGCGCTTTCGCTGCAGCGCAACTCGCCCTCCGAGATTTGGATCAAGAATTTAAATGACGGCACGCAGCGCCGCATCACGGAAGATGGCACCTTCCCTACTTTTAGCCGCGACGGCTCCAAGATATTTTTTGAGCGTGGTCGTGAATCAGTCTACAGTTTTGACCTCCTAAGCGGTAAAGAGGCGCTGCTGTTCCCGCTCAAACCCAAAGATTTCAAATATCAGATCGTAATGCCGCGTTTGTCCTCCGATCAGAGCCAGGTCTGCTTCACCTCCGACAGAAAAGGCCGTTGGAATGTGTGGTGTGCCGATTTAAAGACCCAGAAATCGTCTCAGATTGCCCATGGTTGCGAGCCGTCGTGGCTCGACAATGGTGACGTACTTTGGGTTTCAACCACGGCGGTCAGGGAGCGTTCCGGGATTTACGGCTACAATCCGGCGCAGGACAGGTCATACGAGGTGCAGGACGGCGATGCGCCGCGTGGACACGAATACTTTCCAACTATGACCCCTGATGGCAAGTTTTTGCTATTCGGCGCCTGCTCGCCCGATCAACATTCGCACGAGGATTCCAACTATCAACTCTTTATTAAAGCCATGGATTCTGGGGTTGTAGCACGGCTGACTTTCGATGCCTTTAACAATCGCTGGCCCAAACTCTTAATGCGCGCAGGAGCGAGGTGAATAAATACGAGTATATAGTTTGGGACTGGAACGGAACGCTGCTCGATGATGCGCGGCTTTGTTACGAATTGGCGAATCTGCAGTTTCTGAAGCGTCAGCACCCGGGCATGGAGTTTGATCACTACCGCTTGCATACAGCCCACCCATTTAGTGAATTCTTTCGCAGAATGGGCCTGCCTTTGAGTAGCGAGGAGTATGCGCAGCTATCCCACGATTTTCACCGCGATTATGCTGAACGCCGCATCGAGTGCGCATTACATGATCAGGCACGCACTATTCTGCAGCGCATAAAATCTTTAGGTCTGCATCAATCGATTATCTCAGCCCACCCTCAAGACATGCTGTGGTTTATGCTCCAGCACCATGGCTTGACGCCGTTTTTCGATGTGGTCAAGGGCAAACAGCACCCGCTAGGCGACGGCAAGCTAGAGCTGGCCGAAGACTGGATCCGAGAAATTATTCCGGTAGAAGGTGCCCGCATCCTAGTGGTTGGCGATACCGATCATGACTTTGAAATGGCGCAGCTGCTGGGGGCCGATTGCCTTTTAGTTTCGCATGGCCTGCAGCACCCCGAGAGACTCGAAAAAGTTGGAGCACCGGTGGTGGATTCGCTGCGTGCGGTGGCGGAACTATTGCTGGGGCAGCTTGTCGAAGAGCAATCTGATTCCAAGCGCCCGCGGATCTGAGCTCAGTTTATAGGCCGCAGGAATCCACATTCTAGAAACAGATATGTCGATCGGAATGGCTGCGGGCAATCCGGCCTGATCCGAAATACAGCGCCAACTCTGATCGAACGATCCGGCGCGGCGATGTAGCTGCTGCAGCGCAGGTTCACCCGGCACACTCAGCTGCACAACTACAGGACGACGCTCAAGATCGGGATTAAGCAGCTGATAATGCAACGTGGCAGAATTATTTGCACCGCAATCAACGAAGGTGCGGGCCCGCGAGATCGTCCAACGAGCAACGCCTGAGTTACCATCGGGCTCCCAATTATAGAGTCCGCGAGGGCCGCTCCATGCCGCCGTCGCGATCGCAGCTGCGCTGCAGAGCAACAAGAACGGTGCACCGGTAAGTTGCGCGCGCTCAGGCCGCGGTGTGAGCGCAAATCCAGACAACACGGCAAAGAGAACTGTAATTTCGTTGAAATCAAGATGCGGACCTAACAACAGTAATAACATGAAGGCCCCCACTCCAGCCCGCATCGCGGGCTCGGCACCAGGGCTAAAACCCAGACGGCGCATGCACAAAAATAGCGCGAAGAACCCAAGCAATCCGAACTCAGCTAAGATCCCAAGGTAGAAATTGTTCGGATTGTCGGCCCATAGACCCGTTGAAAGACCCAGCTTGGAGGCTGTGACCGGCACCAATCCGGCGAATGCGGCTGGTCCCACACCTAAAATCGGATGCGCATGCCAAATCTCGGCGGCAATCCGCAGAAATGCCCAACGGCTAAAGAGCGCTTCTTGACTGGTGGAATAATTCAAAGTATCTGCCACCCGCACGATTGCGGAAGGCGCGTTAGCTCGCAAGCCTTGCAACACTTCAGGTGTCGCGCGATTAAGCCCGTTCAATCCCAACAGTATTGCTACCAGGATCGCCAGCCCACCCACAAACTGTTTCGGCCGATTGCCCCAGAGTCTGATCAACGCATATGCGATGATTCCAAAGATGAAGCTTCTAGACCCCGAATAGAGTCCTAACGCCAGACAGCACACCACTAGACCAAAACTACCGCGACGTCCCGCAATTGTTCGGGCCTCACTCGTTAGGGTTAGCAGCAGCAGCAGAAATGCACCAATCCCGAGCGCATTCGGATCGGAAAAGCTCGCAGCCGGGCGGCCCAGCGCAGCCCAAAAGGAACTTTGTGTCACAAAGTGCGCGCTGCCGTTAAGCTGCAACACCAGCGCGATTAAAGCGATCGGCACGGCCAACAACGCTCCCCTCAAAACCTGCCGGAGCAGCTCCCGATCTGAGGCGAGTACCGGAAGCAGCGCCGCCAATAGAAACCAGCGGAGCATAAGCTCTAGATTTTGCAGCTCCGGCGCAGGTGCCGTGCTGTACCAAGTGAGAAATTGTCCAGGATTGCTTCGCAGAAGCTGCCAATCGGCGGTGCTAACGGAGGCAGCGACTCCCGCGGTCGACCAGATCAGGCCGAGTAGCAACAACGGCGCGGCCCAACTAAGGGTCTTAAAGGTTTGCTGCCGCAAAATCAAACAGAAAAATCCCCACGCCAGAATGGCGCGCGGGTCGAGCAGCGGCAAAACCACGGCGCCGAAACCGAGCACCGGAGCAGCAGTCTGCACACAGGAGACGCGGCGCAGTCGGGAATAGAGGACGGCGACAATAGCGCCGCTGCACAACAGCAGCAGCGCCGCCGGTTTAAGAGCAGCGGCGGCCAGGACCAGCGCTAAAAGTTCTATCGGCAGCACTATTTCTTTGGACGTTTCTTTTCGGAAGGCGCCGTGATCTTAAGTGAATTCTTGCTCTGGTCCGTGCGACCGTCAACCGACCAAAGCATTACATTCGCGTCAGCAAATCGGGATGGCAGCTTTAGGGGTTGCGTTCTGAATTCCTTGATAATCTCATTCAGATCGGCTCCCAGGTCGCGGATATTAAAGATGCCAAAGGGGCCCACTTTGCCGCGGAACGACTTGGTGCCGTGCGATCCCAGCAGCAGACTAGCGCTACCTCCCGGCAGCCCCGCCTCTCCCACATCATAACCGCCCAATAGCCGTTGTTCGCCTTTGCCGTCGCTGCTCAATTCAATGATATGCACTCCCAGGTAGCGCTGTCGGTAAAAGCTAAGCGCAATCATAAACCAGCTCTTAGGATTGAGTTTGACCGAATCAAAGATCTTCCATTTCGCGCGCTGATTGACCGCATTCCAGTACACTATTGGACGCATCTCGTTTTTGTGCCGTGCCAAGGCAATGGCGTACCCCGGGCGCTGTTTCTGGGAATCATCGATATGCGAGAGCAGTCGCACGTCGTCGCCATTAGCCGGCAAGTTGCGAAGCTTGAACCATGCTACCAATAGAAAATCTTTGTCGACCGGCGGATTAAGCACGGCTGACTCGCGAACTGTTATGAGGGCGTCCGCCCCCCCGATGAAAACCGAATCGGGGAAGAGCGAATCGGCGCCCTCTTCACTGGCGATCTCGGATGCTTTGGACGCGAGAAGCTGGGGGATTTTAGCGGCAAACAAAAAGGGGATCACGAACGCTGCCGCAAAAAGACCGGCTAACAGCCACCAAAAGATCGGCGTGTCACGCCACTTGGAAGAACGTGATGCAGCAGCGCTGCGGGACCGGATATGCTGACTGTGACTCGACACTAGCTGCAGTCTAGAATAAATGCGCCTTGGAGCGGAATAGCGCGCCCATCTTGCACTCCTAAAACAGCGTCGAACATGTCGGATGGACGCCTAAACTACGCACTACCGGCCGCAATGCAGGCCCGGAAAAACAATCCAAACAGTGCAGCTGAATACACTTCAGCGCCACAGCCCAAAGATGTGTTCCAGTGAAGGGCTCGGAGGTTAGCTAGTTGTGGTCGTCTGCAGCCGGGGTTTCGGCAGCCGCCTCGGGCGATTCGGAAGCGCCCTCGGTCTGCTCTTCAGCACGTCCCCGACCTTTGCGCTTGTTCTTCTTACGCTCGGACCCACCGTCAACAGTCTCCGGTGCGGCCACGCGCTCTACAGTTACCTTGATTGGTATATTCACTGTAACTTCAGAATGCAGCTTGATGATCGCTTCAAAGGTGCCGCCGCTCTTGATCTGCTCCGGCAAACGAATCTGTCTGCGATCTAAAGCAACGCCCTTCTCCTTAAGCGCCACCTCGATATCGTGCACGCTCACCGAGCCGAAAGTTTTGCCCTGCCCGCCGAGCTTAAGCACGAACTCCAGCGCTAAAGCTCCCAACTTCGCACCCTGCTCCTGAGCCTGCAGCTTAAGCTTGGCTTTGTGAGCATTAATGCCCTGAACGCGGTGCGCTAGCTCGCGTGCGCTGCGCGAACCGATTTCTACCGCAATCCCTCGCGGCACAAGAAAATTACGGGCAAAACCGCGCCGCACCGAAACTCGATCACCGACATATCCGAGTGCCGGGAAATCCTGCTGTAGAATCACTTCCATCGTATGCTCCTGAGATTAGCCATCCTATGCTACTGAAATTAGATCGCCGGGAAATTAAAATGCGCCTTGGGCTTCATCGCCTTCTTCGTCAAAACCCCAATCGCCGCCAACCGACTTACCACCGGGACGTCCCTTGAATTTGCGGGACTTAAGGTTGGTGCGGTAGGACTGAAATTTGATCACGACCTCCGTCAGCCGAAGCTGGGCGGTTAACTTATTGGCGAGCTCGGTATCTTCTCCGCTGTAGCTAAAAGAGACGAAATGCCCGTGCTTATGTTTGCCCACTAGATAGGCAATCTCGCGCCGGCCCCAAATATCGACGTTGATGGTCGCTGCACCCGCGCCTTGAAGCAGGGTTTCAATCTTGGAGATCTCCTTCTTGAGATTCTCCTCGGTAATCGTGGGATCAAATATAACTATGGACTCGTAGTTTCTCATAAAATTTCTGGGAAAAAGAGACCGCAACCGGCTCAATTCTAACTAAGTTTTGGGCGCCCGATTCTAGACCTAACCGTAGGAAATTACAATAAGTAGCCCCCAAAAAGACACCAAAAGCCAAAATACAGAAGGGCCGGCATCGCATATGTAGGGCCCGAGGCCCGCCCCATTAGGTAATTAACGGCGTTAAATAGCAGCCCGATTCCTCCACCAATTAGCAGCGCGCCCAGCAGCTCCACCGGGGTAATCTTGATAATCGCCAATCCTACCGCAGTCAGCGCAAGCAGTCCCCCTACCATGATCGCCGCAGCGTTTCGCAGCACCGGGTCAAATGGACGATAAACTGGGAGGACCGGCAGATCGGCGGTGGGCTCTGAGGCCGCGGCCCCCCTAGCGATTAAGGCTGCCGTTGAGTTCAAGGCCGCCAGGGCAGCGACCCCCAGTAATAGGAAACTAATCAGGCTCGGATTCAGCAAATTTGCACGGAGCTGCGATTCTGCGCCCGATGTTAAGATCGCTGAGACGCCACAGAGCACCAGCAGCCACCCACCGAGATAGGACCATTGACGTGCCGCTGCTGCGCCGACGGGCGATAATTGTTTCTGCAGCGCTACGAGTCCTGGTTCTGCAGCGGCCGTCTGTCCGGTCTGCGTAGACATTAATGCCAGTCCGATTAAGCTCTCGTCGATGCTGCGTGTGACGAGATCAAAGCCTGAGAGCCCCAGCAGTCCCATCAAGAAAACTGCAAAGTGAAAGAAGCCCAAGGTACTGCCCCCAGCGATTGCGAAGATCGCGGGTATTAATGCCAGAGTTAAGATCAGAGCGGCTGCGCCCCAAAAAGATGAATTCTCAGGGGCGACATGCAAAGCAGTCGATAATCTCGTCAACCACCAACCGCGCGCTAAGAGCCAGCCGACACCGAGTGCGGCCGTAATGGTCAGAGTTAGCACGGAGCTAAAGAGGGAGGCTGCGGCAACTAATAGCAACACACACCCCGCTGCGACGTGCTGAGCACGCTCAAAGCGCGGGAACGGTTGAAAACCAACCATGGCCTGACTCATCCGCAGCGCCCCAAGGGTTGCCGCGGCCTTAACCAATAGCAAGAAAATCGGCAAAGCACCCAACGTAACGGACTGAGGGGCCGGAAACTTGGAGGCAATTAGCAGGCCGCACCCCAACAACACACTCTCTAAGACCACGGCCTCTAGTACAGGACGCTGAAAATTACTCAGGCTACGGACCAACACACTTTCATTCAGCGCAGCCGACCCGCGCTCCGCTGCCAATGTTTCACGGAAAATGGCGATCCCGGCGAGCGACATCAGCATTCCCAAGCTGAGGGCCGAAATTGTGGTAAGGCGGTCTAATCCGAGAATCTCACCAAGCAAGGTGCAGAGAAGACCAATTCCAACCACCACCTCGCCGCTCAGGCCTGCGGCAAGCAGGTGATCCAGCAACAGTGCGGCGGTTTCCTCCTCGCGCTGCTGGCTGCAGCTTGAAATCAATGCCGCTAAATGAGGTCGGATAGCCGCAATCAGCCACCAAGAAAAAAGCAGCAGCAACGCTGCCCCCAGCACGAAAAGCGCCGCAAAGTTAAGTCCGCACAGTGCCCAAAAGATTAGAAATAACGGTCCGAGGGCCAGCAAGGCCAGGTAGGATTCGCTTAATACCAGCCCCTGCGCAGCTTTGCTCCAGGCCTCCCACCCCGACAGCGAGCCTTGCAGCGAATTTTGAGGCATTATCCGCAGATGCAGCTGTCTTACAGCTAGCGCATTGATCACACACGCGAGAAGCACAACCACGATCATCATAAGCGCTCCCTAAATGTTAGGTTCTGATTTGATCAGATTGAACTTATTCTGGGCGGAGATTAGCCCATTTTCCAAAATCTCATCCAGCGCCCGGCAGCCGCGCTCTAACATATTCTCCACTTCCAGCTGCTCGGACGCTGTAAATCGACCCAATACCCAATTGCTCACAGCATCTTCAGGCTGCGCTTGAACATTCGGAATGCGCGGGGGTCGACCGATTCCTAACTTTATCCGCGCGAATTCACGGCTGCCTAATTCATCGATGATCGAACCGATGCCATTATGTCCCCCATCGCCACCGCCCTGCTTTAGTCGCAAGCTCCCCAAGGGCAAATCGATATCATCGTAAGCCACCAAGATTTCACCCGGCTCGATTTTGTAAAAGTCCATCAGCTCGCGGAGCGGCACACCGCTCAGATTCATGAACTTCAGCGGTTTCACCAAGAATAGTTTATGCGTGCGGCTCTGTCCGTCGCACAACAAAGCGCCGTTGGATTCGCGCCAACTAGCAGGCATCGGCTGCTGCGAACCGTAACGATCGAGCAGCATAAAGCCCGCATTATGTCGGGTATGTTGATATTTTGGCCCAGGGTTTCCAAGACCGGCGATTAGTTTAATCACGCACGTCTCACCTATTGTCCCAGACCAATTTTAGGATCGGAAGGTGCAGAACGCTATTCTTTCTTAGCGCCCTTCTCCTTGCCCGCATCAGCAGCCGGAGCAGCGGCTCCAGCGGCCGGTGCTGCAGCAGCACCCTCAGCCCCCGCGGCCACAGCACCTTCAGCTGCCACCTCGGCCGGTTTCTCCTCTTCGACGATCTTCGGCAAGACGACGCTGGCGATGGTCTCATCCGGATCATCCTCCAGCTCAACGCCCGTGGGCAGGTTAAGATCTTTGGCGTGGATGGTATCGCCGACTTTCAACGTCGACACATCAACCTCGATCACATCAGGAATTAATTTCGGCAGACAGCTCACGGCTACTTCATGCTGTGCAACAGACAAAATACCGCCGTCCATCTTGACGCCGACAGGCTCGCCCTTAATTTGCAGGGTGATCCGAACCGTGATGGCCTCGTTTTCCTTGAGTGCCTGAAAATCTACGTGCAGCACATCGCCGCGCAATCCGTCCTTCTGCACTTCCTTCACCACGGCTGTACGGCCATCAATGCGCTTATCAGGACTCTTGAAGATAAAGATCTGAGAATTGCGGCTTTTTTCAGCGGCACGCATGAAAGTGTTATAATTCAAGGTAACGGGGATGGTGTCTTCACCGTGCGAATAGACAACCGCCGGGAGCATGCCCTCACGTCGTAAGCGACGATTAAGCGCTGACCCGATTCCCGACCTTACTTCTGCTTCAAATGTGATCCATTCCACGACACGATTCCTCGATAGGTTTAAGGACCCGTAATGTAAGCACAAAAGCGCTTCACAGTAAATACTTGGGGGCTCATTTTTGGCCGCAAAGGGCGTGATTTCACTGATGTTTCAGCCCGACTCTGGCATTGGGCCAGCCCGCGGCTCAAATCGCGCCTAGTGAAAATGGCCTGGATTGCCGCTCCGCCGGTAAATTTTCCGCCTCAGAGCCGGCATTCTATTTGAAGAGGCTGCTGATCGAATCCTCGGAGTGAATTCTGCGGATAGCTTCGGCAAACAGCGAAGCCACCGAAAGCCGTGTCACCTTCGCGCAGTTGAAAGAGCGCGGAATTTGGATCGTGTCAGTTACTACAATCTCCTCGAACCCGGATGCAGTTAACCCTTCTTCTGAGTTGCCTGAGAATACCGCGTGCACGCAACAGGCGATCACCTTCTTGGCCCCTTCTTTAAGCAAAGTTTCACCAGCCTTAACCAAAGTTCCCCCGGTATCTATCATGTCGTCTACGATCACACAGGTGCGGCCTTTGACTTCACCAACGACATTCATTTCGGCCACCTGATTGGGGCCCGAGCGGCGTTTATCAATCACCGCCAAAGGGGCATCATCCAAGCGCTGCGCAAAGTTGCGCGCCCGTTCCACCCCTCCGGCATCCGGGGAGACAATCGTAATACCCTTAGAACCGTATTTTTCCCGGATGTAGGGCAGCATCACCGGAAGAGCATTCAAGTTGTCCACCGGAATGTTGAAAAATCCCACGATCTGTCCGGAGTGCAAATCCATGGTCAAAATTCGGTCAGCGCCGGCGGTTGTAAGCAGATCGGCAATCAATTTCGAAGTTATCGGCACGCGCGCCTTGAGTTTGCGATCTTGACGGGCGTAACCGAAGTACGGCAACACCGCCGTGATGCGCGAAGCGGACGCGCGCTTGAACGCATCGATCGATATCAGCAGCTCCATCAAGTGATCGTTGCCGGGGCTATTGGTGCTCTGCACAATAAAACAATCTCGCCCCCGCACATTCTCGTTGATCTCGATTGATAACTCGCCATCGCTGAACTTAATTACCTCAAGACGGCCGATGTCCTGGCCTAAAGCTTCGCAAATTGAACCTGTGAGTTTAGGGTTGGAACGACCCGAGAAAACAAGAACCGATGGTTTCAAAGCTGTGCCTCCAGACTGAGAAGTGGGGATTACCCCTGGAAGATCTTCGACGCGTTCGAACTTTTAGTGAAGACCCTAAAAGTCCTCTCTAATTCGACAATTATGAGACGGCTTCTAGATCAAGTCAAAGCGTCACTGCATCTCCCCGCAAACAGCAAATTGGCCGGGCAGGATTCGAACCTGCGGGTGCCGGGATCAAAACCCGGTGCCTTACCACTTGGCGACCGGCCAGTAATTATAGGGAGTTACAGCGTGTGTCACTTTACATGACTTTTTGGATTAGGCAAGAAATTCGTGACCAAAAAATTAACCTTGAAGGGCCGCAAGGCCCCCGCAATCTCTGTGATTTCGGACGGCTCAAACTTATCTCGCGAAACGTGGACCAGAAACAATGTTGATCCGCTTCCGGATAAACCGCATTTCGCAAAGCGAAATGTGCCAAGCACCGCCCTGAGGGTTTTAAGTGCCGGTTTCAGCTCCTCAACAAACGGCCAAAGGTCATTATCAATCAGTTCAAGTATGGTTTCCCGGGAAGGCTGGTCCAATCGCGCTAGCGGTTGATCGGGAGTCGGCTTAATCGCCGCTCGTCGCCGACTAAGGGCGTACACCTCGGCGGTAGCTGTCGGAAAACCGGGGTCAATCAGGATACACTCATTGCCCGCAAGCGGATGCGGATCGACCCTCACACATTCCTCTCCTACTCCGCCGACCCAACACAATCCTCCTGCTAAGAAATAGGGCACGTCGGCACCCAGCCGCAGTGCTAATTTAAAGAGTGCAGCGCGATCCAGCGGGCGCTCGCTCATCTGATTAAGCGCCATTAACACCGCAGCAGCATCGCTGCTGCCACCACCCAAACCGCCCCCAATCGGAATACGCTTTGTGAGATCGATCGCTACCCCACCGGCCAGAGGATTCTGCGCCAGATAAGCTGCTGCCGCCTTTACGCAAAGATTCTCTGGTCCGGCCCCTAAACCCGGCAGGGCGTGCTGCGGATCGAGCCGCAGACTAACTCCAGGCGTAGCGGTCCGGGTAATAGCGAGCGCATCGGACAATGACAGCGTGGCATTGAGCATACTGAGCAGGTGATAGCCGTCCTCGCGCAGGCCGCAAACTTTGAGCCTCAAATTGATTTTAGCCGGGGCTGTGACGCCGATCTGGGTGTCCATAATTTACGGATACTTTATTCAACATATTAGGAAGATTGGCAAATTAGTGCTACACATCGTTAGCAATGGTTTAGCCTGGCTTGAAAAAGCCCGCCCGCATGATTAGTTTATTAGTAAACTATTCAATAATGAACTAATTGAGGTAATTCTTATGAAGATTGTACGACCCGGGCAAGCACGCGGCCACGCCGACCATGGCTGGCTTAAGACGTACCACACCTTTTCCTTCGCCGATTATTACGACCCGGAACAGATGGGTTTCGGTCCGCTCCGCGTCATCAATGAAGATTTTGTGGCGCCTGGGAAAGGCTTCGGCATGCATTCACATAACGACATGGAGATCGTGACGATTATTCTGCAGGGCGCATTGCAGCACCGCGATGACATGGGCAACTCATCGATCATCAATGCCGGGGAGGTGCAGCGTATGACGGCCGGCAAAGGAGTGATGCACAGTGAGATGAACCCCTCCTCGACTACTTCTGCTCATCTACTGCAGATCTGGATTCAACCCCAAACTCGGGGATTGGCACCAAGCTATGAGCAAAAGCCGTTTTTGCCCATGCCCGGGGAAAAGTCGCGGCTGCTGGTCTCGCCGGATGGCAGAGACGGTTCGCTGCGTATCAATCAGCGCGCCAACATCTCAAGATTGAGCCTTGCTGCTGGGCAGAGCTTTGCGGCAGACCTCTCTTCACAAGCCTGGGTGCAGGTGGTTTCGGGAAATTTACGCTGTGCCGAGTTCACGCTGCAGTCCGGCGACGGGCTGGCGGTCGAAGGCGAGAAACATCTGCAGCTTGAAGCAGGTTCGGACAGCAGCGCGATCCTTTTTGATCTTGGGCGTTAGCTCTTAGATCGCTGGTCAGCGCTTGCAGCCAAGATTATTTTGCTCGCGCAAGGCTGAGAGCGAGCCCGAGCTTACGGCACAACAGTCTCAGCGTAGAAAGTTCTGCGGCGCTAAGCGCGCTGGCTGCCGAAGTGATCGCACGCACATGCCCCGGCAGCAGTTTGCGCACCAACGCACGGCCGCGCTCGGTTAATTCTACGGCCTTGACCCGCCGGTCACCGGGCTTGGCCCTGCGGCGCAGCAATCCGGCGCGTTCCAATTTATCGAGTAATCCCGTGATATGTCCTGGGGTGCAAAGCATCTTCTGGGCTATTTCACTCTGCTGCAGCGGCCCCAGATGATATAGCGCCTCCAACACCGCAAACTGCCGCATGCCCATGCCGGCCTTTGCTAAATGCGCTTCAGCGACGCGAGACAAAGTTTCGGCTGAGCGACTCAGGCAGATAAAAGCGTTCAATGCGCGCTTCTCGTCGGCTGAACCCTTATAGTGTGTCCCCACAAATCTCGCCTCCTACGCCGAATTCGCTTTGTGCATGGCTAACCGCGCCGCTGTCCGATACGATTTAAACATACTAATACGATCAATAACTATATGGATAAGGCCAAAGTACTCCAGGCCGCCACAGCGGCGGCGATCAAGGCTGGCAATTTAATTAAATCCAAACGGCTGAGTGGCGATTTTTCCCTGTCGTTTAAGAGCGGTGTAGATCCCGTTACTTCAGCGGATATCGAATCAGAAAAACTGATCATTGATCAGCTCGCCACTATCATGCCCGGCACCCTGATCTTAGCCGAAGAATCCAGCCCGACAATCAGCACCTCCGATATGTTAAAGCCGCTCTGGATCATCGATCCGATCGACGGCACCACTAACTACGCCTACAACATTCCTTACTGCGCGGTCTGCATTGCTTATGCGGAAAGGGGTGAAATTCAGGTAGGAGTAGTGCACGCGCCCTTCCTCAATGAAACTTACACCGCCGTCCGAGGTCAAGGAGCCCAGCTGAACGGTCATACTCTGATCCCACGACAAACTACCGAGTTGAAAATGGCGCTGGTGGCAACGGGGTTCAAGGGATTGCGGCAAGGCACCGCGCGCGAGATCGCGCAGCTCGAGGCGATCATGAAGAACTGCCGTGATATTCGACGTTTCGGCGCGGCTTCGCTGGATATCTGTGCGGTGGCGAGCGGACGTATTGACGGATATTACGAAACGATTAAACCGTGGGATTTCGCGGCGGCGGCGCTAGTTGCCAGCGAGTCCGGGGCGCGTGTGGGCAGCCTGATCGATTATGATGCTGCCACAGGCATCCCGCGCGAACTGGTCGGCCAAGAATTCTTTGTTGCGTCTGCGGGGGTTTACGATAAATTGCGCGCGCTCTTGCAGGTTCCGGATTAGAGACCGCTGTTAGGTTGTACTGCCGAAAAAAGGAATCAGCAGCGGCGCGCTAACCGTTCGGCCAGATCGGAGGCTCACAGATCATAACGGTGATCAGAAAGGGCAGTTGGCGCGTGGGCGGATAACTACGTCTGCGCAGCGTCCGACAACTGCGCTGCACCTGCTCAACCTTTTGCGCCGAAATCATCGCTTCAGCGCCTTCGCGCTGTTGCACAATCCACACCACGCGCCTCCAGTTTTGGTTTTGAATTGATTCTTTCAGCTGCGGAGCAAGCTTGGTCCAGTGATAGGTCCAGTCGGGGCGCTCTAGATACTGGACGGCCTGCGCCGGATTGCTAAGCAGGGTATCCCAGGCGGGCCCACTCTCCTTGAAGCGCAGCCAAAGATTAGGTCGGTTTTCAGGATTGCTGAGTTGATCGAGCATCAGATAGGTGAGCTTAGCCTCTAGGTAGCTAATGCCCGCGTCAACGATGAAAATGGTATTGGGCTGCGTCTCGGAGGAAAGATCCCTTACAATCTGCTCCTCCGGTGAAATGCCGTACTGCCAGCGGTCCTCCGAGAACCATAGCCTGCAACTCAAGACCGCGTAAAATATCAGCCCAAGATAGGGCAGAGCTGCAATGACCTGCCCCGCTCGGCCCAGCGAGCCGCGTGAACACTGCACGAACCAGGATATAAATATCGCGGCGCAACACTCCGCCGCCGGGAAAAAAGTCGAGGCCCGTTTTGGATAGAGTTTTTCGGACAAGACCCCAGGTAGTATGGCCACAACCAAGAACGACAACAGAATAATAGCTTCGGGCCGGCGCCAGTTCTTAGCCAAGAGCGGTAACGAAAGCCCAAAACATGCGGCAATCGGCCATGCCAAGGTGCGCGCCCCGAGCTGCATATAATGCGGCAGCTGATCCTGGAAATGAAGCTGCGGCGCTGCGATGAAAATGCCCTGAACCAAGTCATAGAAATTGCGGGACACCAAGGCTGCGACATCCCAAAGCTGCTGCGCTAAGCTCTGGTCCTGCACAACTCCCCACGAGGTTCGTACGCTGGTCAGGGTGAAAGGGTTGAGCCAGGACCACTGCCAATCAGCGACGTAATAACTGAGAGGCAACCCGAAGTACCACAGCAGCACCCCTAATGGCATGAAGATCAGCGCGGCTTGACCGCGCGGCGGAAGTGTCTGATTGCTAAAACACAGCAACCCCAAAGCCAGCAGCGGCAGCGCAACAGCGCTTTGTCCCGATGGATATTGGTGCCAAGAGAGCCCCATACAGAGCGCACTGCAGAACCACCATCGAAACTTTCCGGTCCGAAGCGCACGCAGCAGGCAGAGCGCCAAAAGTAAAGCAGGCCAAGTCGTGACCCCGTGAGGATGAACATCGGTGCGAGACCAGCCGATGTGAAGCTGATCTAATGAAAACAGCATGGCCGCAAACTGTGCGGTGCGGCGTCCTGAAATTCCGCGCGCGAAGAAATAAAGCAGAGGAACCGTCAGAACCCCGACCCAGGCCGAGGATATTCGCAGCGCCAATAGATTAGTGCCGAGTAGAGATGTCGTCAGGTAGATCGGAACGTAGTAAAGCAGCCCAAGTGGCGCCCACGGCCCGTTGAGCCCCTTGTTAGCCGCTGCAATCCCGCCCAACCGGGTTGCACCTGCGGAATAAGCGCTAAGCTCACCCTCAAAAAAATTGGGCAAACGGTTCAACCCATAGAAACGCAGCAGCGCTGCGACAACCAGGATCATTCCCAGCACCAACCATTCGGTGCGGCTCTCCGGCAGTACCGAGGCGGCCGGTTCAAAGCTGGGGACGTTCTGATGCGAAACCGCGCGGCTGACTAATACTAAGCCCGCTGCGAAAGCGAGAAGACCCCACGACGTAGCTCCGTTTAACAGTAACAGCTCCGCCGCTAAACCTGTCCCGCACCCGAGCAAGACGAGCGCTGCCGGCCGGGTCCGGCGCATGCTCTGCGCTATGCAACCAATTATCCCGAGCAGTAGGGCCAAGCCTCCGCCCCACCATGTCACCCGGCGCAGCGGCTCGGCTTCGGTAAAGGCGCTAAATTTAGAGAGTAATGAAATCGCGGGCTGCAAAAAACCGAGCGTCAGCCGCCCCGCCGCTTGATCGTTCGCAGAAATGAAGGTCAGGCTGCCGAGCAAAATCAGAAGCGCGGAAGCGCACGCCGCAATTTGGATTTGCGGAGCCCGTGCCGCTGGAGTGGCGCTAGATAAGCTCAAAGCCGCTGTTCAAAACTAGACGAGTTGCAAGGTACAGCAGGTCCGAGGGATGAGCAGCGAACGGGATACTACCTGACTCGGGAGTCTTCCCCCAGTGACCGCTCTAAACCTCTTCCGTTTCCTCTTGGAACAGATCTTCTTCGGATTCCTCTTCTTCCTTGCGTGAGGAAAAACGACGCTCGTTATTTTCCTGTTCGGTCTTGCAATCAATGCACAACTGCGCGACCGGTCGCGCAGTCAAACGCGCGACTCCGATCTCCTCGCCGCATGATTCACACTCGCCGTAAGTGCCTTCCTCAATCTTGCGCAGCGCCAGTTCGATCTTCTTCAAAAGATAGGCCTCCCGCTTGCCGATCTTTTGCAGAGCGGCCTGATTGATTTCAGCCGAAGCGATGTCAGCCGGATCTCCGGCGGTGGTACCGAGCTCCATGCTCTCTTCGGACGAATCACTGAGCTCTTCGAGGTGTCGTAGAATCTTGCGCTTTTCTTCCTCAAGCAGCGCTTTGAACTTATCGAGATCTTTTTTCTTCATTTTCTAGGGCTTCTCCCGCCAAATTTAAGGGGCCGAAGTTTAACACGGAATTAGAGAAAGAAAAGGGCAAAGGTGTCAATCCATAAAGGCTGGCTCGAAACAGCTGATGAGGTTTCGCTCTGAGCCTGTTAAAGTTATAACAAAGCGGCAAATATCTGAATTCACTAATTTTCGCTGCGCCAGCATTAAAATGACTCTAATGAATTTGCCGTTATCTGTGTTGATTTCCGTGCCAGTAACGGGCGCGCTGATTGGCTGGGTCACAAATTATATCGCAATCAAGATGCTTTTTAGGCCGCGCCGTCCGTGGCGTATCCTTGGCATGACTGTGATCGGCCTGATCCCGCGGCGTCAAGCAGAACTGGCTGAACGCATCTCCGAAACCGTTAATGCTGAATTGATTTCTCATAAAGACATTGAAAATGTACTGAAGAGCCCGGGAGTAGATGCGGAGATCCGCGCCGCTATTTCATCACAGGTGGACAACATGATCGCCCGGACGGTCGGCAGAATACCGATTCTTAGCAGCATGGCCAGCTCCGGCATTTCACAGCAGCTAAAGTCGGTCTTGGTTGATCAGATTCATGACACTACTCCGGAGATGTTGGAGCGCCTGGTGCAGAAGGTCGAGAACTCTCTCGATTTTCGTGCATTGGTTAAAGAGCGCATTGAAGCGTTCGAATTGACCAAGCTGGAGGATATTGTTTACCGCATTGCCTCGCATGAGCTAAAAGCGATCGAATATCTGGGGGGAGTACTGGGATTGATTGTGGGGGTTCTGCAGTTGTTTATGATCAGCTTACAACACGGGCCAGGATGAGCGAGGAGCGCACGACTTACTTCAGCCGTAAAATGGCGCTGATGATGCTGCTGGGCTTTTCGTCCGGGCTGCCGTTGCCCCTGATTGGCGGAACCTTGCAAGCCTGGATGACCGATGTCGGAACCGACATAAAGACGGTGGGCCTTTTTACGCTGGTCGGCCTGCCCTACGCTTACAAACTGCTGTGGGCACCCTTCATGGACACGCTCAGGCCCCCGATGATTGGTACGGCGCTGGGTCTGCGTCGCGCCTGGATGGTCTTTACCCAGGCCAGTTTGGTGCTGCTGTTGACTGCGATGGCACTGATCAACCCGTCCCACGATTTGGAGTTACTGGCATTGCTGGCCGTAGGCGTGGCATTTGCAGGCGCCAGCCAGGATATTGTAGTCGATGCCTACCGCACGGATGTTTTGAGTGAAAGCGAGCGCGGGCCCGGTGCCGCGATCTTCATACTCGGTTATCGATTGGCTTTGTTGTGCGGAGGGCTAAGCATTCTGCTGGCTGATTACCTGCCATGGCAGCAGGTCTATTTGATTGCGGCTATTACCCAAGCGCTTGGAATTGGCGCCACTTTGCTTTGCGCCGAAGTTCCGCACCTCGAGGGCGGATGGACTGAAGTCAAGCAGGCTGCGTTTTCGGCCCTGCGCGAGATCTTTGGCCGACCGGGAGCGTTGGAATTTTTAGCGCTGGTACTGATTTACAAATTACCCGATGTGCTGGCGGCTGCGCTTACGACGCGCTTCATGATGGATCTGGGCTTCACCAAGACCGCCATCGGATCCGTTGCCAAAAGTTTTGGACTTATTGCGACGATTGGCGGAGCGCTGATCGGCGGCACGCTGATGGTTAGGCTTGGCACAGTGCGTGCGCTTTTCATTTTCGGGATCCTGCAGGCCGTTTCGGTACTGGCGTTCGCGGGGCTAGCGCAAATTGGAAACAATCTGGCGTGCATGGCGGCGGCAGTGGCGTTTGAAAATGTCTGCAATGGCATGGCCACGGCAGCATTTACTGCCTTCCTGATGGGACTTTGTAACCGCAACTATACTGCAACTCAGTACGCGCTGCTGACTAGCTTGATGGCGATAACACGCTACGGTGCCGGTAGCGCCACAGGCTTCTTGGTGAGCTCAATTGGTTGGAGCAATTTCTTTGTGATTTGCGCACTCAGCGGCATTCCAGGGCTGCTGCTGTTAAGCCGCGCCGGTAAATGGGGCCAGCCGGCTGCGAAATAGCGCGGCGGCCTGAGGCACATCCAAGTTCCAACCCGCCAGCGCTAACTGCCCTGCTTGCGCAATAATCAGGGCTAAATGACCGGTTCTCACACCTAGAGTGTGCTGCGCCTTGCATCTTTCGAATTCCGGCGGCATGGCCCGCAAGAGATACCGCATCCGCCCACTACTGGTGACGCACAATGCTGCTGCACCGGGCGCTAAGCGCCTGGACAGATCGTCCAGTAGCTGAGCGCTCTCCCTGGCAAGCAAGTCTTCATCATCTCCCCAATGCGCGTTCTCCGGGCGGATCGACTCTTCGCGCCAGCGCCGCTGCAGCTCCGCATCACCGCGTGCCTCAACTTCGGCATCGCTCAGCCCTTCCCAGTCCCCATAATCCAGTTCGGCGAGCCGTCCATCGACGCGGGGCCGAACAGCGGGAGCGCAATCGTCTCCAATGATCTGAGCGAACTGCCTGGTCCGCAGTAACGGTCCGCAGATGATCTCGGCCGGAAATAGTCGCACTGCTCGAAACAAACTGCTGAGGGCCTGCGCCTGCAGCCGGCCACTCTCCACCAAAGGCAGATCCGTACGAGCACCGATCCAGCGGGGAATCTCGCCGGGACCAAAGGTATTGCCATGCCGCGCCACGATGATCAGCGCAGATTTGTCAAAGTCGGGACGGTTCAAGTGAGTTCACCCTGAGCGCTGATCAGCTCTTCCGCTCGCGAGATATCTTCCGGCCGGTCGATCGAGCAGGGAGTTCGGCCGGCTAAGTTCACCGTGACAACTTTAATTGGTATGCCGTTTTCCAAAGCCCGCAGCTGTTCCAGCTTCTCAATCTTTTCAAGCCGGCCTTCCGGCAATTCCAAATAGCGCCGCAAGGTCTCGGGACGATAAGCGTAGATGCCGATATGGCGGAAAGCCGACCCTTTTTCATGATCAGCGTCGCGCAATTTAGGAATTAACGCGCGCGAAAAGTATAGGGCATTTTGACTGTTGTCGAAGGTTACATAGGTTGCGGAATGGCGGCCGGGATTGCGAGTTGCAGCGCTGTACTCTTCCGCGCTGAGCTCTGCGGCCGGAGTGGCCATCTGAACCTCGGGATGCGCCAGCATGTAGGCACACAGGGCCTCAAGCACCCCGGGCGGCGTCAGCACCGCGTCACCCTGCATATTCACCACCACCTGCGGCTCGATCGCTAAGCGCTTGAGCGCGTCAAAAACCCGCTCGGTCCCGTTCGCGCAGTGCGGGTCCGTTAATACGACCTCGGCCTTGAATTTCTTCGCGGCTGCTTCGATTCTTTGATCGTCTGTGGCGATGTATACCCGATCGACCGAGCGAACGGTTTTGCAGATACTCCAAACTCGTTCGATTAAAGTACGACCTTTTATTACTGCCAGGGGCTTTCCCGGAAATCGCGAAGAGCCGTAACGTGCGGGGATGACGATTATCACGGACATTGGCTAGTGCCTTGGAAACAAAATTGCTGCGCCCCAGCGAAATAATCTCTCGCAGTTAAACACCGCTCTACGTCTCGGGATAGACGATCTTTAGTGTCTCAACCAGATGTGAACCGAGAACAGCTTCCGCTTCCATCTCAATCATCAGACGCGGGTCGACCAACTTAGTGACCTGCACGATCGAGCTCGCGGGTCGAATATTCTCAAAAGCCTCGCGATGAGCGCGCGCATATTCCTTCCATTTGCTCATGTCGGTGACATACAAACGTGTGCGCACGATATCGGTGGGCTTAAATCCAGCCTCACGCAAAATTTTATTGATTACCCGAATGACGTAGCGCGTCTGCTCGAAGGCATCATTGGGTCCGACGACTTCACCGGTCTGATCAACCGCAGTGGTACCGGATATAAAAAGCTGATCTCCAACTTTGACCGCGCGGGAGTATCCGCGTAGAGGCTCCCACAAAGAGCCGGAGGCTAGGTTATAGCGATCCTTTTCAGCGATTGGCATGCGCCGAGCAAGATAACATGCAGGTCGGCCTAGGTCCACTGCAAGGCGTCCCACACAAAATACAGCATCTCCGGTACGGGTGCCTCCCGGACTAATCAGCCTGGGAAACGGTGGAACGAGAGATGCAGGGATGCGCTTAGGCAGTGCACCCCCGAAGTCTCGGATCTAGGATCTTCCTCTCAATACACTATTTTTGACTCGGGGCACTCTGCCAATATCCGGCCGAAAACAGGGTATTGTGCAGAAGTCTCGCCCCGCAGAGCTAGAGCAGACTGAGCGCTTCGGCGCGCGGCGACTCTCTTTTTAAGCGCTGCTTTAAAGTCTCCAGCCAGGTCTTAACTTCAACGTATCCGAAATCTGAATTAGCTCGATTAGCTTTTAAGGCCAGGATTCTTAGATCCCGGGAGATCTGCGAAATTGAGTGGTTTTCCACTGAAGTGCTGCGAGTCATATTACAACCTCCATATCGTACTGACCGGAATCCATTTCCGACCCCGCATTGCTGCGGACTATCAAATGTATCGACAGAGAGGCCTTCACCCTTTCGAAAGCGCGGCTAAATTGGCCAAATTTAACGCCCCAGGGCAATTTAAAAAGAACTGGATATTCAGCAACTTACCCAGACGGGCGGGCGCGCGCCGGATCAAGCTGATGCCGCACCTTAAGTCCCTTGCATTCATCGCGGCATACCACCACGACCTCGGCGACATTCAGCAGAAACGAGCCCCCGTTCAGATTGAGCTCTAATATACTGGCGCGATCATCTTTCCCCGATGTGGCCTTTAGTGCCTCTACGATTTGCCGGTAACCATCCTCAATCGTCACAACCAAGCCGCTTTCAAACACTACGGTCGCGGCATCGGCGGCCCAAAGATGCGCAGGGGAATTGAGCCAAATCGTCAGCAGGAATAGAGCGCAGAATTTTTGCATGGTTTTAGCTCCTCAAAGTATCCGACCGAGCAAGCTAATTCTCCCATGGCGCGAGTAACTCGCCAATCCGCGTAAAGCGACTTCCAAGCCACCCCTATCCTGATTTGAAAGCCCGCCGCTACTGCGCTAAGTTTGTGTACAACAAATGAAGAAGAACTCCACCTACAAGCTGCTCAGCTTAATCCGCCCGCACTGGCTGATCATGATACTTGGCATGCTGGCATTAGCGGGGGGCAGCGGCATCAATCTTCTTTTTCCCGAGGTGATCCGGCGGCTCCTGAATGATTCAGTCAATTCTTGGTTGGTGCATTCACCAATCAAGGTGGGAGCGCTATTGCTGGGGTTATTTGCAATCCAAGGTGTATTCTTTTATTTGCGCTCGCTAATTTTCAATAATGTGGGGCAGCGCGTCGTTGCCGATCTTCGGACGGCGCTTTTCGCCAAGCTGGTGCGGCAGTCGGTAGAATTTTTTGATCGCGAGCGGGTCGGTGATTTGGTCTCTAGAATCTTATCAGATACCCAGCTAATACAGGACGCGGTCAGCGTCAAAATATCGGTCTTCATCCGCTACGGTATTCAGGTGATCGCCGGGGTAACGCTGATGGCCTGCATCTCGCTGAAGCTGACCCTCGCAATTATCATCTCCATCCCCCTCTTAGTAATAATTTCGATCTTCTTTGCGCGCATGTTAAAGCGTTACACCCGGCTGCAGCAGAACGAGCTAGGCGCGGCAACTACGATCGCCAGCGAATCATTAAGCGCCATCAAGACAGTGAGCGCCTTTGCCAAGGAGGCCCATGAGGATCGGCGCTTCAGCGCGGCGGTTACCCGCTCGCTGGCGTTCGGTCTGAAGCGCGGGCAGATTGCCGCATTTTTCGCGTCGTTTGTCAGCTTCTTGATGAACGGCTGCATTGTACTGGTGCTGTTGTACGGCGTCAGTTTAATCAGCCTGCAGCAGCTTAGCGCTGGCGATCTGACGGCCTTCATGCTTTACGGAGCGATCGTGGCTGTGTCATTCGCGTTTATCAGCGGCGGATACAGTGAATTTGCTCAGTCGATGGGCGCAGCCGAGCGCGTTTTTGAAATGCTTGATCTTCCGGTTGCTCCCGCGCTCAAGGATGCCGCGGCTGCCTTGACAATTCCGACTCGCGGGGAGGTGCAATTCACCCGCGTCTCCTTCTCATATCCAACCCGTCCGGAAATTGCGGCTTTGGATCAAGTCTCCTTCACGGTGCCCGCCGGAAAAATGACTGCGGTCGTGGGACCGTCCGGCTCGGGCAAAACCACAATTGTTAATCTAATCCTCGGATTCTATCGACCCACCTCCGGCGTCGTGACGTTCGATGGCCGCTCTATTGCGGAGCTGGATCCCGCTGCTCTCAGACAGGCCATCGCATTAGTCCCGCAAGAGCCGCAGCTCTTTGCCGTTTCGCTGCTCGATAACATCCGTTATGGCCGAGCAGACGCCTCGCTCGCAGAGATCGAGGAAGCTTGTCACAAAGCCAACATTCTCGATTTCATACGCTCATTGCCGGAAGGTTTCGAGACCAACGCCGGGCAGGCCGGAATGAAATTCAGCGGAGGCGAACGGCAACGCATCGCCATCGCCAGGGCGATCCTTTGCCGTCCGGCCTTATTAATCATGGATGAAGCTACTTCGGCGTTGGATAGCCAGAATGAGGCTGAGATTCAGCAGGCGATCAACGAGATTTCCCGCAGCACCACCGCTTTAGTGATCGCGCATCGCCTCTCGACGGTGAAGAGCGCTGACCAGCTCTTGGTATTTGACCAGGGTCAAATTGTGCAGCGCGGAACGCATGCGTCCCTCTCGCAGCAGGAGGGGCTCTATCGTGAATTGGCTGAAAAGCAGAAGCTCTTCTCGGAGAGCTTGATCAGCTCTAGATAATGCGCGTATCATCTTAGAACCTTATGGCTTTCCACGTTTTGATCATCGACGACGATGCTGCCTTTCGAAAGATTCTAGAAAAGCGGCTGACTTCTTTCATTCCTGAACTCACCGTCAGCAATTGTGAAGCGCTCGAAGCAGCGCGCAAGCTGCTGCGTGAAGTGCGCAGCGATCTATTTGATCTGGTGATCATAGATGAACACCTGCCGGACGGCCGCGGGGCGGAGTTCATCGCGGAAGGCTGGCTGCAAAACTTGGCCGTGATTTCGATGAGCTCCGATGATGCGCCGGAGATTCCAGGTGCAGTGATTCAGGCGGGTGCTACCTATTTCGTTGGTAAACGCAGCGTATCCGAAGCGCTTTTCCGTCCGCTGGTAAGTGGAATTATCGATCGCAACCGGCTGCAGCGACAGCTCGATGCGGTGCGGATCAACAACACTATCCTCGATACAGTGAAAACGCTGGTCGGAACCCTCAGGCATGAAATCAACAACCCGTTGGGCGCTGTGTTAGGCGCCGCCTATGTGTTGCAGCGCAATAAGGATGCGGCTCCCGAACAGAAGGAAGCCGCGGAACTGGTGGAGTCCAGCGGCAAACGCATCAAGCATGTTCTAGACGAGCTTTGCAAAGCGATCGAGCTTGAGCCCGTGACGAAGGCTAGTCATAAGGTTTTTCATATTCCGGGAGACAAGCCATGGGAGCAAAAGAACTAACACCGGGCAAGCGCGCTCCCGCATTCGCTCTCGAGGATAAAGACGGCGAGATTCATAAACCTACCGCGCAGGGATACGATTACACCGTGCTGTTCTTTTACCCCAAGGATAACACCCCCGGCTGCACACTCGAGGCACAAGCGTTTACCAAGGACCTGCTGAAATTTAAGCGCTACGGAGCAAGGCTGCTCGGGATCTCGGGGGGCGATCGGGGTTCCAAAGCCGCCTTTTGCCGTAAAGCCCGATTGAAAACTCCGCTGATAGCTGATGGTGATTTTAAAGTCGCTAAGAAGTACGGAGTGTACGGCCCAAAGTCCTTTATGGGACGGAAATACAATGGCATCTTTCGAGTGACCTTCCTGCTCGACAAACAGGGCAAGCTTGTACATCGTTTTGATGACGTCGATCCGCGCACGCACTCCAAGGAAGTACTGCAATTTATCCGCACCCTGCGGCGCCCGGCAAAACAATGACCTGCTGCTGATTCTTTCTTGGCTCGCCCTTGCTGGCAGCGCTGTACGAGGTACGCATTTCGAGGACAAAATTCCTGGCATTGCTGTGGAAGTTACATATTTCGACGGCAACAATTCTGTCATTGCGAACCCGAGCTCGGCGAGGGTGAAGCAACCCCTAACATTAGGTCGAGGTAGGCTTTATTTCTAGAGAATCGCAAAAATTTTTTACGAGCATTAAGACTACAGCTATTGGCTGGAAAATACGCAGAACATTCTCCTAACTTGTTTGGACCAGAGACCATTACGGCTTAAAGTTAGGGTTTGCTTCGCTCCGCTCGCAATGACAGATCAAAGCGTCCTTGCAGGAACTTCATCAACAGCGCAGCAATTCTGTCCTCCAATTGCGCAACTCGCACAGCAATGACAGAGCCGCGCGCACGGAGAGCGATCGTGTCTTTGAAATATGTAACATCTAACTGCGAGCGCAGCGCACAGATCTATCGGAGCTAATGATGATCCATCGTTTGAATGGGTGGTTTGGGGGGTGCCGCTGATTCAACCTTAGGGATCTGCGAAGCTTCGGCTTGACCGAGGCTCGCAGATCCCAGAACCCCGATGCTCCCTTGGCAGCGGTGCGGCGGCGGTACAGTTACCGTACGCCCCCGTTCCTCTCCAATCGACACTCGAAGGTCGTGACCGTTCGGTACGCGGGATCGAACATTTCCCGTCGGGACACGATGCATTCAAGGCGACCGCCCCTCCGTTCGTGCTTGAGGTGCACTTCGAATCGCCACATACCCCACTCCGCCTGCACTTCGTGAGACGGACTAATCGCGGCGATCACGTCCTCAGCGCCGGTCGACAGCTGGTGGTTGAGCAGCACGTGAAAGTGCCGCTCGCCCTTCAGCGCCGTCGGCGCCTGACGTTCCTCGACCATCTGCCACTTGAAACAATCCCCGACTCCAAAGAAGCCGGAGCAAAGCAGTCTGTACTGATCACGCCCCTCGCCAAGCGCCTCCTTGATTTCGGCAGGGGAGAGAACATGCTGCATCACAGCCATGGTGGACTCTTCCTTTTTTGACCCAAAAGATGGGTCGTTCGTGCGGCCTGGATGCTGAGCAAGATGCGTGCACTGCGGAAGAGGGAGCGAACGCTAACGGTGCGCACGGGTATTTCCCGGCAACACCATATAGGTTGACAACATTCTGATGTAAGAACCTCCTTCCTAGGAATTACCCAGTGAAAACGTTCACGGGCACCCCCCTTCGGTGATCCTCTTAAGGTCTCCGAAGCGAGATGCCCGCTTTCTTCACTCTACCCCGTTATTACTCTCAAAGAGCCGAGGAACTAAAAAAGAGGTGAACTAGATCTAAACTGCTGAGAACGGCATCAGGCCTAAATGCTGAGCCCGCTTAATTGCCTTCGTAACCTTGCGCTGATTATACGCGGTCAGGCCAGTAAGCCGCCGCGAGAGAATGCGTCCTCTTTCACTTAAGAACTTGGAGAGCATTGCAACATCGCGATAGTCAACGGTGAGCTTCGGATCCTGCATGAAAGGATCGAGCTTCTTCCGTCGTTTGAAAAGCTGCATGCGCTGAATCGGGGGGAGAAACTCGCGCTTACGTTCACCGCCTTCACCGCCCGCACCCTCTTCAGAGGAACCGCCGGTCTTGCCGCGGTCTTCACAGACCTTCATCGGCCGACCATTCATGATCTTATTGTTGAGCTGCTTGATGGCCTTCTCCGCACCATCTTCAGCCTCCATCTCAACAAAGGCGAAGCCCTTGGAGCGTTTGGTCTCACGATCGGTTGCGATGACTGCGCTGACTACACCACCAAGCTCAGCAAACATCTCACGGAGCTGTTCAGTGGTGATTTCGAAATCCAAATTACTGATAAATAGCTTTTTCTTCATAGTTTCCCTACAAGTGGGCTGAAAGATTAGCTAATGGCTATAAAAATGTCAAAGAGTACGTCGTTTTACAAATATTGTTCAAGTTCTGTCTCATACCGCAAAACAGAACGGCTCATTAATGCGTAAAAAACAGCGAATAATAAGAATCGATACTTAGCCATAACTATCTGATCTAAGCTGCTTGACGCCTATGGTTTAAGTCGTTAAAAGCTTTAGGTGTGTTAAACTAACCGGTTTTGTAGTGGTTTTGCGGTTTTATTCTTTGCTGGAGATTAGGATTTTATGAGTAATTCTGGAGCCGTTAATCGGTTCTCACCTGAACGCGAAGAGGATTTTGAAGCCCACTCCCCCGTTAAACCCGAACGTAATTTGTTAGCCGCCGTTTTAGCCCGAGCGATTTGCGACGCTTTCGGCACGGCGCACTGTGAACGGCACATCGTTAGAAGCGCCCGGCAGTGGTTGTTTGGGAAGCTTACACCCAAGAAGCCGTTCAGCTTCGCATGGGTGGCGCTGCATCTCGATCTGGAACCCTTGGCCCTGCAGCAGAGTCTGCGAGAGTACGAGAGCAAGCCGGACGAGATTCAAGAACGTCTCTCGTTCCTGCGTTAGCCGTTAGAACTAAATAAGTTGCAAGAGCCCTGCTGGTTTTTACCAGGAGGGTTTTCTTTTTTCTCGGGTGGCGCGCACCCCCTCCTTAAATTGCGCGCTGGCATAATTGACACTCTGAAAATCTGCTTCCCGCACTAATGATTCCCTTAATGTGGGGAGGGGATTTCGCATGCTCTGCAGCACCTGGGCAATAGATTCAGGTCCGCATTGTAAAATCTCATCGGCGACACGCTGCACTTCGTTCATAATCTGATCCGCTGGAAGCACCCGGGACACCAATCCCATCTTCAGCGCGTCCTGCGCTTCGACCACCCGGCCTGTAATCACCAACTCCGTGGCGGCTGCGAGACCGACGACGCGCGGCAGGAACCATGTCGCGCCCATGCCCGGATGAAGTCCCAACTTAGTGAAGGTAAATCCAAGCTTGGCTCCCACGGCGGCAATTCGCACATCGCAGGCACAGGCCACGCATAGTCCCGCCCCGATCGCATGCCCATTGATCGCGGCGATCAATGGCACATTCAATTCAAGCAGAGATAAAAATGAGTCGTAAAATTTTAGCATTAAGCGCTTATTCTCTGCGGCGCTTAAGGCAGTTTTGCGCTCAAGCATCTCTAGATCACCTCCGGCAGAGAAGGCTCTGCCCGCTCCGGTCAGAATCAAACAGCGTAGCGCGGTATCGCCCCTGAGTTTGACTACCAAAGCTGCGAACTCGTCGGCCATCTTTTCACTCATGGCGTTTAAGGAATCGGGATCGTTAAGCGTAATTCTTCCGATCGCCGGGTTCAGTTTGTCGAACAATACGAGTGTCATAGGCCGAATCCTTTCAAAGCAGGGGGGAAAGTTGCTGGTAGTATGTAATCATGATTTATTGCCCGGATAAATATGCTGCATGATCTAAGGGCCTTTATCGAATTGCTCCGGCGCGAGCATGAAATAGTCACGATCGACGCTGCCATCGATCCACACCTGGAGGCCGCCGAGATCCATCGGCGCGTGATTGCAGAGAGCGGTCCGGCGCTGCTCTTTACCAAGATCAAGGGAGCAGCTTTCCCACTAGTAACCAACCTATTCGGAACTCAAAAGCGCATGCAGCTAGCCTTCGGTCCGAAGCCGGAGCAGTTGGTGCGTCAAGCGGCAGCATTGCCCCACACGCTGATGCCCCCGTCACTCTCCAAGCTTTGGTCCCATCGCTCATTGTTACTGGATTTAGCGAAGGTGGGTTTGAAAAATCACCGCAGTGCGGCAGTTACCGCAGTAATCGATACGCCGCCGCAGCTTGGCCGCTTACCGCTCCTCACAACCTGGCAGGAGGACGGCGGTCCCTTTGTTACCCTGCCCCTGGTCTACACGGAAGATCCGAATACCGGCATTCACAATTTGGGGATGTATCGGCTGCAACGCTTCGACGACACCACCACCGGCATGCACTGTCAGATTGGCAAGGGCGGTGGTTTTCATCTCCAGGCCGCTCAAGCTTTGGGGAAGAGACTGCCAGTGAATGTGCACATCGGTGGACCACCAGCTTTGATCCTGAGCGCCATCGCGCCGCTGCCCGAAAACGTACCGGAACTTTTACTGGCCTCGCTGGTAATGGGCGGCAAACTGTCGATGGCGCACAATCCCTTAGGTCCCCTGCCCGTTATCTCCAATGCTGAATTTGTTTTGGTAGGCGAGGTCGATCCAGTTGAACGTAGGGCGGAGGGACCTTTCGGTGATCATTATGGATACTATTCTTTGCAGCATGATTATCCGGTCTTCCGCTGCCGCGGAATGCTAAGAAGAGCCGATGCGATCTGTACCGCCACCGTTGTTGGCAAGCCTAAACAAGAAGACTTCTATTTGGGAGATTACCTTCAGCAGCTGCTAGCGCCTTTGTTCCCCGTGGTGATGCCGGCGGTTTCAGACCTCTGGTCGTATGGTGAGACCGGCTATCACTCCCTAGCCGCCGCCGTGGTGAAACAGCGCTACAAGCGTGAGGCCATGGCATCGGCCTTCAGGATCTTAGGTGAAGGCCAGCTCTCACTGACCAAGTTTCTGCTTTTGACCGATCAGCCGCGCGATCTCAAAGATTTCCGCGGGCTGCTCGAGCATATTCTTGAGCGCGCCGATTTTCGAAGCGATCTCTACATTTTTTCCAATCTTTCCATGGATACACTCGATTACACCGGACCCCAGGTCAACGAGGGCAGCAAAGGCTGCCTATTGGGGGTAGGCGCGCCGATTCGTGAGCTTCCAGGAGAGTTCGTGGGGCCGCTGCCTGCTGGGCTGACTGCGGCCCAGCCGTTTTGTCGGGGCTGTCTGCTGGTCTCGGGCGATAACTACGCAGCAGCGAAAGAGCTCCCGCAGCTAATCTTGAAGAATTCGATCTTCAATGGCTGGCCGTTAATCGTGCTGGTGGATAACGTTAATGAGGCTTCCAGCTCTGTTTCAAACTTTCTATGGACCACGTTTACCCGTTTTGAACCGGCTGCTGATATTCATGCCCGCGCGCAGCAAATAGAACGCAACCACGTCGCCTATACGCCTCCCATTCTAATCGACGCTCGCATGAAGCCGTGGTATCCTAAGGAGCTGGAGTGCGACGACGTCACATCCCAGCTGGTGACGCGGCGTTGGCGCGAGTACGGAATTTCGCTTCCGCATGCCTAAATTTGAATATGACGACTAACAGCGGCAGACCGAGCCTGGATTCGGCCGACATGGTCGATTTACTGATCGAACTCTGCGAAGGCAGCGCTCGCATCATTCAATCCTTCTATCGAACGCCTAATCTTAGAGTTGAAAGCAAATCTGACTTATCTCCGGTCAGCGAGGCTGATCAAAAAGCTGAAGAATTTTTGCGCAATGCAATCCGACGGCGCTATCCTTCACATGGATTGATCGGCGAGGAGTACGGCAGCGAAAACGATGAGGCCGAGTACGTTTGGATTCTCGATCCAATCGATGGCACGCGCTCCTTCATCTCCGGCTGTCCTTTATATGGGACGCTGATTGGACTTCTGTTTCGCGGCGAACCGGTCTTGGGAGCAATTAACCACCCCGCGCTCCGACTTTTGACCTTGGGCGATTCCAAACAGACTCTGTGCAACGGGGACAGACTCGCGGTTGCTGATATCTCCGATTTAAGCAAAGCCACTGTGCTAACCTCAGATCCAGGATTGAATCAGGCGCATGGTCACCAAGCGGCCTTCGAGGAGGTTACCCGCCGCGCCAACATCTTTCGTACCTGGGGCGACTGTTACGCCTATACCTTAGTGGCTTCCGGTTTTGCGCACGCCGCCATCGATCCGGTAATGAGCGCCTGGGATATCCTGCCCTTAATTCCTGTGGTACGCGGGGCGGGCGGAATAATCACCAGTTTGAGCGGCAAGGACCCCACGCATGCCACTTCGGCCTTGGCAGCCGTACCGGGCATCCATCGGGAGCTATTGCATATGTTTCATGGGGCAGCGCCGGCTGCGTAAACATTGAACCATCAGCGCACACACGCGCATGCCTCTTTGCAGCGTGCATGCTTCGAATGGACCTGATAAAACTGATCAATGCACCGCAAGAGCTTTAAAGAACTGCTGCAGCATGAGTTTAGCGGCTATAACTACGCCAAATTTTACCGGGATTTCCTAGCAGGGTTGACTGTGGCCGCGGTGGCATTGCCACTTGCATTGGCCTTCGGTGTGGCCTCGGGTGCCACAGCTCCGGCCGGCTTGGTGACCGCGATTCTGGGCGGGTTGATCATCGGCGGACTCTCTGGCGCGCCGTACCAGATCTCGGGGCCGACTGGTGCAATGAGCGCAGTGTTGGTGTTGTTGGCTCAGCGCCACGGCATCCAGGGGGTATGGGTGGCGGGCGCCATGGCCGGAGTTTTTCTACTGTTGATTGGGATCTTAAAGCTGGGGAGATTTTTAGCGTTTATTCCCTCCCCGGTTATCACCGGCTTTACCAGCGGTATCTCCGCCATAATTATTATCGGACAGCTAGAAAATTTGTTGGGCATCAAGCTACCCGGATCTGAGTCGGCGGCAGGCAAACTGTGGAATTTTCTCCAGGGTGGCTGGAGTGTGAACTTGCAATCACTGATCGCCGGCGGCTTGGTGATGCTCTGCATGCTACTCTGGCCAAAGGATTGGAACCTAAAATTCCCCGGCTCTTTACTGGGGCTAATTTTGGTCACCGGCGGAGTGGTTCTTCTGGGGTGGCCAATTGCGCATGTCGCTGAGATTCCCTCGACCTTGCTCCTAGGTGACAGACTTACCTGGCAGTCTATTCCATGGGACGATCTAAAGAGCCTGGTCGCGCCGGCCTTCTCTATCGCAGCCTTGGGCGGAATCGAGAGTCTGCTTTGCGGTGCGGTGGCGGCGAATATGACCGGCATTCGGCTGCACGCCAACCAAGAACTGATTGCTCAAGGGGTTGGCAATATCATTATTCCTTTTTTTGGCGGAGTGCCCGCAACCGCCGCCATCGCCCGCACTAGCGTAGCGATTAAGTCGGGCGGTCAAACGCGCCTGACTAGTATCGTGCACGCCCTGATGCTGCTGGCTTCGATCTATGTCCTGGGGCCAATAATGTCGAGAGTCCCACTCTCAGCTCTAGCGGGAATTCTAATTATCACTGCCTGGCGTATGAACGAGTGGGAGGAGATCCATTATATCTTTAAGCATCGGCTCAAGACCGCTATTGCCAGCTTCCTCCTCACCATGGCCGCAACAGTTTCTCTGGATTTAACGGAAGCAATCATTTTGGGTACGGTCCTTTCGGCCGCCGTCTTTCTCAGCCAGATTGCACAGATCGACGTGGAGCTGCAGGAGATTGAATCTGAGAAGTTATTAGAGCGGGGCATTATTCCGCCGCGGAAGTGCCCTCATACCCGGGTAGCATTCATCACCGGGCCGCTTTTCTTTGCTGCCACCGGCCATTTCAATGAAGCGCTCTCCGGGCTAAAGGACTGCCATGTGCTGGTGCTCTCGATGAGGGGCGTTCCCTTGATCGATGTCTCTGGACTACAGGCGCTGGAGCATCTGATTGAAAAACTCTCTGCTGATGGCGGCACCTTGATGCTGGCCGGAGTACACGAAGATGTCTTGGCAACACTCAAACGGGGCGGCCTATATGAGCTAATTGGGGACAAGAATATTTTCTGGAGCTCCGACCAAGCGATCGCGGCAGCCAGCGAAAAAAGTTGCAGATTCTGTAACGTTCTAAGCTGAGTCACTCCATCAAGCTAATAAACCAGAACGGAGTGCGCTTGCCTTGCTCCGCGCTTCAGGACTAAGCTCACAACGGTCCTCGTAGTGCGCTTCACCACCGGACTCGTGAAATCGGAGTCCCTTATCCAGGGATCGTTTAAGATGAAAAATATTTTGATCTTGGCTGTGTTGATCAATTTCTTTGCTGCATCACTCTCTTGCGCCGAGCCGCAGGGAACAGCAGTTGGGGAGAAATTATTTGAGGCCGTCCAGTTTCAGGACCTGCCGGCAGTGCAGGCTCTTTTGGCCAAGGGAGCGAAGGCCGATTACCAGCAGAACGGACGGCCACTTTTGGGTTGGGCAGCACAGTCTGGAAGTGTCGAAGTGGTTGAGGCGCTTCTCAGAGCCGGTGCCAATCCAAATACGTCCGATAGCGGAGGTACCGGTCACACCCCCCTAATGCGGGCCATCGATACCCAGCAGACTGCAATCGTAAAGGCCTTACTGAAAGGCGGAGCCAACCCGAACGCCAAGACACCTGACGGCAAAACGTGCCTCAGCATGGGAGCTGAGAGCCGTAAGCCGGAAATTGTGCAGGCTTTAGTAGATGGGGGCGCCGATATGAAGGCGGTAACACCGGAGGGCGATTCCCCGGCGCTGACCGCTGCCCAGGACGGCATGCCGGAGAGCTTGGAGATCCTCCGCATATTGGGCAAGGCCGGAGCGAACCTGAATGCTTCGAATGCTGCCTATACGCCGCTAGTGTATGCGCTAGAACAAGAAAACACGGCGCTGGTTACAACCCTGCTGGAAGCCGGAGCCGATCCCAACATCCCAACGCAGAGCGGCAAATTGCCGCTCGAAGCAGTTCTGGACAACGCGGAATTGGTAGCGCTCCTGCTTAAGTTCAAAGCCGATCCTAATAAGCACTCCGAGCACAACGCCGTACCGTTGATTGAAGCCATTCAGAACGGCAACACCGATTCAGCTAAGACCTTGATCGAGAACAAAGCGGATCTCTCTGTGACCGCCAATGATGGCAGCACCCTTTTACAGCTGGCCGAACGCAATGCACAGTCAGAGATTGCTGATCTACTCCGCAAACACACAGCGCCGGACACGGGTAAAGAGGTCGGAGGATATAAGGTATATGCTGCAGATTTTGGTGGTAAAGACTGCACCATCGTGGACGCGGCCCGGAAGCAGATGGAGCTGCACGGGTTGTTGCAGGCGCAGGTTGACGCCGGAAAAATGGATTCCGATATCTTTCGCACCTTCAACGAAGATACCAAAGATTTTGCGCGACTCCTGACAGAGAATCCGCCTGAGGCCTGCAATTTACTGGCGCGGCTCAAAGCGAAATATGGGGTTTGAAGGGAGCTTGGCACGGGAAGAAAAGCTCTGCCGCGGTTTTTGCTGCGGCAGAATTCGAGGAGCGATTTCCGATCATTGCGGTCCGGGTTACACAGGGATTACCTCGCTATGCTCGCAATTATGGATGTTACCTTATGTCATTGCGAACCCGAGCTTGGCGAGGGCGAAGCAACCCCTAACATTATGTCGATGTAGGCTTTGTCTCTAGATAATTGTAAAGGTTTCCTACGAGCAGTAAGACTACGGCTACTGGTTAGAAGATGCGCAGAAAATTCTCCTAACTTTTTCAGCCCAGAGACCATTACGACTTAAAGTTAGGGTTTGCTTCGCTCCGCTCGCAATGACAGGGGCTCGCATTGACAGGAGCTTGTATTGACAGGGGGCGCGTTCAGGCATAAGCGGAGGCAGGCTTTCGCTCCGCTCGCAATTATGGATGTTACCTTCTGTCATTGCGAACCCGAGCTTGGCGAGGGTGAAGCAACCCCTAACATTATGTCGATGTAGGCTTTGTCTCTAGATAATTGTAAAGGTTTCTTACGAGCAGTAAGACACGCGCCTTAGCCCAGTCGCCGCCGCAATTCCTGCAGCTTTTCGGGAGTTCCAATATCAATCCAAAAACTATTGCCGGTTTCACACGCAGCGATTTGTGCACCGGCCTTCACCGCCCGCATGTAGGTCGAGATAATAGAAAACTCGCCGGACTGCTGATCCATGTACTCAAAAATTTCACGCGAGAGAATATGAATCCCGCTGAAGGCGCGTTTGATCAAGGTACTTTCGTCTCCGATAATTTCCGAACTGCCCGTCCCCCCTTGCCACCCAGCCAACCTACCCTCCGGTGTAAAGAGCAACGGACGACTGGTTTCCCGCGTCATCACAGCTAGTGTTGCCAAGGCGCGAGTAGCAACATGCGTCTGTGCTAATGCCGCGAGATCGAATTCAGAATAGACATCCCCGTTATGCACCAAAAAGTACGGGGCATCGGCCAGGAATTTCCTGGCGGCCTTGATACCGCCGCCCGTGCCCAGAATCGTGGCTTCATGCGAGAAGGTGACTTGCACACCGAAATTCCCACGGCGTTCTACAAAACTTTTAACCTGATCTCCGAGGTGATGAAGATTGATCACAAGTTCGGTAACGCCGGCCAGCTTCAGGCGTTGAGCGACATGCTCAAGCATGGCCTTGCCGCCCGCCTCAACCAGGCACTTAGGGGTAGTCTTCCCGATCGCGCCTAAGCGTGTGCCAAATCCCGCTGCTAAAATCATGGCCTTCATAGTTCAGCGCGGCATATCCCGGTGCGAGAGTTTAACTGTGACATTCTTAACACTCTGCAACTTGGCGGCTAATTTCTCGGCAAAATACACTGAGCGATGCTGACCTCCCGTGCAGCCGAAAGCCACTTCCAGACTATTGAAACCGCGTTCAAGGTAGCTACTAACGGCCTGCTCGATCAACGCGAAGCAGTGTAGTTCAAAGGCGCTAGCCTCGCTGCGCTCCCTAAGGTAATCCGCCACCGCCTGGTTCTGGCCGGTCAGAGCCTTAAAACGCTCTTCGCGCCCAGGGTTTGGGACGCAGCGGCAATCGAAAACAAAGCCCCCTCCATGCTCGGTGGGAGGAGCCGGGAGACCCTTGCGATAAGAGAAACTCTCAATCGAGACTGTCAGCGCTGGCGAAGGATTAGCGGGTTTATTCATAATATCAACTAGTTAGCCGACTCGATTTTCAGGCGACCACCGGACCCTAATCGTCATCTGAATATCCTAGAGCAAGGAGTGTAATAGGTGCCAGCAGGCAAACGAAACTTTACCAACGTTGAGAAAGCAGCCCTGACCCTTCTTACCTTAGGTAAGGAGCTAGCGTCAGAGGTACTGCAGCACCTCAACGAACAGGAAGTCAAGCGTATCAGCCGCGCTTTCATGGCGGTGTCGGAAGTCGACCGCGAATCGCAGTTCGAAGTAACCCGCGAATTCATGAACATGATGAAGGGCGGCTCGAACGTGCTGGTCGACGGCCGCGAATTCGCCAAGGAAGTTATCGCCGAAGCCTTCGGTGACGCCGAGGGACAGGGACTCCTCGAATATATTACCGGCGCACGCAAGGAGCCGATCAGCGCCATCCTTGCCGACGTACCTGAAAAAATTCTCAACGCCTTCATCTCCGCTGAGCATCCCCAGACCGTCGCCTTCCTGATGACCAAGATGAACCCGGATCAAGCCGCCAAGGTCTTGCAGACGCTGGCCGAGGAGGGACAAACGGATATTTTGATTCGCATCGCCAATCTGAATAATGTCAAAGGTGATGTGGTGGATGAGGTGCGCGAAGTATTGCGTGCACAGCTGCGTGTCACCGGTTCGAACGAAGAGGAAGTCGTAGGACCCAAATCCGCCGCAGATATCCTGAACTTCGTTGATCGCACGAACGAGGAGCGCATCCTTACCGAAATTGAAGAGATGTATCCGGATCTGGCCGAACAGATTCGCAACCTGATGTTCACCTTCGAGGATGTTAAGAAGATCGACGATAAGGGTATCCAGGCTGTGCTCAAGGAAGTGCCGCGCGATCAGTTGGTCTTGTCATTGAAGACCGCCAGCCCAGATCTCAAAGACCTGCTCTTCAGAAACGTTTCGCAACGTGCGGCCCAAATGATCAACGAGGACTTGGAGGCGCTCGGACCCGTTAAACTCAAAGACGTGGAGAAGGCGCAGCAAGGCATTGTCGATATTGTGCGGCGTCTGGAAGCTGAAGGTAAGATCGCAGTGGGTGGCGCCGGCGCCGAAGAAGCCTTCGTCTAACCCCTTTTTCCCATTCTGCCAAGATTATCCTGAGTGTCGCTTTGGATCTGCACCCCATGAATCACTGGAGCTGGGCAAATACTTGTGCCCAGCTGTCGGGGCGACTAGTATGCGCCTAAGTCGGCTTATTTAGGAGCACACCAATTATGAAAGCGCGCTTATTGATTACTCTGCTTACCGCGGCCTGTTTGATCTCCGTCCCTGTCTTAGCTGCCACACCTAACACCCTAGATGGGAAATCCTACACCGGGGCCACGGTCATGGATGGCAAGAAAAAGGGCGATCCGGATAGCTTCGAGTTTAAAGATGGCAAGTTTCACAGCCTAAACTGGGATAAGCAGGGCTACCGGGCCGCTGAGTATGCCTCAAGCTTGGATGGCAAAAAGACCCGCTTTAACGCCAGCACCACCAATAAAGACGGCAACAAACTGGTCTGGAACGGGGTGCTCAAGGGGAAAAAGATCCATGGCACCGCACAGGTTACCGACAAAGCCGGGAAAACCTCTAATTTTACCTTTAATGGCGTGCTAAAAAACTAACGCACCCCCGCGCCGAGCTGGAGATATACAATATCACTAGCTCGGCGGACCTTTACTTCCATCAGTATCACGTTGCCGCTGCCCGTCCGCTGGCTGCCCGGATAAAGAACTTGTATTTCCCGCCTTTACGTAGTAAATCCCCGGAATAACTTATTTTTCGGCTTAGGAGCCGGCTATGAATTTCGCGCAAGATCTCGGTTCGACCAACTCCTCCAATTCAACTTCAGGCGGCTCCTCCAACGGCGGACCAATTGATTGGCAATGGCTGATTGCGCGTAGCAAAGCCATCCTCTTCAATCCGACCACGGTTTGGCAGGACCTGAAGAACGATTCAATGGGTATCCCAGAGCTTTACAAGCGCTGGATTTTGCCGATGGCCGGGCTCCCTGCATTGTGCGGATTTTTGGGGCTAGTGATTTTTGGCAAGCATGTTCCCTTCATTGGAACGTTTCGGCCGGGGATAGTGTCGGCATTTGGCGGCCAGCTAATGGCTTTTGTTATGAGTCTCGTCGGGGCTTACCTCTTCGCGTTCATCGCAGACAAGCTTGCGCCCAAATTTGAAGGCTCAACCAACCTCGTCTCCTGTTTGAAGATGGTTGCTTTTGCTGCGACCCCCAGCTACATCGCCGGGCTTTTCAACATCCTGCCATCATTGGGCATCAACGGATTGTTAGCTTTGGTTGGCGGCTTGTATGGCTTGTATTTGATCTGGAACGCCATCCCGGTGATGACCGGCGTGCCGGAAGCCAAGCGACTCCCCTATTTTGCGGTAACGATCGTTGTCAGCATAATTGCCGGAATCGTACTAAGCGTGCTCTTTGCAATCGTGACACCCTCCACCAATCCTCCGCCGGTCAGCTTCAAGACTGATAACGGCGAGATTGATCTGAATAAGATCCAGGAGGGGCTGAAGCAGTTTGAGAAGATGATTCCACAGGCCCACGAATAGTATCGGGCGGACGACTCTCAAAATGCCTGAGGTAGCCAACCATTTACCGGCGCTGTTCTCGCTTAATATAAGCTATTGGTTCTTGCAGACTGTAGCGATGTTAATTACGTGTCTGCTGATTCCGCGGCTCTCGGTAAGCAGTCCATTCGGCGCTCTGCTGATCGTAGTAGCCCTCGCCTTTGTAAATTCAAAATATTGGGATGCTGCCCTTTTCTTCAGCGTTCCCGACCATTTTACTACCCGCGCCGCATTTCTCTTTCTAACGAACGGATTGATTTTCTGGATCTTAGTAAAATTGCTGCCCGGTATCGAAGTCGAGGGAATCTTGCCCGCGCTATTAGCTCCGATTGTATTCACCGGTGTCAGTCTAATAATCAATCGCTACGGGGATCAGGTGGATTGGATGGCGATATTGGATTATGTCATTCAGACCCTGAAAACGCTCAAGGGCTACTTCGACCATGCCGAGCTGCAGTCGCGCCTCCTTAACGCAACTCAACTGGCCTGACACCGCCCACCCGGACCCAAAGCTTCATTTTCGTATGATTTATGGTACAAACCAAATTAACGTCTATGGAGAATTCAGCAGCTGCGATTGACCACGAGCCTCTAACATGGAAAGAAGTCCTGCATGGCGAGCGGGATCAACCGTATTTTAAAGAGCTGATTGCGACTGTCGAAAGAGAGCGCGCCGCCGGTAAATTGATTTATCCCCGCAACTCGGAGGTTTTCAACGCGCTCCATTTTACCGACTTCTCCGCGGTCAAAGTCGTAATCGTCGGGCAGGATCCCTATCACGGCCCTAACCAGGCTCATGGCTTATCATTCTCGGTAAAACCAGGCATTGAGCCACCGCCTTCGCTTCAGAATATCTTCAAAGAGATTAAAAATGAACTCGGCGTCGAATTTGATCGCCATTTTGGTTGCCTCGAACAATGGGCTGCGCAGGGAGTACTGCTGCTAAACGCAGTACTGACGGTTGAAGCCGGGCGGGCCGGTTCACATGCCAACCGCGGTTGGGAGCGGTTTACCGATCGGGTGATTCATGAACTTGCGCTGCATCGAACCAATCTGGTGTTCATGTTATGGGGTGCCTATGCTCAGAAGAAATGTGCATTTATCGATCGCTCCAGGCATCTGGTATTAGAATCTCCACATCCTTCGCCGCTCTCGGCCTCGCGCGGATTTTTTGGCTGCGGCCACTTCATAAAAGCGAATCAGTTTCTCAAGGATAAGGGCCTTGCCGAGATCGACTGGTCGCTGCGCGGCTAGAACGCGAGGCAGGCTTTCGCTCCGCTCGCAATGACAGTTCAAATCATCCTTGCAGGAACTTCATACTCAAATCGCATAACTCGTGTAGCCGTGAGCGCGGTTTTGCCGTGCGATTGTACCGCAGCTAAACCAACGGCCTGAGGGATGCTCCGCCATTCATGCCCTGATATTCCTGATAGAGCTCCAGCGCGCGCCGAATGTCGCGTTCCTGTGTATCTTTAGTTCCGCCATAAAGCACCACCACTTCGTTTGGCGAAGGCAGACAAAAATAGATCCGGAAATCATAACGCTTGCCAGGCCAGCGTAGCTCGAAAAGCGGTTCCTTCCCTCGCGCTACCCGATCATAATCGCCGAAGTTGCCCTGTTCGACCCTAAACAATCTCGCCCCGATTACGCGCTTAGAGTCTGTATCAAGTCCCTCGAACCACTTCGAGAAGGAGCTCCCTCCGGCAGGTTCAAAGGCCGCAATCGTCGAGGATTCAGGCTCCGGATCATCTTTTGGTGGCACTACCTCCACACTAATCGCTGGTTTTTGCCCGGTGCTCGGGGCAACTCCTCTCAGCCGCGCTAGATAAATTTCTTCAGCCAGATCAAACGGAGAACGGCGCTCCCCGGGAGCTTTGTCAATTTCAGTCAGCAGCACCGCCGCGATCTCCGTATAAGAGCATCCGCGCGCGTGTAAAGCATAAAAGCGCCGAGACACCTGTTTCAGGTCGGCCAACTCCGGGTACCCCTGGCGTAAAAGTCCGGCAATGCCCTCGATAAAAGCAGTGCGATAATCTAACCTCTTTAGCGTCGGCGTTTCCGCTGTCGCCTCCGCCTCAGACGAAACTTCTGGAGTGGGTCGTAACTTTTCGGCAAGACGGCGCAGCGGAGCACGCGAGCCTAGAAGATTTGCGAACGCCCATTGGCGCTGCTCCTGAGTAGCCTCGGGGTATTCGTCGTTAAATGCCTGGTGCAGCGCAATCTGATTCCTGACCTCCCTGATTTCAAGCATCTTCCAAGGATCGCGGGGATCACGCAGTATCGCTCGCAGCACAGGCGCGCTAAGTTCCAAATCCAACGCAGCAAATAAATCAACGGCAAGATTAGCGCGATGCATCAAGGTAAGAATGGACCTCAAAGCCTGCCGTGCTTCCCGTCCAATTACTCCGGCTAGAGAAGGTGAGAATACTACATCAACCTTAAACCTTCCGGGTCCGGTCTCTCGCAGCTCGACACCATAGTTTGCAGAAGACTGACACTGTTGAGAAAGCTGATCACTAAAAAGCTGCGCGGTCTGATAGGATAGCAGTCCGTCGAGGGAGAAGTTACGCAGCACAGGCTCGAGGCTCATGGGCGGCTTTGTAAAATGGTCGCGCTTATTCGCGGTTGGATCAATCTGCCGTATCGCCAATCGCATATCGACCCGCGCAAATGCATTCTGCAATATACTAGCTACTTCGCGCTGCGCTAGTTCCGGCAGTGTCGAGTAGTGGAAGATGCGATTGGCTTCGTACAGCGACTGTGCAGACTCCGCACCGAAGAGTCCTTCGATCAGGGCAGCACGGGTGCAACTTTGCACATGCGGGATCAACGCCACCAGAACTGGACTAATGGGATTGAAGCATTCACCGGGAGCAACCTTCGATTTGAGATCCTGGCGGTACTGCTCCATCAGCGGTGCCAACTGCGCGAGGGACGACGAATAATCGGTCTCCTCCGGGCCGGTATTGATCGGCGAACTTATACGCTGAGGCGAATTCATAGCAGATTCCTGACTTCACATAGTTATGTGCAAAACTCAAGCGACCGAGCTTAGCAGCGGGCGTTAATGATTCTCGCGCTACACAGAAAATATAGAGGAAATACAATACGTTAAGCAGTCTGAATCGGATTTGAAGAAACGCTCGAGCCGCGCTGCGTACTAAGAAAGCATCTGCTTGGATTCAAACGCCAGCGACCGCTGATCTAGCCGGATCGTTAATCGAAACAGCCAAAGCCCACTAAGGGGCAGATGCATTGTGGCCCGATACCCATCACCTTCCGCCTGCAAAGCGGCACTGCGATCAAGCGAACCATCCGACAGACGCAATACAGATAGCTCTACCTCAGCGCCGGATACGGGACGCTGCTGCGCGTCCAGAAGTGTTAAGCTAACTTGCCGCATCCCCGCGCTGTCCGCTGGTGAGATCGCGTATTTGACCTGAACTCCAGAATCCTTTGCTCGCTGGAGATCCTCAATAGTATTCTCGTAGGCCAGCCCCTTTTCGTAGGGTCCATCTTCTATATAAGTGGTTCGGCTATGATACGCCGCCCATCCGACGTAAACATTAAATGCGGCCAAGAGCAGAAAGAAGGTCACAATTCCAAGCGGCCAGTGTAGTCCCCTTTCTACCCACGATTTATTCATTCGGACCTAACAGTTTAGCTTTCAACACCCGGTCTGGAGCACCGTCTCGCGATACTGTTATATCGAGCGCTCCTTTGCCATGATCTAGCACGCCCCGCCCGAAGCGCACAAATAGCGGCAGCTCTTGAATTTTGCCGGGCATAACAACCGTTTCAGTTAGCGGCAAAACCACTTCAAAACGCGGATCCGCGGCCGGCGCCAGTTTGAAGTTCATCGGCCGATCGCTTTTATTTGAGAGCCGCATAGTAAAGTGATTGGTAATCACATTTTCAGCGATCGTAAATGGCGTTTCCTTGGTGGCGCGCACCACTTCCAGGTCATCGGGCTGCCGGACCGAGAGAAAATAGCCGAAAGCCGACAGGTACAGCACCAGCAGAGTGGCATATACAAACAACCGGGGTCGAAGGAAATGGGTAGTACGGCCCTGCAGTCGATTCTCGGTATCATAGCGAATCAGGCCGCGCGCCCAACCCATCTTGTCCATGATCGAATTGCAGGCATCAACACAGGCAGCGCATGCCACACATTCGAGTTGCAAACCATTGCGAATGTCGATACCAGTGGGGCAGACCCGCACACATAGTCCACAATCAATACAGTCACCATTGTCCGGTTCCTTAGCTCCCCTAGCTGCCTTACCGCGCGGTTCACCTCTACCGGGATCATATCCGATGACGAGCGAATCTTGATCCATCATCACCGATTGGAATCGCGCATAAGGACAAAGTACGGTGCAAAACTGTTCCCTAAACCAACCGAACTGAAATCCCATGACACCCATTAGGATCAGGGTCATGACGAACGGGCCCAGATGATCGAGCGGTGATCCCTCCATCATGGCGAGCAAGGGTTCGCGACCAATGAAATAAGCCAACGCGGTGCTGGCTAGCACCCAGGCAAAAGCTGCACAAAGCAGATGCTTAAGGCCCTTTTTAAATATCTTTTCGAAATTCCAAGGCTGCTGATCCAATCGGATACGCTTGGCAGGGGGTCCCTCAATCAACCGCTCTATCGGACGGAATAAAAACTCCAAAAAGACCGTTTCTGGACAGGCCCACCCGCACCAAAGCCGCCCCAGCATCGCCGTTACAAAAAACAGCGTGATCGCGAAAAAACCGAGCGTTAGAAAAAGGAAGATTGTGTCTGTGGCCCAAAGTTCGAGCCCAAAGAAAATAAAGCGCCGCTCATAGATGTTAAGCAAGACCCCCTGCTTGCCGTTGATCGAAATCCAGGGCATCAAAAGGTAAAGCGCCATTAGCAGGTAGGCGACAACGGCCCTGCTCTTGATGAACTTACCCGCTACAAGATGGGCATAGACCCATTTTCTCCTGCCTTTCGTATCGATCGTGTACAGGGTTTCACGAAAATGGTCATCCATTTACTACCTTATCGTTAAGGGCTAACTGCGTCGCCCTGCGGTGCCTTAGGATTAGGAGGCGTCGTTCCCCGAATTGACCAAACAAACGCGACGACCGAGTTAAGCTCGTCGGCAGTCAACTGATCCTTCCATGCCAACATGCCCTTTTCAAGCACGCCGTTCGTAACGACATTGTGAATATCGGTAATCTTTCCACCATGGATCCAGTAGTTGTCGGTCAAATTCGGTCCGATAAGTCCCTGCCCTTGGGCGCCGTGGCACACCACGCATTTAGCCGTAAAAACCGCAGATCCTTGGGAAACCGTGGCACCGTTCGAGGCCAACTTAAGTAGCGCGCTTTCATCGAGCACGCCGCCAGTCGCCCCGCCGCTGGCCTGCCGCAATTGCGCTAAAGCCGCCATCTCGGCATCCACGGTCTCCGGAGCAAACTGCCCCGGACCAAAATCATAATAGAACGGATAAATTACGCTAAAGACAATCGTAATTATAAACAACCAGACCCACCAGCGCGGGAGCGAATTGTCATATTCCTCAATCCCGTCGAAATTATGGCCCCGAAGTTCGTCCTTCTTCATCGTCGTCTCCGCTCAAAAAATTTAATCAATTCAACCTTTCTAATCGTCATCGCCAAGGGGCATGCGCTCGATGGTTTTATAAAGCGAGGCACGCTCCCGGCGAAAGATCCACCAACAGGCGGCAACAAAGAACATTAGGAAGATTGGCGTAATACAAATCGTCCAATTCGATACCAAAACCGGCTGAAGTAAATCTTTCATATTTACTTGGCCTTGATATCGGTACCGAGCCGCTGAATGTATGCAATCAACGCGATCACCTCTTTACGGTAAAGCGTTTCGTCATGCGCTACGCCCTCACGGAACAGGGCATCCGCGACCTGTTTAGCCTGGGCATTCAGAGCATCCACAGCTCCGGAAATTTCGGACTCGCTATATGGGACACCAAGTGTCTTCATTACCGATAACTTCTTAGAGGTCAGACTGGTGCCGAGGTCATTCGAGTACAGCCACGGATAAGGCGGCATGATCGAACCCTTGGTGACATCGGCCGGGGCTTTGAAGTGCTGGAAGTGCCACATATTCGGATACTTCCCTCCGACGCGGTGCAAGTCCGGACCGGTACGCTTCGAACCAAACTGGAACGGATGGTCATAAACGAATTCACCGCTCTTAGAGTACTCTCCATAGCGCGCCACCTCTTCCCGGAATGGCCGAACCATCTGGGAGTGACAGGTGTAGCAGCCTTCGCGGATGTAGATATCCCGCCCTTCGAGTTCCAAGGGGCTATAGGGCTTCACCGAAGCAATTGTCGGAATGTTGCTAGCCACCGCAATCATCGGCACGATCTCAACGATACCGCCGACTAGAATTGCCAGAAGAACCAGAACAGTGAACAACACCGGCTTACCCTCAAGGCGCTGATGCCAGGTGTGCTCATGTGAATCATGCGCTACCAAGGCCGGAGCTGAAGCTTCGACATCCGACAGATCAGCATTGGCAGCTTTGGAAGCGGCCAAAGTTTTTGCCACGTTGTACACCATGATCAATAGGCCGGTTAAATACAGCACCCCGCCTAGCACGCGTGTTAGGTAGAAAGGCTGTAACTTCACCACCGTCGAGATGAAATCGGGATACTTAAGTACACCCTCGGGTGTGAAGGCTCGCCACATCAGCCCCTGAGTGATTCCGGCCGTCCACATTGAAGTGACATACAGCACGATCCCGATGGTGGCCGTCCAGAAATGGGCCATCATCAACTTCTTACTGAAAACTGGAACTTTCCAAAGCTTCGGCAGGAGGTAGTAAATCATACCGAAGGCAATAAAGCCGTTCCAACCCAAGGCGCCGCCATGCACGTGTCCGATCGTATAATCAGTGTAGTGTGAAAGCGCGTTGATCGAACGCACTGACATCATAGGGCCCTCGAAGGTCGACATACCGTAGAAGGTAATGCCCACCACCATGAATTTAAGAATCGGATCAGCTCGGAGCTTGTCCCATGCGCCGCGCAACGTCAGCAGACCGTTGATCATGCCGCCCCAAGACGGCGCAATCAGCATCAAGGAAAAGAGCATGCCGGTGGTCTGAGCCCATTCGGGGAGCGAAGTATTCAGCAGATGATGCGGTCCCGCCCAGATATAGAGGAAAACAAGCGACCAGAAGTGCACGATCGAAAGGCGGTAAGAATAAACCGGCCGTTCGGCGGCTTTCGGCATAAAGTAGTACATCAGTCCCAAGAACGGGGTAGTTAAGAAGAAAGCGACGGCGTTATGCCCATACCACCACTGCACCAAGCCATCCTGTACACCGGCATATACCGAGTAGCTCTTTAGGAATGAAACTGGAATCTCCAAGGAATTGAAGATATGCAGAACCGCCACCGTTACGATCGTAGCGATATAGAACCACAATGCTACGTAGATGTGCTTCTCGCGGCGCTTGATTATCGTGCCGAAGAAGTTAATCGCGAACACAACCCAAATTAGGGTAATTGCAATGTCGATCGGCCACTCGAGCTCAGCGTACTCTTTTGAAACGGTTATGCCTGATACTAGGGTGACCGCTGCGGATACGATGATTAGCTGCCAGCCCCAGAAGTGCACCCTGCTCAAAAAGTCACTGAACATGCGGGCTTTGAGCAAGCGCTGGGTGGAGTAGTAAATACCGGCGAAAATTGTATTGCCGGCAAAGGCGAAGATCACTGCATTGGTGTGCAGCGGTCGCAACCGTCCGAAACTAAGCCAGGGCAATCCAAAGTTAAGCTCTGGAAACACTAGCTGCAGAGCAATGATTACCCCCACCAGCATTCCCACCACCCCCCAGAGGAGAGTGACCAAAACAAACTGCCTTACAACCTTATCATCGTAGTTGAATCGTTCTACCCGTGTGTCCAAGACGTTCTCCGCCGAAAGAAATATGTAAATCGTAACTAAGCGGGGGGACTAGTAACCGTACCTTGAAGCCCCCTGGTGGTCGATCGGCGCACTGATGTGCCACCGATTGATACAGCGCTAAAAGCAGATCCAAGCTGGAGATGCTCTCAGGCAGCTGCCTTAGAACGAGTATTCACCAGTATGGTTAATCCGATCAAGATTCGATTGTAAGATGCAGTTAACCTGGAGGTGTTAACGCCAAAAATATTCTTGTTGAGCGCGGCACTCAACGATGCGGAATTTTGTCCACGGCCTTGCGTTCCGCGCTAGGTTCATCGTCGTGCAACATACGCAGCGCGGGAGTGTTAAGATCTTCAAGTTGTCCGCCCCGCACAGACCAGATGTAAGCGAGCAGAAACGCCAATGCTAATAAAACCGATACTGGGACTAGCAGGTAAACGATCTCCATTTAGCCTACACCTTGTTCGACCTGAGCGGCGCCACGTTGAAGCTTTTACTCATGATTGCTAATGAGATCACAGTCAGAGAGCTGATCGGCATTACCAAAGCTGCTACAAGCGGCCCGACTAGACCAGCGACAGCCAGTGCAGCTCCTGCTCCATTATAGAAGATTGAGATAAGAAGACCACGCCTTACAATGCCTAGGGTACGTCGGGATCCCTCAAAGAAATCTAAGAGGCTAGTTAAATCCGCTTTGGCTAGAAAAACGTCGGCAACTCTTAGACACGCCTCGGCACCGCCTCGCAACCCAATCCCGAGCGAGGCTGACTTTAGTGCCACAGCGTCATTGATCCCGTCCCCCACCATCGCGGTGGTTTGCTGTGCAGTAGCCCTAGACACCAGCAGACTTTTCTCCTCGGGGGAGACCTCCGCAAATACATGGGTTTCAGGAAACTTGAGCTGGCGTCCTACCAACCGTGTGGGCAGCACACTGTCCCCAGATACCAAGAACAGTTCCATTCCCATGCGGCGAAGTTTCGCGACTACCTCAGGACTCTCATCGCGGATCACATCTCCCACCAAAAATTGAGCGGCTAATTTCTCGTTGCGTACTAACGACACAACGGTCAGAGCCTCCTGCCCCGTTAACTCTGCTTCAGAGAAAAGACCCCGCTCTGCCACGCCGCTCGTTCTGGAGAAAGCTTCCGAGCCCAGGGTCCAGCGTGTACCGCTCTGATCGACGGCGGTTACTCCGCGGCCCGCTTCTTCCGTGCGATTACGAAGTGCAAGGGCTTCGATGTCCCCGGCAAAACCGAGCGCCAGCGCAGCCGCGACAGGATGGTGCGAGCCCGCCTCAAGCCCCTGTACGGCGCTGCGGAGCAGCGCCAAATCAGAGACCATTGCGGGTGCAACGCGGTAGGCCCGCAAGTGCATCTGTCCTCGTGTCAAGGTTCCGGTCTTGTCCAAATAAATCGACTTAACCTGACAAGCCAGATCGATCGCATCCTGACTCTTGATTAGAATTCCGGATGCGGCTGCACGGGCAAAAGCCAAGCTCAATGTAATCGGAGTCGCGATGCCCACGGCACACGGGCAGGTCACAACCAATAGCGCGATGACTCGATCTAACGCCGTAAAGCCGCCTGCCGGAAGCCAGACAACGAACGTAACCACACTTAACACCAAGACGGCCGCTACAAACCAGGCGCCAATCTTATCAGTTAGCTGTACGATCGGTGCCTTGGATTGCGCAGCCGAATGCACTAGGTTAACAATTTCCGCGATACGCGACTGTGCAAATTGCCGCTCCACGAGCAGTTCGAACTGGCTGCCAACGCTGCGGGTTCCGGCGAAGACCCGGGCCCGCTCACCCAATGTGATGGGCATAGATTCTCCGGTCAATAAGGACGGATCGATCAGCGCGGTGCCCTTATGTACCAAACCATCAGCGGGCACGATGTCACCGTCAGTCAACCTTACAATATCGCCAGGCTGCAATGCCTCGATCAGCACCTCTTGCACTGCTCCACCCCGAATACGTTGCGCAGTTCGAGGTGCTAGAGCAGAGAGCATTGCGGAACGATCGAGCGCGGCACCTAACGAACGGCGCTGCATCCAGCGCCCTGCCAATAGCAAGAACACCAGCGCCGTAATGGTATCAAAATAGATCTCTCCCGCGCCTCTAATCGTATTAAATGCACTCGGTACGAAACCGCCGATAATGGCGATTGAAAGCGGCAAGTCGATATGCAAACGGCCCAGCTTTAGTCCGCTCCAGGCTGCGCGAAAGAATGGTAGCGCCGAAAAAAATATTACCGGCAACGAGAGCAGCATGCTGATCCAGGCGAAGAGACTATTAATGTCGCTGTCCATGCCGGTGAAGAGGCCTTGATAACGGCCAATTGCAAGCAACATCGTATTGGAAGCGCAAAAGCCAGCCACACCAAGCTGTGTCAGAAGCCTGCGATCGGCCCGGGGAACATTTTTCTCAGCACCGTTTACTCCAATCGGATATGGAGTGTAGCCCAGGGAACTCAGGCGCGCAGCGATGGCGGAAAGCTTTGTGACCTTGGAATCAAAAACTATCTCAGCTGAGCCCCGTACAAAATTCACTCTCAACTCAAGCAGCCCGGGATGAATCTTCGGTAGCTGTTCAAGCAGCCAAACACAAGCGGAACAGTGTAAGCCCTCCAAGAAGACGCGTGCACGCAGAATGCCGCCGCCTTCCTCTCCCACGAACTCCGCATGCGCGTCGGTTCCGTCCAAATAATCGAACTTACGATGCGAGGCACTAACTGGCTTAGTGCTCCAAGCCCCGCCACGTTCGCGCAGCCGGTAAAAGTTTTGCAGTCCATATTCGTGCAAAATCTCGTACACCGCCTTGCAGCCGGAACAACAGAATTCAGAAGCCTGTTCAGGCAAGGCCAAACCACAGTGCTTACACACCGTGCGTTGCCCGGGTATGGGACAGACAGGGGCCGGCTCAGTCATAACTGTGACGCATTCAATACTCGGTTGAAGACGATCTGTAAGCTGAAGCAGTCATCTCAGCACCAAACTACCCCCGCAATATCGCTTGTGCAATAATTGTTGGCATGAACACACTTGCCGTCCTGATGGCCAGCTTGCTGGGAAGTGCCCATTGTGTGGGAATGTGCGGCGGTTTTGTGACGCTTTATTCAGCTGAACGATCAGGTTGGCGTGCCCATCTGGGATACAGCTTTGGCCGCCTCACGACCTATTTGTGTCTCGGAGTGATCGCAGGATGGATCGGAGGGAATCTCGACTCGGTTGGATTGATTTGGGGCGTACAGCGCATTAGCGCCTTGGTAATGGGCGTACTAATGATTTATTGGGGCATTAAAGCCCTAATTCCGTCTGTATTTGGGGCCAAAAACGGATCCGCGGGCAGTTTTCAAACACCGTATATTGGAAAACTGCTGACCACGCTGATTAAATCCGATCGCTTACCCGCTTGGAGCAAACCTTTCGCTATCGGCCTCTTCACGACTTTGCTCCCATGCGGGTGGCTCTATACCTTTGTAGCACTCGCGGCTGCCTCAGGCGCCGTTGCTACCGGAGCGGGCATTATGGCGACATTTTGGGTTGGCACTCTGCCGGCCATGTTAAGCCTCGGAGTCTTTGCGCGCGCATTGCTTTCGCGTCTCGGCGCATATGTGCCGCGTGTTACAGCTGTGCTGCTCCTCAGCGCCGGATTTTTTTCTCTGCTGACGCACCTTCAACCGCATCATACAACTCACGGTCATCAGGAGATGCACTGTCATCATTGAGCATAATGCTCAACTTTCTATTGCTCTCAGAAGATGCGCTTACCTGAACCGTAAGATCAACCTTTCGTGGGGTGAAATTCCGCGCGGGGATTGTTACAGTTAACTCGCGCGTCAATTCGTGACGCGTTGTTTTGCTTAGGAGGATTTAGACTTATGCGAATTAGAATATTAGCAGCTGCCCTGCTCTGCGGTGCGGCGCTCGGAGTGAGCGGCAACAAAGCCGTTGCTACTCCCCTGGACGACATGATTTCCCCTGTGACACATCCGGTAGTGTTTGAAGATCCGCGTCACAGCACCGAACTGAAACCGTTGTACGTTTACCACAAGCTCGACGATAAATTCGTGACGGGCGGCGGAGACGCAACGATCTGGGCTCTGCAAGCGCGTTTCAAGGTCAGTGATGATCTTTCGATTATTGCTGTCAAAGACGGCTTCGTCGATCTGAATCCTGATGGTGTTGTTCCACAGGACACTGGTTTTGCGAACATCACCGGCGGCGCGAAGTACTCCTTCTTCCGCAGCGAGGATTCGATTCTAACCGGCGGATTGACCTATGAAATTCCGTCAGGCCAGAAGAAAGTACTACAAGGTCATGGCGACGGACTTTTCAATCCGTTCTTCAGCTACGGGACAACTTCCTGTAACTGGAACTTCATCGTTGGCACAGGACTCAGACTGCCGTTGGACAACGACGACAGCTCGTTCTACGACCTGAACATGCATGTCAGCTACAAGATGGAGAATTTCTACCCCTTGGTGGAATTTGGCATGGTTACCGTCTTGAACGGCGGAACCCGGCTTCCGATCGCGGATGAAGGCGAAGATTATTTCAATCTTGGCTCATCTGAATCCGATCACGAAACCATCACAACCATGGCAATCGGCGCTCGTTACCGCATTGCTGATAACATCGATGCCGGCGCAGCTTGGCAGTTCCCGTTGGAACGCAGCACTGGCACACGCATCATCGACTACCGTGTAACTGCGGACTTAATTTACCGTTTCGAACTGTAAGAACACAAACCAACAGCGCTCGGATGCTTTTGCATCCGAGCGCTTTTTTTTGTACAGAGAGTAATTTAAGTCCCAGGCGCCGCCCCTCTATCCTCCCAGGTGATACTGAAAGACTTCATATTCGTGATCTCCATCGAAAGCTCTCCCCACAGGAGTCCACCCCAGCGATATATACCAGCGCTTGAGATGGTCTTGATCAGTGCCTAGGTGTATTTTTGGAAACCCCCTCCGTTTGGCCTCGGCAATGATCTCTTCAAGGATCCGTCTCCCAATCCCACGGCTTCTCCATTGTTCCGTTACAAACAAGCCGGCGCTCCAGGGCTCGTAGACACCATCTGTTGTTAGGCGCGTTCGGGGAAAAAGTGTCATCATACCAACTGCCAACCCATCGATCTTTGCAATCACACAAAACGCTTTGTCTTTACCTAATGCATAACTGACGAGCCGCTCATGCGCTTCTTGAAGAGAGATTTCCCATGTATTGGAAAGATACTGAGAGCAAAAGTCGATCGCCGGCTGATCTTCGTGCTGCAGAAGTTCGATTCTAAGATCCATTTTCCAGCTCGCTCAAATCATAAATCTAAACAAGACGGCTCACCCCAGTCAAACCGGCTGCGTAACGCTGTCGTTGCGAGCGCACGCTTATCGAGGGTCTAACCCGCCCTCCCATTTTGCCTGATAGTGCAAAGGCTTTCTCTCCTAGTCAGAGATGGGGAAAGCAACGAGCGCCATAGCGTTAGGGATTGCTTCGCTCCGCTCGCAATGACAGGGTCGCGCCTAAAGACTGATACTATGCGCCGGTCTTGGATGGGAATTGGAAATCCGGCCAGGTCTGCTTCAGCGTCTCCTTCCAACGCTCTTCATTAGTTTCGGCCTGGCCGCTCTGCTCTTTGTGGCACCAATACTCCGCCCGGTCGCTACTCTTTGAGTGCTTAGGGCTGAGCGGCGTGCGGCAGAGCACGTCTCCCGGCTCGGCGATGTACTTAATCCAGTACTTGGCCTTCTGAAGATCTTCGCATTCAAATATCTCGGTGACCTGCTTGTCGCCTGAAAAACGGTAGACGACGAAGGGGGTTTTCCAGCTCATCGTGCGCTCCTTAATGCTTAAGCTTTCTTGGCAAAGATTGCGGTCAACTTGGACTGCAGCTGATCAGGGGTAAAGGGCTTTACGATATAATTAGACACGCCGGCCTTAGCTGCTTCCAGCACATTTTCCTTCTGCGCCTCGGCCGTGATCATCAGAAATGGAATGCTCTTAAGCTTTTGGTCGGCCCGCACCGCTTTCAGCAGATCGATGCCCATCATGTTGGGCATGTTCCAGTCCGAAATGATCAGCTGGAATTCGCTGTTTTGAAGCTTCGACAGTGCTACAGCTCCGTCTTCGGCGTCGGTTATGTTCTCAAATCCAAGCTGCTTGAGACACGTTTTTACGATTCGGCGCATCGTCGAAAAATCGTCGACCACCAAAATCGGCATGTTCTTATTTACGGCATCTAGCCCTGACATGTTCAATCTTCCGAGTTACAAAAATTACTTCTTAATCTATATATCGATCGATAATCCGCCAAAGTTAAGCGTGGCCATAACAACCGCCTAGTCTTGTACCTCCAAGGTAGTCGCGACCTCGAATTTCCCTTCAGGCGTGCTGAATGGAATGCTCACAATCCGCGACTTGGAGATATGCAATAGTTCCAGGTGATTTCCGGTTACGACCAAAGGGGTCGCCATATCGAATTTCAGTCCCTGCTCGGCTAGCTCTCTTTTTGCCCCACCACACACCATATTGGTGATCTCGCCAACCGCATCAATTACTTCCTGATTGATCGCCAAGATTTGTTCCCCGAACATCCGACTGACGACGTTTAGAATGCTTTGTTCGTCAAAAGTTAAGAGCAGATTTCCGTGAGCGGTGGGACTCGTTAGACCGATCAAGCCCGTGACAGCGCCGAAATGTACGGCGTCACCACTCTGGCGTGGCTCACCGGGAACCGGAACGGTAGCAGCCATGGTGCTGAGAACGCTAATCGTGGCGTTCCGAAAGGGACCTATTAGATCAGCGCCCATTAATGTACCTGCCCTATATTAACCAGCGAATCTAGCTGCCGGTGCTTCGGAGCAACCGCTCCAGCTCCTGCACCAGCATGTTGATCTGGGGTTTCGAAAACGCGCCATTACCCCCGACATTTTCGCATTTTGATCGCATTTGATCAGTGATCAGAGAGGAGAAGAAAACCACCGGAAGATTCTTCCAGGCCAGCTCTTCTCGCACCGCTCGGCAAAGCGATAGCCCGTCCATCCGCGGCATCTCGATGTCACTCAAAACGATATCGACACATTGCGGACCATGTTCCTTCAGGTAATTCAGCGCCATCTCTCCATTGGAGCACTGCGTCAACGCCGAGAAGCCGGCATCCTGCAGAGTTTTCGCGACTACTTTCTGAATCAAGGGCGAATCATCACAATGCAAAATTTTCACCTTGTCGCGAGATAAGGTGGGCTGCCCAATGCTGGAGGCATAGTGCTGCACACTCATACTGGGATCTAACTTTGCCAAGATCGTCTCAAGGTCGAGGATCAGGACTAGACCATTGCTGGTGTGCACCGTACCCAGAACGCTGGTCTCCCCGGCATCCAGTGTAGTTTCGGAGATGGGCTCAAAATTAGACCAGCTAAAGCGCTCGATGCGGTCAACCGCATCGACCACAAATCCGGTTGTGCGCTGATTGAACTCCGCTACCACCAGCAAACGGCGTAAACTCTGATCCGCAAGCGGCTTCCACTGCAGCGCTACGCTAAGATCGATCACAGAGATGGTTTTGTTTCTAAATTCCAGCAGCCCGAGTTCTTCCGGATTCTTTAGCGGTAGTGGCGCCAGCTTGGTTGGATCGAAAACTTGAATATTACAAATCTTGGAGACATTAATGCCGTAGCGCTGAGAGCCCAAGGTTATGAGTAAGAACTCTACCTCGTTCGTGCCAGACTCGAGCAAAATTCCGCCATTTTTCTGAGCAGCGTTCATATTTCAACTTCCCTTGATAACTCGGCTTCCTCAGTGAGAGTGCGGTCCATTTCCTTTGGGCTCAGGCAGCTCGATACATACGCCTTCAAGTCGGAGACGTTCACCGGTTTGGGCAAAAATCGCGAAGCTCCTAATTCCAAAATATGTACGATTTCCTTTAACTGAATAACTCCCGAGACCATTAGGATTGGGAGATTCAGCCAGCTGCTATTACCTCGAATCGTGCGCACCAGCTCCTGCCCGCTCAATTCCGGCAGCATTAGATCTGTTACGATCATCGCCACATCAGGATTGTCCTGCAGCGCATGTAAGCCGCGCACACCCGTTGAGGCCTGTAGTACGGCATGACCCATCTTCTCAAGCGTCTTCATCAAGAGCTTGCGCGAAATCTGGTCATCTTCAATGACAAGAATTTTACTCACGGTTAGAATCCCTGAAAGTCGCCATCATCCAGCGGAATAATCTGACTGGGCTTCAACTCAATCAACGGCTCGCGCTTGGCATTGGGCACGGGCTGCACGATTTTTACGCTGCTCTTCGGCGTTGCTGCTTCGCTCTTAGGCTCAGGCGTTGTGGCCTTACTAACGCTGGCACGCACGGTCTTGGGAACTTCGGCTTTTGCGCCATAGATCGTGGCCGCCAGTCTTGTTACCATCTGATCAAGCAGATTTGCCTGCGCGGTAAGTTCTTCGGCTGCGGCTGAGGACTCTTCAGCAGCTGCAGAATTTTGCTGCGTGACCTTGTCGAGCTCCGTTACCGCTGTGCTCAACTGCACCATGGCGGTCGCCTGCTCACTACTTTGAGCGGCAATCTCCTTCACTAAGTCGGTAGACTTAACCGCATTGTCGCGAATCTCACCCAGCGAAGTCGAAGTTTCAGCTGTGACCCGCACGCCGTTATCCGCCAAGTCTTTGGAGCGTTTAATCTTCTCGGCTGTTTCGCGGGCGGCATTCGCGCTCCGCTGCGCTAGATTTCTGACCTCCTCTGCCACGACCGCAAATCCTTTGCCGGCATCGCCTGCGCGCGCCGCTTCTACGGCTGCGTTCAGCGCCAACAAATTGGTCTGGAAGGCAATCTCATCGATGATTTTAATGATTTGGGCGGTCTCGTCTGCCGCTGTCTTGATCTCGCTCATTGCCGAGGTCATCTGATTCATCGAAACTGAGCCCTTCTCGGATGCCTTGCGTACGCACTCAGAGAGACCGAGCGCCGCTTGGGAATTGTCGGAATTGTGTTTAGAGGTTGATGAGACTTCCTCAAGAGTAGCGGCCGATTCCTCGAGCGCGGCTGCCTGCTCTGTTGCGCCTTGCGCCAGAGATTGTGCACTGGAGGCTACCTGCGACGCGGATGAACGTAGCTCGTCCGAGCCCAAGCGAAGGTCCTTTAAAACGCGATCAATAGGACCAGTAATGTTGCGAGCCAGCCACAAACCTGCAATTACGATCGCAAGCAGAGATACCCCGAGAATGATCCACTCTGCATATTCAATCGAGGTTAGGAAACCAAACACTGCTTCTTCATTCTCTCGCACCATGGCCACCCAGGGCATGCCCTTGAATCCCAGCGCACCGCGATTCTGGGCATATCCAACCACCTGGATTTCTCCACTGGTCGGCTCATGCGAGCGGCTGACACCCGACTCATCGATCATGGCAGCCTTGGCCGCTTCGAAGCCGCTCTCGACCAAGCTGACTTTTCCTAGCACCTTCATATCGCGAACAATGTCGGTTTTCCCGGTCCTGATCGGATCATAATCAAGCAGGACGGTGCCACCACGATTCAGCAACGTGAGTTCGACATTCTTATGCCCGAGCGTGGCCAGGTTTGAATAGAAGTCTTTAACGATGCTCTCTACCAATCCAAACTGTGCAAAATTCTTCCAAACCGCAATGGTCTGACCGCTCGAGTCCGTGACGGGAGCCGAGAAGCCAATCACTAGCCCCTCGTTGTTGTAAATCTTGGCGTCATCCTCGTCGGCATAGAAATCTTCCATCACCGTTCCGGTCAAGGCTCCGGCCCCGGCGGTGTAATAGTTCCCGGCCATCACGTCTTTGAACCAGCCGCTTTCCGCAAAATTCTTTTCGTACAGATAAGCCGTATTAATCGGTTCGTTCTTAAAATTGACGTCATTGACCGCGATTACCCGGCCTTCTAAGTCAACCAAAAGCGTTAGGTCGTAGAGACCATATGCCACCACATACTTATTCATGGCTTCGACAATCGGATTCGCGGAGGCGCCAGGCGTGTACCAGTGGGCGCGGTCATGCACTACCTCGTTGTAGCCGAAGGCTTGAACATCGCCGTAACGTTCAAAAAGGTTGCGGTCAATGGTATCCGTCAGGCTTCGTGCGATATTCTCGAATTGCGAGGGAAATATCTCGTGAAAAGTCGTTACCGCCCGGTTGGCGTTCCAGGTTATGCAGATTGCCGGAATCAGTCCAATCAAGATGGAAGCCGTTAATAGCTTGGCTCTTAAGGTCATATTGCTAAACATAGTAGTTCTCCCCTTAGATCTATTTGGTAACCTGCATCAGCGCGCCCACTTCAGCGCTTGAAACGGCGCGCTCAATATCAATTAGGATATTCAGGTCGCCGCCATTCTTGCGGCCCATGCCAACGATAAAATTTGATTTAACCTGTACGCCGTAATTCGGAGCGGTTTCAATCTCCGCTGGTTTGAAATCCAAGACTTCAAGTACCGTATCGACGATCACCCCTAACGAGATCACCTGGTCGCCGGCATTGATGTTAACGACTACCACGCAGCTTTTTGGGGTGTAGGGCACCTCGACCAACCCAAACTTCAGCCGTAGATCTATGATCGGCACGATCCGGCCGCGCAGATTGATCACACCTTTAATGAAGGCGGGACAACGGGGCACACACGTAATATTTGGAACACCGATGATTTCCTGGACTTTCAGTATCTCCAAGCCATAACGTTCCTTGGCTAGAGAGAAGGTAAGATATCTTCCCGCGAGTCGCGCCTGTTCGCGCTCGTCCTGCTGCAGCTCCATAGTCTCCCCAAACTAAATTCAGACGGAACATTCAACCCAAGATGCGGCTGCCTGACTCAATCCCGAACAATTTGCCGGGATTTCCGCCCAATTTATCCATAAGCAGTTGATAGATCGTCTGTTGAGGAAATTTGCTTTAATCAATAAAGCGGGAGCAGGCGTTCGATCCAACCATCGAACTGTTAACGCAGATACTTGAGAGTATTTTTCATATACAAAAACCCCCGTTTTTCCGGGGTGACATGGGCCTGAAGCCTAGACATCCTCATCTCATCAGGTCTTGTACCAATCCTATTTTAGTTTTCCTGTGCTTCATCCGTTAGTTATTACAGGACATTAGGATCTGATCGACGTACCACGAGTCGCACTCAATGCTGACCGAGTGAACGTTGCCTCATCTGATTGTCCAAGAAAACTTATTTCGACTGCACATTAGAGTTATCTATGACGACTGACTCCACGTCTAAAATCGAAGCCGCCTATCGCGAGAAGATAAATGAGATCTCGCTGCTATTGATCATGACCGCAGCGGACGACGATGTCGGCATCACGATGCTGTGTGAAATGCTGGACGCTCTCAGCACCAGCCCCCAGAATGAAGCCACTAAGCGCATCAACACCGCTTGGAGCAGCTTGAGGGGAGCTAAATCTACCCTAGACGCCGCGCAGTTCTTCTCGCAGCTGCAAGACCTCGTAGCGAAAGCTGTACAGCTTTGCGAGGGCTCGGGAGCGATCAAATTTGCGAACGAGAATGGCGGGGCTAGTTCCGGTGCTAAGGCAGACCCCCTCGCTGGGGTCGATGCGGGGTTCCTGCCCGAGTTCATCGAAAATCATAGAATGCAGCTTGAAGATTTTGAGTCGTGGCTTCTGGACTGTGAGTTTAAGAGCAGCGATGACGAAGATGTTGATTCTCTTGTTAAACGCTACGTACATAGCCTCAAGGGAGATGCTGGATCGATTGGATTGCATGGTATTCAGGAAGCCTGTCATTTCGTCGAGGACGTGTTAGCACAAGCTTCAGTTGGAGAATTGGCACCGCCGCTGATGCTTTTTAGAGAGTGGGTGCTTTCCTACTTCGACGCCCTTACCCGTAAAGCATTTCCGAACGAAGATGCACAGCAATTCGTAAGGCGCTTCAAGAAGGCGTGCGTGCTATTACTGCCGGCCCTTGGCACCTCGGCACGAGAAGCTAAAACCTCCTCCACCCCGCCAAAGGCCGCTGGGTCTGCAGCTACCGAAACCGACGAGAGCTATGCGTTGACCGGCGAACCCGATATCTTTCAGGAGTTCGTAGCCGAAGCGGAAGAGCATTTGGGAAATGTCGAAAGTGTTGTTTTGGAGGCGGAAGGCTCCTATACCAGCGACTCAATCGATACGATTTTCCGTGGTATCCACTCGCTCAAAGGGGGATCAGCTTATTTTAGCTTTAAGGAGATGACCCAGAGCTCACATTTGCTGGAGAACCTGCTGGATGAGGTACGTACCGGAAAACGCGAGCTGAATGCCGATCTGACGGGATTGATCCTTTCCTACATAGATCTGCAAAAGACTCTGCTAGCCTCAGCCAAGCGCGCGCTGAAGGCCGACGGAAAAATCAATCGCTCGCAGGCCACGGTCGTATTTTTGGACGCCCTTAACAAGTTTGTCTCCGGCAAGCCTAGTGCTGCTGCGACAACGTCGACGGAGACCAAGCTACAAGATCCTCCCGTTCGAGAAGACAAGGAAGAGAAAGAAACCGCCACGGCCAAAAATGAGAAACTTGAGGTTAAGAACTTCGTCAAAGTCGACACCGTCCGGTTGGATCACTTAATTGATTCGATCGGGGAAATGGTGATCTATTCCTCGATGCTAATCAGACACTGCCGCGAGTTGCTGCCGCTGCATGAGGAGGTTCAAAGCATCACCCATCGAGTCGAGAAATTCACCCGAGATCTACAGGACGTCGGCATGTCGATGCGCCTCGTACCGATCAAGGGTCTGTTCCAGAAGATGTCGAGATTGGTCTGGGATACTAGCAAGAAGATCAAGAAGGAAATTAATTTTTCGATGGACGGCGAGGACACCGAGTTGGATCGCAATCTAATTGACAAACTTGCTGACCCGCTGATGCATATGGTGCGCAATGCCCTTGATCACGGCGTGGAGCCGCCGGAAGAGCGCGAGAAGGCCGGAAAACCGCGCGTCGGAAAGGTGCATCTTTCCGCGGTGCATTCGGGCGGCTGCGTCTTGATTCGGGTCAGTGACGATGGCCGCGGTTTAAATCAAGAAAAGCTTCTGGCCAAGGCCCGAGAGCGTGGAATTATTACTGAGGGACAGAAGCTCAGCGAACAGGAGATCTATCAGCTTATCTTCGCTCCGGGTTTCTCTACTGCTGCCGTAGTCACGGACATCTCAGGACGCGGAGTCGGAATGGATGTTGTTCGAAAGAACGTGGAGAGCCTGCGCGGGCGGATTCATATTGAATCGGAGGTAGGCTCGGGCACCACTTTCACAATTGAACTGCCGCTAACGCTCGCGATCATCGATGGCGTCGAAGTACTGGTAGGCCAAGAACATTTGATCCTGCCAAGCCTCGCGATTATCGAATTCGTGAAGCCCACACCGGACATGCTCAACAGCGCCCTGGAACAAGGAGAAACGTTCTGCTTTAGAGGGAAATACCTGCCGATCTTTAGGCTGGCGGACCTCTTTGGCATCGAACCGCAGTATCACACGCCGGAAGAGGCGACCCTAATTGTAGTCGAGAATCATGAAGAACTCGTGGCCTTGATGGTGGATGATATCGTGGGCGAGCTTTCTACGGTGATTAAGAGCTTGGGCGCGCTATTCAGCGAATCCAAGGGGGTTTCAGGCTGCGCCGTCATGCCTAACGGAGACGTGGCGCTGATTCTGGATGTCCGGGCGCTAGTGTCTTTGGCTCGTGCAGCCTATCACCGCAGAGGAACTCCCTCAGAGCAGCCGGCGGTAATGATTCAATAGGTTAAGTGTCCCGTGGAACCAGAGGTTTTCGAGAGATTTCGCCGCATTATTTATGACAAGAGCGGCATAGTACTTAGCGAGGAGAAGCGCTCCTTGTTAGCCTCTCGGATTCAAAAACGGCTGCGAGCTAAGCAGTTAGATAGCGAAGCGCAGTATCTAGAGATCGTAGAATCCGACCTTAGTGGCGAGGAGCTGGTTGGCTTGATCGACGCAATCTCGACCAACACCACCTATTTCTGGAGAGAGCCCGCACACTTCGAAGCGCTTGGCGAAATTCTTGCTGAATATAAAGCCATGGGCAAATCAAAGCTGCGAATTTGGTGCGCGGCCTCCTCCACCGGGCAGGAACCCTACATTCTAGCAATGGAAGTGCTCGAACACTTTAGCGGCGCAAAAGTTGATGCCCGGATTCTAGCAACCGACGTCAGTACCAAAGTGCTAAAAATCGCCCAGCAGGGGCTATATAGCGACGAAGAAGTTTCCAAACTGCCCGCGGACAAACTGAAACGCTTCTTCATGCACCCCAGCGACCCGCAGGCCCAAGCAAAACATCAATGGCAGGTCTCTCCCGAGTTGCAGCAATTAGTGCTGTTTAAGCAGCTCAACCTGGTTGTACATCCTTATCCGCTAAAAGGCCCGATTGATATTATATTCTGTAGAAACGTATTGATTTATTTCGATATCCCAACTCGCCAAGGCGTGATTGACGAGTGCTACCGTTTGCTGCCGACGGGCGGGTACATGTTTCTAAGTCTTTCGGAAAGCCTGCTCGGAATCGAGCACCGTTTCGAAAAGGTCTCCACCTCGGTCTATCAAAAAGTGTAGGAGCAAGTGGAAGCTCAGACAATCATCGGCATCGCGCAGATGAAGATCAGCGAGGACCCGAATGAGGTCCTGGTGGCGCCCAATCTGGGATCCTGCTTAGGAGTGTCCGTGTATGATCCGAAACGCAGACTTGCCGGGTTGATCCACTGTTTATTGCCGCTTTCCAAGTCCGACCCGCAAAAGGCCCAACAAAATCCTTATATGTATGTGGATACCGGGATGGCAGCAATGCTGGACCAAATGGTCAGTCGCGGAGCCGACCCCAAACATCTGATCATTTCAGTGGGCGGAGGAGCGAACATCAACGACGAAAATAACGTTTTCGAGATTGGTAAAAAAAATCTTACCGTTCTTAAGAAGTTTCTGTGGAAAAATAATTTGCTGCTCAAGGCCGAGCATGTCGGCGAATCGGTTAGTCGTACGGTATCGCTGCATGTCGGTTCGGGAAAAACGTTGGTTAAGACTCAGGGGCAGACGATTGAACTCTCGTAGGAGCTACTATGGGTTATAACGTATTAATAGTCGACGATTCATCGGTGGTCAGAAAGGTGCTGATTAAGACCTTTGGCATGACCGACATCGAGGTCAATACCTTCCATCAGGCCTCCAACGGGAAAGAAGCCTTGGAGCTCTTAAAGAGCAATTGGGTTGATCTAGTCTTTCTGGATATCAACATGCCGGTAATGAACGGGATGGAGTTCATGAAACAATTGAAATCCGACCCGCAGATCGCGGATACCCCAGTCGTGGTGGTTTCGACCGAGGGCAGCAAGGAAAGGATTGACGAGCTATATGCCTCCGGTATCAAGGCATTCCTACGCAAACCCACCACACCAGAGAGCTTGGTAGACACGATTGTTAAAGTTTTGGGAGAAATTAAGCATGAACGCTGATACCCATCCGCTCTATAAAGTGTCACTGAAAGTCCTTGAAGACTGGGCCATGATGCTGGTCGATCCCGTCGAGGGCAGCACCAAAATCTTTGACTTAAATGCGCCCTTGATGATGTCTGAAGTCAATGTGCACGGTGCCTTTAACGGCACAATCGCGATCGTAGCGCAGAAAGATTTTACCCGGTTATTAGCCACGAATTTGCTCGGTGATGAAAACTCCGCCGATGATCGGGCCTGTTCGGATGCCTTTTGCGAAATGGGCAATGTATTGGCAGGTAATTTTCTTACCGAAATATATGGCAATGACGTGGCTTTTGATGTGCTGAATCCCCACGTGCGGGAGATTTCAGCCAATCAGTTTGAGGAACTTGCTCGTGCGCCGCAAAGCTATTTCTTTCGCGCTGACGAAGCTCCGGTATGTGTAACCTTCAATATCGTGAAGTGAGGAATGGGAATTAAGGTAATGGTCGTCGATGATTCGGCGATCGTCAGACAAACCCTTGAGCAAGAGCTTGGCAAGGATGAAGATATCGAGGTAGTGGGGACTGCCGCGGATCCCTATATTGCGCGCGACAAGATCGTGTCGCTAAAACCCGACGTGATCACACTGGACATCGAAATGCCGCGAATGGACGGCCTCACCTTCCTAAGAAAATTGATGCTCCATCATCCCATCCCGGTAATTATCGTCTCCTCGTTGAGTCAGGCCGGCTCCAAGGTTGCGCTCGAGGCAATGGAGTCAGGCGCCGTCGAAGTGATGGCTAAGCCCGGAGCCGCTTACACTGTCGGCGATATGGCGATTGAGTTGCGCGAGAAGATCAAGGCAGCCTCGCGGGCCAATATGGCCCTCCTGCGCAACAGTCTGCAGCCTCAAGCGGAGCTGACCAGAGCTACGGCGCTGACGAAGACCACCCAAAAAATTGTAATCCTGGGGGCATCTACCGGGGGCACCCAGGCAATCGAACTGTTGCTACGCGCACTTCCCGCCAATGCGCCGGGCATGGTGATTGTGCAGCATATGCCGGCGGGCTTCACTAAAGCCTTTGCGGAGAGGCTCGATAAGCTGTGCGAGGTCGAGGTGCGAGAGGCGCAAAATGGAGATTCCGTATCGATGGGGAAAGTCCTAATTGCCCCGGGGAATCAACATATGATGATTAAACGCTCCGGAGCTAATTACTTCGTTGAGGTCAAGGATGGCCCGTTGGTGAATCACCATCGGCCCGCCGTGGAGGTGTTATTCCAATCGGCAGCTACCTACGTCGGCGCCAATGCCATCGGAGTCATGCTTACTGGAATGGGCTCTGACGGGGCGAAAGCAATGAAAAAAATGCGCGATAGCGGCGCGACCAATATCTGTCAGGATGAATCCAGCTGTGTCGTTTTCGGCATGCCCCGGGCAGCAATAGAAGCTGAAGCAGCTGATCAAATATTGCCCTTGGGGCAGATTGCCCAGCGCATAATGCAGCTGGCATAGGTAAAGGCGCCGGGCTCGGGTTACCCGCTCTCGAATGCCGTTTTGCCGCGGGATTCACGAACCTTACAACTACCAGGCTTTATTCTATCCATCGTTCCGCTCAAGCGCTTTACGAGAAGTGACGATCATACTGGGGGAGAGTCCGTTCAATGAAAAAAGATATTTCAGTTACCGACGTAGAGATTGGGTTTGATGTTGCCGATCTATTTTTTTCAACCACCGATCGCAAAGGCATCATAACCTCGTGCAATGACGTATTTACGCGCGTTGCCGAGTATCATCCTTCTGAGGCACTCGGAAAACCACATAACCTGGTGCGCCACCCCGACATGCCGCGCTGCGTCTTCGCTTTGCTTTGGGATTATTTACTCTCGGGCAGATCGATCGGAGCTTACGTAAAAAACCGCTCTAAGTCGGGGAAGTACTACTGGGTATTTGCATTGGCTAGCCCAATTGACGGCGGATTTCTCTCGATCCGTCTAAAACCCACCTCGCCTGTGCTCGACATCGTCAAAGGTCTATATGGACAGCTACTCAGCCGCGAAGAGTCCTTTGGGCAGGATTGGCGCGCCGGAATGGAAGCGGCTAAAGGTGATTTGCTAAAGGCGCTGAATGGTCTGGGATTCTCTTCTTATGACGAATTCATGGCCGAGGCATTGCGGGCGGAGCTCGCCTCGCGCTATGTGCAGCTAGCGCAGCGCGGCGACAAAGCGAACTCCCCGCTTCAGGAAGCTTTCGGGGACCTCCAGGGCTTACAGGATTTGAAATCAAACCTACGTAATAAGAATCAGTTCTTCCTAAGCTTCGGAACTTCGCTTTCACGAAGTTCCCTTAACCTCGGGATTAAAGCCGCGCATTTGGCCGATCAAGGCCGGGCGCTGGGTGTGATCTGCAGTGAGATCTCTAGCATCTCTGGACAGGTTCGTATCGAAGCAGCTAAGGCTGCCAAGGAGAACGACCGTCTTACTCGAGAGTTGGAAGCTTCATGTTTTGATATTTCATTGGCCGCACTCCTATTCGAGATGTTGACCTACTTTTCGCGCGAACGAGAACGACTCAAACTTTCCGAGGCAGAGCAGCTCGAAAGGCTGGGCAATACCTTCACCAATCTTCAGTTATTGCTGGAAAGCTGCCTGACCGCACGCGTAGAAAAGGCCTGCGCCTCGAAGGGTCAGCTCAGCACGGTACTTGGCTCATTTGAGTCATCTGTTGAGGCCCTTACTAAGATACTACTTTCGGTTCAATTCAGCTTCGTGACCGGCCGTTCGCTCTCCGCGACGATCCCAGGCTCGGAGAGTTTTGCGGCATTGCTATCGGACATCATTGGCACAGCCGACCAGGCGCGTAAGGAAATTGAAGCGATTTACCAGCAGGTTTCCGGATTGCATGGAAAGGTGCGCAATTGGGAGCTCAGGGCTTCGAACACAAATAGCGCCAGCCAGAATAGATATTCAGAGGCGCGCGTTTAACTGCCGCGTTCTGTCTGCACCTGATCTAGGCTACTCAGTCTAATCAGTTGACGCAGCGAACCTAACTGCCACGCCATCATCTCGGGGTTTACTGCTCCATCGCGAGTCAACCAATCGGCAGCTGCGTGGATTTCACCAACGACATGTTCGGCTCTCGGCAGGAGAATTTTGTGCCCAGGTTTAAGCTCACGCAGTAGCGTCTCCGTCATTGCCAGCTCTGTTTGATGGGCGAGCTCCCTACTGGCGCGGACGGCGCTGGCGGGTGAAGAGGACTCTCCCAAAAGCTTAGCTCTATGCTGATCTAGATGCCCGGATAACGAAACCTGGACCTCCGGCAAAGCACCTAGATTTTCCGGAGCTGGATTAGCGCGCGGCGCACGCGATGTGGCAGGAGATTTCATACAACAGGTCCAACAACAAAACGACTGCATGCAAATTGTGCTACAGCTGGGAGCGCTAAGCAAACTGCGCATCAGACCACCAGCAATTAATCTGCTTTGGACAGCACCTAGCCGATTTGAAAACTCAGCGCGTCATCAACGACCGTCAACTTTACGCTTCCGCCGCGCTTGAGTTTACCGAAGAGGATCTCTTCCGTTAATTTATTCTTAATCTCGACCTGAATTAACCGGGCCATCGGTCGAGCTCCAAGCACCGCATCGAATCCGCGTTCGGCCAGCCAGCGGCGCGCCTCTGCCGAAACTTCAAAGTTAATTTTGCGTTCCCTTAACTGCGCTTCGAGTTCCCGTACAAACTTGACCGCAATCTCCTCGATGACTTCGATCGGTAATGGGTTGAAGTAAATCGTTTCATCCAACCGATTTCTAAATTCGGGTTTGAAGAAGCGTTTAATCGCCTCCTCCCTGTTCGACCCGGCCTTGGCCGCGCCAAATCCTATCGCTGCCGCCTTTTCCGATCCAGCGTTGGTGGTCATGATCAGCAGGATATTCCTAAAATCAGCTTTCTTGCCGTGAGAATCGGTGAGCACAGCATCATCCATGACCTGCAAGAGAATATTGTAAATATCCTCATGGGCCTTTTCGATTTCATCCAATAGCAGCACAGCATAGGGGTGTTTGCGGACGAGATCGGTCAGCTGGCCGCCCTCTTCATATCCGACATAGCCCGGCGGAGCACCGATTAAGCGCGCGACCGCATGCTTTTCCATGTACTCGGTCATATCGAAACGGTGGAACTGCACTCCCAGCTCGTGCGCCAGTGCCTTGGCCAGCTCTGTCTTGCCCACCCCAGTGGGACCGGCGAAAAGGAAACATCCAACCGGCTTACCCTCCTGCTTTAGCCCAGCCCGGTTGCGCTTAATCGCTAATGCTATCGCATCTACTGCACGATCTTGACCGAACACCCGCTGCTTCAGTTTATCAGCCAAGTGCTTCAAAACATTTTCGTCATCACCAGAGACACTGCGGACCGGGACACGGGCGATCGTAGACACGATCTCCTCGATTTCACCTCTACCGATACTTTTCCGTCGTTTTGCAGGAGTTAGCAGGTTATTCGCAGCGCCCGCTTCATCGATTACGTCAATGGCCTTATCCGGCAGGAATCGGTCGTTAATGTGCTTAGCTGAAAGTTCGGCCGCTGCTTTTAGCGCTGCATCAGCATACTTAACGGCGTGATGGCTCTCGAATTTGGCGCGCAGCCCTTTCAAAATCTGAACCGTTTCTTCGATCGATGGCTCGCGTAAATCGATCACTGAAAATCGCCGACTAAGGGCGCGGTCGCGTTCAATGTTCTTCTTGTAGTCCTCGTGCGTCGTGCTCCCAATACAGCGCAGCTTTCCATTTGCAAGCGCCGGCTTCATCAGGTTGGCAACATCCATCGACCCCGTGCCCGTGGCGCCCGCTCCTACAATCGTGTGAATCTCATCGATAAATAAGATCGGATTCTTATGCTCGGCCAGCTCCGCAATGATGCGCTTTAAGCGCTCTTCAAATTCACCGCGAAATTTGGTGCCAGCAATCAATGAACCGATATTTAATAAAAATACTTCAGCTCCCTTTAGTGCATCCGGAACCTCGTCCGATACGATCTTCTGCGCAATGGCCGAGGCTAATGCGGTTTTTCCTACCCCCGGTTCTCCCAAGAAAAGCGGATTGTTCTTCTGGCGTCTTGAAAGAATTCGCAGCGCTCGCTCGATCTCCTCGGTGCGCCCAATGATGGGATCGAGCTCTCCTTTACGCGCCGCCGCAGTAACGTTTTCGGTGAAGCGATGCAAGATCTTGCCCGGAGGCAACTCATCTTCATCCTCCCCGTCATGCAGTTCTTCTTCCCCCTCTTCGCGCGGCTCCGCGGCCGGTTCCGGGGCGTGCGATCTGGAGGGTAGCGGCGGAACTTTGGCTACACCATGTGAAATGTAATTCAGCACATCCAGGCGCGAGATGTTCTGCTTCGAGAGAAAGAATACAGCGTGAGATTCAGACTCTGTAAAAATTGAAGCAAACAGCTCCTGAGCTGTAATAATTTTCTTACCGGCTGAGTGGGCATGCATCAGCGCATTTCGCAGCACGCGCTGAACTGCCGGGGTCTGGATCGGCTCATCCGGTTCGAGCGTTGTCCCCAATTCATCCGCATTCTGCTCGGGCACTTTCTCGACATGCTTATCGAAAAATTCTTCAAGGTCCCTCTTCAGGGCGGCGGAATCGCCTCCGCAGCCGCGAATAATACCGGAGATCTCCTCGTTGAAGATCAAAGCGAAAAGCAGATGCTCAACACAGAAAAACGCATGCCTGCGCTTTTGCGCTTCTCTGAATGCGGCCTCAATTGTGTATGCCAGCTCTTGGCTCAACATGCTTTATGCTTCCTCTAGATCACATCTTAACGGATAACCGGCCGATCGCGCACGTTTATGGACCTGATCAATCTTTGCCTCGGCGATCTCTTTGGTGAAAACGCCGCACATGCCGCTGCCTTTTTGATGAACGCTAAGCATGATCTGCACCGCCTCCGCTGGGGTCTTATTGAAGACTGACTCCAGGACTGAAACGACGAAATCCATGGTTGTGTAGTCATCGTTGAGCATCAAAACCCGATATAACTTCGGTTGCTTCAGCGCCGCCTTCTTGCGGGTAAGCGATTTGACGCCGCCTTCAGTACTCATCTACTTGGCTATCCCAAAAGGACCCATATAATCGTAAGCTATTGTTACTCTTTAATAATTCTATTTGGCTGCGTCCTACAGTGTATAACGACAAATATAACCATGGCGATTAGGGAATTCCCACCAGTTTCAGAGGCAGATTCTCAGGGTCTGCTGGCACTGGGAGGAGACCTGGAGGTTCCCAGCTTAGTCTTAGCCTATAAAAGCGGCATCTTCCCCTGGCCCTTTGAGGCGCAGATCTTGACCTGGTTCGCGCCCCCCCGGCGTGCGGTGCTTTTTCTGGATCAGTTCCATATTCCTCGATCACTGAAAAAAAGTCTCTCGAAGTCGGCGTGGCAAATTAGATTCAATACCGCTTTTGATGAGGTTATCGGCTCCTGCGCCGAGTCCAAAAATCGGCGCGGCCAGGCTGGAACCTGGATCACACCAGACATCGTCGAGGCCTACAAGGAGCTACACCGCGCCGGCTATGCCCATAGTATTGAGACCTGGGAAGGCGCCCGCTTGGTGGGCGGTCTATACGGAGTTGCCATCGGTAAAATGTTTGCGGGGGAATCCATGTTCTATCGCAAAGCCGATGCTTCAAAGGTTGCTTTCGTACGACTGGTAGAACACTTAAAGGCGCACGGCGTGGAGTGGCTCGACTGTCAGGTAATGACCCCTCATATGGAGGCTTTGGGTGCTCGAACAATCCGCCGCGATAGATTCATGCAGCTACTGGCTGAGGCAGTTTCCGCCCGCGTAAAACTTTTTGAATAGATCGAGAAGGAATTAAAACTGCTTCTTTAGCAGCTGAAAATCGTCGAGGCGTGGATCGCGTTCTTCCCAGTAGGTGGCCAGATTGGCGCGGAATTCCGAATTCATCAGCTGCTTTCCAAATATCCGCAATCCCAGTCCCATCGGGATAAATACCAGCAACCACATCCCGAAGAGCAGTACGCTGGTCATCACCAGCCCCATCACATGTCCCAGTTTAATAAAGGCTCGCCAAACCGGGAGCATAAGGCGCGGCGCACCCTTGCCCAAAGCGACCAGCGCTAGCGCTAAAAGCGTCAGAGCAAAAGGAACCTCCAGCGTGTTGCCGCGCCACAGCTTCACGGCCGCGATAATCAGCGCGCCGGTGCCGAGGACGCAACAAAACTCCCAGACATGCACCCGCACCGGCCGGCCGAACCAGAGTTCCTCCAGTTCGTTGCGCTTCGGCTCTACCAGTGACAGACGCGGCTGGTGCTGCGGCGTGGCTAATCCAACTCGAACTTGTTCTGCCAGTCCTCCCTGTCCTGCCACTGCGGTTGCTCCTCTTTAATCATCAAGAAATTGTTAATCACCAAGACGTCCATCTCAGTGCGCATAAAACAAGTATAGGCATCCTTGGGTGTGCAAACGATCGGTTCGCCGCGCACATTAAAACTAGTGTTCACCAAAACGGCGCAGCCGGTCTGGTCTTTGAACGCCTTTAACAGCTTATAAAATGTCGGATGCTCATCCTTATCGACCGTCTGTACCCGTGCCGAATAATCAACATGGGTCACAGCCGGAATATCGGATTTTGGCACATTCAGTTTCGCTATTCCAAAAAGCTTCTCTTGATCCGATTTCAGCGGGATCCGACGCTCCTTTCTCACTGGCGCGACCAGCAGCATATAAGGCGAATCAGCGTCAAGTTCGAAATACTCGGAGACATGCTCCCGCATCACAGCCGGTGCGAAAGGCCGAAACGATTCACGGAACTTGATCTTGAGGTTCATTTTCGACTGCATGCTGGTGGAACGCGAATCACCCAAGATGCTGCGATCTCCCAGAGCACGGGGACCAAATTCCATGCGGCCTTGGAACCAGCCGATAACTTTTTCTTGCGCTAATAAACCGGCGACAGTTCGATAGAGATCGGCCTCGGGAATTTCTTTGAACACAGCGCCCTGCTGACTGAGCTGATCGATAATCTCGGCGCTCGAGAATTCCGGTCCCAGCAATGAGGCGCTTTGCGAATCCCGCTTGCCGTTCGGTTTGCGGGGATTGTCCAAAAACCCATACCAGACACACAGAGCCGCACCCAGCGCACCACCGGCGTCACCGGCCGCTGGCTGAATCCAAATATTCTTAAAGGGTCCCTCACGCAGCACCCGGCCATTGCCCACGCAATTCAACGCTACGCCTCCGGCCAAACAGAGATTATCAAGTCCGCTTTCCTTCTGCAGGAAGCGCGCCTGGCGCAGCATACACTCTTCCACCACCTCTTGAATCGACCGCGCCAAATCCATTTCACGCTGCGTCAATGGTGATTCGGGCTTGCGTCTAGCGCCGCCGAAAAGCTCGCCGAACTCATCATTGGTCATCCGCAGTCCGGCCATATAGTCGAAATACTTCAGATTGAGATGGAACGACCCATCTTCTTTAAGATCGATCAGATTGTCATAGATCGTTTGCACATACTTAGGCTCGCCGTACGGTGCCAGCCCCATGACTTTATATTCGCCGGAATTTACCTTAAAGCCGGTGAAGTAGGTAAAAGCCGAATACAGGAGCCCCAGTGAATGCGGGAACTTTATATCCTTTATGATCTTAAAATGATTGCCTTTGCCGACTCCCAGGCTGTTAGTGGTCCACTCTCCAACACCGTCGATGGTTAGAATTGCAGCCTCTTCATAGGGCGAAGGATAAAAGGCACTGCCGGCGTGGCTCTGATGATGCTCCGTAAAAAGAATTTCGCCTTTGTAATTCAACTCATTCTTAATCGTGTCGGGGATCCAGAGCTTATGCTTAAGCCACAGCGGGAGAGCTTTGGCGTAGGAGACGAAGCCTGACGGTGCGGTGGTGAGATAAGTATTTAGCAGACGCTCAAACTTGAGCAGCGGTTTATCGTAAAAAACCACGTAGTCGATATCATCGATCGTCAGTCCCTGCGACTTGATGCAGTACTCAGCAGCATGCCGCGGAAACTCCGGGTCATGCTTCTTGCGAGTGAATCGCTCTTCCTGGGCGGCGGCCAAAATTTTGCCGTCCTGAACAAGGCAAGCGGCGCTATCGTGATAAAAAGCGGAGATACCAAGGATATTCATAAGTCCTTACTAATACACCGTTTCCCGGTGCCTTGTCGAGCTGCCAGGGGCTCTCTTGGCTTGACCCTGCGCCCGCGGATGTGGTTCCTTGAAGCATGCCCGAACCGCAAACACGCCAGCAAATTTCTGCTTTTATCGTATGCATGAACGAGGAGCGCAATATAAGGCGCTGCCTTGAAAGCATTAAATGGTGTGACGAAATTATCGTTGTGGATAGTGGTTCGACCGACGAAACACTCAGTATTTGTGCCGAGTATACGGACAAAATATTCAAGCGCGGCTGGCCGGGGTTCGTGGAACAAAAACGCTTCGGGTTAGAACAGTGCTCAAAACAATGGATCTTCAATATCGATGCTGATGAGGAGGTCTCGCCGGAACTCAAGGCTGAGATGCTGCAGGTATTGGAAGGCCGAGATCCGGAGATAGCAGGATACGATCTCAACCGAGTCGTTTTCTATTTGGGCAAATGGTGGCGTAGCGGCGGCTGGCATCCTGAGTATCGCCTGCGATTCGCCAGGCGCGACAAAACTACCTGGGGTGGAAAGAATCCTCATGAACATGCCATCGTAGATGGCGGCACCGCCCGGCTCAAGGGAGAACTGCATCACTTTACCTATGTTGATATGGCCGGGCAGGTGCGCACTATTAACTCGCTTTCGTCGGCGGCTGCTCAGACGATGTATGAGGATGGCAAGGCCGCCTCGGCGCTAAATATTTTTCTCAATCCGTGCGCGCGCTTTATTAAATTTTACCTGCTGCGTAAGGGCTATGCGGAAGGCTTTCCCGGCTTAATCGTTGCGGTGTTCGAAGCTTTCTATGCGTTTCTCAAGTACGCCAAATTGTGGGAGCTGCATAGGCGGGATTCGCAAAAAGACCCACGCTAGTTCCTCAGGGGTAGAGGGGACAGAGATTGTCGGTAAAATCTGCCTAAAAATTCGATTCCAATCTTATCTCGAATGTATAGACTGGCGGCATGAAAACCATCCCTAAACTCGCCGTCAGCATTGCTGCCTTATTAGCTATTGTAGGATCGGTCACCGGCCAAGAAGTTAGTGCCCCCGGCCATATTAAAGTTGGGGCGATCTCGGTGCTAAGTGGAGAAGGTGCCTCTTGGGGGGTCAACCACCAACGCGGCACCTTATTAGCCGCGGAGGAATTCAATCGAAAGGGCGGCATTAACGGTCGCAGTCTCGAAGTGATCTTCGAGGATAGTCCGAGCGGCATCGCGCGCAATGCAGTTTCCGCCTACACCAAACTCACTAGCAACGATCATGTGAAATTTATACTGGGCCCCCTGATGATGGACGAAATGCTGGCCCTTGCCCCGCTCTCCAAGCGGGACGGGGTGTTTTTAGGTGGTGCTACCTACATGCCGAATCCGGGGGACAATGCCTTCAGCACCTGGATTGACGCGGACTTAGAAAGCGATCGGATCGCTCGGGAGGTGTTATCAAAGTACAAAAAGGTCGCAATCTTGGCCTCTCAGCAAAGCTGGGAAGAGCAAGTCGCTGTGCGTTTCAATAGCACCTTCACCCACTTTGGCGGGAGCATCGTGCTTTTTGAAAAGCCATCCTTTGATGCCGCAGATGTAAGGGCTGAGGTGCTTAAGATGAAACAGAAGCGGCCTGAAGCGGTCTTCATCACCAGTTATTTATTGCTGGCCAAGTATCTAAAGGAGATGCGCGCCCTGGGCATGTCACTGCCGATCTTCAGCCTCGAGCTCGATCAATCTGTGATCGATAGCTGCTCGGGCGCCGCTGAAGGGTTGATCTTCATCGCCCCCGACGCACCCACCGATGCCTTCGTAAAAAAATTCCGAGAGCGCTGGAAAGCCGAACCCGATATTCCAGCCGCGAGCTCTTACGACGCCGCCAACTTGCTTTTCACCGCCATGAACGAATCAGGGGCAGAGGTGAAGAAAGTTATCGACTTCTTTAAAGCTTTTCAGGGATACGACGGGGCGGTCGGCCGCATTGAAAGAGTGGACGGAAAGACCGTTATTAGCACAGCGCTCTATAGAGTCGAGCACGGAAAGATCGTTCGAAAGGCCGCAGCAGCGCCTTAGACCCGCGCTTCCCATTCGGTCGGGGACGGCTTTTTCGCTCCGTTACTTGTCGCCACTGTACGAATCAGCCAATACAAAGACAAAAATTCTGTCATTGCTGTTCATACTACAATAATTCGAGGAAAATAATTCTGTCATTGCGAACCCGAGCGTAGCGAGGGTGAAGCAACCCCTAACATTATGTCGAGGTAGGCTTTGTTTCTAGATAATCGTAAAAGTCTCCTACCAGCATCAAGACTACGGCTAGTGGCTGGAAAATGCGCAGATAATTCTCCCAACTTATCCAGCTAACAGCCGAAGCTTGCTTGTGGGAAACTTTTGCAATTACCAAGGGACAAAGCCTCCCTAGATACAATGGTAGGGACTGCTTCGCTTCGCTCGCAATGACAGGAGTTTTGTCCTCGAATCGAGTAACTTGTACAGCCATGTCAGAGCCGCGCGGATGAGGAGGAATGTTGAGTGGCGACTAGCAAATAGCGGCAATTCGCCCCACGGGGCTGGCGCACCAAAAAAAGGGCGAATAGGTATCGGGCTGAGAGGATTTGAACCTCCGACCTCTCCCACCCCAAGGGAACGCGCTACCAGTCTGCGCCACAGCCCGATCAAGCCTAAATTTAGTATAGTCAGGGGCAAAACTGCAAACTGCCCGGAATCTTTACAAGTTACCACACATGATTTAACTTGAGGCTCCTATTCGGCCCGTAACTGATCAGCCTACGCTTTGTCGAGGTACGGTTGGATTTGATACGTGGTCGCGGAAGATTGTGAATAGGCATTGATGTTTTAGGCGCGATGTTTGTTTAGGGGCCCGTAGCTCAGCTGGGAGAGCGCTACAATGGCATTGTAGAGGCCAGCGGTTCGATCCCGCTCGGGTCCATTCTACCCTTTTTACCCAATGTCTAGAGTGCAACCGTATTCCTGAGCGGATTTGCCTCAGTGGATAGCAGCTGGGTAAAAAGGGTAGAACTAACTCGAATACGGTTCCTGCTGATAGATGCACATGTTGCGCGGGATGCCGTTCCAATTGACGCTTTGACAGAGATACTGTGACGCGCAGGCGCAATCTACCGGAGCGTTCGCGCAGTCTTCGTTTGAAGAGGTAAACTGCCCGACCTGGCAATAGCCATCCCCACTCACCGGAGCCGCAATCTTCACTTCTAAAGCCATGTCAGAATACGCTTCGTAGAGCGCATCGCCGCCATCAATGATCAAAAAGTAATCGTTGTAGCTCTGATAGACTGACAAAGGGTTATGGAATGTCATGTTGAAGCAGCCATTCGCGTCGGTAGAACCGAGCTCCGTATAGTTGGTATTGGCCCAAGTGTTATTGGCAATCACTTGAGGCACATTGTTAGTGAAGAGGGTAAACGATTTTGGAAGAATCGAGAGCCGTACCGTTTTATTGGGCATATTCCCGCAACCTTTAACGATCATGGTCTCGCCCGGCGCAAAGCGCGTCGAAGGATATGCAATACCATTTACAAAGTTGGGTTTATACGTTGCTGCGTTTATAACATGCCGCACGGCGCAGGTAGTGGCCGGCTCCGGAATGCTGGAGGTCGGACAGCTGGGATAATCAAGCTGGACTCCCTGCATCGCCGTCCGCACCTGATCGCACACGGTGGAGGGTGCTGGATAAAGATCAGTGCAGGCCTGCTGCATATGGTTATAGGCCTGAAAGAAGGTCTCGGTGCTGGCGAAATATACCTTCCAGGCACGCCAGTAAATCTGCTTCACCGCTTCCATTCCAATCGGTGCAACGTCGCAACCATAGAGATTGCCGCCCACCGCCATTTTATAAAGCGCATGACTGACAATGGTTGAATTGCGATGCACGCCGTGATTGTCACCGTAGTCAGTTCCGGCTGGACAGGTATGGGCGGCCGAAAAGTACCGGGAAGGATGGGCATAATAACAGGTGCTACCACCGCAGTTATAGCTGAAGCTATCCGGCGGCGCCCAAGGCGATAACTGCGGCGCATCCATCCAGCGCACTTCCCCGTCGTATTGACCCGTAAACCAGTTAAACGAAGTGGTCCCCATGCGCCAGTTATTTGACCCCGTTATGTAATTCTCTGTGACCTCACCGAAGAAATCTGAGAATGCCTCCTGCAGCGAACCCGACTGCCCATCGTAGGTCGGACCGAAGGACCAGCTCCCCGATTTAAATCTGGTGAGATGCTGAAGCAGAGCATGCCCATATTCGTGTCCGGCAATATCAGGGACAGTCTGGCGCATACAAAAATTGATGGTCCCCGTTGAAGGATTAAACGAGGCGGAACCGCCCGGACAGCTCATGTAGGGAGCTCCCTGATCCTGATTCACATACACCAGGGTGTCCGGCTGCACATAGGGGTAGCAACCAGTTCCACCGACATTATTCGCGCCGTCTAAGCCAAAGCTGGCAGCAACCAGAGTTTGAATCGCTCCATAGTGACTATAGGCAGCATCAGCCTGCGAATTTCCCAGATATGGATAGGAATAGTTATTGCCTAAGGCCGTGAAGTTAAATGACCCAGTGTTAGGCGAAGCTCCGCGGGCAGGTTGTCCTTCAGAGCGTCCGAAGGTGTAGCCCGAATAGAGCGGGCTGGCGTAATCGAGACGGCAGGTCCAGTCGCTGGGTGCTGCGGCACAGTCGTAAACCTTTCGGTTGAGGGTCATAATGTTGAAGATCGAATAGATCACATCGCCGCTTAGCGCATCGACATAGTACTTATTTGAAAAGCGCTCCTGTCGCGGCAAATCGCCCACAGTTACTTCCCAAGCCAAGCGCGTGTTCGAGCCGCCGGCCTTACCTAGCAGCAAATCGACCGGCAAAACCACGAGTTTGGCAGCGCTCTGATAAAGTTCGAATCGCCCCTGCGATTCGCTTTGCCCAGAAGCGAGCGCGATAGAAACTGCTTGGGCTCGCGAGATCGATGGCGTGATCTGATCAGGCAACCCGTCCACGGTCTTGCTATCGGCAAAATAAACTACTCCATCCGGCTTGAGGTGCACGGCAACTTCAGCGCCTATGACCAGGATGCCCCGGTGAAGCTGGCGATAGCGGACATGGGTGAAGCCCAGCTCATCAACCACGGTACTCGGCAGGTCAAGTTGTTCGACTGGAGCCTGTAATCCCATTAGGCGTCGATGCCGCGCAATAAATTTTCGCGCTGCACGCCTAGCAACATTGCGTGAAACAGCATGCCGCCGCGAGGCTTGTTTGACTGCGGCAAGCTTGACCTTAATCATCAGCACCCGACCCGAATTGAGATCGCGAATGGTTTCGATCGGAGCCGCCAAACTCGGCTCAGCACAATAACTTGCCGCGCAACCGATCAAGAAAGCGGAGAGTATTGTTCTAAAAACTTTTTGCATGAAGCTCAGACCTCGAATATGAAAAATGACCGGTTCGTCTGCGAGACGAGCGGAACTTTATGGGAGCCAAGAGATTATGAAATCCCCAAGAAACTGCCCCAGGAATATACCATCAGTTTGCTTTAATACAAAGCAGTAGCCAACACTCCTTCGCGCCTAAGGAATCTGGGAGTGTACCGAATGACAGATAGGAAGAATCTTGAACAGCAGAATTATTAACAGTTAACACGCAGCCGAGTCGTAGCTGGGAATGCCCCAAATGTCTCGGGTGAATTGGGTCCAGCAGGCTGTGGACACATGGACTCTCGGTGCTAGCTTGAGGTTGGCGCTGAGGTGTAAACGCACATATTTCGTGGTACCCCGTTTTGGTTCACGCTTTGACAGGTATAAGGGCCGCTGCAACCGCAATCAATCGGTGAGTTCGCGCAGTCCTCGTTGGAGGAAGTGAACTGGCCAACCTGACAATATCCATCTCCTCCCAACGGCAGCGCGATTCGTATGTTGATGTACATATCCGAGTAGGACTCGTAGACCGCGTCACCGCCGTCAATTACCAAGTAGTAATCACTATAGCTCTGATAAGTCGATAGTGGATTCGGGAAAGTCATGTTGAAGCAGCCATTCGGATCGGTGCTGCCGACCATAGTATAGTTACTATTGGCCCACGCATTCGCATTAATGGTCTGGGGAACATTGTTGGTGAAAAAGGTGAAGCTATTGGGAATAATTGATAGCCGTACCGTGGCATTCGGCATGTTATTGCAGCCCTTCACAATCATGGTTTCGCCCGGCGCAAATCTGGTCGAGGGGTATGGTAGACCATTAACGAAGTTAGGTTTGAAGGTTCCGGCGCTGGTTACGTGCCGAACCGCACACACTGGGGCTGGTTCGACGCTCGCTGGAGAAGGACACAGGGGATAGTCCAGCTGTACTGCTTGCATCGCGCGTTTGATCTGATCACAGTAGCTGGCCGGTAGCTGGACTTCAGGACTCTGCACCAAGTCAGCACAGGCCTGCTGAATATGGTTATATGCCTGGAAGAAAGTTTCCGTACTTGCGAAATAGTCGCGCCAGGCTCGCCAAAATATCTGTCGTGCGGCGTCCATGCCAATGGGCTGGATGTCACAGCCATACTCATTCCCGCCAACTATGGCGCGGTAAATCGCATGGCTAAAGATCGTGGAGTTGCGGTGAATGCCATGATTGTCCCCATAATTAGGGCCGTTGGCGCAGGTATGGGCCGCCGAAAAATAGCGCGAGGGGTACGGATAGTAACAGGTATTCCCGGAGCAATTATAAGAAAAACTATCCGGGGGCGCCCAGGGCGAAGCCGAGGGTGCGTCCATGTAACGCGCGGTACCGTCATATTGCCCGGTATACCAGTTAAAGGAGTTAGTGCCGATACGCCAATCGTTGCTGCCAGTGATATACTTTTCAGTAAGTTCACCGAAGAAATCAGAGAAGGCCTCCTGGAGACTGCCCGACTGCCCATCGTAGGTCGGTCCGAATGACCAGCTTCCGGACTTGAATCGCCCTAAGTGTTGCAACAATGCATGTCCGTACTCATGGCCCGCAATATCCGGTACCGCTTGCCTCATGCAGAAGTTCATATTCCCGGTGGAGGGACTAAATGACGCCGAGCTGTCTGGACAAACAAAACCAGTGGGGCCACCTAGATCCTGATTCACACTGGCTGTTGTGAGATGCTGGTCGTACGGATAGCAACCTGTTCCGCTCTGGGAATTGGCCCCCTCAATTCCAAAACTGGACGCAACCAGCGTCTGGATTGAGCCAAGATGGCTGAATATCTTATCGACCTCGGTATTACCATTATAGGTATAAGAATAGTTATTGCCGAGCGCGGTGAAACTGAAGTTTCCCGTGTTGGGGGAGGCGCCTCGCGCTGGCGAAGATTCTGATCGTCCGAAGGTGTACCCGGGGTAGGTCGGGCTGGCGTAGTCTAACCGACAGGTCCAATCGTTTGGCGCCGCCGCGCAGTCTGACACCCGGCGATCAAGTGTCATGATATTATACATGGAATAGATTACCTCGCCGCTAAATGCGTCGATGTAATATTTCATCGCAAAACGTTCCTGTTTTGGCAGATCGCCGACTATTACCTCCCAGGCTACATGGGTGTCCGCTTCAGCTTTTTCGAGCAGCAGCCCAATCGGTAATATTACAAGCTGTGCGGAGCGTTGGTACATTGTATACGCATGCTCGGCATCTTGATCGGCACGGGCCATGGCCGTGGCAATAGCTTGTGACTGTAAGATACTCGGCAGTATCTCCGCGGGCAAATCTGTGGCGGTCTTGCTGTCGGCCAAATAGACCTGGCCGCTGGAGTTAATGTGGACTGCAACCTCGCCACCCACCACCGGTAGACCTTTATGTTTCTGACGGAAACGAAGATGACTAAATCCGAGTTCGTCGATCTCGGTGTTCGGTAAATCGAGCTGGTCTGCGGAGCCCTCGATTCCCATAAGCTGACGGTGGCGCCCGATAAATTTCCGGGCAGTGCGCTTGGCGATCCGCTTCACCTCTACCGGCTTGGATTTTTTTGCAGCAGTCTTCTTAGCCCGCCGCACCTTGATCTTCATCATCAGTACGCGGCCGCTATTGGGATCACGAATGGTTTCGATCGGAGCAGCGACGGAGAACTCGGCAAAACAGAATAGTGCTAAGCTGGCTAGCGCCAGGAAGACAGCGGTACGACCTGCCAGTCTACTGAATCGAGGTCTTAGTTCCAAAACCGGAATTCCCTCCCGAACAACCCAGCCAAAACCAGCGTCGCACTTGTTAAGGGAACTTCACTCGGAGTGTGTCTCTTAGCAAACTGCAAAGCCAAGGGTCCAACCAGATCGACTTACACAACGCTGTACCTATCGGCATCGATCTAAAAAAACATTACAATTGCTAGATCCGCGAACACCGCCTATTGCTGCGCTGAGAGAAATTGTATCGGCAGCCGCGCTACATACGAAGATTCATGATCGGGTGTAGTCAGACATAAGTAGGCGGAGGGACTAAAGAAATCATCCTGAAGGGGGAACAGCTGGAAATTCGGGGCAGCCGCAGATAAATCCTCTTTTTTAAGCGGGCGGTTTAAACCACTTTGCTGATTGGGAATAACTAGCTGCAGACCCTCGAGCTGGGCCTCCGGATGCTGACGTTTCAGCTCGGTCAAGAGCTGCTGCTTCGATACCCGATATTGGGGAGTACTTACTACCGGCGGGTTTCCTAGTTCAAATGAAAATTCACAGCGTCCAAAGCAGCTTGGATTTGTGCAGCCATTTTCTCGCAGACTTACGAACCAGGGATCCTTAAAAGTTTGAAACTCATTGCGTAATTCACTATTCAGAGATTTTGAGCGTAACACTTCGATCGTATTGATCGTAGAAGTGTTGGCCCAATTGGCCGATCCCAGAATTGAGACATCATCACCCAGCAGAGCGGCACGCTCATGATGGGTGCTCATTGGGCGGCTGAATTCTATGTAAGTTGTAAGCGCCTCCGTCTTAGAGCCGAACCAACTCCGAAAAATTTGGAGGGGGGCGGAACCATCCAAAGCGGCCTTAAATCGAGCGGCATCCCAAAATCGAGTGGCGCGGTCCGACACTGCTGGTCGATTCCGCACTGGTGTGTAGTACAAGCCATTCAATGTTAAACTCAAATCCTGGCGGGCAGCGCGATTCTCAAGCAATTCAAAGAGACAATGCTCCGACCGATACGGCGCACATGAATCCGTTATCGGCGACATCGCCATATCCAGTTGCCCCGGGTGGCGGTCCAATAGTTCGTAGAGCACTCCGTAGGCATTCGATCGTACCCCCTCATTGGTATCAATTGCGACATATGGCTTTTCCGCAGAAATCGAATACTGCCGCGGCCGCACAGCATTGAAGAGCAGCACCAGGTCATGGGTTAGATCGACCTTGAGCGGGTAATAAAAGGAGCTTCGCACCAGCGCGAAGATCTCTTTAAAGATATCTATCACCGCAGTATCGCGATAGATCAGTGAATATTCACGGCTGCGATTTCTTAGCCCTCCCCGCAAGCTCGGATTTGAGCTAACTACGAAGTCGTCTCCAAAGATGACGAACTTGGTATGCATCGGAAGACGTCCTGCTCCGTATTGAGAGAATGGAGAGCCTCTTAGCCAAAACCAGGGCGAGAATTGAAATTCCTGAGGCCCGCTATCCCAGTCATCCATCTCCTGGTCGAGCCGATAGCGATAATTTGAGATTGCTTCCACCGGCAATCCTATAATCTGCGCCTGATCAAGCAGCTCCAGTAAGCGCCGGTCTGTGATCTTGGCTACAGCCATCCAGATTGGCGCACAGCTACGCTCGCTCCGGCAGCGCTGAATGCGCCGCTCCAGCTCCTGTGCCACAAAATCATTTAACGATTGATACGGATGAATCATGAGCTCGGTCTGAGGCACACGGGGCACGGAGAAAAGCGTATTGCGCTTTGTCGTTCTACTGCTCAAGAAAGGGGCCTGCGGCGGAACATCAATCAACTGAGCACTGAAATGCAGGGGGTCCGAAAAATTCAGCATCACGCCGTGGGGGTCGGGGGTTTCAACTAATCGCTGCGCTTCAAGCCTGGTAGCTACAAATTGCAGCTTAATGCTCTCTGGTAGATCGCCGCTTACTATTGAGATGTCCTTAGATTCACAACGCTTGTTCTTCAAGTCATATCTGAATTTGAGAAGCAGCCTGGTATTGCGGTAGCTGAATTGCCCGGGGCCCGGAACAACCCCTGCCCCTTCCCTGAAACCCAAGATCGCGCCGGCATAAAATAGTTCGCAGGCGCCTAACTCGTATGAAAGCGGGAAGCTAATCTTTAAATCTCTCAGTTTAATTTTGATCTGATCTGCATTTTCAAATGTTCGTTCGGGCGAAAGTTCAAAGCGATAGTTACCTATGCGCGCTGCCGAATCGTAACCCGCCGAGGAGCTCAAAAAATGGTAGAGCTGATTGGAGTTTATGAAAACGACACTTAGTCCAATCAGCAGCAGAAAAAACATCAGAGGAAAGTACCTTCGTCCGAACCATTCCACGTCAGTGCGAATATGGTCTTTACCCTTACCTTTCACCCGCCAATCCCTCCAGCGTCCAGGTTCGTTACGGCGTCTAATAGATTGGCGCGAAAGATCTGATAACGCAGCGCGGCAAGCTGCTCGCGCTTATAATCATGCACATACAGCATCAGCGCAGGCCGTGATCGAGAATTTAAGAGCATCAAACCTCCGAACTCCCGCAGCGCTGCGGAAAGGGGAAAAAGAAAATCATTTCCCTGCAAGACGCGGCGCATGAATGATCTGGCGTTCAAACGCACATCCTTATCCTGGAGGGTCTCAAGGTCCCAATAGGGAGTAGACCTGAGGAACTCCACCCCTTCCCACCGCAATTCGATCGGCTCCCCCTCACTGCTCTGCTTTAGCTGGGCCAGTATCTGCTCCGTCTCGGTATTTGATACCCCAGGATTTTTCCCACAGGCGATGCGATATAGTTCGACACTTATGTCCCTAGTGTCGAGAAGCGCCTGAAGCAGCTCTAAAGGCGACCGTGAATCACATTCCTGGTAGCGTACACGTTGCAGCGAGCCGCCCAGCCGCTTAGTAAGTTCTAGTCTGAATGCAGTCAGTGCCGCCGGTTCGCTCCTGATAATAAGAAGAATGATGGTATTACCCCACACACAGGCATTGTCATCGGTACCAAGCAGCGGCGACAAGACTTCCGTTAGTCCGCGCATCTGCCAGGCCTTCCGCGGTGTAACTGTGACTGCAACTAAAGCAGCACTAGACGCCTTCGATCGGACAGCTCTCCAGCTTTGAAGCGCTCGTAAAAGTCCGTTCAAAGATTGGAATCGCGACCTATGTTGAACGACCCGCTTACCGTAATGGATTAACCAACGGCTGGCTAAGATAATTGCTAGAAGTGCTGCAGTGCATTGGAGGGCGGCCAGTCCCAGAAACGCCTGCCTGAAACTCAGCTGATGCACCAGCTGAGGGGTAAAATAGCGGGCGCAGAGCGCTAGTGTTAGGAAGATGGAGCTTAAAACCGCCGCCCGTTTCCAGCCCTGGTAGAATGACACAGCACAGGCAAGCGCGATCATTACCATCGACAGACTTAGCGCCAGACCAACCAAGATGGTGTCCCATCCGAAGCTAACGGTTTCACCGATCGGGGAAAGCCATTTCAAGGCCTGGCGTTGCAGCAGGAAGAGCGGAGTAAAGAGGAACGCTATAAACGTATAACTCAGCGCCATCAACGCGAGTGTGCGCATGATTCGTTTCAGCCGTGATTTTTCCTCAAGCAATACGGCGAAATTCAAAGCCCCGCTGAAGGTTGCGTGCGCTTTCCCAGTTAACACCTGGGCTAGATGTGCCGACTTGTGAACTAGATAGAGCAACAGCGCGATGCCAGTATCAAAGCGCGCTAAAGCGCCGAAGAAGATCACAAAGGCTATATCGATGCAGATCTGATTAAGGCTAGCCGCAAAAAAACGTCCGGCGAAAAGGCGCCTAAAGGCCGCATCATGGCAATCACCGACGCGTGGACCCACAATTAATGTGCGCAGGGCGCTCCCACTAACATTGCGCCAAATTCGACTTAGCAGCAGTAGACGGGGGCCAAGCGCCACCAGCAAATAAAACAACGGGAAATCCAGCGCCAGAAAGATTAAGGAGAGCAGCGCTGCCGCCAACCCGCACCAGCGCAGCGATCTTGACACCGGCAGCGCCCCCACCCTGCCGGAAAGATAGAGCAGAAAACCTGCGGTGACATCGATCGGCAGTCCGACAATGCCGTTAAACACAACTGCTCGAAAGGCTGGCGCAGAGCTGAACTGCAACCTAGAAAAGAGCATTAACCAAATAGCGACTAGCAGCGCCGCAATTGTGGCTGTCAAAAACACTCTGCGCGCGCATTCACAAAGCCGCGCCAATCGGACTGACAGAAGCGTGCCTTTAATTTGATTATCCTGGAATTCGAAATCAGCTGAACGAAAGGCCAGCGCCGCCAATAAACCCAACAGACTGAAGCTAGATATAATTCGGAGTGCTGCCAAACCGTAAGACGGCGGAAAAGCATAATGGAAGCGGATCAGCACCCACAGCTCCAAAAGATGGATAACGCTCAGTGCCGCGGTCCATGCTAGATAGAGTTTTTGACGGGTCAGAGCTAGCCAAAACAGTTCTAAAACTCCGAGCTCCGCATGCACCAGCTTGTCAGCATTGGCATGCTTGCGCGCCGCCTCCGCCAACCGCCGTTGGAGTGTGCTCTCAGCAGCCATGGGTTCTCCGGAGATGCAGCAAGGAAGGCAGCCCGAGCTGCCGCAACAAACGCGGAGGAAACTTCGAGAAGTGCCCTTTTTTAAACCCGCGGCGGTGGGCGGATTTAATCACCAAGAGTTCGAGCCAGCGGTCTAATTCGCGCAGCTGAAACTCATTGCACTGCTCATGCAGCAGGAAATTTGAGATACTTTGTCCTTCAGCCAGGAGGTCACTCTCACGGAGCAGATTCCTGACCGACTGAATCGCAACCTGCAGACGGTCGGTTAACGGCAAATCCGCCACTGCCTGGGTAGCAGCCAAGATTCGAGCGCTGATAATTCGGCGCAACCGCGCTAACTTTTGAGCGGGCGCAGCTAGGGCTCCAGACCACCACACCTCGCTTCCCAGATAAACAAAGCGGGAGGCCGGCGTGAAATCGTCAATCGCTATCGCAGAATGCCGAGACGGGTCTTGGATCACCAGATCCTTAACTTTAGCTGCATTACAGCTGAGGCGACGTTCAATTAACCCCGCGTCAATCAGCGCGCGCGCGCGTCTTGCCTGATCGAGAGCCTTAGATACAAAGAGTATATCGTCGCCGAATCGCAGATAGCAGCCGCTGCACTGTTTCGAAACCTCTAAATCCAGCTTGAGCAGGTAAAGATTTTCGCAGACTAACTGCAGATAGTGCCCGCCCGGCAGCCCGCGTCCATCTGCCTCCGCTGCTGGTGAAAAGCGGCAAATTTGCCGAAAAAAATTGATCAGCTGCTCCGAATCCGTGTGGCACCGCAGGTCACTTAACAGTAGCTGGTGATCCATCTGCTCGCCGAATTGTGAAACATCACGGCGTAATACGTATGTGAGACCCGAGTCGGATCCTAGATAATCGCGCAATTTGAGCAATGCATCCCTGACACTCTTTCCGCTGCGGTAACTATAGAGACACTCGGGCAGCAACCCGGCGGTGGCGGCGGCCAGGGTTCGAGCGAGATGGTAGATTAGAAAGGTATCGAGCCAATTGAAATGATGGATCGTACGAACCTTGTCTACCCAGATCCGATGCGGGACGGCGGCGCCCAGCTGATAATCACCCGCCGCAAGAGCCGCAAAAGCCGCTTTGGTCAGCACTTCGAAATTCTGGACAAGCGACACTAAGGAGGGTTCGCCGCGACCGTCCGGCTTAAACATTCCGGCGCGTTTGCGCGCATGAAACTCACGGAAGCTTCGCTCGCGCTCGGTGGAACTAAAGAATAGATCTGCAAGCATCAATGATTCAACGCTGAGCAAAAGTAGGTGCGGGGCGCTTTGAACAATAGCCGAATATTAAAAGCCGTACTCCGGACAAACCTCTTCTCATTTCCTATCGCTAGGCAAAGTCCGCAGCAGAACCAAAGTCGAAGAGAGGCAAAAGCCTGAGCCTCCGCACCCGCAGCTAATATTTCATGAATAGATGGAGGCGGCTAGGGCTTTAGCGGAGGATCTAGGCGTAAGCGCCGCACTAAACGCCCCCGCCAGCGGGGAGCTCAGGCCCCAATGATTTTAATCAAAATGCGCTTCTTCCGGCGGCCGTCGAACTCACCGTAGAAAATCTGCTCCCAGGTGCCGAAGTCGAGTTTGCCCTTAGTGATTGCTACCACAACTTCACGCCCCATCAGTTGTCGCTTCATATGAGCATCGGCGTTGTCTTCCCCGGTCCGATTATGATGATAACGCTCGGGGCTGGCATCAAAGGGTGCTAGCGCCTCCAGCCATTGCTGATAATCGTGATGCAGACCGCGTTCATCATCGTTGATAAAAACGCTGGCAGTGATATGCATCGGATTGACCAGACACAAGCCTTCCTGCACTCCGCTTTCTTCGACAGCCTGCTCCACCTCTGAGGTAATATTGACGAAGCCGATGCGATGCGGAAGGTTCAGCGTCAAATATTTCGTGTGTGCTTTCATACAAACTGCGGCTCCACTATCCTTGGCAAGAGGCCGCATTCGTATCCTTCCTTTAGGAACAGGCGGATCGAGCGTTGGCCCTTCTCGCCTAGGTCCAGCGTCCATTCATTGACATACATACCAACGAATACATCAGCATCCTGATGCGAAAGTCCGCGCCCATAACTTAACGCATATTCAAGCGCGGCATCGCGATGCTCCAGCGAGTACTCAATCGTACGCCGCATTAGTTGCGAAAACTTAGTCATAGTCTCTGCGCCGAATTTTTTCTTAACCACATTCACCCCTAACGGCAAAGGCAGCTGATGCCGGCCCCACCACCATTTGCCCAGGTCTAAGATGCAGACGAACCCATCCCGCTGATGGGTGATCTGTCCTTCGTGGATGATTACGCCCGCATCCACCTCTCCGGCCTTGATGGCGCCCATTATTTCCTCAAAGTGGAGCTGTACCAGATCAGCGTCGAGGCCTTGCTGTTTTAAATAAATTTGAAAGGCCAGCGTCGCGGATGTTAACACTCCAGGAAGCGCAATGCGGAGACGCTTGCCAGCGCCTAAGTCCAATTTGGTCAGGGCGATCAACCGCGGCCCGTACTCCGCGCCCCCCATCGACGCTCCGGCTTTGAGAATTGCAAACTGTTCCGAGAGATGCGCGAACCCATGTACCGAAACGGCAGTAAAGTCGAGCTCTCCACGCAGCGCCTTTTGATTAAGGCTTTCGATATCATTGAGCGCGTGTTTAATCACAAGGCCTTCTGCCGACACAGCGCCGTTTACAATGCCGTAGAACATGAAGGCGTCATCAGCATCCGGGGAGTGGTGAATTGTTATGGTTTCCGACATCTATTTCCTCAAGATCTTCGTGCCAGGTGCAGGCATCTTAGCGATTCAGAGCGCCGCCTACCACCTTGACATCCCTCCCCACCGAAAAACCTGCAAACAGCATACAATTCGCTCGTTGAACCCTCTAACTAGCTGATATGACAGGGTTCGAGTATTTGCCTTACATTATCAGATGCTTTATGCATATATATAATGATATGTGCATGCCGCACGTATATTAATGGGAGGCTTAATGGCACGCATACTGTTAGTCGTCGATCTTCAAAATGATTTCTGTCCTTCCGGCGCGCTCGGCATCGCCGGGGGCGATCAGATAGTTGGCCCGATAAACCGCATGATGGACTGCGGCGATTTCGATCAGATCGTGGCATCGAAGGACCACCATCCAAAAAAACATATAAGTTTTCAAGCATGGGGCCCGCACTGCCTCAAGGGTACCCTCGGTGCGGCATTTCATCCGAATCTCGAGTCCTCGCGCTTTGATCGAATCTTTGAAAAAGCATTCGAGCCTGACGAGGAGAGTTATACCGTTTTCGGCGGCCGTTGTCTGAAGAACGGGCAATCATTCCAGGCCTACCTGGAAGAAGTGACGCAGCGGAGCGGCGAAACTCTGCAACAGCTGGAGCTAGTGATTTGCGGGTTGGCGACAGATTACTGTGTGAAAGCCAGCGCACTTGATGCAGCCGCACTGGGAATCAAGACCGTCGTGGTGCTAGACGCCTGCCGCGCAGTTAGTGCTGAAACCGAGCTCAGCGCCATCAAAGAGATGCAGCAGGCGGGGGTCGAGATCTCCTGCTTTCGAAATATCATGCCTAGCTGGCTTACCGAGCGGCAGCCCGATCGGCAATTGCAGCTTCAACCTTAAATCACAACCTCACGGTAACCCCCAAGGAGCACAATCATGACAAGCCCAGTTCCGACCGCCTCATCAAGAAATCCGTCTCAGCTTATTGCCGCCGCCAGTCTAGCCTCGAGCTCCCCGGCGTCCGTTCGGCATCAGCCCGACTTTAGGGAGCGCATTGAGCTCCTAAAGCACACCCTACCGGAATTCATCGATCCCTACACCGACAAGTATTTCCTCCGAACGGTTGAGATTCTAAAAGCCGAACATTTGAACCCCTGGGTCACCGCGCAGGTCTTCGTTCGAAAGGGTCCCGGTGAAATTGCGGGGATCGAAAAGGCCGTTGCAATTCTTGAAAAGTATACCGATGCGAGGCAACCGGGAGCATCTCTGAAAATCCTCCCCGAGGGCAGCCACTACGCCTCCGGAGAGACAGTTATGCTGATCACTGCACCCGTGCAAAGTATCGCACAGTATGAGACCGAGTATCTGGGCAAAATCGCGCGGGACACAACTGTCGTAAACGATCAGTACCAGGTAAGTACCGCACTTGTCCGCAAGAATATGCAGCGCGTAGTTGCGGCTGCCGAGGGACGCCGCGTGATCTACATGGGCGCGCGCCACTGGGACATGGACGAGGACGCGGCGATATCGCTTGCAGCATTCGAGGGCGGAGCGGCTGAGTGCTCGACCGATATCGGGGCCGCCACTGTCGGCAAGGTGGGAGTTGGAACGATTCCCCATATTCTAGAGAACGCGGTCGCCATCAGGTACGGCAAAGAACGGGCAGTGGTGGAGGCCACGCTAGCGTTCGATCGACACATCGACCCGCAAGTACCAAGGGTCGCTCTGATCGACTATAACAATCGGGAGGTCGATGATGCCGTTGCCACCGCACAGGCACTACAGGGACGTCTAGCCGCTGTACGCATCGATACTTGCGGCGAGAATGTTATGCAGGGAGCGCTCCAGGATCCCGCAGATGCTGCAGCTCCCATCTGGGATGGCGTTCAGCTACCCGCAAAGGATCATCCCGATGCCCGTTACTGGTATGGGACCGGCGTTTCCATCAGCGGGGTGTATGCCATACGCAAGGCTCTAGACGCGGCAGGCCATGCGGATGTTCAAATTGTATTATCCAGCGGATTCGGAGATGTCAGAAAAGTAGAGGCCTTCGTGCGAGCGGAAAAACTCCTGGGATTAAGACTGTTCGACACACTGGGCGTAGGAAGCGTCATCGGACCGGTGCGTTTCGCGACTATGGACGTGGTGATGGCGGGAAGCTCGCCTGCGGATCTCAATCCACTTGCTAAGGCCGGACGCGGCTACCGTGAGAATCCTAATTTGCAAGAGATTTGGGCGGGCTAAGTCGCAGAGAAATTACGGCGAAAAGCAAGCTAAACCAGAACGTGGCAGGGCTGAATCTCGCGATCCAGCCCTGCCCCGTGGAACCTCCTCCTTTCCTTGCTATCAGCGATCGGTAAGCTCCTGGTCCGCGATCCGCTCCAGCTCGCCCATGCCGCCCCGCTTCAGCAGCGAAACGAGCACCTGCGGTGCCTCGGAAGCCAGATACAGCACCAGCTCCACGAGCATCGGACGGTAGCTGAGATCCACTGCCGGCCGACGATTGGACTCCGACTCCCCAGGATGCTGCGGACCAGGCTCGACCACCGGACTGATGGCGAGCTGCATCCGAGCCCACTGGGTCGTGAAGGTCGGGATCAGAAGCTTCACCAGGGCGAACGCGAGGTCCGTCCAGAGCTCCTCAGCTTCTCCCACAGAGCAGCCTTCAGGGGTGAACTCGCGCGCCAGGCAGAGCAGCGTCTGCACAGCATCGCGATCCTCCCCCACCAGCAGCTCCCGGGCGCGAGTGCGATAGACCAGCAACCCAAGCTCGCCGTCGTCGGTCTGTGCCATCGCCGCCGGCTTGATCTCAGCCGTCGGCGCCATCTTCAGGAACTCCTGAATCTGCGCGTAGATACCCAGCTCACGTGCGACGCGAACATTCATCCGTTCGATTCGCAGCTTGCCGGATCCTGCGAGCGGAGCCCCTGCGCCCTCGACGTCCCCGCCGAGGGAGTAGTACTTGGCCCAAACCTCATCCAGATTGGAGGTGGTCAGGTACAGGAGGTGCAGGGCGTTGGCGATCTGCCAGCCCAGTCCTCCCCGTGCACGCACCGGAGCATTCTCCAACGTGCGCTCCAGGCGCGTGGTATCCACACCCCCGGGAAGCGAATCCCAGCTGAGGCCCTCCAACCCCAGAATCCGGGCCGCCGCCCCATTGAGAGCGCTCTCGATCTCGACGATCGAGCCGGAGACAAACTGGAAGCCCAGCGCCTCCGAAAGCACCCTCGCCGAAAGCGCCGTCTTCTCGCCGCTGGTACGCCCCGTAAGATACGGGCCGTACGCGTGCTGCGCGAAGAACTGATCCGGCGACTGCACCTCCTCGATCCCCTTGACGTGCGCGAGGACGCGCTTGAACTCCGCAGTGCCGAGCTGATTCCAGGCCCGCACGATCGCGAGCTTCGCGAGCATCAGCGTCAGGCGGCTATCCGAGCCGCCGCTGTTCAGCACCAGGAAGCCATCCTGCCTGGAACCAACGAACTGGTCCCAGATCCAGCTGGTGATGATCGAGATTGCCTCCTCGTCACCATCCAGCTCCGTCAGCAGCTCAGGAGTTGAAAGCGGTGAGCTCGGGAGCTCGCCGCTGTACAACGTCCCTTCGGCAGTGACGACGTTGGCGCGCGCCGGCTGGGTGCGTTGAGAGGTGGACATGAGACGTGACTGTCTGGTCAGATGCAGATCAACCGTGGCGCTCGTGGTACCCCACTCGCGCAGAAGGAAGCGCTCGCCCGCCGCCAGGATGTTGCCCCCCTGGCTGATGAGATTGCCGCCCCCAAAGACATGGTGACCGGCCTGCACCCCGAGCGAGGCGCTGCCGACGATCGCGGTTGAACTGCAGAGACTTCGAGCGTTGATGAGCTGGATGCGGTTCTGATGCCGGCCCACCGCCTCGTGTGAGGCGTTGAGCCAGCCGATGATGTCCACGCCATGCTCCAGTGCCGAAGCTGCCGGGCCGCCCTCGACCCACAGATCTTCGCAAACCAGAGCCTTCACCCGCACCCCGCCGATCCCGACCACCAGATCCCCGAAGGGAATGGAGTGACCCTGCACGTTGAGTCCGTGCGGATCGAAGAATCCGGGCTTGAGCGCGGTGAAGTAGCGAGTGTCTTCGTACTCGCCGCCTTGGGCCAAATACATCTTGGCGGTGGCGGCGATGGGAGCACCATCCCACAGGAACACGGCGCCGTTGTAAGGCGCGCCGTTGTAGTGGATTGGAATCCCGTACACGATCAGCCTACCAGCGCTGAGCGGCGCGATGTGCTGCATCATCAGCCCCCATTCCCGGTCGAAAAGACCCGGGAGATGGTACCCCCGCTCCTTCTCGTAACCCGTGGCGATCTCCTGCGTCACCACGAGCCGCACCGAGTGATCGAGACTCTGAATGGCGCTCCGTGTCCGCCGCACGGCAGTTTCCGGATCTCCGATCGGAGTCCGAACCGTCGTGGCAGCAACCGTCACGGTGTCGAAGATGCGGCGATCTCCGCCGACCCCTCGAACCGTAGTGGCAAGCCGTGGAATGCGATCCATCGCTGCTCCTTTCTGGCCAAGCCGTAAGTGGCATTGGCCGGGTATCACGTGAATGTGTGCTTCGCTGTATGAAAGAGAACGGAACCGCTAATCCGGCTCCGTGTAGAAAAGAATGATAAACTTCGAGATACACTGTGTAAGTGTACCTCGGGAGACGCTCCCCTTTTCCGAAAAACCGGAAGGTGAACATCTCATCGGAAAACATTACTTGCTTTTCCGCCGTTCCTGCAAAAAGGCCCGGCCATTCTCCAGGAACGACGGAACATCTAACCAGATGGAATGCGCTGGTGAAAAGGCGACCAGGCAAGCATTTCAAAGAGCACGTGATTTGACCAACCGAGTGCTGTTTCCAACGACCCGGTCCAAAGGCACCTAAACGATCTAGAATACGAAGCTGCAAGCACCTAGTCAAAAATTAGAGGGTATCTACTTAGAATTTATCAACTTTCCAGCGCGCCCTACTCTAAGAGTGCCTGGACGCACAGTCTGGATAATAATCCATTCGATCAGAAAATAAGGAAGTCTTATATGGCAACAATCGAAGCCCTGACTGAGTTGGTGCTGCGCTTTAGAAATGAAAGAGACTGGGCGCAATTTCATAAACCGAAGGATTTAGCGATCAGCCTGATGTTGGAGGCCGCTGAGGTGGCGGAGCATTTTCAATGGCGTAACGATCAGGAGATCTCAGAGCATGTAGCAGCGCAGCGCGAGGCCATTGGGGACGAACTTTCCGATGTACTGTATTGGGTACTGGTGCTAGCTCATGATCTGAAGGTGGATCTGCCCCAGGCCTTCCAGCGAAAAATGAAAAAGAACGAGCAGAAATATCCCGTCGAGAAAGCCAAAGGCCGGCACTCCAAGTATACCAATATTTAATGTGCTAACGTGCCTGGAGAGGCGCGGGCGCGGCTGTACGACCGGCTGAGCGCAGCGTCAGAACAGCAAGGACAGCTAGCGCTAGGACGGGAAGAACTCCCCAAACCAATGCCGTCCTATGCCCGCGAAGTTCGGCTAGATATTGAGCGGAGGGTGCAAGATTAAATACTCCAAAAATCAATAACAGCACACCAAGCACGATCCAGTTTTGGCGGCCGTGTTCCCGCTCCGACACTGCTATCAGTCCGAGCGGAATAATAGCGATCGTGAAATGGTGGCTCCACAGGATCGGAGAAGCTGCGATCGAACCGATCAGCAGCAAGCTGAAATTCAGCGCGCGGTTTCGAGCGCTTTTCCAGCCGACAACCTCGCAGAATATCAAAGCGTTTGTAACTACGAACGCCGCAATCAGGAGCGCCACATTCTTGGAGCAACTTGGCGCACAGATGACCGCAGAGTTAGCCGTACCATTAATAAGGCGTGTCACGAGTAATGCCGGACTTAGGTTGGTCTCAAAGAAAAACTCCGGAGGCAGCAGCGCTGATGGGGGAAAATATTGCGAGATAAAGGATCCGATTGCAAGGTGACCGCCGGTTGCAAAAAAATCCAGCATGATTCCAACAGCGGCAGCCAACGACGCTCCGGCCAGCATTCTGGTTTCTCTTAAGCGCAAAGCGGGATAAAGCAGCAGCAACGGGAAGATTTTGATGCAGGCTGCCATCCCAATCATGAATCCGGCTCTCCCCCCTCGGCCTTGCAGCCAAGAATAGAGCGCACTGATGATCAATAAGAAAATAACTGCATGCACCTGCCCATTTGCAAATCCGGCGCGCAGGGGCTCACAAAACAGAATCGCCACAACGATGATGGACTCATGAACGTCACTCAGGACAGCTCCTGCTGTCATGAAACGCAAGCATCTGAGCAATACGATCAATCCCATCAACAGGGAGAAAAACGATATTCCACTCCAGAGCAGGCGGGCGGAAGCATCTCCGAGGCTGCACATCGGCATTAGCAGCTCGGCCAGCATGGGAGGATACAGATAGCTAAGCGCTATCCCCGGTTCAACCAATGGAGGATAGTTCACCGCGTACGGATCCAGGCCTGCCCGGACCCGGCAGGCCGCACCGCGAAAGGCATCAAAATCGCCCATGAAGGGAGAGACTGCCGATAGCTGAACACAGAATAAATAAATGACGATTGCAATTACCAGCAGCGCAGAGATCACCGCCCAAAGGTATCTAGCTGTTTGTCGCACAATATCGGCTGCTGATGGATCTAATTGCTGATCATGTTCATAATGCTCTGGGCTGAGCAATAGAGATTGCCGTGAAGAGAGAGCTTAAACATTGGCTGAAATTTGGGTGCACTATCCTGCTCCTAGCACTGTGTGATCGCGGGTTAGCCTGGTCCGCCGATCAGATTACTTTGACAGCGACTAAGAGCAGGGAGCGCTTGGATTTTGCCGCCAGCTATAACTTCGACCCAGTGGCTTGCACCGCGGCATTGGTGGCGGGACTTACTCAAACCGCTGTTCAGGCGCGCGGCATTTCGCTGCTGACGTTACCGATGACAAGCGCCAGCTACTCCGTCTCGGCGCTGTCCGTGCAGCCAATTGCGACGCTAGCCGCACCGACGCGCGTCTTCTTTGCAATTCGCGCCGATTGCCCGCAAGGGGAGATCAGGAGCAACGTGGAAGCTGTTACTCCCGCCGTGTCAAGACGCTCCCCCTATGTTACGCGTAACCAATGGATCGCTCATCTGAAGGATCGCTTCTCTCTTAATAGGAATGCGCTGAGCGATCGTTTTCCCGCGCTGACTTTTACGGGCGCGGTGGATATTAAGAGTCCAGCAGACTCCAGCAATCGCATCTTTGTGGTCGAAAAGGCAGGTAAAGTAAAAGTGTTCCTAAACGATCCGGCTGTCGCGTCGGCGGAAACGGGCCTCGACCTCACTTCCCAGGTACTATCCAGCGGTATCGAACGGGGGCTCTTGGGACTGGCATTTCATCCGAACTTCGCCGCTAACGGCTACATTTATCTCTATTATACTCGAAATCCCGACGGCGCTTCGATACTTTCCCGTTTCACGCTCAACCCGAGCAGTTCTAACACGGTCGACTCTACGAGCGAGCTAGTACTGCTGGCGGTTAGCCAACCAAAACTGGAACATAAAGGGGGCGCGCTCGTTTTCGGGAGCGATGGCTACTTATATGTCTCATTAGGAGACGGCGGCGGGCAGGGAGATCCGGCCAGGAATGGACAGAAGAAGAACGGCTATTTAGCAAAGATCCTGCGGCTCGATGTGGACCACTCAGAGAATGGAATGAATTACGCTATCCCCTCTGATAATCCGTTTGCCAACGCCAGTTCCGGCTTCATCCCCGAAACTTTCGCTTACGGCTTTAGAAATCCTTGGCGCATGAGTTTTGACACGGAAAGCGGCCGGCTGATCGCCGGCGATGTCGGACAATTTAAGCACGAAGAGATTGATTTAGTGCAGGCTGGAAAGAACTACGGCTGGAGTATAATGGAGGGCGACGCGTGCTACCGCCCCGTCCATGATTGCAAACGCCGCGGTCTTCAGCCCCCGCTGCGTGATTACGAGCGCGATCTAGGGTCGGCGATCATCGGCGGATATGTGTATCGCGGAGCACTGCTGCCCGCGCTAGTTGGGCAGTATATCTACGGTGATTTTTCATCGGGCTATGTATTCGCATTAAACCTGAACAATATCCGTCAGCCGACGAACTCAATCCTCGTCGCGTCCGCCCTCTTCCCAGCAGCCTTTGGAGTCGATCCGGCGGGCGAGATTTTAGTGGCCTCCTACCAGACCGGTAAGCTTTATCGGCTAGAGTAGGACTCCGCAGCGCTATCTGATTGCAAAGCATTTCTCGGTATGATTGATTTACCCGATATGTTCGGAATTGACCGGGACCAGCTCCTAAACAAAGTCGCAGCGCTGCTCCCAGAGGGGCGGCGGATTGAGCGCGAAGATGCTGCGCGACTTTTCCGTATTGCCGAATTGACCGAGATCGGGATGCTGGCCAATCAGGTGCGGCAGCGCATCCATCCGGGAAGAATTGTAACCTATTTGGTTGATCGCAATATCAATTACACCAATGTCTGCAACAGCGATTGCTCCTTCTGCGGATTCTACCGTCACAACCCTCGGGACCCTGAAGCGTACGTTAACTCAAAGGACGTGATCGGAAAGAAGATCGCTGAAGCATTGGAGCTGGGAGCCACCCGTATCCTGCTTCAGGGGGGCCATAATGACGAGCTGCCCTATGATTACTACCTGGATCTGATCTCTTGGATAAAAGATAAATTTCAGATTGAGCTCAACGCATTTTCCCCCTCCGAGGTGCATCAAATGCACCGAGTTTCGGGGAAGAACTACGGCGAAATCTTGCGCGAGCTGCAACAGGCGGGCCTTTCAGGGCTCCCGGGCGGCGGAGCGGAAATTCTCGACGACGATGTTCGCAAACGCGTCAGTCCGAAAAAGATCGGTGCCGATCTCTGGATTGAGATCATGGAAGCTGCACAAGATCTTGGCCTAACCACGACCGCCACTATGGTTATAGGATTGGGCGAGAACCTCGAGCAGCGTCTGAATCATTTGGACCGCTTGCGTGAGCTACAGGACCGCACCCAGGCCAGGGGCCTTAAGGGCTTCAACTGCTTCATCTCGTGGAACTTAATGCACAATCAAAACACTTCGATTGGCCGGAGCCGCCATGCGGCGAGTTTCGGCGCCAGCGCCTCGGAATATCTCAAGAACTTGGCGCTCTGTCGTATTTATCTAGATAACATTCCTAACCATCAGTCGAGCTGGCCGACTTTGGGTCCCGACATGGCTCAGGTCGGTATGAATTTCGGCTGTAACGACATTGGAAGCACTATGATGGAGGAGAATGTGGTCTCCGCCGCCGGCGCGCCAACCTTACATCGCTGGTCGATGAGTCCTGAGGAACTGCGCGCTCATATTCGTGGGGCTGGATTCATTCCCGCGCAGCGTAATTCGTCCTTTGAAATCGTGCAGATCTTCGAGTAATCTGCTGATTAGCATGAAATCTAATACCAAACGTTCCCTTACCGGAATTCGCGCCTCCGGGAATATTCACCTCGGAAACTATCTGGGGATGATTAAGCCGGCCTTGGATAAGCAATCGCAGTACGAGTGCCTATATTTTATTGCTGATTTGCATTCGCTTACGACCAATCACGATCCCCAATTAATCAGACGCTACAGCTATGACGCCGTAGCAACTTGGCTGGCGTTCGGGCTGGATATTAAGCGCAACTTAATTTATCGCCAGTCAGATCTTCCGATGGTCACGGAGCTGGCCTGGTTTCTAAGCTGTACTACCGGGTTCGGATTCCTTGAGAAGGGTCATGCTTTTAAGGACGCCTTGGCCCAAAACAAAGACGTGAACCACGGCGTCTTCGCTTATCCCGTGCTCATGGCAGCAGACATTCTTTTATACGCGCCTGATATTGTCCCGGTCGGAAAGGACCAAAAGCAGCATGTCGAAATGGCCCGGGATATGGCCGGATCTTTTAACGCTATCTATGGCGACATTTTGAAGCTGCCGGAAGTGGTTGTAGATGAACGGGTAATGCTTATACCCGGACTCGACGGGAGAAAGATGTCGAAATCTTACGGCAATGAAATCCCCGTTTTTTGCTCCAAGGAAGAGTTAAGGAAGAAGATTCTCTCCATTAAGACCGACTCCACACCGCTGGAGCAGCCCAAGAAGTTGGAGGGTTCACTACTCAATGATCTATTCAAGCTCTTTGCTACGGATAGCCAATATCAAGACCTTTCAAAGCGGTTAGCGGCCGGAGGTTTAGGTTGGGGACATGCCAAGGAAGAATTGTTCGGCGTGATCGATTCAGCATTGGCTGCTGCCCGTGATCGGTACAACCAGCTTCGCAGCGACGAGGGTGCGCTGGATCAAGTGCTGCGAGATGGCGCCGAACGGGCCTTCGCTATCGCTACCCCGGTGCTTAACAGTGTTAGAGTTGCCGCGGGATTCAATTCATCAGCTCTGCACCTCTAAAGATTGGCCGCAGCTTAGATGCGCGGTGCAATCAGAGCGGTGTGATCAGGGCCGGGCGCTCAGGACAACATGTTCTAGATCGGTTAATCAGTTGTGCGCGGCACGCCTGGGGGCATTCATCTTGGCGGACTGTTCCAAAATCTCGAGCGCGCCAAGATCGATCAACTCTTGAGCAACACGCCGCCCCAAGTGCTCCGCCGCTTGGACCTCAGCGCTGCGGGACACCTCAATACTACGGGTCCCGTCCGGCAGTAGCACCCGTCCACTGAGCTTAATCTGATTACCCTGGACTTCAGCAAAAACACAGATGCACGAATTACAATCCCCATTTAGTACCGTCACACAGGCGCGTTCAGCGTTGAATGCCGCAACCGTCTCCTGATCTTGGATTTTTTGAAGTGCCGCAAGCAATGCAGTGTTATCCCTTCGAAGTTGCGCCGCCAAAATCCCCTGATTCACTGCGGGCAGGATATCCGTACGCGGCAGATCGGATCCGACTGAGGCCAAGCCCAGCCGTGCAAGTCCGGCAAACGCTAATACGATTCCGGCTAGGCCCTTATTATCATCAAGTTTCTGAAGTCGAGTTGGGACATTCCCGCGGTGATCCACAATTTGCAGATCGGGCCGCAGGCGCATCAGCTGCGCCCTGCGTCTGAGGCTGGCAGTGCCAATCGTCGCGCCCGGCGGCACTTCATTGAAGGCGAGACGACGTCCCAGTGAAACGTTCTGCTGGCCAACAAAAGCGTCGAAAGGATTGGCGCGCTGCAATACGGGCACTAGGATTGTTTCCGAAGCGATCTCGGCGGGAACGTCTTTGCCGGAATGTACCGCCAGCTCGAATTCACCTTGCACCACCCCCATTTCAAGTTCATGAATCCAGTCACGCTTGTCTCCACCGCTAGCGGCTGCGGTGCCTTGTTTGCGATCCCCCTGGGTGGTGATACGCAGCAACTCTGTTTCAATCTGCCCCAGCTCGGTTAATTTCTGAGCAACTGTTTCACTCTGAGTAAGGGCCAACTGGCTAGCGCGCGTACCGATTCTGATCTTCATGCGGCTACGATAACACCATAGCCGGCATGATTTGAGAAGGCAGGGGTGGGGTCAAGATCGCTAATAACTACGAGAGCTTGAAAATATATTCACTTCACATTATAAACTGCTGCCATGAAGACATTCATTATTTCTTTGCTTTGTGCGCTCGTGCTGCCAGCGGTCTTGGTGCACGCGGACGGGTTCGAACTCACCGATCTAAACGGTGATGGAACGATTCGTTTTCTGGCATTTGGCGACAGCATTACCTTTGGCATTGGGGATACTCAGGGGATCGGTTATCCGGGCCGTCTAGAAACCATGATCGGCTTACTCGTCGACAACGAAGGGGACCCAGGCGAAGTATTTCTGAATACCGGCGTGAATCGACTGGGTCAATTATTGCAAAATTCAGCGGCGGATTATGTGCTGTTAATGGAGGGAGCAAATGATGCGCGCTCGCATGTCGATGGAGCACAGATGGAGGTCGGGTTTCAGAAATCAATTAATGCTGCTCAAGCTCTTGGAAAGACTCCGATCCTAATGACTCTGCCCCCTCCTTGCTGTGAGCACGGAGGACTTACTCCTTCGACCGAATCTTACGGACGAGTGATGTTGGCCTTAGGTGAGGAAAATTCTATTCCGGTGGTCAACTTACGTAAGGCCTGGATCACCACCTGTACCAGTATTGGCGAATGCCAACTGTATAACCTTCCGGAAGGTTTACACCCGAACGCGCAGGGCTATTTGGTAATGGCGCAGACCATTGCAGCAACACTTTTTAATATCGATATCTTTGCCGAAGGTGGAGCCGCCGATCTGGAGGGTGCGCTCGGATTACCGGAGGGCACGGTGATTGTGAAGCCGGAACCTGCACCCGCCGAGGAGAGCAATTAGCCATGAAATCAACCATTCGAATTTTTTGCACTGCGATTCTGGCTCTTTCTTTTAGCTCCTGCGGCGGGGGTGGCGGCGGCGGGGGTGGCTCAGGTGTTCGCTTCATTCACGCCAGTATCGATTCTCCTCCGGCATCGTTAGCTACCTCAGTCGAAGGGAAGACCGGCTCGGAAGTGGCCAAATTCGGCACTAGTGCCCGCCGGGTATCTTTCGATCAGGGAGCGCAGACCTTGTCCGCAGTACGCGGCGCCACAGGTCGTGTCTTGGCATCGACCAGTATCGACTTCGATCCGGGCAGTAAGACCTCCCTGTTGTTTTTTGGCGATCGAGCCGCCCTCGGTCTCCACGCTGCACTGCTAAATGACGAACCCGGTGAAGTGCCCAGTGGGCAGGTGGCCGTGCGTGTGGTGCATGCAGTCAATGGCGCCGGTGTAATTAACTTCACCTTAGGAGCGGGCGGTGCAGGAACCAGCGGATCGGCATCGTACGGCCAGGGCTCTGAGTGGCTTTTCATCGCACCGGGCGTTTACCGTTTAGCAGCGGTGCGCGCTGCTGATCAGCGGGCCGTATTTTCCGGCCAAAAGTCTTTTACCGCAGGAAGCACATATACCGTCGTACTGATGGGAGAAGTCGATTATCTGGTTACAGCGCCGGATTTTGCGGATTAAATCGGGGATTTCAGCCACATTTAGCCATTGCGCCCGGTTCGCGCCAGCTGCAATGCTAGCCACACCATCTTAGAGTGCTGGAATTGCTTTATGCTTTGCGTGTCCATTACGGTTCACGAACAGCTCGAGGTTATAGAAAATCAGCTGCGCAACGTGCGCCGTTATCTGCCCGCCTCACATATTATACTGCACCTGAGCTTCGAAGCACATGCCCTACGCACACGGCTGCTCGGGATCGCAGATCGGTATGAGAATGTTTTCCTGAATCCAATCATGTACCCCACCGAGTGGGGTTGGATGTATCATGCCCATCTATTCAATTTTGAATATGCTCAAAAGCTGGGTCTTGATTTTGACTATTTTGTCACCGAAGCGTCCAACACGATGTACTTTCGGCTAGGGGGCGAGGAGTACCTGAAGCATTACGATTTCTTGAGCTGTTCGATGCCGCTTGATTTCGACAATACGGATTGGGCCAACGTTTGGAACTGGAAGTCACAGATAGATAAAGACAGTGCCTTTTGGCGCATGGTCGAGTCGGAGAAAATTACGAAATTTTACCGTGATTGGCATGAAGGCACGGCCTGGAAGAGGGAGTTATTCGAGGAGATGCTTGCAATAATATCGCGCTACTACCAGTTCGATCTCAAGGAATCCCGGTATCCGCGGGAAGAGATTTATCCTTCAACCCTCGCACGTCACCTTAGTCAAAATTTTAGCCATCCCCTTGTCGGTGTTACCTGGGGAGAACAGACCGAATTGGTGAACCGCAATCTTGCCATGGTTTCGGATGCGGCGGGTGCCGATCCGGGATACTTTGGCGTCAAGCCCGTGCCTCGCAACATGGCAGATCCGCTGCGACAATTTATTAATGGGCTCTAACGTTATGAGTGCCAGCGAGATTGCTGTTCTTCTGGACAACGCCAAGCTTGAAATTCAGGCCCATCGATTTACCGAGGCACTGCAGCTGCTGGATCAGGCCGGACGTCTGAGCTCGACCCCCGTTCGGGAGCGTGAGTTCTTGCGGGGATTGTGTTTATCCAGCCTGCAGCGTGCCAAAGAGGCATTGGCAGCCTTTGAACGGGAATACGAGCATTTCCCGCTTCACCCGCAGGCCAAAGAAATGATTTTGGATGCCCGCACGGCCTACATCCGGCAACTTTATGACAAGATTATGCCGCTTGATTCAAAGCTGATTGAAGCTGAAACCGCCAAATTAATTTGCGGGCTGCAGGAAACGGTCATGCTTTGGGAGGCCGGGGATAGCGACGAAGCGCTGCGATCGTGCATGCGGGTATTTGCTGAAGCGCTACCTGTGCCAGGAGCCTTTGAATTATTTATCAACGCAATCAAGCGCAGACGTTAGCGGCTGGCGCGGCCTACATGGACAGCTGCATGTCCAGCAGCGGGCGCAGCACTTTGCCGGACTCAAGATCATCAAGTGCCCGGTTGGCATCACTAAGTGCATAGCGAGTCGCGGAGAGCAGATCCAGATTCAAGCGCCCCGCACTCAGCAATGAGAAATACCGCGGGAAATCCCTCTCCGGGACTGTGCCCCCGCCCCAACTGCCCCGCAGCTGTTTACCGGCGTTGAATTGCCGGGGATCGAGCGAAAGATTCTCACCGAAATGCGCATTGCCGATCAGTACTGCGGCTCCGCTTAAAGGGCGCACGGCTTGCAGCGCCTTCTCCATGATTTCCGGCCGCCCGGTGGCTTCAATTGCGAAATCCAGTCCCTGTGGACAGAGCTTGTTGAGCTGTTGTAACAGATCTCCCTCGCTGGGGTTAACGCAATGAGTTGCTCCAGCAGCGCGTGCGGCTTCAAACTTTTGAGGATTGATATCGACTGCTATGACCGGTGTACAACCCGCGATCGCGGCGCCCGCGATCGCACACAGCCCTACTCCGCCCGCACCAAAAACTGCGAGACTCTGCCCGGGCTTCGGCTCGGCATTGTTAAAGACCGCTCCAAGTCCGGTGGGCACCGCGCAGCCCATTAATGCACCGTGCGCAAATTCAATATTCTCCGGGAGCTTGGTAGTCCGATTTTCACTAATTACCGCCAGCTGCGAAAAGGTCGCAATCGCTCCAGCATTTACACTCTTACCTTTCCAACCGTAAACCGTCCCGGGGATATCCATACCGGGGCCCTTGATCCAAGATAGCAGCACCCGATCTCCCGTCTTAACGCGACTCACCGCCGGCCCGATCTCTAGAATCACCCCTGCACCCTCGTGTCCTAGGCAGTGCGGGAGAAAATTATCCTTTCCGCGGTGCCCGCGAGCCTCCAAGATTTGGGTATGACAAACGCCGCTAAATTTGATTTCTACCAGCACCTGTCCGGGTTTGAGAGCCGGTACCTCAAGCTGATCGATCTCCAACGGACGCCCGGTTTCAACGAGAATTGCAGCAGTTGTTTTCATGAAATGCCTCGGACTAAAAGGGCCCCTTGAACCATGGCCCGGGCACATCGTGCGGGGATCCGGTCTCGAAGAGCTTCGCGTCGATTTTAACACTCTTTCCGACCATCTGCAGCGCCGCTTCGCATATTTCACGCGCGCTAGGATAGAAATTCTTAGTCAGCGCCATGCTGGTTGGAGCCGGCACATCCGGTAGAGCAATTCGGCGCGGGGCCGCCTTAAACTTGGTATAATGCTGTTCCGAAGCACGGGCGACAATCTCCGCGGCATACGAGCAAAATGAGTGGCTGGTATCGAGCGCCATCAGTCGGCCCGTCTTCTGCACTGAGGTGGAGATCGTGTTCCAATCCAGAGGCGCAAGGGTTCTCAGGTCAATTACATCACAATGAATTCCGTGCGACTTAAGAATATTCGCAGCTCTCACCGCCTCCACACTCATAAATGAATGCGACACAATTGTAATATCCGCGCCGCTCTGCAGCAGCTGCGCCTCGCCCAGAGGTGTGGTGTAAAATTGCTCCGGCACTTCCCCTTCCATGTTGTGAAGCCAGCGCTGCTCCAGAAACACGACAGGATTGTTGTCAAAGATGCTAGCTAAAAGCAGCCCTTTGGCATCAGCCGCCGAAGCTGGAGCTACCACTTTTAATCCGGGAATGTGCGCGAACCACGATTGTAGGTTTTGGGAGTGCGTCGGGCCCTGCCCCCAGCCGCGTCCTAGGATTAATCGAATCGTGATCGGCACATTGCCATTACCGCCGAACATGTAGTGCCATTTCGCGGCGTTATTGACCAGCTGATCCATAGCTAATAGAAAGAAATCGAGCCGCTGATGAGTCATTACCGGACGAATGCCGTTTAACGCCGCCCCAACCCCGATCCCGGTCATGCCATTTTCTGAGGTCGGGGTATCGAAGACACGCTCGGGCCCGAACTGTTTCTGAAGTCCCAAGGTGGTCCCAAAGACCCCCTTCGGATCGTCGGCGCCGAGGCCGAAACAGATTACGGAGCGGTCGCGCTGCATCGCCTGACCGATGGCTTCGTTGACCGCCTGCGCGAAGGTGATTTTGCGGTTCATTTCACCCCTCCCTGTGAGTCTGCAAAAACTTGCGTATAGAGCTCGCCTTCTTCAGGGAATGGAGATGCATCCGCAAATTCAAAGGCGGCTTCAATCTCGCGCATAATCGAGCTATCAATCTGTTCGAGCTTTTTTGGATCAACCTGATGCTGCTCGACAAGTCGGCGTCGATAGAGCTCCACTGGATCGCGCTCTTTCCACTCCAGATACTCCTGCTCCGAGCGGTAGCCTAGGTTGTTATCAAAGAATGGCCCGCAATGTTCACGCCAGCGGTAGGTATAAAATTCCAGGAAATACGGAGCGCTATTCGACCGGATATAGTCAATGGCGTTCTTGGTTTTGGTATAGACTTCGACGATATCGTTACCATCGCCGTCCTCGGCTTTAAGCCCAAGGCCTCGCACCATCTCATGAATCTTGCGGCCTTCCGGCTGGCGCACCCGTAGCGGCGAATACACCGAAAAGAAATTGTTCTCACAGAGAAACAAAACGGGTAGTCCACGCAACACCGCAAAGTTTGCCGCCTCAAAGAACGCTCCCTCTTCCACGGCACCGTCGCCAAAAAAGACACAGCTCACCTGGTGTGAGCCTTTCAATTTAATCGATAATCCCAGGCCGACGCCGACTGGAATCGTATTGCCGACAATTGCTGTGCTTCCGATATAGCCGACGCTGCGATCGACCAAATGCATCGAGCCGCCTTTGCCCGAAGAACAACCGCCGGCTTTGCCGTAAATCTCAGCCAGCATGCGCTTAATATCGCCGCCCTTACCGATATAGTGACCATGCGATCGGTGCGTACTGACACACAGGTCGTCTGGTTTCAGAGCACAACCAACCGCTGCCGACACCGCATCCTGCCCGGTGCACAGGTGGACCGGACAGCGCATCTTGCCCTCGGGATAGCGCTTCGCAATCTCCTCCTCGGTCAAACGCACCAGCATCTGACGATGATAGAGCTGCATTAATACAGACGAATCGAGGACCGCATCTTTATTCATACAGTTGCCAACCGTTACGGCACAAACCAGAAATAGTCTCCGGTGTACCCAACCTCAGAAAAAAACTTCTTCCATTCATCGACATGCATGATGGTCTTAGCCGTCAAATTCCAGGCATACATCAGCTCTTTTTCTTCGTCATTACGATAGGCATCGACGGTAATGTAGCTGCCCCCGCGGCTGACGCGCTCAATCTCCTGCAGCGCGCGCCCGCACTCATCCCGTTCAAGGTTGTGGACGGTGTTGATTGAGATCACAAGATCAAAGGACTTATCCGGGAATGGGAGCTCTCGTGCGTCGCCCACCTGCATGAATGGTTTCATATCCTCCATGCCATGCTCAATTGCATAGGAAGATACATCCACCCCCGCAACTTCGAGTCCAGGAATTAGCAGGGCAAAATCATGCAGCATGAACCCTTTGCCGCAGCCGACATCGAGCAAGGAGCTTCCGGCTGCTAAGCCATAATAATCTTGAAAAGTCGGAACCACAGGCTGCCAGAAGCGGCTTTGATAGGAGTACCCGCCGTAGCCATGTTTGCGATCGCCATCAAAAAAATCCTTGCCGAACTGCCGCGCGATCGCACGGTCCGCCTCGGTTTTGGTAGCGCCGCGTTCCTTTACGTCTCGTTTCGTTTTTGGATAATTTACGAGAAGATCAATCTCGTTTCCGATGTTTGGCTTTCTATTTGTCGTTTTGGTCATCTATCTACTCCTGGAACCCATTTAAAAACCGAGGTCACATGGGTATGACAGAAGCGCTGCGCAGCCCGTGTGCCGGATGAAATAGCTCCAGTCCACTTTAGATGATTCCCCGAATATTAAGGACTCCCTATAATTTGTAAGAATTTCAAGCATTTTAGTTAAAGATCTAGGGAGTTATGACGATCTTTCGCGCAGTCCTAATGGATTTTGACGGAGTCATTGGCAATACGGCTCAAGACTTTTTGAATGCTTGGAGAGCCGCTTTTAAGCCGATTAACCTGCAGTTTCATGATCAAGACTGTCTGGTTTTAGAGGGCCAGCGGGGCATCGAGATCGCAGCGCAGCTGCTGACACGCGGAGGTCATGACCCCGGACGGGCGGCAGAATTTAAGCGCGCCAAAGATGATTATTACGCCAAACATAATTCCTTTTCCTTTTATCCGGGTGTCCCTGAATTACTGACATTGCTTCGACAAAAGGGCATTAAGTGCGCCCTTGTTTCCGGGGGAAGCGGTCCCAAAACACTTCAGCCCCCCCATGATCAGCTGCTGCGGCTCTTTGATGTTGTACTAAGTGGCCAAGATGTTCGGGAGGCGAAACCGGCCCCCGATCTCTTCCTATCCGCGGCCGCAAAGTTAAAGCTAACTCCTCAAGAATGCCTGGTGATCGAAAATGCACCGCTTGGAATTGAGGCTGCGAACCGTGCTGGAATGCAATGCATCGGGGTTACCTCCACCCTTGATTCCAAACTATTAATAGGTGCGAATCTTGTCATCCCAAGCATTGAGAAGCTGCATGAATTACTTATATTCGCCAACTCAGCGACGCCCTCCGGCCTCAGCGTTAGAGGATTGGAATAAAAGCGGGAAGTCAGCGCTTCTTTTTAGGGTAGAACGGCACGTATATTCTCGAAACCGTGAGCAAGCCCCAGATCAGCGCCAAGGATGCGCGAAAGATGGCTTCGCCGGGTCTTGTCCCAATTTCCAACACCGCTGCGGTTCCTTGAAGAACTGTATTCAGAGCGTAAAGACCAACAGTGAACTTATCGGCGCCGCTAAGATCCATCACTCGACGGCCGAAGCGCATTAAAAGATTGGCGGCCTTCTTAACCTCAGGTTTGGTCTCAATCTCTGCCGGACGAGTTTCAAAGGCCGCTGTGTCTAGCTCGGAACGGTCCGCCGATATAAAAACCGAGCTGGCTGGCCCCCGCTTCGAGACTTCGTTACCATCAGGATCGCGCCTCGCAAGCTGATTCTGCTGCTTCATATCGATGATTATGAAGTCATCTTAACCAAGTGGAGGGACGAAGGAGGTCCCCCTAACACTCCGATATCACAAGAAAACTCTAATGGAGGCGGCGCTTAGACTAAGCGTTTATTCAAATTTAGGAATGAGTTTGTAATACCTCACCTCTATTCTAATCTGTTAGGATTGAATCAGACCTTAGGCCCATTCGCGCAGATAAAGGGGGATCTTATGGAATTGCTGCAAACTATGTTGACCGACACGGACGGCCTATTGGTTTTGTTCATGTTGGCCGTGGTTATCGGATTGCCACTTTTTGTCTACATATTTATTAGACGCAACCTTAGTACACGCTAATCCCGATTAAGTTGAAGGTACTCGGATCAAGTGTGGTCCGCAAAAGTGCCGCTCTTTCAAGGAAGAGCGCAAACGATTTGCATTTCCCTACCGAAAATGAATCAGCGTAACGGCATAGTGCCTGCTAATTTCGTCGTCACAAAAAAATATAAATAGTACGACGTTAACTAGTTCTGCCGGGGATTTTTCTGAAAGCGCCATCGCAGTAATAGCTCCAATCCATCCGCGCTGACTGCCCCTTCGACTCGCGGCACATTGAGTTGCATCGCCGGGTACCAAAGCTGTGTTAAGGCGGAGCCCGAGGTGAAGGTCCCAGCGGTGCCCTGATCCACCAACGGCAGAGTCCCCGGACCTACTGCGGTGAGTCCCACTGCATCAGTAATGTTTTGAATGCCCGAGGAATTAATATCGAATGAGCGAATTACTCGCAGATTAGTCTTAAAGGTCGAAATTTGATTGGCCCGAGGCCGAAAGACTCGGCTCATTCTTACAGCCGTACCGCAAAAACCGGGAGAGCACTGCATAATCACCACCCTTACCGGTGCCGGATTGTTGCCCGATCTGATCTTCACCTCGGTGATATATCCATTCCGAGGAACATAGGATGCGATCTGCAAAGATCCCAGATAGCCTACATTGCGCATGGTACAACTTGTTTGCCCCGTCACAGCCAAGCGCGGAACGCCGGTGATAGGGTCAAGAATCGGAGCAAGGTCACAACCCCAGAATGCATTAGGAGCCGATTGCAAAGTGCTCCCGAAACGCTGCGCCTGGGCGGGGGTTACAGAGATTGAAAGTACCACCATCAACCCGAAGACTACGCTTCTTATAGAGAACATCTGCGGCATCGTATCTTGCATCATTTCTAAGCCCTGAAAAATAACGCCCTCTCGCACCAGACCGGGCAAAAGCTTTCAGAGGTTATGGACAGGTGAAGAAGTAATGTATCAGACTATTTTTACTGTGTAATTTAGACCCTCGACAAAGGCTTTGCGGCCTGAGATCTGGTGACAGTTCCCCCAATCACGATTAGAATCGCTCTACTAACTATGGAAAAGATCTGCGTTATCGGAAGCAATTCATTTTCGGGAGCTACTTTTGTAGCCTACGCCCTGGAGCAAGGGCTGGAGGTTTTGGGGATTAGTCGGTCTGCGGAAGCGGAGGCGGCGTTTCTACCTTACCGCTGGCCTGCCATGTCGAAATATAAAAAAACCTTTCACTTTGAGCAGCTCGACATGAATCGCCATGCCGAAGAGATCGGAGCGGTGCTCCGATCGTTCGCGCCCGCGTATGTCGTCAACTTTGCAGCACAAAGCATGGTGGGGCAGAGCTGGGAAAATCCGGTTGATTGGTATGAGACCAACGTCGTTGGGCATGTCAAACTGCATGAAAAACTCCGCAAGCTAGACTCGCTAAAGAAATATGTTCAAGCTTCCACTCCGGAAGTTTATGGGAGTTGCAGCGGTACGGTGAAAGAGGATTTCCCCTTTAATCCAAGCACTCCCTATGCAGCCTCAAAAGCTGCCTGCGATCTGCATCTTAATACCTACTTTAAGCACTATGGTTTTCCAGTCGTTTCCACCCGCGCAGCTAATGTGTACGGACCGGGGCAGCAGCTCTACCGTATTATCCCGCGCGCCGTGATCAGTATCGCTACCGGAAAGACACTGGAGCTGCATGGCGGTGGTCATTCCGTCCGATCCTTTATCCATATGCGAGATGTGTCGGATGCTACGCTGCGCATCGCGAAACATGGGCGCGCCGGGGAGTGCTACCACATCTCGACTGACCGCTTCATTTCAGTTCGCGATCTCGTACAGATGATCTGCACAATGATGGGATACGAATTCGACAAACTGGTGAAGATTGTGGATGAACGGCCTGGGAAGGATGCCGCCTATTTACTGGACTGCAGCAAGCTCCGATCAGAGCTGGGCTGGGCGGAGCAAATCTCTCTCGAATCCGGCGTTCAGCAGACCATCGACTGGGTTCAAACCCATCTGCCCACCCTAAAATCCGCCGCCTGGGACTATCAACACAAGCACTAATTCTCAGAGACGAAGTAGCGGGAACGGTAAAAAAAGTTGCGCTGGACGTCATATTTTCGGTTCGCAAATTACATCTCGAAAAGCAGATCGAGGAACCTCAGCGCCATCACTTCTAAGCTTGAACTCCAGCAAATCTTCAAAGATTTCGGCATTCACCAGCACTAAATTCATCCCGGAGCGATGCGTAATGAGTATTGGCTGAGGCTGGTCCGCTAAATACCGTGCAATCGCTTTGAAGTGCTTAAAAAGTTCAGATCGATTGATGATTTGACTGTTTCTAAACATACGCTTCCACCTTACTTAAAAAGTTTTCTAAGACCTTTTTTCTATCGCGCAAACTGGTCTGAAGTTTCCGAATTTCCTGCCCACTGAAATCGCAAGGGTGCCATTTCTTTACTTGTTCCACTGACCCTCACTGCCCATCGAAATCAGCTCTGCAGCCGCTAAATTCCCTAGGTCTCTGAGACAAAGCTTGCTGGACAAAGCTTGCTGAAACAATAATCCGTGCGCGGGTGCTGATTCGAACTGTACGAAAAGTACCCCACTAAATTAACGCGGAATGCGAGCTGCTCAGACCATCACCAGCTGGCTATCTCAGCGCCCCTCCCTCACCAGAACCGCGTTAAGGACCGCTACATGGTAATTCCAACCATCAACACGTTTTCGAAGCTGCTGGTGGTCACCTTCGCGCCGATAACTATTTGAAACAATTACAGAAGAAAGAGGTTTCTGGTTCTTGGAACGGTTGGACTCGCCAGGTCGTCTGAACTAATGGGCGAATATTTAGATTTTAACTCCAAGGGCGACGCCTAAGGCGCGTCCTACGGATCCCTGCTCAAGGTTGAAGATGCACGAGAATTCAGGACAAGAGGCAGCATTTTGGAAAAAGATCTGCGAACTCAGTCCCGCGTGGACCGAGGCGCATGAGCGTGCCGGCGATGCCTGGCTGGGGCTCAATAATTTCGAACGAGGCCTTGAGGCCTGGCGCAATGCCATGGCCTATCAGCCCACCCCCGACACTGCCCGGCTTTCGGAATTGCAACTTCAAGACTGGTGGTCATTCGAAAGCCGCTGGGATGGCAATCCACCCGATCGCTATCCCGACCTGTACACTCGCTCGGTTCAGCTTCTTCATCATAAACAATTTGATGCGCACCTCGATATTCTGAAGGTGGGAATGGAAGCCCAGGAGAATTTCGCCCGGCGTCATCAGCTCGACAAATTCGGACTGTGGTTTCTCCGCGAATGGACTTATGCGATCGGCCACATCGCGCTACTCGATCTATATGTAAAGATGGGCATACTCGGTCTGCGGCGGGAGGGCATTCCGGTTGTATTGGAACCCCAGCCCGCCAATGCGTGCTACCTGGAATATTGGCGCAAATACATTCCGGGAATTATCACGAATCCGGAAGGGGTGAACATGCTGAAACCCCTAGGCGAACGCTTAGAGGAGCATTTGCACCTCGTCACAATGCGTGATGGACGGCGCCTTTATCACGTGGCTGCTCTTTCTGAAGTGGAGCGATTGTGGCGCGCCTCAGGACGCGGCCCGCTGCTAAAACTAACCGATGAGCACGTTGAGCGGGGGCGCAGTGCGCTAGAAAAACTAGGCGTGCCCCGCGAAGCTTGGTTCGTGGGGTTGCATATCCGCCATACCGGTAATAACAACAGTCGCAATGCAGCGCTTGAGGCCTATCGCCCCGCCATCGAAAGCATCGGCGCGCGCGGCGGTTTCGTGCTGCGCATGGGCGACCGCTCGATGCCGAACGCCCCGGCAATGCCAAATTTAATTGACTATGTGCATAGTGACGCGTACAGCGATTGGATGGACGTCTTTATTTGGGGGGCGAGCCGCTTTTACATCGGAACAAATTCGGGGCCGATTCTGGTACCGTCGACATTCGGCGTGCCCTGCGTTGCGACAAACATCGCACCGATTATGGCCAGCTCACCGATCGTAAATGGCGACAATATCGGTATCTACAAGACCTACTGGTCCAAAGAGCGCCGTGTGCATCTTCCATTTGCAGAGGTGATGGAATCGTCTCTCGGAATGTCTGAAAGCCCCGAACGACTCAGCGAATTGGGACTTGAGCTTCAGGACAACTCACCTGCCGAGATCAACGAAGCGGTGATCGAAATGATGGAGCGCATCGAGAATACTGCCAGCTATACAACCTCAGATGAGGAGTTTCAGACCAAATTCAAGCTCCTGAAGCCCAAAACCCGCTATGCTCATGGCTACCCCCACGGCAGGTTAGGCCGGGATTTCTTGCGCCGTTATAAGGACCTGCTCTAACTTCAAATATAAAGTAATATTAGCAACTTAGCTTATCGAAAGCAGGGGCCAAGATTGAGCCAAAATCCACTTCGCCTTTGCCAGATAACTTACGACCGGAGGCTTCCAGCGATCATCTTAAATTCTAGTGTACCAGTACCTGCCAGAGAGGCCTAGCGCCTGGGTCGAACAGGAACAGTACCGCCACACACAGTCGGACTCTTTAGAGAAGCGCGAACCAAACGGCACATGGAACAGGTTCAGGAGCTAGAATTTTGGAAGCACGTTAGCGGGCTAAGCCCCGGCTGGCAGGAAAGCCGCGACAAGGTCGCCGCACTCCTGCTCTCCGCTTCTGACGCGCTAAAGGGTGGAGAGCACCTGGCGAGATCGCTTGAGCTCCTGCGTGAAGCGGTTGCCGCAGCTCCCGATTCTGCTGCCGGACGCAACAAACTGATTACCACCCTAATTGAAAACGGCTGTTTTGAGCAGGCCTTCACGGCGTGGAACGAGATCTTTAGAGCGCGCCCCGAATGGATGGAGGTCCATTCCGCCGTCCAAAACCATTTCTACTATTATGGACAGATTTCATATTCACGCCGGATCTTGCAGTGCGTGGTAGATCATCAGCAAAAGCGCGCTGCAGAATTGCAGTTCGATAGACTTGGGATTCGCGGCCTGCGCGAATATCCCTCGGCAATCGGGCATATCGGGCTGTTGGACAATTACGCCAAGATGACGAGGCTGGGCTGGCGTTCCTCCGATGAACCGGTCCTCTTGGTGCACCCGCGCATCGCCAATCCGGCCTATCTCGAGTATTGGCGTGACTTCTATCCGCGCATGGTAATGGATCCAATCGCGATTGATCTGATGCGCCCGATTTCGCGGTACATCGAAGACCGCATCACCCCGATTCTCGACAAGGACCGCAATCTCACGGCCGGGGAGGATTACGTTGGAGCGGCGCTACAGGCGATGATCCAGTCCGCCTGGGAAGCCGAAGGCCGAGGGCCGCTGTTAAAACTCAAAGATCAGGATCGGGAGCGCGGTAGTAAACTCCTGCAATCGCTGGGCATGCCAGCCGATGCCTGGTTTGTCTCGCTGCATATTCGTGAGGGGCGCTGCGGCTTTCGCGCGGCGCGGGATGCCAGCGCTCAAAATTATTTCCCCGCGATTGACGAGATTCGGCGGCGCGGTGGCTGGGTCGTTCGAATGGGCGACCCATCAATGACGCCGCTGCCGCCGATGGATGGCGTTATTGACTATGCGGTTAGCAAAGCCCGCCAGGACTGGATGGATATCTACCTGTGGGCCGCCTGCCGGTTTTACATTGGCACCCCCTCCGGCCCGGCCTGGATTCCCCCCACTTTCGGGGTGCCATGCGTCGCCACAAACTGGAATGCGTATCTGACCTGGCGCTGGTTCGGACAGGATATTTTTCTCCCGAAACTGCTTTGGCTGAACAGTGAAAAACGATATCTGAAGTTTACCGAAGTGCTGGGGACACCGCTGGGCTCGGCCGAAGCCCCTGCGTATTTCGAATCCGTCGGGGTCACAATCGTAGACAACACCGCGGAAGAGATTACAGAGAGTGTCGTTGAGATGCTGGACCGGCTAGAAGGTAAGTCCAAGTATTGTACCGAGGACGAGGAGCGCAATAAGCGCTTCGAAACGGCCTGGTCAACCAAAGCTTATAAAGGCGCAGCACGCATCGGGCGCGAGTTCTTGAAACGACACGCCGATCTAATCTAGCGCATTGCGCTAAAGGTCTTTCCCAGGCGCCTTATCCGTTACGCTGAAAGGTATTTCCATTTCCCAATCAGGGCAGCGCATTTGGCTCTTGTCGATACAAGCGGGAGGTTCAAGGTCCAAAAAGGGGAAAACATTATTGAAGCCAGCCGGGCACATATAGTGTTCGGGCATGCAGGTCGGGAAGATCACCTTGTCACCGACCTTGTGGCCATATGGGCAATCGCCTTTCACACCGATAACTTCCGCGAAGATTACATAGGTCATATGGGCCGGAATACGTGGATCGTAGGTGCCGTCATTGTCACGCTTCTTAACCACCACATCGACACCTTTGTGCGCTGGACAACAAACCTGGCAATCCCCGTGCTCATTGAAATGAAAGCGCGCTCCGTAAAGCATCCCTAGAAAATAGGGATACAAGGTATGATAAAGCCAGGGACAGGTCCCGTTCGGCAGAATGCCGACGTCACCATAGACTTCGCCATCTGTGTTCCTATGCCACTGGCAAGTCTTCTTCGTTTCTCCCTGAATAATTTTCAGCTTACTCATTCGCAGTCCCGCCCGCCCTTATAGGAAATTCTTGTGCAGTGGCGGATGTTCCAGATCCCAGAGCGCCTTATTATACGGATGCTGGCGACACTGAACGTGGCACTGATTGAGATCGTAGTTCTTCATATGATCTGCCAGAAGCTGCTTCCTTCGATCGCTCTTCCAGATCTCCTCGAAGCTCATTTCTTTAAGATCACCTAGGCACCACTCCGGTTCGCGCCAATGTTTGTAGCAAGGATAAACCTTGGAATCAGCGTCAATGTTGGTGGAGAAATACATGCCGAAGCAGGAATTGTAGCCTTTCTTGAATGGCCCGGAGACTTCGCAAAGCTCGAATTCATTCCAACGCACCGAGACCTTAAAGGTACTGGTTTCGAGTTTCGTACACTCTTCCAGGACTTCCTTGTATTTAAGATGCATATCGAGTGGCCACTCATGATCCTTGTTGTCGGGGCGGATCTGAGCAGGTTTGACGTAAACCATATCGAGCCCGATATCCCTCATCATCTTCACCGTGTCGACGGTCTGATGGATGTTATACGGAAATGGAATGTGATGAACCTGAATGATGGTCTCGAGGTTTGGGTTCTTGGCCAATTCACGATTTCTAATCTCAACCGCGCGCTTCAAATTATTGAGAATCTTCTCATGGTGCTTGGGCGAGCTGCGATGGGTTTTGGCATAAAGCTCAGGCGTGCTTTCCAAAGCCGAACACCGCAGATAGCTCAGCCGGGGGATGATCTTTTCCAGACTTTCCTCATTAAAAAGCACGCCGTTGGTAATCAACGCGATATCCAGGCCGGCTTCCTTGCCAGCCACGATGGCGTCCGGGGTCCCTGGATTCATCAAGGGCTCACCCGTTCCCTGTAACATTACGGACTTGACGCCACACTTACCCATGTCGCGGAAAACCCGCACCAACAGATCGGGGTCAATCATCAGCTCCTTGTGATGGCCCAGAAAGTCGCTGTAGCAGAAAACACACCGATGATTACAGCCATCGATCGGATTGACCTCAACCACGATCGGCATGAAATCCTCCCCCTTCTGCCATTTGGTTACTTCACCGATATGGTGAAAAAGCTTGTGGGACGTAACGCTCAACCGTGAAATGTCCATCGCTGTTCTCCTCGTGTTCTCCAAAACTCGATCTATAAGACCAACCTAGTTAACCAAATCGCTTTGCTGCTACCACTCGTGCACTTCACCGTCGTAATTGAAGAACTTCCCGGAGTCCTCAATTGTGGAGCGTTGTAAAATACCGAGCATCCGTGAGACGGATTCCTGCGGGCTGAACTGTCCCTTGTCGCCGCCCATACGGGTACGGACCGACCCGGGGTTGACCGCAAGGCAAATAATCTTGTCTTCGCGCAGGTCGAATCCGGCCAGCTTGCTGATCATGTTAAGAGCTGCCTTACTGACACAGTAGCTATAGTTCCCGCCTTTCTTGCGGTTGCCGATGGAGCCCATCCAGGATGACACATTGAGGATGCGGGGATCAGATGACGCGGTGAGAAGCTTCCGAAAGTGCTTAATCATCAAGAGGGACCCAACCGCGTTAATACGAACCATTTCTAAGAGCTGATCTTGATCTATCTTATCAAGATCAGCGTTCGCCTCAAAGGTGAAATCTTTGTGAGCCGGATTAACTCCAGCATTATTTATGAGTAAATCTAGGTGGTTAAATCGTGCGGCAACGGCCTCTCGGGCGCCTCGAACTTGATCCTCATCCTGGACCGCCAACTGCTGAAAAATAACGCTATAACCGAGCCCGGCCAGCTGGCGTGATGCCTCCTCGCCCGCTCGCTGATCCCGTCCGGTCATGACGACGGTCCAGCCTTTTTCCCCAAGGGCACGGCAAAATTCGAACCCAATCCCTTGAGTGGCACCGGTCACAAGTGCGATTCTTTGATTCATAAAGCTTCGCTATCGTAGCAGCGGCCTCCCCCCGATCATAGGTAGTTTTTGAATCTGCGTTATAGATTGGACAGTAGAACCGGCGCTACCCCGGGCTTCGAGAGCTAAATGAGTCGATCCGACGCGAATGGGGACGAAGCTGCGCCATGAAAAAACAGGCCCGCATCGGCTGGGGCCGATGCGGGCCGGACGTCTTTTGGTCTAGCTACTTTCTCACTTAAGCTTCAGGACAGGTTGATATGCTTCATCAACTTGACGTTGAAGTACCGTATCTCGTTCAGAGAATCGGGCAACAACCCTTCCCTGAAAGCTCCTATGAGATCTCTTACTCCGTCGGCGATAGTATATTGCGGATGGAACCCCAATACACGCTGAATTTTCTCCGACGAGATATGATAAGATCGCGGGTCATTTGAAGGGCTTGTTTCGATCGTGATGTGCTCGCGCTCGGGCACCTCCTTCTCGACGATCTCCTTCACCACGCCAGCAATCTGGCTGACGCTCAGATTTTCAAAGCCGGCATTAAAGATTTGTCCCGCAATCAGATTCGAGTCGTACTGCAATAGCTTACAATACAGATCGACCATGTCCTTGATATGAATATTTGGGCGCTTTTGAGCTCCCCCCAAGACCGTGATGAGGCCCTTGTTGAAGGCATGATTGGTTAGGATGTTCACGGTCAAATCGAGGCGCTGCCGCGGTGAATAACCGCACACCGTCGCGGGGCGGATGATCACGGTCGTGAAGTCTTTGGACTGATGCTTCAGCAATACCGGCTCGCACATCGCCTTGTAGCGGTTATAAAAACTAACCGGCACTAACGGATGCTCCTCGGTCACGCTGGGCGAATCGCTCACGCCATATACGCTCCCGGACGAGGCAAAGATGAATCGCTTAACTCCCTCTTCCTTCGCAGCCAGGATCATCGGTTCAAAGGAGCGGTAATTAACTGACTCACTTAGCTCCTGATTGAGTTCGACACTCGGATCATTTGAAATACAGGCCAGATGAATCACGGCATCACAGCCCTGCAAAGCGGATTTTACCTTGGCCGTATCGCGAACATCACCCTGAATTTCGGTCAAGCGCGGATTTCCCCGTACTGCGGACAGGGATTGCTTCCCGTATATATATAGATCGTAAACGACGACTTCGTACCCCTGCTTCAGCAGCTCGGGAACCAGCACTGAACCGACATATCCGGCTCCGCCCGGCACAAAGATCTTCTTAAACTTGTTCATGAACTTTCCGTTGCCCCTAGAATTTGAGAAGTCTGGTTAAGAATTTGAGCAGATCGGTCTTGTTGACCGGCTCACGGTTACACACGATCTGAATCGCAAGCGAACCGACCGCATTACCGATTAGCCCGATTAAATCCTGCGGATAACCGGCGGCAAAGCATGGCGAAGTAAGGGCATAGAAAGCATCACCGGCGCCGACCAAATCGACCTTCTGAAAGCCCAGCGCGGGGGTTTTGCTAAAGCCCTGACCCTGTACATAACTGAGAGAACCTTCGCTGCCTTGCGTTACAATAATCTGCCGGGCGTGCAAACGGTGGCAAATTTGTCGCGCCAGCTTAGGGATATCCCCAAATCGGCTATGTGTCGCTAAACGAATTTCTGCCTCATCGATGCAGATGAAATCGCCCCGTGCATACTTGGTGACCAAGTTGAAGCCGCGGTTAGCGCTGTTGCTTTGCACATTCAAGGCCAAACGATTTGTCGGACGGGAGAGCATTCCCATCAAACGACGCGTGATCATGCCGTGGCCGAAATCAGCAGCCAGCACCAAATCGTAGTCTTTGAGATACTGCTCTAGAAAGTTCCCGACCAGCTGCTCCTCACGCCGCGGTAAGGGCGTGTCCTCAAGGAAACAGACCTCGAAAAGTTTCTTGTTGGTGTCTCCGGCGATGTAGCGCCGCTTAACGGTCGTGACGCAGCCCGGCCGCGGCACAAACTCAGCCTTTATTTTGGAATTCAGCTTGGCTTGAATGAAATCCCGAAATGAATCGTTCTCGCCTAACACCGTAAGCAAGGTGACATTATCCGAGAGTTGCGCGACGTGATTTGCGACCGCCAGGCTGCCGCCGGCGAAATTTTCCTCCGAGAGGTATTTATTCGCTACGATGTTCTCCTTGGATGATTTCCCAAGCGTCGTGCAGTAATGATATTGGTCGATAATGGCGTCGCCGATGACCAATATGCGCATCTGCTTTAAAGCATCCAGCATCTCGGCGATCCGCTCGATCGAATATCTTGAGGAGATCTCCTTCAAGTACTCCATCGTCTGCGGCGGATATGAATCAAGATAAAGATTGATCAGCTGAGATGAACTAAAAGTGATCTCATCGGTAAACACCACCTTCCCGCCGTAGCGCTCCACCGCCTCCTGCTCGTCGAAGATCTTCCCGGTAAGATCCTTCTTCTTATCCTTGTAATCCTGGCCCTTCACATAAACATCGGGCTGAATCGCTTCAATTGATGCCATGGCGGTGGGCGCGTCGATAATCGCCACATAGTCGACAGCTTCCAAATTGGAGAGCGTCTCAGCTCTAAGATTATGGTTAAAGACCGGCCGGCCCGGACCGCGTTTGACATGCTGATCGGCTGTAATGGTGATGATCAAGATGTCGCCGTGCTTGCGGGCTGCGTTGATGTGCCGTACGTGGCCCAAGTGAACTAAATCAAAAACACCATGACAAAGTACAATCTTCCGTCCTGCGCTGCGGTGGCGCGCCACAAGGGTCTGTAGCTCTTCGAGGGTTTTAACCTTCGTGCTGGTGCTCTCTTCGACTACAGGAGGGTAACGCCGCGGAGGCGCCTCTTCGGGGAACTGGTCAGTGGAACGGCTGCGGATGATTTGAACCTTGCCGCCCGCGCGTGAGATGGAGTCATAAAGGGCCGTAAGCTGGGCCTCCGAATCCGAACTCTTAACTACCAGGGGCTGATTTAAGGTAATCAAAGTGGTGCGATCCAGCACTTCGTCCGGCATTACATCTTCGATCAAATCGAGAACCTGGTCGGCTATCTCCGCCGTAGGCTCACAAATGCCGGTTATGACAAGCTGATAACTATCCATATTTATTGGAGGAACCGCTAAATATAGTGCCCCACGTTAGGTTTTGATGCCTCCGGCTGCCCCCGGGATACAGAGATATGTTGTTTGAGTTAGCATAACTACCTGTACCCAGCCAAGCTATTCTTAACAGCTGCCACTTTTAATCAATTTGAGTTAGCCGCATGCAGTTTTCCCGCATCATAATACCTAACGCCTAACCTTAGGCGCAGGCCGTCATCATCGGCCGACACGACGCGATTAATTTTTGGGATATTTCTATGTTTCGTGATCTTTGCGCGCGCCTCGAACAGAGCCCGGTTACAACCACCTACTCGATCATGCAGGAATTTGACCTGCTGGATGGTCATCCTTGGACCAAGGTTACCCAGTCAGCGGTTACGAACTATTATGCCTGTCTATACGGGATAGCGCGCGAGGAGCGTCCCAAAAAGGTGCTCGAAGTGGGCGTAGCCTTCGGCATGAGCGGCAGCACCCTGATTAAATCTTGCGAGCCCTTCGAACTTTATGTCGGAATAGATCTGGCAATTTTCGGCCCTCAAAATGGCACGCAGGTAAATAATCTGGAATTTGCCAAGAATAAGATTCATAACTGGTGTAAGCGAAACAATATCCCCACAACGCGCGCGATGTTCTTCAATGCTAACACGCAGCCGGTCGGACAGGGCGATAACGACGACTTAGGACAGGACGTTCCGCGCTTCCAAGAGATTCCCGAGCTGATGTCCGTTCTGAACAATGAACGCTTTGACATCATCTTCATCGACGGCAAACACACCGGACTGGGGCTGTACAATGATCTTTGCGCCTTCTGGCCTTACTTAAAGCCGGGTGGCTTGGCGATCTGCGACGATCTGCATGATGCCGTCACCTACAAAGGGGTGTTCTCCTGGGCCGGCGACACGGAAACTTCCTTCCAGCGCTTCATCCGAGAACATGTGAATTGCATCAGCGATTTCGCGATTTGGGATTTCCCGCGGGTGCCTCCCGATGAAATGAATGGATTGCGGCCATTCGGTTTGGTGCGCAAAAGTGCCGAGGCTGATCAGCCGGGTCACGAGGTCAAAACCACCAATGACAGCCCAATTTTCTTCCAGGATTTCTTGGGTTTTGACTGGACTAATAACCGCATCAAACTGCCGCAGGAAGTCAAGCGCGTATGGTTGGACGTGGGGGCAAACGAGGCTGAGACCACGACTCCAGCACTTCAGTCGGAGCAGGACCTTGCGATCATCGCTTTTGAACCATTGCCGGACAAATGGGAAAAACTCGTCAACAAACATCCGCGCTTGATCGCGCTGCCTTTTGCTGTTTCCTCAATCGCCGGCGTGGCCGCCTTTAACCGCACCGCCAACAATGTCTCCAGCTCTCTGCAATCGTTCTCCAATGAGGGTCTAGCGGAATGGAAAGACACCCGCGGGCTTGAAATTGTTGAGCAGCTGTTGGTCGGCGTCTGCCGACTAGAAACGGTTGCAGCGCGTTTGCCGGTCGAGAGAATTGAGTTCGCAAAAATTGACGCTCAAGGATGCGACCTAGACGTCGTCAAATCTCTAGGCACGCTCCTTCCGCGGGTCGATGTGTTGAAGCTCGAAGTTGCGGTCACGAAGTCTCAATTGTACGAGGGCGGCGCGACTCGTGAGGAGATGACCACCTATCTGCTCTCACGAGGGTTCAAGCTGGCCTCGGTCGAGAATCAAACCAACGATCAGGAGCAGAACCTGACCTTTGTTAACACTCGTTCACCCTCGGCCCAGGATACATTTGAGCGGCTGATCGGCCTACGGCAGGTAAAAGCCCCGGCACTTGAGGAGCTGACTGCAACTTCGGAATCGGAATACAAGCGGCTGGCTGCTTTCAATATGGAGAAGATCAAAGCCAACCCGCATGACCCGGTGGCGTGGACCGCCTTTGCGATTTTGGCCTATAGTCAGGGCGACATCCATAATTTCACAACTGCTTTCAAACAGGCTCAGGCACTGGACCCTTATCACCCGCGCCTCTTGCAGCTGGAGGCCTGCATTCGGGAACGTTCAGGTCAGGTATTGCAGGAAGCCGGACAGCTCGCAGACAAGGGCGATCTGGCGAACGCTACAACACTGGTTGAAACGCTGTATGAAGATTTCCCTTCCAGCCAGGAAGCCGCCGTTGCAATTGGACGCTATTTTCTTGCTACCAAACAAGCTGATAAGTTTAACTCGGTGCCGTTCCTGGTCCGCAAGCGTTCCGTGTCGGAGAGTGATCTGACCTGTGAGCAATATGTGCACGATCAGGAGCTAGCGTATCTGCGCTCGAATCCCGATGTAGCAGCAGCGGTTAATAACCGCTCGTTTAAGTCAGGTTGGGAGCATTACGTGATGTGCGGGCACCGCGAGGGCCGGCCGTACTTTGCACAGCCCAATAGAATCGGACGCTAGATTATTAACACCATGACTGCGGGGGCCAGCAAGCGCGCCATTATCATCTCGATCTCCAGCGACATTGGAGAAGCGATGGCATGGCGCTGGAAGCAGGCCGGTTGGGAAATTAGCGGCACATACCGCACTTCCTCGAAAGCTGTTGAAAAGATGGCGGCCGCCGGAATGCATCTGGTGCACTGTGAACTCGCCGATGCTACTTCGGTGATTAATGCCTGCGAGAAGGTAGCGGCCGCATGCTACGACTGGGACATGCTGGTACTTTGCCCCGGGAATCAAGAGCCAGTTGGAGCTTTTGATAAGGTGAGCTTCGATGAATGGGATACCTCGATCCAGGTAAATTTCACCAACCAAATGCGGATTGTGCATGAGCTCCTGCCGCTCCGTCGCAACTCCGATCTCGGGCCATGCGTCCTATTTTTCGCCGGCGGCGGAACCAATAATGCCCCTCAGAATTATTCCGGATATATCATCTCGAAGATCGCGCTAGTGAAGATGACCGAGATTCTGGATGCTGAAATCCCCGACACACGCTTTGTGATCCTTGGTCCCGGCTGGGTCAAAACAAAAATTCACGACGCGACCCTAAAAGCCCCGCAAATGGCCGGCTCCAACTATCAACGCACCGTTGAAAAGCTAGCCAGCAGCGACTGCACCCCGATGGAAGATGTACTGGAATGCTGTGACTGGATCGCCCAAGCTCCCCGCGAAGTGATCGGCGGTCGGAACTTCAGCGTTGTATTTGACGCTTGGGGGGATTCGCGGCTTGATCAGAAGCTGCGCTGCGATCACGATATGTACAAACTACGACGTCAGGGCAACGATTTTTTGAAAAGAGGCGCGAAATGACGATTTTGGCAGGACTATTAGCTTCACTTCCGACCCTCAAGGATTATCATGATCGCGAATGTACGGTGTACAAGTTGCTGGCTGATGTAGCTCGGCAAGAGGTCGAAAAGATGTTCGCCGACCGCGCCGGTGTACCTCAGGATTTGGGCCACTTTGGGAAATTATCTTTCCCCTACCAGAAACTTGGCAGCGTCGATTCGCTAAGTCTTTTCGACTTGGATGAACTGATTATCTTCAGCTACTACTGGCAGAATCGTAGCCGATACCGTCGCGTGGCCGACATCGGGGCTAACATCGGGTTGCACTCCACAATGCTCGATAAATGCGGGTATGAAGTGCGCTGCTTCGAACCTGACCCAAACCACGCCAAGCTGATCGCGGAGAATCTCAAGCGTAACAATGCTTCCCATGTCACCATTAATAACGTCGCGGTTTCTTCCAAAGCGGGTACGCTCGAATTCGTACGTGTGCTAGGCAACACCACCGGCAGCCACATCGCCGGGGCCAAGGAAAACCCTTACGGCCAGCTGGAACGCTTCCCGGTGGAGGTGGCGCCGATTGGGCCAATCATGGAATGGGCTGATCTGGTCAAGCTCGATGCGGAGGGGCATGAAAAGGAAATTTTGCTTGCGACAACGGCCGGCCATTGGGAGAAGACCGAGATGCTGGTCGAAATTCAAAACTCCGCTAACGCCAAAGCCGTTTACGAACACTTGAGCGGCATCGGGGTCAATCTTTTTGCACAGAAGTTAAATTGGCAGCGCTGCCGCAGCCTGAAAGACATCCCTACCAGCTATAAAGAGGGAACGCTTTTTGTATCTCCGCGGGAGAGCATGTCGTGGGGCTGAGCGGACCCGACCAATTCGAACGTTTCGGTTTTGCCGTCCTAGATTTATATTCACCCGCTGAGACCACGCGCATCGAGACCTTCGCGCGGGAATGGCTCTATACACTGCTGGCACCCTGGGTCGGAACGAATCACGCCGCGTTTCCGTTGGAAAAATATCACGAATGGTGGCAGGCCGCCGGAGTACAGCACGCCGATATTTTTAAAGCTGCCAGCCGTCACCGCAGCCCCTCTCCCGAGTTAGCTCGGACGATCGTTAATGACAAGCTCGGCGCATTCCTTTCCGATATTGGAGTCAGCGAGCATCGGTTGTGGGATGAAGGTCTAGGATGGCTGGCGTTCCGTTTTATTCGGCCCGGCCACGGAGACGGCTATCCCATGAGCTGCAAGGCTTGGGGGCCCGCTAAGAGCGTACTGTCTTGCTGGATCCCCGTAATTGGCCGCTCGTCGCGCGAGACACTGCTGCTTGTGCCCGGATCTCACAAGCAGGAGTACGAGCGCTATTTGCCGGAGCACAGCAAATTTACCAAAGATGAATACCGCCTTGCCACGCCAATCGAGCCTTCGCAGATGCTGAGGCCCGATCTTGAAAAGGGGCAGATCATAATTTATCACCCTCGTACGCTGCACAGCGAAGATGTCGATAGCAGTCCTATCACCCGGCTTAATTTAGAGCTGCGCATCTTGCCGGAAAAATGGAGTTCGTCGAAGTGCAATACCGATCTATCGGCAAATCTGAACTAAGCGCCTCGGTCATTGGCCTAGGTGCGCTGCACTTCGGTGTATTTTGCGACGAGGGGCAAACCGCCAGTCTCGTAGATCAGGCTTTCGATTTAGGAATCAATTTTATCGACACCGCCCCGCTCTACGGTAATGGACAATCTGAGGAGCTGCTCGGGAAGGTCCTGCGTGGACGACGGGACAAGTTCATTATTTCGACTAAAGTTGGGTTGAAGCAGGTCCGGACTGCTGAAGGGAACTTTGGAGTTGATGTTGAAAAGCTTAGCGCCGATTATCTGCGACGGAGCGTGGAGCAAAGTCTTAGCCGTCTGAAGACCGATTGTATTGACTTGCTGCAGCTGCATGCATTTGACCCCAGCACTTCTCCGCAACAGGTCTTCCAAGCATTGGAGATTTTGCGAAGTGCAGGAAAAATTCGCTATTATGGCTGCTCGAACTACAGCCCCACCGAGCTTGAAGCCGCGCTGGCTGCGCCAAACTGCGATTTAGTATCGGCACAGATTCATTACAATCTAATCGAACGGCGCGCGGAGCGCGAGTTAATCCCGCTCTGCATCCAACGCGAGATCTCGGTAATCTGCAACCGCGCGCTAGCGCGTGGATTATTAAGCGCCAAATACAAACAAAATCAGCCGCTGCCCAGCGAGAGCCGCGCCGCGGTCAGTGCGCGGATTAGAAACTTGCTGGCACCCGACGTGCTGAATCTGATTTCGCAGCTGGAGAGCTACGCTGCTACACTGCACTACTCGCCGATCGAGCTGGCTCTGGCATGGTTAGCGGGAGCCGCACAGGTTGGCATAGTTTTGGTCGGCGCGCGCAGCCAGGCACAGCTTGCGGCCTGCGCCGCGGCCGCCGATCGCACGATCTCCCCTTCCGAAAGGAGCGCCGTTGATGGCATTGTTAAGCAGTGCGGAATGTTGCCAGCAGTGATGGAAAGTCCGCCGGTTTTTTTCGAGAGATAACTATGAGCATTGCCCAGCGCTTATCGCTGCAGGGAAAGGCGGCCATCGTGACCGGAGGTGGTCACGGCATCGGCAAAGTGATCGCTGCCTCATTGGCGGAATGCGGGGCTAGCGTAGCGATCGCTGATCTTTCGGAAGAATATGGAGTCAAAGCGACCGAGGAAATTAATCGGCAAGGGCACATGGCCGCTTACTTTCCGGTCGATCTGCGTGACGGCAAATCAATCGCGGCTTTATCCAAAGCGGTCGGAACTCATTTCGGCCGGATCGATATCCTCGTTAACAACGCGCGTCCCAAACTAGCCGTGGCGCCCTTTAAAGAAAGCCTGGCCGAATGGGATCTGGGTCTCGAGGTATTGCTGAAAGCTCCGGCCCTGCTTAGCGCGGCGTGTCAGGAGCTCCTGGCCAAGAATAACGGCAGCATTGTTAATATCGTTTCTGTGGCCGCGCAATTCGTTTCTCATCAACCGGCGGCTTATCACGTCGCCAAGGCGGGGCTCGTACAGCTTACCCGATTCTTGGCGGTTGAGTTCGCGCCGCAAAAAATCCGGGTGAATGCAGTTTGTCCGGGACTCGTGGATCTTTTCGATGAGAATAAGCCCCTTACGGCAAATCCGCTTCATCGCCAGACCGCCGAGATCGTGGTGCCGCTCAAGCGCGCGGGCACGGCCGCAGAGATCGCAGATTGCGTCACGTTTCTTTGCGCTGATGCCGCATCCTATATCACCGGGCAGGTTTTGAGCTGCGACGGCGGAGAAACCCTGCAAGATCATTTTCATGTTGTCCGCGAGGCGCTGAAGTCCGGGCAAAAGGAGAAAGTATGAGAATCCCGTGGTGGCACACTGAACTTGGCGCCAACGAGCGTGAGAGCTTGCTATCGGCCTTTGACAACAAAGGCTTCAGCATGGGGCGTTATACGGCGGAGCTGGAAAAGCGCTTTTGCGAAATGCTTGATGTACCCTATGCGGTTTTAACACCGAGCGGAACTGCAGCGCTCTGCATGGCCATGACCGCGGTCGGGGTCGGCCCCGGGGACGAAGTCATCGTCCCGGATGTCGGCTGGATCGCCACCGCCAATGCTGCCGCGATGTTGGGGGCAACCGTGAGGATTGTTGACATCGTTCCGGACCTGCCATTGATCGATGCAAACAAAGTCCCAGCGGTGCTCACGCAACGTACCAAAGTTATCGTCCCGGTTCACTTAAACGGCAGAGCGTGCAACCTCGAAGTATTGAAAAAGCAGGCCCGGGATGCGGGCGCCTATTTGATTGAGGATTCCTGCAAAGCGCTGGGCTCACGTCACAGCGGCAAGTATCTGGGAACCTTTGGCGACCTGGGCTGCTTTTCATTGGGCATGGTCTCGCTAGTTACGATTGGGTACGGGGGCCTTGTCGTGACTTCAGATAAATCGCACTACGAGAGGCTGCTCCTGATCAGAAGCCAGGGGGTGGCTTCCTACGATGAAGAGGATTACGCCTGTAAGAGCTTCAATTTTAGAGTGAGCGATCTCTCAGCTGCCATTGGTCTAGCACAAATTGCCCGGGTGCCGGAGAAGAAACAACACCTCCTCAAGATTTATGAAATGTACAGAGCCGGCTTAGAGGGACTCGATTACATCCGGCAAATTCCAGTTAAGATTGCGGATGGTGAACTACCCCTGCTTTGCGAAGTACGCTCTGAAAAATCCACTGAATTACTAAAATATCTTAAGCAAAACGACGTTGTCGGCTTGAGACTTCATATACCGCTGCACTGCGCGGACTATCTCAAGAATACCGAGGGCGCGTTTCCCAATGCTGACAAAATGACGGCTGAGGGGTTTATCTTGCCCTGCGGCCCCTGCCATCCGCTTAAGAATGTCGAACGTTGTATAGAGCTTGTAAGATCTTGGAAAGGTTAGAGCATTTGGATCATCTTAACTTTAGGAGCTTTCCAACTGGAAAACCGTGGTGACCTGCTATGAATAACGATTTGAGACTTAAGATTGTCGAAATGATCCGGACCGCGGGCGAGGGTCATATACCAAGTGCGTTTTCAATCATTGACATAATCGCACATCTCTACGATCACGTGCTGAAAGTTGATCCGTCCAAACCCGATTGGGACGAGCGTGACTATTTCATCCTCAGCAAAGGTCACGGATGCGCGGCCCTATACGTCGTGCTTGAAAAGCACGGCTTCATCACCCAGCACGACCTAAACACTAAGAGTAAGCCTGGAGGAATTCTAGGTGGCCATCCGGATCGCACCAAAGTGCCGGGAGCTGAGGCTTCGACCGGCTCACTCGGTCATGGCGCTGTCACGGCCATGGGGCTCGCTTTAGGACTGCGCATTCGCGGAAAACGCAACCGGGTTTTTGCACTCCTCGGAGATGGGGAATGTAATGAGGGCACGATCTGGGAGACGGCGCTTGTAGCCTCCAATCTTAAACTGGGAAATCTATGCTTCGTGGTTGATGAGAACGGTTCAGCCGCACAAGTTCTTCCGATGACAGATCTGTCCCGCAAGTGGGAAGCGTTTGGCTGGGAGGCCCAAGATATAAACGGACATGACGGCAAGGAGCTAGCCGCCGCATTCGAAGATCTCTCTTTCAATTTCACCGGGAAACCGAAAGTCATCGTGGCACACACCCTGAAAGGCAAGGGCGTGGGCTTCCTGGAAGGACACGGCGCCTGGCACTACAAGATTCCGAATGACACGGAGTATGCCGCGATTCGAAAGGAGCTCGGACAATGAAAGAGATGCGTCAAGAGTTCGCCGACACTTTAAAGGAAGTCGGTACAGCCGATCAGCGCCTGGTCGTCCTCGTCGGAGATATCAGTCACTTTCGGTTAGTGGAGTATGCCAAAGCTTGCCCCGGCCGTTATTACAACGTTGGGATCTGTGAACCCACGATCGTCAATATGGCAGCCGGACTCTCAATGGCTGGGCTGATACCGGTGGTACATACCATTGCGCCGTTCATCGTGGAACGATCTTTTGAGCAGATAAAACTCGATTTTTGCTATCAAAAATTGAGTGGCAACATCATCACCGTCGGTAGCGCATTCGATTATTCAACACTAGGATGCAGCCATCACTGCTACGGCGATTTCGGAATGCTCAAGACGCTGCCCAGCACGCAGCTTTTCTTCCCTGCCTCTCCCGTAGAGCTGAACACGCTCTTTAAGCAGACTTATCAAACGAATCATCTGAATTATTTCCGGTTCCCTAAGGAGACGCACGAAATCGAGTTCGACGCCGCACAGGTAATCGTCGGCAGAGGCATGCTGGTGCGTCCCGGACGAGACTTAACCGTGGTCGTGACAGGCCCACAGCTAAAGAACGCTATGTTGGCAGCTACAGATCTTTCCGCGCAGGGTCTTGACGCTGAAGTCCTGTACTATCCTACGATCAAACCGTTTGATGCCAAGTTGGTGCTGGATTCCGCTAAAAAAACCCGGCGGGTTTTGGTGCTTGAGGAGCACAGTCAGTTTGGCGGCCTTGGCGACGAAGTGCTGCGCTGTACCCGCGAGATTTCGGAGCTCAAGTATGACACGATCGCCATCAAAGCTGAGTTCATTAGGGGATATGGCAGCTACGCGGAGCTTTGCGCAATTGTAGGACTTACACCGCAAAATATTTGCGCCAAGGCCAAGGCGCTCAGATAAGCCGCACGACAGGATGGAATGGACGCCGAAACCGCCGGAATGATCGCATTCGCTGTGTCACTGACCTACACCATGCTGGGCCTGCCAGCGCAGATTTGGAAGAATCACCAGCGCCGTTCGGTCGAAGGCCTCTCGTTTCTAATGACCGTCTTACTGGCGCTCAACTGCGCTAGCTGGATCCTCTACGGATATCTCAAACACGATCCATATATGCTCGGCGCCAATCTGGCGGTTTGCTTCTGGATTGCGATCCTGCTTTGGCAGTTTCTGAAGTTCCGCCCCAGGTCTTAAGGGTCTCCAATCCCTTTATTGCAGAATCGAACCGTCATGTTACGCTCCTATGAAATTTCTATTTCAGGAACAAGCATGCTTAGAAAAATCTGGCAGATCTCTTTAGTAGTACTGACCCTAGTGCCCAGTGTGGTGTTGGGACAGATCACTGAAAGAAGGGTTGAGTACCGCTCCGGCAACCAGCCCATGGTGGGTTTTCTCTTTACCGATGAAACTAAGGAGCCAAAGCCAGCGATCATTATATTTTCGGATTGGATGGGCATCGGCGACTTTGCCAAGACTCGGGCCAAAGAGTTAGTGAGCATAGGCTACCGTGCTTTTGTAGCGGATGTTTACGGTGGGGGCTTACAAGCAAAAGATTCGCAGGAAGCCGGCGCGTTGGCGACCAAGTTCAAAGCCGATCGCCCTTTAATGCGCGCACGAGCGCAGGCCGCTTTCGACCTGCTTTCCAAAGACCCTCTAATTGACGCCAAGCGGATTGGCGTAATCGGTTTCTGTTTTGGAGGAACGGCGGCACTTGAATTGGCTAGAAACGGTGCGCCATTAGCGGGCCTCGTTTCCTTCCATGGCGGGCTCGGCACTCCTGATCCCACTCTTGCAAAGCACATTCGGACCAGACTGTTAATCCTCCACGGCGCGGACGACCCATTTGTTCCGCCAGCGGAGGTGGCTGCATTCCAGAAAGAAATGAAGGATGCCTCGATCCCCTATCAGTTCGTCAGCTATGCAGGAGCTGTCCACGCCTTTACCAATCCCGCTGCGGGCGATGATAATTCAAAGGGTGCCGCCTATAATGAGAAGGCCGCCAAGAACGCTGATCACGAGATGAAAACGTTCTTCGAGCAAACCCTTGGATAATTAATAGGAAAAACAGGCAGTTGCGCACTTCGCTAAGATGCCCTGCCGCCGGAAAAAATCGCCATTGCCAGAGCGCTCATCTAATACTCTGAATAGACCTGAGGGTAATCGCCCCCATGACCTGAATAGTGTGCTGGAGAGACCGCTGCATGGAATCAGAAGTTTTTGAGTTGGTTATAAACGGTGTCCACGACACCTCGACAACCACACGCGCTAATATCATCGAGCTTTTAAAACCCCGCTGCCGAGCCACGGTTAAGGATCTTGAAAGTGCACTCCACCGAGGCGGGTTGGTCGTAGAGCGCAGCTCCAAACCGGAGGGATTGAGCGCACTACAGGCGGATCTGATTAGAGCAGGCGCACAGGTAGCGATTGTGCGCGCCCCTGGCTTGAGCTCGGCGCCGGCCGGCGACACCTCAACCTTTCCGGCGTTCTATCATAAATACTGCAAGGGCCTGATTGGGTGTTTAGAGCGCATGGATCCTAAGCAGCTTGAAGAACTCACCAAAGATTTTCTTCAGGCGCGTGCCCGCCGCAGCCAAATTTTTGTGATCGGAAATGGCGGCAGCGCCGCCAATGCCTCGCATTGGGGCAACGACTTCTCTAAACCTAGATTCAAAGATCCAAAATCATTATTCAGGGTAATCAGCCTGACCGATAATTTGTCCTGGATCAGCGCCACCGCAAATGATGAGGGGTATGATCTGATTTTTGTTAATCAGCTCAAAACTTTGATGCAGCCCAATGATTTGGTACTGGCGATCTCCTCCAGTGGAAACTCCCCGAATGTGATTAAGGCCGTCGAGTTTGCCAAGGCTGGAGGCGCCACCACCTATGCGATTGTCGGGTTCGACGGCGGCAAGCTGATGCAAATTGCGGATAAGCCGCTCTATATCCCATCTAAGAAGGGCCAATACGGCTTCATGGAGGATATTACCCTGGTGATCGGGCACATTATCTCGATCTATCTCTATGAGCATGATCAAGAATTATTCGAATAATTGGAGCCCCCCGAGCGCGGCCCCGGCCTCTGGAACACCTCAGCATTCTGAAACCACCCGCACCGTGAAAAGGGAGAGGTAGCGCAGCGCTACCAAGAGGTCAGGGCGTAAGTAAATACTTCCGCACTTAACCACCTCTCCCCACTGCGTCCTTATGCGCGCCAGTCCGCGTGCTCCAGGAACTCCGTCACTGTAGCTCCATGCCTGGCGCGACAGCTCCACCGATCGCCATCCTTGAAGAGCACCACCCGAGTGGGCCCATCGGTGGCGATCCGGTGCCTGGGATCCAGATCGGCGATCGGAGACTCGTTGCTACGGTGGAGATAGACACTGGGCCCACTCACACCGTTTTCCCGCACCATCGTGAGGAAGAAGCCATCTCGACCTTCCAGAGGCCTCTGCCCCGTGATCGTACCCTCAATTCCTCGAGGACGCTTGAATCCGTTGACACTGCCGTTCGGCATAACGGCTACCTCCCTGAACAGTCAACGAGCTGGGGGATGAAAAACAACTATCCGCGCTGGGGTCTAAGCTCCTCCTTTCCCGTAGCCCTGCAAGCAGGCGCTGCGACGTGGAGTCCTCTCCAACAGCTGTCCGGACACTCAACCTTCTACTTCTACTGCGCTACCTCAATAGCCCAGCATAATATTTCCTCTCGGCTATCTAATCAATCCAGCAGACTTAGCGCGGATCTGACACCGGCTGTGCATGGGCAATCTGCGAAATTCTGCGCAGCAGTTTTTGAGCTACGGCAAAGCATTCAGTGCATTGGACCAAATTGAGCCCTTGGCTGACTTTAGTACCCGCGAGAATACGCATCCAGTGATCACCACCATGATCGACTGCATGATAGCCCGAACGTGGGCTCCAACTGTTGGGCAGGTAAATCATATGAAAGAACTGATCCTTCGCTCAACGCAACGCGCAAATTGACCTGGGAAAGTGCAAACCGTGACCTCCCCGAGGTTGTTCGCTACTTGTGCCGAATTGCGGAGTCAAATCCAGAACGATTTGCGAAGCTGAAGAAAATAACAGTACCGAACGACGAATAGAATAAAGGGAGAGTTCCTATCTTGTCCCGAAATAGAACTGTCCCCTTTTCCCCCTGGCGCCGGCAGAAAAATGATCGAGTGTTCCTTATGCCTTGTCTCTAATGCGGCGCATCGCCGACAGAAACGTTCCCACAAACAGTCCTGCGGTCCGAGCTGGTAAAGTATCGAAGCCGCCGGCCTCATCTATTGCTCGAAGTACTACCGCAAGCTGCACGTACGGCTCGGCTTCATACACTGCGGGCTTCCCATCCGCCGCTTTAATCGAGATCAGGCCGATCTGACTCAATATCTGAACGTGGGGCTCGCAGTTTCGCGAAAGCGGCGGCTCAATGTCCTGCACGCAATTTCGGATATGGCGAAGGTCGCCGCCGCCGCTAAGCGCGATTGCGAGCAGCCAATCCGTCGTTGCCGGTTGAAGCTGCGTGGCAGCAAAGCCTAGATAATCATTCAAAGGCTGCCGGAGTTCGGGAGAAACGCTCAAGGATAATTTCCCAGCGTTCTCATGCGGCGTAAGTAACCCGTCCAGTCGTTCGACAAAAAATTCGAGAGCCATTTTTTGAAATTGTTCTGGGGATGGGAGCTTAAGCTGAGAGATCGGATTAGCCCGCTTTACCGCAGCCTTCGCTAAGGGCGGTGTATCAATCGTAGCATTAAGCCTTTCCGCAAGATCCAGCATCATGCTGGCAGACAACCCGGCCTTCCCGGCTATTTCTCGTGCGGAAGCCTGAGTCTGCGCGTCCTCTTCAGGCAAGCTTCGACGGAGCAGGGCAAGAGACAATATTTCGCGGTACCCAACGAGCTGTTCAATTCCCTTCTCCCGAAGCAACCTTTTGGAGAATATTTTGAGCCACGAGGAAATAGCAGAAATCTGGAGCGCGTTTCCTCCATACACGGCAGCAACTTCTTTGCAGGCGCGACGAAGCGTGTTTTCATCTCCGGCAACGTGAGCAGGAAGCAACCGGATTCGAATAGCAACGGTGTCGGCTGCGGAAATTCGGGGAGTGGCGTGGGTAGTTAGCATCAGAAACGACCTTCTTACAACGTGCGCTCTTATAACAGATTTTTGTTCTCAAGGAATACGCCTCAGGACTGACATCCTGGCTTGGACAGTAGGTTTTAGTCGGTCTGAGACTCCAAGGATTGGGATCAGATATGATGGCAATCGGAGCATTCGGAGTGCCAAGTAGGAGGCTTTGGCAGCGGCCGCATCGGGGTGCAGTCCCAAAGAGATGAGTTATTGGACCGGAAGTTACACCCAAATGCCCGATCCTCCAGCTGCGGCGCGGATGCAAACCGGAGTCTCTACCGAATCTGATGGCGATCTCTTTATCAACTACGTGATTTGGAATGAACAGACGAACCAGTTTGAAAGACACGATATTCATTATACTGCGGGTAAGTTTGGCAATACCCTGCAGGTAGGAAATTTTCGAGAAGCCGGGGGATATAAGCAGCGTATCATGCAGGGCGAGATCCTAACGGGCGGAGCGGCCGTTGATCAAAAGGCCGGCGTGTTGCGTTTCCCGGATGGCAGCTGGGTCGATGGACCCACTGGAGCGTATCTCTCGGCGAAAGGTGACACGATCACTAAACTCGAGCGCTAAAGCCGTCGCATCGAACAGCGCGCCCTTACAGCCTCCACGCGGTTGCGGCGGGGGAGCCATAAATCAACTCTAGAGCGCTCATTCTAGAATCTATATTTTATTTGAAGCAATGTGCGTCGCTTATGCGACATGTGGTTGAGATCGTGTAATAACAGATTGGTTCCCACTGTTCCTGCGGGTTCGCCTGAGCCCCTATGATCTTCTCGTAGATCTAATCAATTCAATAACAAAACTTCCTAGACCTAAACCTAATAGCGCATAAGCGGCAGCTTTCACTACCGAATCTTTCCAGCACCATGACTTCATTCTTGCTCAAAATTTCGGGCGCGAAGGTTGCTGCAATACATAGTCACGATGAATGCAGTTAGAAGATTTCTGGGTAAAGAGCGCGGCGGATCTTTAATCGAAATGAGTTTAATGATGCCGGTCTTCCTAATATTGCTCATCATGGGTACAGAGCTCGTTATCGTCGAGTTCACCTCTCAGAAGATTTCGCATGCGGCAGCGGTGGCCTCACGCTCAGCAGCCCTAAGCGGGGGTACTTCGGAACCAGTCTCTCTGGTCGAACAGGTTGAGAGTATGGCCAATTCGGCCGCTTTGAATGTCTCCATCTGCCCGGCCGGAGGTAATTGCGAAGTAAACTCAGCCGGTTTCCCCGGACAATGGATGCTGCTACAAATAGAAAAGCGATTTAACCTGTTGGGCGCATTTCAGTTTACCGTTCGTTCCCGACAAACGTTCAGAAACGAACGTCTTTCTTATGTGACTTTACAATCGCCGGAAAGCCAGATTGCTGCAGCACTTAAATTCAGAGGACAGATTCCCAGCAGATAAGCTCAATCGTGGAAGCACTATGATTGAGCTAGCGATTCTGCTCCCCTTCCTATTAACTCTCGTTTACTCCGGGATTGAATTTGGCCGGTATACCTTGCTACACCTAGAGGCTGGTAAGTTGGCTCGCGAGCTCGCTTCATCCGCGCTGATGGAATGCGGATTACTCACGGAGCCCGCGGAGATGACCGCATGTATCGAAGCTAATATCGAGCAGTCCATCATGACCGAGTACGCAGGCTCCGGGGTGCAGAGCACTGTGAGTGTTTATCGCTGGAATCCAACGACCCAGCCATCCTCACCGTTTCACACGCAGCGCTTGGCACTCGTGCCCGGCGGCGCCCCTACCCGGCTGGGAACAGATTTCTTCTTGCCGGACAACCTTCCCGACGATATCGCCGACGGACCAGCTGCTTCATCGCATGCGCTCTTGCTGCTGCACCATGAAACGCTCTTCTATGCCGAAGTCTTCGCGGAATTTCATCCTCTGCTGCCCGCTCTTTTCAGTTTTGTTGGAACCTCACAGGAGCCTATCTATGTGGTTAACGCCGCCTAAAACTTGTGCACAGCCGAAACAAGCGGGGGTTGTGGTCATAATTGTGGCTTTAACTCTGGTCTCCCTGCTGGTGATCTTCGGCTTGGCGATCAATGTCGGGAGTATTTATCGCGCTCATACAGCGCTGCAAAGCGCGGCAGATACCGCTTCGCTCGCAGCGGCCCGGCTTTTGGCCCTGCAGCCCGATCTGGAGCATGAACGGGTTGCGTCCTATGCAATCGATTTGATGCGCCATAATCTGGAGAATCTGAATTTCGAAGCAGCAGAGATTGCGCGGATGTTCGAGGGCGAGGAGTCCGACGATTCTCATCGAATTTCTGTGGCATCGAGCGGCGAAGCGGTGACGATTGCCCTGGCCAGCTTCCATCGAACTGTTTTTGGCGGGTCGTTGGCCTTTGTACCTGAACACACCATCGTCAGGGTAGAGTCCAAAGCTTACGTTCCGAGCGTGCGGGTGGCATTGATGATCGATCAAGACACCGCTATGACGACCCAACTGGCCGATTTGCCCACCGCCTGTAGCGGCAGCTCTACGCCGCGTTTGTGCGCCGCTAAGGAAGCAGCCAAGGCCTTCATCGATCGGCTGCTGCCCCTGGACCAGGTCTTAATTGTCGGGGTCGGCCAGAATGAGAATGATGACACCAACTCCGCTGATAAACTTAATAATTTCTTGAATGATGCGCGAATCGTGTTCCCCTGCCCAGAAGGCGCTACCGAGCATTGCGATCGGGCCTTTATTACCCTGGGGGCAAAGGGAGCAATCCCGGCGGAAGACTCCAGGGAGCGCCAGGATCTACGGGCCGCTATTGATGGCATTAGCAACTCCTTTAACTACTCACGGGGCGGGTCTTCCGTCCCAGGCTGGTACACAGCTACGAATCCCGCCGCGGGGTTTTATCGGGCCAGAGCGGCATACACACGGGCAAGGACTGAAGGCGGCGCGCCAACGATTGATGCGCTGGTCATGATTACCGCGTCTTTCCCAGCTTACAATTGGGATCCAGACAACTTGGTCACAGGTTCGCTGGAAGATTCGGTGCCACCCATGGCAACATTTGATCCAGCCAGCCCCGTGATGCGCGATTTTCATCTCGATGGAGCGCTTGGGGGGCTCTGCGATGACCTGACTAATCCACAGCGTCAAATGCTGGCAGGCGAACCTCCTCTCAATCCGATCCATCTGTGTGGAACTGGCAACTGTTACCAAAACCCGCAATTCCAGAGCAACAGAACCGAAAGATGGCGACGCCGTGGAATGATCGATGCAATTCTAGAAGCCGACCGTGCACGCAGTGAGGGCATCGCAATCTTTACCTTTGGCTTGGGTCAGAAGGATGACTCGGTGATTATGGGCAATTATCCCGCCAATCATTACTCTCCCTTTCAGGCGCCGGATGGTTTCGGAGCAAACTATACCGGAGGTGTTCCGCTGTCGACCGGCCGGGGCATTAAACCTTTCTTCATGGCCCGCCTAGCCAATGATCAGCCCAAGCTTTTAAATCCAGAATATCTGCCGAGCCCCAGCCCCGCGAATGATGACTATTTTTGGGATTTCCCCTGCGTGCAATCCGGACGCGCGATTGTGAATCAGCCGCGCGGAAAATTCCTTTCAGTTAATACCGGCAACCAGGCGGTGCAAGGATTAACCTCGCTGGCCCGGATCATTCGTGGTGCCATCCATTAGTCAGGATCTCTACGCGGTCGAGCGTTACTTTGCGTCAGCGAGACGACACGTAATCAAGGAATGCCAGCCTAAGCTCGTTTCTAGCGATCGAAACAGAGGCCGCGGCATCCACCGAAACCACGGGACCACCTTGTAATTGTAATTTCGGTATTCGGAGATCAGATACGGAAAAATATGATCCTTCCGAAGCTCCAAGATCTGAAACCCGCTTAAAAGATGCCGAATCTCAGCCGCGGAATAAGTGAATGCAATCGGGCAGCCGCTCTGGGCTTCGGGTTGATCGAATCCCAACGCAATCATGAAGCTCTTCCAACTGTAGCGCGAGTAGAGCATCAGTCGAAATTCGGAATCGGGCTTAAGCAGCTGCTTTACTCCGTCAATCACCGCCGCGGGCTGCGGAGTATGGTGGATTACGCCGAAGGAATACACTAGGTCAAATTTTTCGCCGGGCAGCTGCGTAGCAACACTCTCCGCATTGGCGTTGATGAAGCGGCCATTCAAGCCAAAGACCTCGAAGCGTTGTTGAGCGATCTTCATGCTTTCGCTCGAAAGCTCGACGGCCGTGTAATCAGCGCCGGCGCGAGCAAAATTTACGGCGTCGGTGCCGATGCCGCAGCCAATTTCAAGCACACGCTTGCCCCGCCAGCGTTCGAATTGCGCAAAACCCGGGATGTGAGGCTCGACGAAGTATTTACGGGCCTCGACCTGATCAAAATATTCGCGTGTTCCGAGCTGCGCCTGTGAATGACGGATATTACAGGGGCGCTTATCCCAAAATGACTTAACCGCATCAATGTTCGCGGGGGCCGGTTCAAAATTAGGGGTATTCACACTAATCCAAGTTTAGTGGAGAACGTTCAAGGCGCTCAAGAGCCCATTTTCAGAACTTAGGCATTGGGCTGATCAGGGCGCTTTGATTCCCAGAGTCCACGCAGTACATCAACCGAGGCGTCGGACTCCGTCGCTCGCCCTAACGGGAGGTACTCTACCCATTTGCAGCCAGTCAGTTCCTGATCGAGGAGTCGCCAGCAATCTATGACCGTAACCTTTCTATTCCCGTTCTTGAAATCAGAGGCCTTGAGGGCCTTGAATTCGGGGTCGGCGGTTGAAATCACGACCACATCAGCTCCACTCAGCGCTTCTTTAACGCTCTGTGCGAAGACGATCGTTCCGGAGAGTTGCGTACGGGCGCTTTCATTGGCCAGCGGATCATATGCTACGACCCGTGCCCCGGCCTTAGAAATGGCATCCGCAATCGTGACGGATTGAGATTCCTCGACCACCTGGGTAAAGGGTTTATAGGCCAAACCTAAGAACGCGACCGTAGCGTTTCGGGCTGCATAGGGCCGCAGGCGCTCAATCATCTTCTCCGCTACGGAGTGGTTGATCTCTACAGTAGTGCGTGAAATTCGGGATTCACTCCCTAAGGCCTGCGCAATAAATCTAAAGGCCACGTTGTCACGTGGGAAGCACGGTCCTCCAAATCCGAGCCCGCCTTTCAAATACTGCTGACCAATGCGCTGATCCAAACCGATCGCATTGGTGACCCGGTCCACATCTCCTCCTGGCAGATGTTCACAGATATCGGCCAGCACATTGGCAAATGTAATCTTCATCGTGACGAAAGAATTCAGAGCGACCTTGGCCAATTCGGCGTTTTCCAGGGTCATGCGCTGACAGGGCGCACCATTGGCCACGATGCCACGATAGGCCTCTTCGAGAGTAGCACCGCTGCGCTCGTCAAACTCTCCAACCAGGGTGAAATCCGGATTAAGGAAATCTTCAATGATACTGCCCAGAGCGATAAATTCCGGGCTGTAACAGAATCCAAAATCCTTTCCACATTTCTTGCCGGAAGCTTCCTCAAGAATCGGAATCAATCCATACCGGCAAGACCCCGGCAGCACGGTGCTGGTCAACACGATCAGATGATAATCCTTCTTCTCCCGAAGCGCGGCACCCATCTCCTTAAAGGCCCACGATGCATATTGAAGACTGAATGCCCCGCGCTCATCGCTGGGAGTCGGAACGATGCAAAATGATATATCGCTGTTCAACACCGCTTCACGGTGCGAGGTAGTAGCTTTAATACGCTGCTTATGCGCAGCCACCATGGCTGCAAGCCCCGTCTCTGCCACCGGGGCCTGACCATTGTTCAGCGCCTCGACATTTGATTTTAGGACATCCACACCTACAACCTGAAATCCACGGCTTGCAATTGCTGCTGCCATGCTTGCGCCAAGCTTTCCAAGGCCGATCACTGAAGCTCTCATGTCGAATTACCTAGTTTGAATAAAGCACTGCTGTGTAGAAATCTGCGGTCAAAAGCGGACCGCTAATACCTAATTTTGATGCGGACCGGAAAGCCGCTGATGCGATCGATTTAATGACCGCAACAGGCTGAAATGCTTAGATTATTGAGACGAACAGGCCGTTATAAAGGATCTGAAGAGCGCTTCCCAACACGGGTCCACCGCACACAGGTCTTCAGGGTGCCATTGCACGCCGACACAGAACCATCCAGCGCATTCGATCGCTTCGATTACTCCATCCTTTTCCGAGCGCGCACTCACCATCACGCCTTCCCCGAGTCGATCGAGGCCCTGATGATGTCTGGAATTCACCTGCCAATCCTGCTTGGCAAGAATGCGCCGCAACCGCGTATCAGATTCAACGCTGATTGCATGCGCTGTGTCGGAATCCCCGTAACCTGGCCGATGGTTGACCACGTTGCCAAGCCGCTCCGGTAAATCCTGAATTAAGGTGCCTCCCAGAACTATATTCAGGAGCTGCGCACCCCGGCATATTCCCAAGAGCGGCTTCTGATCAGCGATGCAAAATCGGGCTAGCGTAAGCTCTAGCGCATCTCGCTCAGGCGAGATGCCTCGCGATAATCCTTTGGAATTATCCTGACCGTAATGCTGCGGATCAATATCGCCACCACCAGCAAACAGAAGCCCATCACACTGCCGATAAATTTTCCGGACGTCCGGCTCTGAGAGACCGCATGAAATCGGAAGCGGGATTCCGCCCGCCGATAGTATCGCAGCGATATAGGTTCGTTTAACGCCGCAGTAGGCCTTTGATGTTGCGGACTCAGCCACGATCGCACAAGGAATGCCGATCACAGGCGGATTTTTCATTGTGATACTTTCTGTCAGCGGTTTAACTTACGCTAATGCAGGTTTCGAAAAGCTGCTCCTTAGCTAATCCCCAGGACTCGTCGTTGATCTTAACCGGTTTAGGCGCTTTCTTAAAGGAAGCCACTAGCTCCGGCACCTCCTCGTCAGAGAGCTGTCTTAGGCTGCGTTTTTTAACACCCTCATCAAACGTCCCTGCCTTGGCTGCTTCCGGAGTAAAACCACCGCCATGCTCGATGTGATAGACCCGGTATGGTTCAGTCAGCAATTTTTCGGAGATGCCGCTCGAGTGCGCCATGTGCTCGAGCAGCGTGTCGATATGCATCGAGAAGGCGTCAAACTCGGGGTAACCACATAAAGCTGCCCAGTCGTCCCAAGCCATCATCTGAAAATCGCCGCAGGCGTTCGTGCTAAGGATCGGTTTGTCCGGATCTTCTGGTCGAATAAAGGCATCTTCGGCTAAAATGCGAAAATATTCTCCGGAAACAAGTCTGACGCTCCCGCGCGTATGGTTAAAGCGCAGAATATTGTGCCGCGCATAGTCCAGTTGTTGATCAAGTGTGGCAGCTTCTGGAATGTCGGCATCGATATCGTAGCGGCGCATGCGGTAAAGCTTCTTCGGCAATAGTACCCTTTGCGAAAGCAGTTCGAAGAATTCATTAGAAAAAAGAAGGTCGACATTGGTTGCAAGCACATACTCGCCGCGGGCGCGGCGAATTCCCACATTCTTTGCAATCATTTGGTAAAGTGGCAAAGACTGCGCGTGCTTGAGTCTTGAATGTAGCGTGTGTGGAACCTCAATAATCCGCACCTGGGTATAAGGGGAAACCGCAGACCAGTCGAGCGCTTCCCGCAGACGCGGGCGATCTTCGGGCGGGTTCCATTCCACCAGGATCAGCTCGGTCGGCACACGAAAACGTTTTGCCTGTTCGGCGATCCCGCGCACGAATATTTGCATGCGTTTTCGCAGGTTTCCGCCGTGATCGTCGTTACGGCCAGCCGCGACTACGCTGATATAGGGCGAAAACGATTGTGTCATGGGCCTATCCTTAGACTTCCCTATTGGATGCTAAGCACCACCATCAGTTTGCAGCTTTTAGCCCTCCTGGAAACCAAACCCGGCTCGCCGTCATCAGAAGCTATTATGTCGAGTAGCGCCCTCACCATATTTTCGTGTCCGCGCAACTTCGTTGGTCTTAACGGCGTTATACAGAGAGCGGCATTAGCCAGCTGGGTCAATCTGTCGCCCCGACCGCAGATCCACCTCTTCGGCAACGAACTCGGTGTCGACGAGGTCGCCGAGGAATACGGCGCAAAATATACCCCCCATATATTAAGAAATGACTTCGACACCCCTTATCTAGATTACATCGTGGGTGAGGCCGAGGCGGCCGCCGCGGGTCCGATCGTGGTGTATTGCGCAAGTGACGCCATCTTGAAGCCAGGACTCCTAACCGCGCTTGCAACCGCACAGGCGCGCTTCCCCCAATTCGTAATGTACAGCTGCCGGAAGGAAATTCCTGCTGGGATTCTAGATGCTGACCCAACTCCTCCCGATATTCACCGCTTAGATTTCTTTGCTTTTACAAAGGGTATCTGGGCCGCCATGCCCGGCTTTGTGGTTGGACATCGAGCCGCCCCGCGCTGGTTGCTCCATGATGCCGCGCGGCACAGCGTACCGGTGATTGACATACGCTCACCCGACATCTGCCTACACCAGCAGCACGACTACAAGCACACGCTGTGGGGTTCTGAAGAACGGCTTATTAGCAGTCCCGAGGCGAGTCAGGACAACCACCTTGCAGACGATGTGCCACAAACACCCCTGACCTCGTTTGCCTCCCATATTTTGGAGGACGGGAACCTCGTCGAGAACCGTGATCCCCGCATTCTCTCCTTTGTTCAAACTTTACGCAGCAATGAAAGGGCGCTCTCCATTACCCGGGCCGAGGTATTCCTGCATGCTGCGGAGGAAGCCATGTATCGGGGGCATGATCAAGAATCACTCCGTTTACTGCACAAGGGAGACCGCACCTGCCCAAACATGACCCGCCTTCGCCTGTTCATGGCCGCGATACATTTCCGGCTCGAGGACTTTGATGCGGCGGTGGCTGAAGCAAAGACGATCTTGAATGACCCCGTGTATGGACAGGGGGCTCAAAATATCATCGCTGCGGTCGAACGCGAGCGCCTCACTGCACCACAGGTTCAAATGATTAAGGAGACTAAAGCCGCTGCGGTCCAGTCACTTGAGAGCTGCATCAATAGCTTTAGAAGCGCGGGGTTACTAGCCTCGCTTTCCTAAACTTCACGAGACGACCGACGCAGTGCTCAGCACATAGCACCAAGCGAAATAATCACCGTCGTGGCTAAGAGACAGCGGTAGGGTCAAAGCCAGCCCATTCCTCGTTACTTGTGGATATCGGGGCCCGCCAACTTCGGCCGCTGCGATGCTTAATGCCTTAATTCCAATTCCAAGTTTTTGCGCCAGCGACCCCAACAGCGCTTCGCGCACTGCGCGAGATGCCTCCTTCGGAGTCAGGCCGGGACAGCGCTGCATACCGCTGATCAATACAGACCTGTCGAGCCCTTCGGCCGCGCTCGCACAGATCACATGAACATAATCCTGCGAACGGTCGATCCGACAGGGCAGAATCAGCTCCTGCCAGCGCACAACATGCGCCGTTAGATCAAACTGAAATTGCGCCGGCTCGAAAGGTATGTGGGGCCGAAGCTGCGAAAGAGCTTTATAGGCTGCCTCCTTGGCAGCCCAAAAAATCCACAGATCGGCAGCCGTTTGCAGCTGCTCGCGCTCCATCCCGCACAAGATCCGATCCATAAATCTGGGATGATGTGGCTGCCCCTGCTGGGCTAGATCGACAATGTCGTTGCCGATTCCCAGTGGTCTATCTGAATCAGCCATGCAGAGCCTATGCGCCGACGGCTGTAGCAAATGCCGGGCTGAACTCTGGGTGCGCGAGGAAATACTCCTGCTCCATCTGTCCGATAGTCAGCATAACTTGCTGCGCGCAATCTCTGACCGCACGCAGTCCGCGATGGCTGCTAATGGGTTCGATCGTCTTAAGTTTAATCGTGAAGGTTTCATTAAGTCTGGGGAAGGTCGAATATGCAAACTGGCCATCGCCGCGCATATAGATGCATAGCACCCGGCAGCCGGGAATACTTCGCACAATCTTGCCAATACCATAGGTGCCGGTCTCAACCTCTACTCTGCCAGTACGGCTACGTGTTCCTTCCGGAAAGATAGTTACCAGTTCGCCGCGGCTGACTAGAAAACTAATCTGTTGAAGCATATCATCGTGATGCTCTGCGTTCCCCGCCCGATCGATTGCGAGGCACTTGGACAGCGCTGTAATAATACGCCAGCTCAAATATTTGGTTGCATTCTCCACCGCCGGGACGTTCCAGCTAAAGAGGCGATAATTCCAAAAATAGCGCGGCATCGAGGCGAGGGCCCAATGTAAAACCACCGAATCCATGATCGTGAGGTGATTGGCGCAGATCACCAGAGGACGCTGATCCCGGCAAATCTCCAGAAATTGGCGGCGCAATTCAGCATGGTTACGGATCTTGAGCTTGGCGTGATAGCGGATTATCGCCACGATCAAGAGGCCTAGCGGCAGCACGCACAGCCAGCCTAGCAATCTGCTGACTGCAAGCTTAGAGCGGGTGCGAAAGGTAAGATCGATGGGCGTGACTGCGCGTGGGCGCCCGCCCCACCAACGCGGCGGCGGGCCTGAAAGGCCGAAGGTCGACTGCATGGCTGGTGCGCTAGTGCGTCTGCTTCGACTTAATTAAGGAGACCGCAGCCCCAATAGTGTTGATCTTATCGGCCTCGGTATCATCAACTTCGATTCCGAATTTGTCTTCAATCGCCAGGATGATATCAACCAACCGGGAGGAGCTGACCTGCAGATCCTGCAGAAAAGTCGAATCGGGGCCAACCGACTGCAGCGCTTCCTTATTTCGCGCGAAGGGTGTCACGATAGCGACCACCTGATCCATCACAACATCACTCATAGGACATCTCCAACAAAAGAATCGATAGCGTTACTGCCACCGACGAAAAATAAGACAGCCATTCACATCGCCAAAGCCGAAACTGGTCTTGGCCAGAATATTGACCTGCCGATCGACAGTCTTGCGAACAATGCGATCGGAGAATGCCGCAATCTCTGGATGCACATCCTCACAATTGATTGAGCCATGCAAAAACCCGTGCTTCAACTCCAAAATCGAAGCCACAGACTCTAGTGCTCCCGCTGCGCCAAGACAATGTCCAATCATAGACTTGGTTGAGTTTACGAAAGGCAGCTTATCAGGTGGGCATTCCAGAGCCGCCGCCCAATTACGAATCTCCAGCGGATCCGCCATGGTGGCAGTGAGGTGACCATTGATGGCGTCAATATCGGCGGGCTTTATGCCAGCCGCAGCTATCGCGCCCCTAATACAGCGCTGCACGGCTACGCTATTGGGCGCGGTCATGCTGCCCCCTAAACGATGCCCGCCACAGTTTACCACGGCTGAAATTAGTTCGGCATAAATTTTAGCACCGCGCTTTTCCGCACGTTCCAGGCTCTCCAATATTAAAGCACCACCGCCCGCGCCCGGGATGAAACCTGCGGCCGAGGCGCTCATTGGGCGCGACGCCTTATGGGGAGCTTCATTCGAGGTATCATTTAAAACGCGCATCGCGTCAAAGCCGCCCCAGATATACGGCGAGGCTGATTCCGCTCCGCCTGCTACCATGCACTCAGCGAGGCCATTTCGAATATGATAAAAGGCGTCATGAATCGCCTCGCACCCGGTATTACAGGCGCTTGAATTCGAAGTGACCTGATTGCCGAGCGCCAGCAGTCCGCTAAGTTTGGCCGAGATCGAGCTCGACATTGTCTGCTCCACCATGGTGCTGCCCATGCGACGCACCTTGCCCGCATCAATGCGCGGAACCAGCATACCTCCGACTGTGTCAATGCCGCTTAAGCCCGAGCCCAGCACGCACCCACTGTCCCAGTTGACCTCCTGGCTATCCCGAGCTGGAACTTCGAGCCCGGCATCGCGCCATGCATCGATCGAAGCGATACAGCCATACAGCATTGCTTCGTTCATCGCGAGCAGCTCGTCCTCGGAGAAATATTTTGGTGCAACTTCGGGGATACCCTGAGGTACTCCCCCGACCTGACAGCGGAAGTTGAGTTCTGCGAGACGCGGAATAAAACGGATACCGCTAACGCCATCCCGCAAGGCTCGTTCAAATTCCTTGATGCCGTGCCCATTGGGAGCCACTGCTCCGATGCCTGTTACGACCACGCGCCGAATATTGGTACTCATGCTACCTTGACTCCTTGGCCAGCCACGATGCCGCCGGCCGCTAGCGTGCCGTCCTCTAAATGCATACTCACACGTGAACGCAGCTTACCCATGCGCCACATTATCTTTTCCCCGCGCATGATGACGGTATGTTCCGGGGGAACAATCGCATGGAACTCAACATTACTTTCAGTGAAGAGGGTCCGCAACGTGGCCTGCTTCGGCGACTGGCTCGCCAAATATAACCCCAAAGCAACGAGACCAGCCTGCGCCATCGCTTCAAGCAGAATAACGCCGGGCGTCACCGGGTCCCCCGGAAAATGCCCGCGGTAAAAATCCTCGTCCAGTCTGAATTTCCTGCGGGCTACAATATGTTCCGTTGAAAGCTCCGTAATCTCATCGATAAAGAGAAAAGGCGGCTTCTGAGGAAGCTGTGACAGGATCGCCCGCCGCACATTCTCGGGCGCAAGCACCCGTGCTTCAGTATTGGAATCAGGCTGCATATAACCCCCCATTTACATGCAGTACGGTGCCGGTGCAGTAACTAGCCTTAGTCGCGAAAAATAGCACAGCCTCGGCAATCTCTGCGGTGCTGGCGGTGCGTCCAAGCGGAATCCGCTGCTGGATAGCCGCGCGATGTTCAGCACTCAGCGCGGCCGTCATATCGGTTTCGACAAATCCCGGCGCAACAGAGTTAACCAAGATTCCATGCGGAGCCAGCTCTAACGCTGCACTCTTGGTAAAACCATCGATCGCCGCTTTTGACATAGCGTAAACAGTCTGACCGACATTGCCCATATGCCCGATTACGCTCGAGACATTAATGATGCGGCCGCGCTTTTGGCGCATCATCATGCGCGCGATGCGCTTCGTTAGGAGCCAAGTAGCGCGCATATTGAGCGCCATGGTTGTTTCGAACTCTTCGACCGAAGCGGAGAAAAGCGGATTATCAAGTGCCACACCAGCATTGTTTACGAGCACCTCAACCGGCATGCCACGCTCTTTCACAAAAGCTGCCAGCTGCTCTACGCCCTCAACCGTGGAGAGGTTCGCCTGCACCACGCATGCTCCTGTCAGCCGTTCCGCTACAGCATGCGCCTCACTCTCACGGCTATTAAAGTGCACTACCACGGCATAGCCTTCCTTAGACAAGATCTCGCAACAGGCCCTGCCGATTCCCCGGCTGCCGCCGGTAACAAGCGCTAGCCCTTTGGACTGAGTCTGATTCACGCTGGTTATCCTCGCTCCATGATGCCACCAAAGGCGCGCTCGCTTGCGAGCGGATAATCAGTATAAGCAATGTCGCTGAAGCCTCCGACCTTTGCATCTGCGACGGTGTAGATATGTTCGTCGTCAACGAAAACTTTGCCTGTACCGATCGCCAGTTGAGCGCCCTGCTCCACCAAATTAGTATAGCGGCGAATCTCTACCTCGAAGCGCACAAGCTTGTTGTGCGGCCGGATCTGGCCACGGAATTCGACCTCTTTGCAGCCCAGCGCACGGCCGGATTTGGCTGGACCACACATCCCGATATACAAACCAATTAGCTGCCAGATTGCATCTACGCCCAGACAGCCAGGCTGCACCGGATCACCCACGAAATGACAGGGGAAAAACCAATCGTCTAAGCGCACGTCCTTCTCAGCAATAATCTTTCCGCGCGCGCCGTTACGCTCGACCAAAGTTACACGGTCAAGCATCAACATCGGCGGCGCCGGCAATCGGATAAAATCAGCCGGCGCATCCTCGACCAGCCGACCATATGCATGCGCAAGAATCTCTTCCTTGCTGAGCTGTGTGCGTTCAAAAAATTCTGCCAGTTTCACGTCTTGTATTTCCCCAAATTAACCTGAGATGCACTCGCCGCCATCGACCCGAATCAGGCTGCCGTTTATCCAAGCCGCTTCATCACGGCATAGAAGTGCGATCACCCGCGCCACATCCTCAGTCTCAGTCAATCTACCCAGCGGATTTCGAATGCGGGCCCGTGCCATCAATTTCTGGTGCCCTGGAATCAACCGCAATGCGGGAGTGTCGGTAACGCCGGCTTGAATAATATTAGAGCGAATCCCATAGGCACCGAACTCGCGTGCAATGCTGCGCGACATCGCTTCAAGCGCGGCCTTGGCCGCACTGACAGCCGCGTAGCCGTACCAGGCAATCTGGTTGCCTTCACTGGTCAATCCAATTACACGCGCATCCGCAGTGAAGAGTCCACGCTCCCAAACGCCGCGCGCCCAGGAGTAAAGGCTGGTCCCCATGGCCTGCACAGTGCGAGCCAGCTCTTCGTCATCCAATACTAGATCGTCTGCACCTCCCGTTGTTTGGACCAGGGCATGCAAAGCATCCTCGCCCTTGGTGAAAAGCTCATTGATTTTGGTCTGCAAGATCTCAGGCTTTAATCCGAGCTCGGCTGCCAGCACGGGAACAGCGTCGCTCTTTGTGGTAATCGGTCGAGCCAACGGACGCACGCTTCCCAGCGCTATGGAGTGGAGCATCAGTCGAATGGTACCGGAGCCTAGTTCAGCTTTAAGAGTATCTAAGAGATTAGTACGAACAGCGGCATCGAGCGCATCAAGATTGTAGGTCTTGAGCTGTACTCCGGCGCCCCGGATCTCCGCAAACTCACGCTCGATACGCTCCAGCGCACCGCGCCGATCACGATGCACTACACAGATGTGCATGCCCTCCAATGCGAGGGCCTTTGCTGTCGCCAGACCAAAGCCGCTCGACCCGCCCAGGATCAATGCCCACCAATTGCGATTCTCAAATGCTTTCATAGCTATTGTAATGTTAGCCGCTCGAAGGTTCTCAGATCCGTTACAGCCGACGACTCGCCCCCAACCGCACTGAAAAACCTGCTAAGTACGCGCATCGGGCCAGGCTCAATCACCTGGGCCTTGGAGTTGGCCAGAGCCTTCATGTTATCAAGCCAGCGCACCGGTCCCGAGATCTGCCTCACTAAGGCATCACTCAAGCTCTCAGCCGTGTGAAATTCACCGGTAAAATTGGAGAGCACTTTGGGCGCATTCGTCAGGTTAAATCTGGGGAGAAAAGTCGCCAAGAATTCACGAAATGCCGGTTCGATGGGAGCCATCAGCTTTGAATGGAAAGGGGCGCTGACATTGAGGGCTACAATCCGCATTTTGGGAATTTCGATCGCAAGCAGCCGCCCGGCCTCCTGCACCTCCGCTTTTGCACCGCTAATCACAATCTGATCGGGAGAGTTAATATTGGCAGCTTCTGCCCCCGCTCGTGCGATAATGCCAAAGAAATCGGTTTCCTGGATGGCTTCGTGGATGCAGGCGGCCATGGCGCCTACTCCGGGCGGCACAGCGCCTTGCATCAAAGCTCCACGGTGCCGAACGATCTTAACCGCGTCTTCCAGCTTGATCACGTCAGCCGCAACCAACGCAGCGTACTCGCCCAGACTGTGGCCGGCGAAAAAGGAGGGCTGCAGTCCCTTTTGTTCCTGCAACGCACGATAGATTGCGATCTCTGCGGTCAAGATCGCGGGCTGGGTAAACTCGGTTAGATTGAGCCGGGTTTCATCATTAAAACAGAGCTCCGCCAAATCCAACCCTAGCCCGTGAGAGGCGGTATCAAACGCCTGCTTGCTTTCAGGAAAACTCTCAAAAAAATCGCGCGCCATCCCTAAGCGCTGAGCGCCCTGACCAGGAAACATAACGGCTACGGTATTCATCTGCGAATCAAAGCTTTATAGCACTTATTAGCCAAAAAGTTCCCAAGCCCTCCCCAAGAAGAGCTACGCCGCGGAAAGCGCGAAACCCTGATCCGACCTCTCAAGGTTTATAGGCACTTTAACGTGAGGTCCGGCATTTTAGTGATTGAGGGCCTACGGTGCAAGGCGGGGGCACCGGATGGGTCAGTAAGTATTGTGGCCGTTATAGAAGCTCAATCCAAGGCCGGGCAGCAATTATATATGGTATTATATCAGATAGTTAGCAAGCATTGCCCGGTCTTGCTTTAGACTACCGGAGGTAGCCCGAACCGAGGAATAGAAACTAAGTCTCTTTTCCACCAGACAATCAGGAAATTCTTCCTCCAGGGCACTAAAGATCGTATCCCCTCGCTTCCGGGATCGGGTGGCCATAAAGAGCCCGCCCGTGGCCCCCATCGGTGGAACTACCTTCAGATTTTCAAAGTGTATCAGCCAGCACTGCTCCGGAAGGTCAAAGTCGTTGACCTCGCGTGCGGAGGCCGGCATGAGCAATAGCCCCTCATCCCCCACACTCTGCCAGGCCGTAGCCACCTCGTTACGGCTGGTGCGCGGACCACCCAGAAAGACCAGAGGTAGCGCACTGTCTACCGCCCCGCCCCACTGGCTAGCGGAGTGCAGAAAGCGGTCGAAAAATGGGTACCCCTTTTCTCCGCTTTGATCCAACACCTGCACAGGCTGCTCATAACAGCGGAGAGCCGCGCCTAGGGCCCGAATCTCGGACTCATGCAGATCGGGGATATCTTCCAACAGCAGACGGGACACGGGGGCCTCTTTACCGATCTGTTTGATCAGATCGCGCGACGCAGGATTGCCCGGAAAAAGACTTAGCTCTGCTGTTAGCTCGGAGAGCGCCTTGGCCTGATCAGCGCGCCGCAACGCCACCACCGCCACAGCATGATGCAGTCCGCGGAAGTCTAATCCGCATTCCAGTGCGCTCTGTCCATGCGCTGCAGCTGCCTGCAGATCTCCCCGCTCCAGCGCCTGTACCAAACTTTGGAGTGCGATTAGCAGCGGACGATGAGTTTGTTCACGCAAAACCGCAGGATCGACGCTGGGCGCACGGGTAACAAGGCGTTGATTCTTAACCTCCAACGTCACATTTCGCAGGTCGCCCTTTGCAAACTCCGCTCCTGCCAGTTGTTGGTTGATGCGGCCCTCTTCGCCGGTCCAGGCAATAAAGGCTTGATCGGCAGCACCCTTAATATGGCTGTAATCATGATTGTGATGGATCGACAGCACGGCTTCAGTGGCATCTACTACGGCTTTACCTTCGGAAAGCGGTTTCCAAACTAGCCAATTATCCCAGGCTGTCCGTCCAATCGCGAACGGTGGCATGCCCCGGTATAGACCCCGGCTGAAGGTGAAGAAATCCATCCCGCCTGTCGGGAAAATAAAGCCATCCCGAAGAAGCGCCGCCCGCAACACCTCGCGCCAGTTAGGATTGGCAAAGTCGATAGGCTGTTCAAGATCAAGATTCCAGCGCCGTCCCACTACTAAAAATTCCTGTCGGGCTTGGGCCACGATTTCGATCGTGCGCAGAAAATTATCCATCAAAATTATATCGGAATTTACATAGGTCAACACAGCGCTGCTCGTGGCCGCTTCAGCGCGCTCGAACATATCGCTAATGATGGGAGTGCCGAACTTGTTGACCGCGACCTCCGGCAGATGGCGAAGTCCCAGCTCGGCAGCCAACTCGGCCACGCCTTCATCTTTTCCGAATAGCAAAATCTCGGGGCGCGGCGTCAGCAGCGTCCAACTCTGGATGCTGTTTCGCTGAATAATTGCGTTCCGGCCGTGCATCGGCTTAGGCAGCGCAAAAAGAGTAGTGGGTTGAACAGTCGTCATCTGGACATCGCCTGGGGCCTCTAGGCTCTTAGTAAGATTCAGTAATAACCGTAAACCGTGGCATCTCACCAGTGACTAAAGCGATCCCGCCATTCACTCCCGAATGGTTTCGCCCCCCAATGTTGGGCTGAACGGACAAGGTGGAGCTACGCTTTTCTGTCACTTGCTACAAAAAGATAACGTCATCGTTGATTCTTGGGGAATCAGCCGATGACGTTATGGTGTCATGTAGGTGAAAATTATCTGAGGAGCTGCAGCGCAAGTTGCGGCTGCTGGTTGGCCTGAGCCAAAATCGCAGTGCCGGCTTGCTGCAAGATCGTGAGCCGGGTGAGCTCTGCCGCTTCGGCTGCCACATCCGCATCACGGATTCGGCTTTCCGCAGCCGTGAAGTTCTCCCGCGCACTTTGCAGGTTTGCAATCGTGAGTTCCAGCCGGCTCTCAGCCGCACCCAATGTTCCGCGATTCTTGGTGACCGAACTGATCGCCAAATTGATCGCATCCAGGGCGTGGCGTGCCGCTGACTGAGAGGCAATATCGGTATTACCGGTGATGGAATAAATCGGAGCCGAAGAACCCGGACCCGCCAAACCGAGCGCCGACAATGTAGCCTGCACACCAGAGTAGGTAACCTGCGAAATTGAGGTGCCGTCGAATCCGACCTGGAATACGACCGTGTCACCGTTGCTCAACAGCTTCAAGCCATTGAACTCGGTGGTCATCGCGATACGCTCAACTTCACTGACCAGCGCGTTAAACTCCAGGGAGAGCGCGGAGCGCTGATCGTTGGAGTACACCCCGTTGGCTGATTGTTCCGCCAATTCTGCCAGGCGGCTCAGCACGTTGGTGATTTGGCCAATCGCAGCGTCGGTTATGGCGATGATCGAAACACCATCACTGGCATTTCGAATCGCCACACTTGCCACCCGCGCATCAACCTTGAGATTCTCCGCAATCGCCAGGCCCGCTGCATCATCCTTCGCGCGATTGATACGCAAACCCGAAGATAGTCGCTCGTACGCAGTCTGCAATCCCGTGGTGCTCTGCGCCAGATTTCTCTGGGCTGCAATCGACGGAAGGTTAGTTCTGATATTGAGTGCCATCCTGCTATTTCCTTATAAAGCTTGTAATTCCTTTTATAATCAGAGTTACCCTCTGAGCAGCTGTAGAGCGAGCTGCGGTTGCGAGTTGGCCTGGGCCAAGACCGCGGCGCCGGCTTGCTGCAAGATGTTGAGCCTTGTCAGTTCGGCGGCTTCGGAGGCCACATCAACGTCTCGGATACGGCTTTCGGCAGCTTGGAAGTTCTCACGCGCTACTTGCAGATTACTGATTGTGACTTCAAGCCGACTCTCAGCCGCACCCAAAGTTCCTCGATTTCGGTTAACCGAAGTGATCGCGCGGTTGACCGCGTCCAGTGCCTGGCGGGCTGCGGACTGTGACTCGATATCGTTATTGGCGATAATCGAGTAGATCATGGTCGAGGTTCCGGTTTGCGCCAGTCCTAGCGCTTGCAAGGTTGCCTGCACGCCGGAGTATGTAACCTGCGATGTTGAAGCACTGTTGAACCCGACCTGGAAGACCACGGTTCCGCCGGCGCTCAATAGCTTGAGGCCGTTGAACTCGGTAGTGTAAGCAATACGCTCCATCTCATCGGTCAGTGCCCGGAATTCGTTATCAAGCGCGGAACGCTGCGTATTGGAGAACACACCGTTCGCAGATTGCTCAGCAAGTTCTGCTAAGCGACCCAGCACGTTAGCAATCTGTCCGATCGCCTGATCAGCGATGGAGATAATAGAGATACCGTCACTAGCGTTTCGTATAGCGACAGTCGCAACGCGCGAATCAGCCTTCAAGCTTTCCGCAATTGCCAAACCGGCCGCGTCATCGCGCGCGCGGTTAATACGCAGACCCGAAGAGAGCCGCTCATATGCAGTATTTAACTTGAGGCTGCTCTGATCGAGATTTCGCTGGGCGATGAGAGAAGGAACGTTAGTGCGAATGTTAATGGTCATTGCCGTGCTCCGTGGCCAAAAATAATAAATCCTTGAAGAAGCTCGCAGGTCATGTGGAAGTCATCTCTTCCCGCCGCGAGATCTTCGCTCAACCAAAACTGCCGGAAATTTTCACCACCGCAACGTGGCGAATATGCCCGCTCATCCTTAGGTAGCAAGCGGCTTGCCAAGTGCTGCCGCGCCGTCCGCCGCAGCCCCCCTACTCCTGCTGCTCTGCCTCAAAATCCGTTTTGTTGCGCATCACACGCTCGACGTAATCCTGAGTTGAATCGGGAAGATATGTTTTCACGTTTTCATAAACCGCCGGATTAAGTCCGGCCTTGTTGGCACGCGCCTGTGCTGAGGCAACACGCCCCTCTCCGGCGTTGAATGCGGCCACGGCAAGTTTTTCCAGTGAGGCGGAATTTTCCGCAGGCACAGTCGCGAGATTGTTAGGCAGCTCTGATTTGCGGCTGAAGATATCGTGGAGGTAGCGCAGATATCCCACCCCTAGTTCAACGTTCTTATCCGGATTAAACGGATCGTAGTGCCCCTGCAGCTCTAAATTCTCATGAAATTGTTTGCCGGTACTGTCCAAGAGCTGGAAAAGCCCCTTGCTCGCATGTCCGTCGGCGCTTACCGCACGCGGATTGAAGGCCGATTCCGCTGATACCACGGCCATACTTAAGACCGGGTCGACACCATGCTTCTGTCCAGCGTTGCTAACCAGGTCATGGACCTTGTTGATCATGCTGCGTTGCTCAGCAGACAATGCGCCGTTACGCGGAATGCGACGGACCTCGAGCAGTGTCGGAGTCTTGACACCCTGCCCCTCCTCTTTGACGGCGTCACCCTGCAGCTCCGGGGTCTCGACCCGTTCAAGGGGAGGCGAAAGAATTGAAGGACTTTTGAAATTGTAGCTCGCCATGGGTCCCAGCTGAGGCTCAGCTCTTGGTTCCACCACGCGATTTTGAGCAGCTTTTTCCAGGCTTTTCTGCCGATCGGGCGCAATCTCGGAGAGCAACGAACCAAAACCACGCGCCGCGCCGGGGTCGCCGCTAGGCGTACGGGTTCGATTGACGAACCTTTCGATCTCCTGAAAATAACCTTTGAGATTTACCCTCATGCCACCTCTGAGCAGGGTTAAATTGCACCCCCTGTGCCAAGCTGGCAGATTTCCCCCTGTCTAGCTAACTAGTTAAGATCAAAGGAAAAGCACCTCCGAGCTGCATGTCGTCATAACCCTAATGAAACGATGCTGAGACAACTTTATGGCATCTCCCGCTGTCACGCGGGTCGATTTTTCAGGTTGGGGAATATAAACATGGACACGCAGGAATTGGTTGAATCAAGACAGCAGCTGGTAGAGCTAATTGGACTTTCTTATTTTCTCCGTGAAAAGCGCCGTTTTCTGCAATCGAAGAGCGAATTGTCGGCGGATGAGAGGAGCGAATTGGATGCCCTGAAAAATGCCCTCGCACCAGCCACCGAAAAGTTTGGGTTGGGATTGCCTACCATTCAAGCACTGCATAAGAACGAGGCCGGCCGCAGATTGGCAACCCTGATCAAGACTAGAGCGCCGTTGACTCTGGCCGATCTGGCGCAAGCCAGTTCGATGGCTGAATTTCCGGAGACATATGAAAACGATACCGTCGCGCGGCGCACGGCCTACTTGAGGGCTCTCCAGATCTTGGAGCTAGCTAATGCGCGAGAGCTTTCCGAGCTCGAATCGCTAACCAATTTTGCGTCAGCCGCTAACAGCTGATCCGCTCGGTCATAGCCGCTGCTGTGCTAAGATACTCGAGCTGCCATATGCGCTAAGCTATTCATGTGATTTACGACATGGGACCGAATGAAGCTCCAACGATAAGAATTCTCCCCCCCGAACGGCTCTCGGATTGGAGCCACGGAGCTAACATGATTGTTCCACCACGAGACGAACATGCAGAGGCGCGCTTAATCGGAGCCCTGGAGGAGATTTATAACGACTGGTGGGAGCCAGCGCTGGTTGTAGATCGGCGAAGCGGCGTAATCGGGTGTGTTCTAGTTCCCAAGGATATTCACGTTCCCAAAGAATACAGAGCAGAAGATGGATCTCAGCCGGGGTTCTCGATTTCTTCGATCCTCTTTGCTGCCTTTATGCGAGCACTAACAGATGAGCACCTTAATCCGGGATCAGTTCCTTGGAACGAAGTCCGAGATTATTTTGCTCCATATTTAGACGCCATCGCTCGCCAATTCAAATCTGAGGAACCAGAGAAACAGCTTAGTGCTGCTCGTCTACTGATAGCGCTCGGGACTAGGTTCCAATTCGCTGCCGCTTCCATATGCCTTTTTGATAGCGGGGTGGTTAGCGAGCTCCGACATGACGCTGCCGAGTTCCTCAAGCAGCACCGACGCGAATAGCGCACACTGAGCCAAGGTAAAACCGCTCCGGCTATAATGGAGGGCGCCAGGCCCTGGTCACATGCCCACAGAGATCAAATAATTCACGATACGAGCGCACTTCGGGCTTGCAGGTAGAGAGAGATTCTATATAATTACGGTATAGAATTATAATCGAACATGGCACCGAGTCTAATAACACAGCGTCTAATAGCACCGCGCCTAATAAGCAATCCACCGAATCCTTATCATCGTTACTCTACGGAGTGGCTCGATGTCCCACCGCCCGCAAATCTGACAGTTTACGAGGAGCAAGCCAAGTCGATCCTTTCAAGAAATGACAGCCCAGATATCGGCTTTGAATTCAGCGTAAACCCTTACCGTGGCTGTTTTCATTCCTGCGCTTATTGTTACGCCCGCCCCACCCACCAATATCTGGATTTCGGCGCCGGTACAGATTTCGAGCGGCGCATCGTCGTGAAGATCAATGCTGCCAACCTTCTGGCCCGGGAATTCGCAAAGAGGTCTTGGAATCGAAGCACCGTAACTTTCTCCGGAGTTACCGATTGTTACCAGCCGCTCGAGGGTTCCTACGAGATCACACGGCAGTGTCTGCAGGTCTGCGCGGATTACCAAAACCCGGTAACAATCATTACCAAAGGGGCGCTGATTCGACGCGATATTGATGTTCTTCAAACTCTTCAAAAAAGCGCGGCCGTACATGTTTACCTAAGCGTCGCATTTTCTAACGATGCGCACGCGCGGAAGCTCGAACCTAATGCACCGCGGCCCAGCACTCGCTTTCGCGTCATGCGCGAACTGGCAGACGCGGGGATTCCCGTGAGTTTGGGTTTAGCGCCGGTGATTCCTGGGCTGAACGATCGCGAAATTCCCGACATCCTTTCACGCGCCAAGGACGCCGGTGCGCAATCAGCCTTCATGACGCTCCTACGTCTCCCTAAAGAGGTAAAAACAGTTTTTATTGAGAGGCTGAAGGCGGAATTTCCAGAACGTCAGAAGAAAGTGCTGGCGCATATCACCGCAGCCCGTAACGGCGCTCTAAATAACGCAGATTTTGGTGCCCGTATGCGGGGTGAAGGTGCGCTATGGGAAGCAATTCATTGGATCTTCGAAAGCAATTGTAAAGCCTTGGGACTGCACCGGCCGAGACACGCCGTGCGCAGCGGGGATGAGACTGCTGGAAAAGCTCGGAGCGAGGCCGGAACTAACAAGCAAGCAAAAGACAGGAAAGTAAAAGACTGGAGCCGGGGCACGCCGCCGCAGCGAAAAACGCCAGAGCTACCGTCTTCCCCGGGCCCACTCTTCGAATTCCGGGAAGGCAAATAGCTTTAGCAGCTTCTCTTCGATCCCGTGCGCCACGGTTTGTTCGAAACCAGCATCCGAGATCTTGCCGCGCAATTTGGAGATCCCCTGCTCGATCTCGCGCCTGATATTCTGAAGCAATTTGTCTTCAACCTGCTCCATCAGCCGCTGCGCCTCGCGCTTTTTAGCGATCAGATACTCAGACTGTAGAATCGCTTGTCGCGCAGCGCTTTTAGTCGACTTGCTTTCGCCCCCCGAGAAACTCAGCTGAGTCTGCAGCGGCTTTTCAGAACGCTCGGATGGCAGAACAAAATCAGAGGCGTTTTCTACTGCACGATATAAAAAGCCCACCGGACTCTTATTTACGAGATGACTGCCGCTTGCTACCAGCGTGTCGAAGTAATCTACAATCTGCGCGATGCGCTCCAGCTCCCCCTCGGAGCGGCGCTCCAACAAACTGCGTGCCTGCTTCGCCTTGAGGCCCCGTTCTTCGAGGCGCGCAACAATCTTGCCGTAAAGAGAGCCGTGATCGATATCTTCCGAAGATACCGTGGCCAAGGAGTTCGAGATCACACTGCTGATCGAGCTAACTGCCTGCGCACTGCCCTGCTCCGCCTTGCGGCTCAGCGCGCGCGGAGTTTTGGACGCCGCATAGAAAACCACCTGAGTTTCTGAGCCGCGCCCAGCATACTCGCAGCGCGAAATGAACCCGGCGCTGACCAGCTCCCGAACGGCCGGATCGAGCTGCTGTCGAATCGAGCTAGCGAACTTGTAGTTTCGCGAGATCCCGATCTTTTCGTGCGCCAGTACGAAAAGATTGATTTCAAGCCGCGACTTATACCAAAAATGTTTGTCCAGATAACGATAGAGCCGCTTCGAGATTGCGCTCTTGAGATTGAGATAAAAATCCAGATCCAGTTTTTTAATGAAACCAACCTGGAAGGACTTAAACAGCACCTCGCTCCAAATAAAGAAACTCGGCTTAGAATTCGTTTCACCACCGTGATTGATCTCGTAAGCATCTACGATGCCGAAATTACGAGTACTGTGCGCCTTGCTATCGTTATCATAAAAGGCATTGGTGGCCTTGATGCGAACACCGCTCAAGCGATCAAAGGCATTTTGCAATCTAGTGTAACTGCGCCCCTCAGTGGTCCATCGCAAAATCTTTAGCAGCTCGTATCTGGTGAAATAAATCTTGCGCTCTCGGAAGCCATTACCAACGGTGAGTTTCAAGAGTCCCAGCAAGACCTCGTCGTCGGACGCCGTCGGCAGACCAAATTTGTCAGCACCGGTTACGATCCAGTGCCGCTTCAAGATCTCCCCTTCCTTGCTTCTGATTGTGTCCGAGAACTCCAGAGTCTTCTGTGATGAGCTGACGCGGGTCGAGAGCACCGTCAGGGGGAACTCTGCTAGATTCATTTCATCCCGTGAAGCTACGGGGCGTGCTTCTGTGAGCACGATCTGTTCCCCGAGCTGTGGGCGGATAGGTTCTTCGTTCATGGTGCTAAACTAAAATCTAGATTGAAGCTAACTTACTTTCAGTTAGTTAAACAATCAGGTAAGAGGTTACATGTTATCTAGTGGCGTGCCAATAACTTGGGTAAATTTAGTAAGTTACCATCGAAAAATTATTTTGATGCACGAGGGTTCTTAATTCCACGCACGATAACTCTACGGTTTGGACCCGATATTCCTTCGGCGCATGCCCGATAATCATCGATCTCGATTCACGGCAAAATTTATTTTAGAGCGCGATATTTTTTAACTTGAAGCACGTTGGTTACCCGGGATCACGATTTTCCAAGGTTCAGCCTGTATCGTGAATTGAGATTTTTTTCCTTCCTAGAAGGTAACTGAATCGGTGTTTACTCTGGATTTATGCGGGTAGATTTGAGAATCTGACCGCGAAGCGCAGTAGATGAGGTGTCTCATTTTTTTACCTCAAATCACGTCTTTTTATTCCGGGAGATCCAATCAGTGGGCATAGTTATCGGAGTCGTTAACCAAAAAGGAGGTGTTGGAAAAACCACTACCTCAGTAAATCTCGCGGCTGCGCTGGCACAGCTTGGGAAGAAAGTTCTGGTTGTGGATATGGATGCTCAGAGCAATCTAACTACTCACCTGGGCCTTGGCGCAAAGGAAGATCCAGAAAATCCTGAACAGCAGCCTATTCCGGAATTCACGATATACGATGTGCTCAAGGGTACCAAGAAGCTGGCTGATATTATCATTAAACGGTCCGAGAAGCTGGACGTGGCGCCATCGAGTTTGTTTTTGAGCGCTGCTGACCTAGAACTTGGCGGCGTGGTTGGTCGCGAGTTGATACTGAAAAGAGCACTGACTGATGTAAAGAACAACTACGAATTTGTAATCGTTGATTGCCCCCCTGCCCTTGGTTTGCTGTCTCTAAATGCCCTGGCGGCCTCTGAAAAAGTAGTTATACCGGTGCAAAGTGAATATTTGGCGCTGCACGGTGTTCGACAGCTCCTTGATACGATCGACCAGGTCCGAACCATTTACAATCCGGCGCTGGTAGTTGGAGGAGTTCTTATCTGCTTGCACGATAGTCGCAAAAGGCTAGCCCGAGCAGTTTCCGATACTATTCGGGCCTACTTTGGGGAATTGGTTTTCGAAACTGTAATTCGTTCCAATGTGTCTCTTGCTGAGGCTCCGGCTAGCGGCCAGAATATATTTGAGTACGCTCCCAAGTCATCTGGAGCCGAAGATTACGGAGCTTTAGCAAAAGAAATTCTCGCTGACCTTTAATGGTAGTGCGGTTTATAGGAGATCACGATGGCGAAGAAGCTTGTCCTAGCAAATAATCCCCTACTCTCAGGTCCAGCATATGAGGATCGGACTCGTTCGGGAATTCCGTACCGAGAGATTCAGGTCTCAGCGATCGACACCGATCCGAACCAGCCGCGCGTAACGTTCGACGAAGAAAAACTGCGTGAACTATCGGAGTCAATCAAGACCTATGGAGTGTTGAGCCCAATTTTAGTGCGGGCTGGAAAGGCTCCCTCTCGTTATACCTTAGTTGCCGGCGAAAGAAGATTGCGTGCTGCTAAAATGGCCGGATTATCCGCTGTGCCGGCCTTGATTAACCACGAAGCCGACCAATCTGGTGAACGCACTCTGGCAATTCAGTTGGTAGAGAATTTACAGCGTTCTGATCTGACTCCTTTGGAGCGTGCACATGCCATCGCCGCCCTGAAGGAAACTAATAATTTGAGTGTGCGCGACGTCGCTGATCGCTTGGGAGTTTCGAAGAGTTTAGTGCAGCGTTCCCTTGAGATTCTCGACCTTCCGGATGATTTGTTGAACGCTCTGAGAGAGGGAGCCTCTGAATCGAAGGTGCTGCTTTTGGCCAATATCGAGGATGCGGAATTGAGAGCTACCTACCTTAAAGATCTGGAGGCTCTTACACGGTCGAAGCTCAAGAAGGAGATTGATTCTAAAGTGGCGAAAACCTCGATTGGAAATGAGGGGGTTTTTCGGGCCGAGGATCAACGTATTGCTGATGAAATTCGGCGCTCTTTGGGCTTAAAGGTCTCGTTGGTACGCTCATCGAAGGATTCAGAGCAGGGGAAGTTAACGATCGAATTCTATTCTGATGACGATTTACAGGATGTCTTCAGAAGACTCGTCAGTCAGGCTCAGTAGATTCGTGTCCCTCCGTGGGACAGAACGTGGACCTCGTGATTCAAGATAAATTCGACAACGTTTGCAGTCTTTTTTATCGAACTGTCCCACCGTGGTACAAAAGAGAAATGACCCAATGTCGACCGGCATTGAATTCTTAAATTCTCTGGCGCCTTGGCGTGGAGAAGGGGGTTTTAGCCTATCCAATATCTCAAAAGTATTGAATTTTCTTGGCAACCCTCAGGACATGGTCCGGACTATTCATGTTGCTGGAACCAATGGGAAAGGCTCGGTAAGTGCGACGACTGCCGCAATTCTGGGGGCAGCAGGACATAGTGTTGGCCTTTTCACCTCTCCGCACCTGACCCGGGTCGAGGAGCGTATCGTTATCAATGGACTGCCGATAGCGACCGAGCAGCTTGAAAGGCAAATGACTGTAATTAGAGCTGCGGTCGAACAGACTCAAACCGAACTCAGCTATTTTGAAGCCATTACTGCGGCCGGATTTCTTTCATTTCACGACGCCAATTTAGACTGGGCAGTCATTGAGGTTGGGTTGGGAGGGCGGTTGGATGCCACTAATGTTCTTTTGCAGCCAGTAGTTACGGCAATTTCATCGATCGATTTCGATCACGAAGCGGTGTTGGGGAATACAATCGAGCAAATCGCCTTTGAGAAGGCCGGGATTCTCAAGGAAGGGGTCCCAGTGGTCATCGGTCCAATGCCGGCGCATTCTTTGGCGGTAGTGCGGGCTCAGGCTGAGTTAAAGAAATGTGAAACGTACCATTTCGGAGAACACTTTCACGCTGCATCTGCAGCGGATGGAAAGGTTGTCTTGAACCTCGCCAACTCTCTCACGGTCCTGGTTCAGCCGTCGTTGAGAGGCGCACACCAGCGCATTAACAGTGCAATTGCGGCCCAGATCTGCGCCCTAGCTCGCGTCAACCATATCGCCATAACTGATGGTATTTCCGAAGTTTTTTGGCCGGCAAGACTGGAGGAGGGGAGCTTCATGGGTCGTGACTACTTGATGGATGCGGCCCACAATCCTGCTGGTATCAAAGCGTTAACCAGCTACCTTCAACAAACTGGCAGGGAGTCGGTAGTCCTCGCCTTTGGCGCGCTTCGTAGCAAAAATTGGCAGGAGATGATGCAGCTGCTTCTGCCATTCACGCGAGAGATCTATTTACTCTGTCCTCACTCAGACAGTGCCGTCACAGTTGACGAGTTGCAGCGGGAGCTATCGGGTTCCGGAATAACAATTCACGCATTTGGGAGTGACCACGAGGCATTTATTCAGCATGCGTTCGCTTCGGAACAAAAAGGTGAGATACTAATTACCGGTTCGATCTATTTGCTGGGTTCGCTGCGCGAAAAAATTGGATTAACTAATCGATGTCTTTGGACAAAACATTAAATTAAACATGGTTCTATCGATTCGGCAACAGTCTCCCTATTCCCGCGATCTATTGTTGGTCGAGCTTGAGAGAGCGCTTACTCAACTCCTTCACTCCCAGGACGGAGAACCGGCGCTGAGCGCAGCATCCTCTTACTACATATTTCCTGCCGGAAAGCGAATCCGCCCGCTGTTGGCCCTTTTGACCTGTGCGGATCTGGGCGGGGATGTGCAGCAGCTTATGGCTCCAGCTGCCTCGCTCGAGTTGCTGCATGCAGCCTCCCTGATCCACGATGACCTTCCCAGCCTCGATAATGATGATTTTCGACGGGGCCGTGAAACCTGTCATAAGAAATTCGGCGAAGCGCTGGCGGTCCTGGCCGGTGACAATTTGATCGCGCTGGCCTCTCGGAACATCGCCCGCTGTGAGATCGATCCGGAAATCCGCTTGCAGCTATTGTCTGCCTCCAACTCGGCCTTCATGCAGCTATGTGCCGGACAGGTCCTCGACCTGGATCATAAGCCAGCAGAGCAGGCCCGGGTGCATCGCCTCAAGACTGGAGCGCTCTTTGGTGCGGCCTGTGAATTTGCAGCGTTAGTGTCGCGACTTGAAGCGGCCGCTGTTTCGGCTTGTCGTGAATTGGGACAGGAATTGGGAATCCTATTTCAAATTGTGGACGACGCCGTCGACCGCTACGGAAACGATCAGGATCGCGGGCGGCCTGGCAGCAGCGATACGCGAAATCAGCGCCTCTCTTTTTTTAGCGGACAAGTCGACGGCAGTGCCGCCCTCAAGCATAGTGCGACGCATGTCGAGCGAAAGATCGCGGCAGTTGAGAGCGCTGTGAGAGGGTGCTATCTGCGAGGTGTGCGCGACATTCGAGCTGAGATCCTAGCGCATGCCGAAAGTATGAAGCTGCCGCTTTAGCTCAGTGAGGCGGTCGCCGCGCAGCCGCACTCCTTCGCGCGTTAGTAGCCGTTTTTTCTTGGCCACGCCACCGGCATATCCGCCCAGGGTGCCGTCACTTCGCACAACCCGGTGGCAAGGAACACGCGGAGCGTTGGGATTGCGTTTCATGGCCTGTCCCACGGCGCGGTAGGCCCTGGACCCGAGCGCATGCGCCAAGTGGCGGTAAGTTGTAACCTTGCCGCGTGGAACCTTTTTCAACATTTGATAGCAGCGGTCGGCGAAACTTGGTGTTTTTTTCCTCATATACACAGCCCCGAATTTGATTCCATACTATTGATGCAACGGAAAGTGCCTATGAATACTATTACGCCCAAAGAGAGAGATAAAGTAATAAGCGCAGTGCGGAAAGCGGGAGAGGAGCTAATGTCCTTTTGGCCAGGTGCCTCCGTCGGCAACGGTCATAAATTGGAGATCATAGAGAAAAGCGACGGGTCGTATGTGACGAGTGCGGATTACGCCTCTAACGCGATTATAGTCGAAATGCTTAGGTCTCTGTTTCCGACCGATTCAATTTTATCGGAGGAGATGGAGCCGCCGGCATCGAGCTCTGGAAGAGAGTGGATCTTAGATCCGTTGGACGGCACCCATCTCTTTATCGATGGTCGCGATAGCTTTGCAATTTTTCTAGCGCTTGCGATAGAGGGCCGCGCTGATTTTGGGGTCGTATATTTCCCGGCGCGTAGACAGCTTTTACATGCGATTCGGGGCAGCGGGGCGTTCCTGAATGAGCAGCGGCTGCGGGTATCGTGTAATGCAGCCCTGCGTCCCAAGAGCATCCGCGTACGCGGAGTCACGGGCGGGCTTAAGGAGTGGGAAGCCGATCGCTCTCTGGATTCCGGTTCATCGATCGTGCAGCTTTGTGAGGGAAAACTTGACGGTCTCCTAATTCTCGCACCGCGCTTCGGCCACTGGGATCTTGCGGCGCCGACCATTGTGATAGAGGAGAGTGGGGGCACCGTAACCACTCGGGACGGTCAAGCTCTAACCTTCGGAGCCGCCATTCCCGAATATACTTCGTACATTGCTTCGAATGGTGTATTGCACAGCCAGCTTCTGTCGTTGGTACCGAAGGAGGACTAATGCTGGTGGTTTTGGTGCGTCACGGCATTGCGGAAGATCACAATCCTGGGGGTGATGCGGCACGTGAGTTAACTGCGCAGGGCCGCACCGAGATCCGTGAAGCAGCACGTGGTCTTAAAAGAATTTTGGGACGCTGCGACGTGATTGGTGCCAGCGGATTGGTACGTGCACATCAAACGGCGGCGCTGATTGCCGAGAGCTTTGAAAATAAGCCGATCACCACGGTGGAGTCTTTAGCGCCTGAAGGCGATGTTGCGGCTACCATTAGCTGGCTTTTTACGCAGTCGTTAAACAGCACCATCTGCCTGGCCGGGCACGAGCCTTCAATTAGCGCCCTCGCGGGCACAATCTTGAGTGGAGCGCCGCGGCCCTTCATAGAATTTGGACGTGGCACTGCTTGCGCCGTAGAGTTCTTAGATCTTCCCAAAGCAGGGAAGGGGATGCTGCGCTGGTTCATGACCCCGGCAATTTCACGTCAGCTGGGTCAATCATAATGGCACGCCAAGTAATCTATTAATTGGTGGCGCGTTGAGCCACTACCGCCGCTCCAATATCCCCGAAGCAATCGATACCGGAGATCGTTCCCGCAAAATCCCGAAACCCCGTCTTCTGCGGGATGCGATCGTCATGGGGATCCGGATCGCGGTGCTCATTCGCGATCGTAGCGAGAAGGTGAGCGCTGCCGGCACAGGGAACGAGCTGTGTCAGGGTTAGATCCAGCGCTCGCTCGACCAGCGAGCCTTCAAGTATTCCGCTTGAACCGTCTTCGCCGGCGAATGTACCCATGATCTGATCGTCGCGCTGATCAAAGACATAGGTAACATCTACTTTGCGGCTTTTTTCCAAACCGTTGTCGTAAACCACTAGCGCATCCCAGCTCCCGCGCAGATCGATCTGTTCATCATCCGAACTGCAGCCGGAGAGGAGTATCAACAAGAGAAATACAAAATCGGTTTTACGTGGCTTCATATCTGGTGCTCCATAGAATAGAACTGCTGGGCGACATATTGGCACTAATCGGAACTACGCCACCTGAGCGCCGTCAGCCCCGAAGCGTAGTTGGTAGCTTAATGCCGCTTGCTGCGGTTGCAGGGCTCGACGTCCCCCCAAAGCTGGCGATGGCCCGCACCTTTCCGGCACTATACAAATTAGCGATTGGCCGTGTGGTGGTATAAATTATACTAGGTCTGCATATTACACCCCGAATTTTGAGGTCAGACCGGATTAGGCTTGCACTCATAGTCACCCTCTTTTGAGGCCAATTGAATGCGGAGAGAAAAACTTGTTGTTCTAACCGGAGCTGGAATCAGCGCTGAGAGCGGTCTCAAGACCTTTCGCGACAGTGATGGACTTTGGGAGGGGTATAGGATCCAAGATGTCGCGACTCCCGCCGCCTGGGTACAGGATCCGGTGCTGGTGCTTGATTTCTATAATGAGCGCCGCCGTGCAGTCCAGGCGGCGGCACCTAATCCGGCGCACCTCGCGCTTGCTGCCTTGGAGCAAGAATTCAAGGTTACGATCATCACCCAGAACATCGACGACCTTCATGAGCGCGCTGGATCCAGCGATGTGCTTCATCTGCATGGTGAGATCTACAAGGCTCGCAGCACTCTGGATCCTAAATTAATCTATTCAATCAAGGGGACGGAATTGAATCCTGGAGATCGGTGTGAGAAGGGCTCCCAGCTTCGGCCGCATATCGTTTGGTTTGGCGAGGCGGTTCCTGAGATGGAGCGGGCAATTGAGATTACTAAAAAGGCCGATCTTTTTGCCGTGGTGGGGACCTCTCTAGTAGTGTATCCCGCCGCGAGTTTGGTGCAGTTTGTATCCGCAGCTGTTCCAATCTACCTAGTTGATCCGAAACAGCCTGAGATCGATCTCAATAAGGTGATATTTCTGCAGGAAAAAGCCACTCAGGGAGTGCCGAAGATGGCCACAATGTTAGCCCATCGCCTTAAACGGCAGCTCTAGCGCTCGAATAGATACCATCGCGGTTTATCGCGGGTGACCTCCTGGAACCCAAAACTTCTAATGGCCACCTCGCGAATATGTTGCGCAGCCTCTTCCGGCGAATCGGTCACCAAGAATAGGTCACGATCAACCTCAGCAATTGTTGCATTTGAGAGCAGCCGCGCCTCGATAAACTCAATTAGGGGAGCCCAAAAATCACGGCCCATTAGAATCAGAGGAAAGGAGCTAATCTTCTTAGTTTGAATCAGGGTCAGTGTTTCAAAGATTTCATCCAGTGTGCCATAGCCACCGGGGAGCGCCACAAAGGCGGACGAATACTTCACCAACATCACCTTTCTGACAAAGAAATGTTTGAACTCAATCCATTTGTGAAGGTAGCGGTTGGGCTGCTGTTCGACCGGCAATTTGATATTACAGCCCAGGGTGAATCCTCCCGCTTCCATTGCGCCGCGGTTTGCCGCCTCCATAATTCCGGGGCCGCCGCCGGTCATGACAGCGAAGCCCGCTTCCGTAAGCTTTGCGCCGAGCTCGCGTGCGAGCCGATAATAGTGATTGTCCTCCCCGAACCGTGCTGAGCCGAACACCGTGACGCACGGGCCCACAAAATGCAGCGCCCGGAAACCTCTTAAGAATTCGAAAAAAATTGCGATGGCGCGAAATAGATCAGATAAACGCCGCTGCGGACCGGCCAGAAAACTTTGGTCCGCAGCGCTCCGCGAGAGTTTGCCCCACCGCGCGCGGGAGGTTGCTGACGGTTCGGAGTGATCTTCTGTGTGCCCCGGCATGTGATTCAAATCCTATTGTTGAGTAATTATTACAAGTTTATCCGAAGCTATATCCGCAGCATTGGTATCAATGCGTAGCTTACTATTTTGCGCAGCCAAACAAACAAGCAAAAGCGCAGGTTATTTAGTTAACGTCATTCATGAATCCTCATGCGAATGGCTACGTCTGACGAACTTGTAGCTGGAACACCACATCAGCAGAAAATGTCGCGAGACTGACATGCTAACGATCCTAGTTGCCGACGATGATCTCACTGTTTGCAGAGTGCTGGAAGGGGCTCTCACCAAACGCGCATATAAAGTAGTAGTTTGCACTAACGGAGACGCTGCCTGGAAGGTCCTGACGACTCAAAGCATCGACATTGCAATCCTTGACTGGTTCATGCCGGGTTTAACCGGCCCGGAGATCAGTGAACGCTACGCCAAGCTCGAAGATCATAATTTCGTGTATATGCTGATTCTAAGCGGGCACATGGACAAGAAGAGCGTGATGGAGGCGCTTCATCGCGGGGCGCATGACGTCATGGAAAAGCCTTGCGATCTAGGTCTGCTTGAAAGTCGCCTGAGCGTAGCTGCAAAGATTTTGAAGGAGAAGCGCACTCTCGAAGAAATGGCACTAGTGATGCAACGCTACGCTACTCAGATGGAGCAATTAGCGACCGAGCGCGCACAGCAGCTTGTACATGCCGAGCGCATGTCGAGCCTGGGAGTGCTGGCAGCCGGCGTGGCGCATGAGATCAATAATCCGATGAATTTCATCTCCGGAAATTTGCAAAGTATGCAGCGTTATTGGAGCGATCTGCTCCCGATGCTGAATCAAGCTTCCGGCAGCGGTGCGAGTGCCCCCGCAAAGATTAAATTCATCATCGAAGAGGTCCCCAAGATATTTGAGGGTATGACCAAGGGGGTTCAACGGGTGACCCAGATTGTGAAGGGCTTAAAGAAGTACTCCGGCCAAAGGAATGCTGCAGCCAAGGAAGTTCTGGATATCAACAGCTGTGTTAAGCAGGCATTAGAGCTTTGCCAGGGCACGATCGGGCGGCATGTGATAGTCAGCCTAAATTTACAGGAGGATCTACCTGCGGTCCTTGGCAACGCCATCGAACTCGAACAGGTGCTGGTCAACCTGCTGGTCAACGCGGCGCATGCCATGGAGGGACGGGAGGAGCGTTGCATCAGCATCTCGACATTTACCAAGGATGGATCGGTGACGATCTGGGTCGATGATAATGGCACCGGCATTGAGGAGAAGATGCTTACCTCAATGTGGGACCCATTTGTGACCTCCAAGCCCCTCGGTAAAGGAACGGGCTTGGGCCTATCCATTTCCAGCGGCATTGTGCGCGAACATGGCGGCACGATCTTCGCAAAAAACCGGGAGGAGGGTGGTGCACGTATTACGGTGCAGCTACCGATGGCGCAATCTGGGGAGATCAGAGCATGACTGCAGCGATGTTAATTGTTGATGATGAACAGGAAAGCCGTGAGATGCTATCGCGGCACTTTCGGTATTTAGGTTACGAAGTGGCGCTGGCCGGTAATGGCCTTGAGGCCTTAGAGCAGTTGGCTGGCAAGAAATTCGATGTGCTGATCTCCGATATCATGATGCCCCAGATGGATGGTGTCGCGCTGTTGCGGCAGGTGCGCAACGATTACCCGATGCTAAGGCCGATTATGATTACCGGCCAGGTTACCATGGACAATGCCCTGGCCTGCATTCGATACGGGGCCGATTACTGTTTCTTCAAACCCTTAACGGACCTTACGCAGCTCGAAAAAGCCGTCAGCGAATCGCTAAGCAAGAATCAGTATTGGATGCAGATCCTCAAAGAGTTGCGGGGCATGAAATGAATCAGGCTCCGGGAGTTGAGATAGATCCGAGTGTCCTGCTTGGCTTCCTCGAAGAATCGAGGGAGATGTTGGGCAGCCTCGATGCGCTGTTCGTACAGTTGGAAAAGGATCCCTACAACACCGATCTCGTCAACGCCGTTTTTAGACCCATTCACTCCATCAAGGGTAACGCACCTTTCTTCGGATTGATGCGGCTAAAAACTATTGCCCATGATTTTGAGTCATTACTAGCAGCTTTGCGCGCCAAGAAGATCGAAGCTTCGCAGAGTTTATTTGACCTTTTGCTGGCTGGAATTGATGAACTAAAGGCGATGCTGGAGCGCATTGCCTCGGCCCAGCCGGAGGTCGTGGATGAAGCGAAGTTCTCCGATCTGATTCAGCGCGCCAAAGCTGCAGCATCCGGTGCCGCCGGGGGTGGGGAGCGAGCACAGGCATCCGAATGGGAAACACTGGAGAAGTTGGCGCAGGCTATTTCGGGTTGGAAACTGGAAGCTCCTAAGCAGGAGCTCCTGGAAGAGTTAATCTCCGTCATCGCTCGGAACAGAAAAACTTCGCCGCCGGCTGCTGCTGTCGCGAATGAACCGCTCAAAACCCCGGAACCGGTTTCAGAAGTAGCGCGCCCTCAAGCCTCAGCCGTTCGAATGGATAGCGGCAAGAGTATGCGGGTGCCGGAAGAGCGAATTGATACCTTCCTCCGTTTTGTAGGCGAACTGATTGTGGCCCAGGATATGCTGCGGCATTTCTCCTCCCAAATAGAGGCGAGCGTTGTCCCGACGGGATTGAAGCGCGATCTGGCCACGATTATTAGCGTGATTAATTCATTAGGCGCAGGTTTGGCTAGCGCCATTATGTCGATCCGGCAGGTCCCGGTACGATCACTCCTCCAAAAAGCCCCGCGCTTGATTCGAGACATCGCAGCCGCAAAGGGTAAAGAAATTGAAGTGGTCTTGGCAGGGGAGGAGATTGAAATCGACAAGAGCCTGATCGAGATTCTGGATGCTCCGATTACTCATATGGCCCGCAATGCAGCCGATCATGGGATAGAGCTCCCCGAAGTACGGCTAGCGGCCGGCAAAAACCGCAAAGGCACAGTAACCATAACCTGTCAGGAAGGAGCAAAGGACCTAATCGTCACCGTCGCCGATGACGGCGCTGGGCTCAATTTAGCGGCGCTAAAGCGCAAAGCTGAGGGGCTTGGCATGATTGCCGGGGGGGACACCCTGACAGAAGCTCAGATCGTCGATCTTATTTTCATGGCCGGCGTGTCCACTGCCAAGGAGGTTAGTGATGTATCAGGACGCGGGGTGGGGATGGACGTGGTTAAACGCAATATTGAGACCGCCGGCGGGTCAATCTCGGTGATCAACAATGCGGGTCAGGGGGCACAGTTCATCCTCCGACTTCCTAAGAGCGTCACGACTCAAATTATTGACGGCTTTGTGGTCGATATTTGCGGCGTCAACTATGTGCTGCCGCAGGAAAAAGTGCTGGAAACCTGGTACTTTGGCAAGAGCGATATCATCGATGTGGTAGAGCGCGGCTCCTGTATTTCGCGTCATGACACGGTCATGCCGATACTCGATTTAGTCTCGCTGCTTGGCTCTACGCGCCAGAGCTCCACAAGCGACCTGCCGCGATCGGCAGTTACAGTGGATGTCGACCGTACGCAGCTGGCTCTTTGCGTCGACGATGTAATTGGCCCGCGCCAACTCGTGCTCAAACCGCTGGCCGAATTTGTTAACGGGCAGAAGCTTTTTCTCGGTGCCGCGCTCCTTGGAGACGGCCAGATTGCTCTGGTGCTCGATGTAGGAAAGCTCTCCGCTCACCGCTCGCAGATGTGCGACGGCGCGACCCTCCATTAGCTTGAAAGCTGGGCGACAAAAAATTCAGTCGTAGCGATATGTTGGAAATCGCTGCAAACGATTGAGTACCTCCGGAGCCTGCCATGCGCTCCGATACCTTCAGGCGCCGCCATTCGTGCGGGCTTCAGCCTCAAAGACATTATTTTATCGGATCCATCGAGGGCACTCATTTCCAGAATGATGGGCGGAGATCGGCGACCGCAGGGTAGAGCGGTGCCAGTGCTTCTTCAGGCGCCTCTTTTCGATCCTAACCCGGCGATTTTACCGCAACTTAATTGATTAACTGATCCCTGTAATGTATATAGCAATTCACATGGAATCAGCCGCGGGCGAATTGAAAACCGAGATCGTGCCGTCCACCGAATGGGACGTGCGCAGGAGCGCCGAGCTCTATCGTGTGCAGAGTTGGGGCGCTGGATATTTTGCGCTGAGTCCAAACGGTTCGTTGGTTGTGAGATCACGCGCTCCCCGTCCAGAACAGAACGGCGACTACTCCAGCCCGCAATGCGATCTGCATGCTTTGGTGACTTCACTCAAGCAGCGCGGCATCGATCTTCCGATTCTGTTTAGATTTGATGGAATCCTGCGCGATCGAGTCAACTTTATTCAGACCGCATTTGATGACGCAATTCGCGAGGTCGGATATCGCGGAACCTACCGCTTGGCGTATCCGCTCAAGGTTAATCAGCAGCGACATGTGGTTGAGTCGATCTTACAAGCTGGCCGGCAGCATGGCTTGGGACTGCAGGTGGGGAGCAAGGCCGAGCTACTGGCGGTGCTCCCGATCCATGATGCTCCGGGCGCATTGCTGCTGTGTAACGGATTCAAAGACGACGAATATATCGAATTAGCTTTGATGGCCCGGACGCTCGGACGCCGATCGATCATCGTCATTGAACAGCCGAGCGAGCTGGAACGGGTGCTAAAAGTTTCGGCCCAGCTTGGCATTGAGGCAGAACTTGGTGTGCGCATTAAACCCTCGGTGAAAGGGGTTTATGGTGATTCTATTTTGACTGATAAATCAAAGTTCGGTTTGACACCCCACGAACTGGTAACTTTGGTCGAAACCCTTAAAGATCACGGCAAGATTGAATGGGTGAAAATGCTCCATTTCCACATGGGCACTCAAATCACTTCGATCGTGGCGATCAAGAAGGTGCTCAAAGAAGCCTGCCGCATTTACGTTGAATTGGCCAAATTATGTCCGGCCATTCATATCATGAATGTTGGGGGCGGGTTGGCGGTTGATTATGACGGCAGCAACACCAACTTCGAAGGGTCGATGAACTACAGCGTCGACGAATACGCACGTGATATTGTTTATGCGATAGAGGAAGCCTGCCGCGAAGCTGAAATTCCCAACCCCGACATCATTAGCGAGTCCGGCCGCGCAGTTACGGCGCATCACTCCATGCTGGTTGTAGAGGTCACGGATGTGGCGCATACGCTTCCTGCGGTTGATCAGCTTGAGACTCCGCCCTCCGATCACGAGTCTTTAATCAAATTGAAAGATCTTTACCGCGATCTGACGCTGCAAAACTGCGTCGAGACTTTGCATGATGCGCTAGAGGTTAAAGAGGAGCTGCTCGAACGCTTTATTCAGGGCGACCTGAATGTGGTTGAACGCGGCTATGCGGAAAGGGTCATTAAGCACCTGCTAGCTAAGATTCGCGAGGTCTCCAAAGGGTTGGATTATACGCCTGAAGAGATGGAGCGGCTCGACGATGATCTGAAAGATTTATACTTCTGCAATTTTTCCGTATTTCAGTCGATCCCCGATTCCTGGGCTGCTAATCAGCTCTTCCCGATCGTGCCGATCAATTTTCTAGACCGGAAGCCCACCCGTCCGGCGATGATTGTCGACCTGACCTGTGACAGCGACGGTAAAATCTCCCGCTTTATTGATTTAAAGGATGTTAGTCCGCATGTGCTGTTCCACGTTCCCGATAGCGGCACCCCATACTACATAGGAATTTTCCTAATCGGCGCTTATCAGGAAATTCTTGGTGATTTACATAATCTCTTCGGCGATACCCACGCTGTACATGTTAATATCACCGACGATGGTCGTACCGAGCTAACACATGTCGTAGAAGGGGACCGCATCCGTGAAGTGCTCAGTTACGTGCAATACGATGCTCAGGATCTTTTGGAGCGCTTGAGAGTATCGATCGAAGAGGCGCTGAAAAAGGGGCTGCTGCAGCCCGACGAATCGGCAAAACTGCAGAAGCGCTTTAAGGAAGCGCTCGATGGTTACACCTATCTTGTGAAATAAGGCATATGAATTCTGATTTACCCGATAATTTCGGCGGGCTGCCGGAAGAATTTTCGAATTTCGAGTCGTCGGCCGTAGCAGTACTGCCGGTACCGTTCGACATGACAAGCAGCTGGCTGATTGGATCGGACAAGGGTCCTCAGGCATTGATCGACGCCTCCAAGCACATGGAGCTGTATGACATCGAGACCCGTTCGGAGATGTATAAGCGCGGAATTTACACGGCCCCAGCGATTGCGGCAGGCAGCTCAAGCGCGATGATTAAGCAGACCTATGCGGAATCCAAGCGCCTGCTCGAAGCCGGTAAATTTGTGGTGACATTGGGTGGGGAGCATGCGATTTCTGCCGCTCCGATCAAGGCCCACGCAGAAAAGTACGGCCCGCTCACGATCCTGCAATTTGACGCTCACACCGATCTCAGAGATTCCTATGAAGGCGACAAACTTAGCCACGCTAGCGCCATGGCGCGCTCGGTGGAATGCTCCGGAGTAGAGCGCCTGGTGTCCGTCGGCATTCGCGCGATCGATTCCTCCGAGCTTGGCGCGATTAAGCCCGAGAATACCTTCTTTGCCGAAGATATTGCCGGGCAGCAAGGGTGGCAGGAGCGCGTACTGGCACGGCTAGGAGAGCGGGTTTATGTAACATTTGACCTGGATGTCTTTGAGCCGGGACTAATGCCATCAACCGGAACACCCGAGCCGGGCGGTCTAGGCTGGTACGAGGTGTTGAAGCTTTTGAGAATGGTAGCCGCCGAGCGTACTTTGGTGGGCTTCGATGTTGTGGAGCTGATGCCCTCTGAAACAAATCGCGCACCCGATTTTGTTGCCTGTAAGCTGGTTTATAAAATGCTTTCATATAAGTTTGCTTGAGAACGGAGTACTTATGACGACAATTCGCGACTTCATGAAGAAAAACTACCTGCACTTCAATGCGGCAGTCTGCGTAGATGCGGCAGAGGGATGGATCAAACATCTCGCCCAGGGCAACGGGATGTTCCTTACGATCGCCGGGGCGATGAGTACAGCTGAGCTTGGAATTTCGCTCGCCGAGCTAATTCGACAGGATAAGGTGCACGGCATTTGCTGCACCGGCGCAAATTTAGAGGAAGATATCTTCAACCTGGTGGCTCACAACCATTACCTTCGAGTGCCGCACTACCGTTCTTTGAAGGCCGAGGAAGAGATTAAGCTCCGCGATCGCGGAATGAATCGCGTCACCGACACCTGCATTCCGGAGGAGGAAGCCATCCGCGTCATGGAAAAAGCGATCTTGAAGGTTTGGCAGGAGGCTGATCGGAGCAAGAAGCGCTACTTCCCCTATGAGTTCATGTATGCGCTGTTGCGTAGCAATGAACTGAAATCCAGCTACCAGATTGATCCCAAAAACTCCTGGGTCCTAGCAGCCTGCGAGAAAAATTTACCGATTTTTGTGCCGGGCTGGGAAGACTCGACATTGGCCAACATCTTCGTAGCCCACGTGATCAAGGGTGATGTGAGTAATTACGGGGTGATGAAAAGCGGCACGGAGCTCATGGGCGCGTTTGTGGATTGGTATCGGGAACAAACTGCGGGCAAGTCGATGGGGTTTTTCCAGATTGGCGGTGGGATTGCCGGAGATTTCCCGATTTGCGTGGTGCCGCTGATTCAACAAGACCTGCAGGAGGACGTGAAGCTGTGGAGTTATTTCTGTCAGATTAGTGACTCCACCACCTCATACGGATCATACAGCGGAGCTGTGCCAAACGAGAAGATCTCCTGGGGCAAGCTGGCGGTAGACACGCCGAGCTACATAATTGAATCGGATGCTTCGATCGTGGCGCCGCTGGTTTTCAATTATGTTTTAGGCCGCTAGGCGTCGCTTCCCTCGTCTCCGGATCTGCCTCCGGCGCAGTCGTGCGCGGCTTGACCAATCGTTGGCGGGGGATGGCGAGTCGTGTCATGGATAAGTGATACCGGGCGCCGTCGGGGCGACGCAGCGCATCCTCCAACCGGGCGTTCCCATACGCTATTTTATCACCTGGGGAACGCTGCGCAGCCGGCAGCGAAGAGGTTTTGACGCTTGATTTTATGCTACCAGAAGCCTCAATCGCGCCATAACTCTGATTAGTTAAGGGGTATTTTATGACACTCAAACATGTAGGTCCGGTCGCAGGCGCGCCAAGAGGGGTCCATCCTGAAACGCCGCCAAATCCGATCGAGGGTGGAACCATAGGCGATACACTTGCCCGTGCGGGCGAACGTCCGGCCGCTGAAGGGCGGGTGCGTTTTGGTCTTCATGACGTTTACATGCACTACACAGCGGAATCGTTTGGAACAGCCTTGCGGACCTGGTCGCCCGTTGGGGGGCGGATCCATTTCGTTCAGGGTCCGAACCCAGCCGAGATCGAATTTACTTTCCAAGGTCAGAGCAACGACATTCATTGCCTAATTTTAGATGCCGATCGCGCGCTCGAGGTTAATTTGTTGGATGCGTATGCGAAGGAGCTCAAACTAAAGACGATCTTTGGCGGTGGAATCAGCATTGACTCACAAGATCTGGTGCACGAGGAGTTTGGAAGGAATTTGCCCCCCGGGGCGCGCAGTGATGCGCTGAAGCAATATTTAGATACGATTGAATCTCTCGGCCGGGAGGGAGCGGCATTGATCGTTTCCAAAGGTTTTCGGGAAGAACGATTTTTGGCTTATGTTAGGAACGGACGATTTATCGATTTTAAGTTTTCAGATTTTTCTGAATTGAACGAGACGCTCCGTCCACTGCTCGATGCAGGTTACGTCATAGTTGATGAGACGGAGTCACTCAGCGCCGGGGCCGGTATTGCAGCTCCAGAAATTTACCGGCAAAAGGCTAGGGCCGATTAAGCAGCCCTCAATTCCATGATCAAGGGCCGCCGATCGTGGCTGGTTTAATCGTGGCTGCTGCTAGATCCGCTGGAAGAAGAGCTTCCGCTTGACGATGAGCTACCTTCGGAGCTACTCGAACTGCTGGAGCTCGATTCTTCCCCATCCGGCTCACCATCATCATCTGAATCCGAATCACAGGCATCATTTCCGCTGCTACCGCTCTCGCATATATCGGGAACGCCGTCGTCATCAGAATCGGTAAGCTGCTGTGCTACTCTTAACTGCGCTAGCTGGCTGCCGCTTAAATGCAGCCGCGCGAGCTGCCTTTCGATGCGTTTCGCTTCTTTCAAGAGTTCCTTGGCAGTCAGGATCTTTTCTCGGGGACCGGCCAAAGCCGGGAGTACAAGAATGATCACGCCGCACACGAGAGAGCAAATTAGAAGCGCTGCGCGTATATGGAAGGATCGATTATTAAACATCTCCGGCTCCAACAAAAATTCCCGTGCTGATCGCTTGGGAATATATTGATTAGTAGAGCCTGTACGATCCAGCGCGTTTGCACAACCCCGGGGCGGCTTGATCATTAGTAAAGTGCTCGTATATGCAAACGCACGATGATAAGAACCAAATATTGGGGGTTGGTCTAGCTCAAAACCAGACGCCAGGGCAATACATCCTTGAATCGAGGATCGTTGCTGATTGATTCAACAAATTGGATATCCAGCTCGGATAGGAATCCGCGACCCTTGGCGCCGGTCAATCCCGCAATCAACGGCTGCAAATGCCAGCTTCTGACGGAGCTCATCCGGGCACTCGTGCGCATAGTCTCGACCATTTCCGCTGCAAACTCCAAGGTCAAACTTCGATTCATTCGAGCAAGAGCGAATATAAGCGTTGAGCGATGGATTGCGGTCCCCGGCAGACATAACGATAGCAAGTGCGCACGTAGCTCGGGAACGGCCGGATCCAGGCATGCGCCAAAACTAAAGATGACGTGCTTCCCGTTTTCCGCCTGTATTACATTCTTCAGCGTTTCGATGGCTTGATACTTAGCGCTATCATCTGGACCATTTGCAGCTAAGTCGCAGAGCAGCTCTACCACCATCTGCTGACTAACACTCTCCGCCGGGGTTCTAGAACGCGCGCGAACCACCTCTCGCAGCCCCAAGAAGCCCTGATTAGAAAATATTTGTCGAGCGAAATCCCGTGCACAGTCGTCTCCGACCTTAACGGCTTGGCGGAAGGTCGCAAACGCTAGATCATCGAGCGGCTGCTGTCCCGTTGGGCTTGAACCAGGGTCTACACCATTAGACATTCTTGGGCTCCCAGCAGAAATTTCGCTGACCTACTTAAACCTTGCTAGAAGATCCGCTCTAATCGCCTCGACCTCCGGTTCCAGGTCGACCGAGAGATCGATCTTGCGCTCGGGTAAGCCGTGCAGAGTGTGCGCAAACCGCTTCACTGCATTAACCAGGTCGGCCCTGCCATGTCTTCCATAAGCGGCTTTGAAATCGGTGTTGTAGGGATTTCCATCCTGCGGAAAGTAGGCGCGCAGTTTTTCACCGTCGAAGTATACCGCAAAGAACAGCATGGTTTCGTGCTCGGCTCCCGCAAGACACCCGAGAAAGCTCAGGCCATTGGGAAGCCGGTGGTAGCCTACAAGCGCTTCCTCAGGCAGCTCTGATTCGGTAATCAAATTCTCATGCGCAAATTCGATCGCCCCCAGATCCAGGGCCAACTGACTCGATTTATGGGGGCAGAGGCTGCTAAAGCTCAGTAGAGCTCCCGGTTGGAACTGTGCGGAGCTCCGCGCATTCTCCATTACCAATTCGCGCAGCTTTGGAATATCAATTGTTGAGAATGGTCCATGGGGCACCTCGATGGCGCGGGTTTCAACTTGGAGCGGTTCATCGCCGTGCTCGGAAACCGTGACCTGTCTGCCTCCGCCCTCGACTATGAGGCGGGGACCGGCGAGTTCGATCCAGCCCTTCTTGTCTGAGCCTGGGATGACTACTTGAACACGCATATTACCTCCTACTGCTGGTTGTGCTGCGGCGCCAGCGCTCTAGTTAACATCGCGGGAGAGGAGAGTCAAAGATAAAGCATTGAACGAGGGACCCGGAATTATGCCGGGAGCGAATGCCTATAAAATCTTACATTTTAGGCAACTTTCGATCGGAGCGTTCGAACTAATGGACAGGCTGGGATTAACCCAGCAATTTAAGGAGCTTTATATGGGTAGAAAGTCTCGTGAGAAGAAGATGCGGTTGAAATGTGGCGAAGTGATCAGAGCTTGCGACGCCTTTAACTTCATGCCTGAGGGCATATATCGGGTTTCAGCTGTAACCTCCAATATGATCGGTCTTGAAGTCGGAGATATATCGTTAGGGATTCATCCTGATGGTTTGATCGTGTTAGCGCGAAATCTGGCCGAGCCGCCGGATTGGAAGGAGCTGGAACGGCTCTACTACCTGCATAACCCCATGGCCGATGACTGTCCCCACTGCCGCGCGCTGAAGGAGCAGGTACTGAACTAGTTTAGCGGAGCCTCAAAAGTCCAAGGGAACTCTGCGATTGAGTCAGAACAACTCGGCAAATCGAGCAGCGAGGTTTCGCCTCGCGGCCGCTCAGGGCTTAAACCGAGCCGTCAGATCGGCCATGATTAGCTCCTCGTCCCCAGCAAGGTGCTGCATTTGCCCATCTGCATCTGAGGCTTGGACGTTTTGGAAAACAGCGGGGAAGCGCTTCTTAGCATTCGCCACATCCAAGTCGTCATTGTTGCCATACGCGCAGTTGAGATCGGTGTTGTAAGGATTGCCTGCTTCAGGGATATAGGCGCGCAGCTCTTTTCCGTCGAAGTATATGGCAAGGAACAACAAAGTTTCCCAATCGCCCCCCGCCAGGCAGCCCAGAAAGCTTACGCCATTTGGGAGACGTTGGTAGCCGATCAGCGCATCATCCGGTTGATCCCCCTCGGTGATGAAGTTCTCGCCATCAAATTCAACCTGACTGAGATCAGCTGCAAGCTGGGTGGACCCTTCGCCAAACAATGCCGCTAAACTGAGGGTGTCACCCGGCGTGAAATCTTCTTCTGCAGCGCTGCAGTGGGACTCAATTAAGTTCTTGAGCTCCGTGGGCGGGATGGTTGAAAACTTATTATGTGGTACCGGGATAATCTTGGTGTGAACTCGCAGCTCGCCGTTCTCGGCCTGAGCTATAAGGATCTGGCGTCCGCCGCCTTCTACTAACAGCTCTGGACCGGTAAATTCTACCCAGGTTTTTTCACCCGAGGCTGGATCTACTACTTGGTAACGCATGGCTCCTCCTACTGACGGTTAGCGCTCAGCTGCAGTAGTTAACATCGCGCATGCGCCTAGTCAAAAACGCAGCGCCTATAGGGGGTTGTGCTAAGTGGCTCGGCGGACTGGCGTAATATTTCGAACATCGAACTTTTTACCTCGGCGTCCGGTCTAACTTCATAAGAGGCACCTGTTTTGTTGTCTTTACAGGTGGTTATGTTATGGGTTCGGTGTGAAAGGGCTTCCTTCAAAGGATATACCGGAGGCGAGTGTGTCGGATTCCGATACGCTCGAGGCCCAACTAATTCACCAGATCTTGGGCGGAGCTCGAGATGAATTTCGGCTGCTAGTGGAGCTGCACCAAACCCGCATCTTTTCGATCATTATGAAGCAGGTCGGAAATAGGTCGGTGGCGGAAGAGCTGGCAGCGGAGGCGTTCGAACGCGCATATTTCAACCTCAAGAGCTTCAAATTCCGATCGACCTTTGCCACCTGGCTTACGCGCATCGCGCTGAACGTTACCAATAATTATTTCACCTCACGACGTTTCAACGAAAATCTTAGAAACGAGAGCTTCAGCATCGATACGCATGAGCTTGCTCATCATTCCGGCGATGTGCTGGAGCGCGCGCAGTATTTTCGCAGCTTCTTTGCTGCTTTCGGTACGCTTTCTCCCAAGCTCCGCGACGTGCTCTCCCTCTGCGGCCTGCAGGGCTGCTCGTATGAGGAGGCCGCTGAGATTTTAAAAATTCCGATCGGCACCGTCCGATCACGCTTAAACCAAGCTCGTGAGAAGCTACGACGTAAGCTTGAGGAACTAACCATATGACCAAGCTCAAAGAGCAGGCCTACCTGCAGATAGAAAAAGATCTTCGTGAGACCAGTTTTGACCCGGGGAAAGAATTCTCGGCACGGGTAATGCGGGGCATCGCGGAGAAAGATGTGGGTTATTTTAGGAGGTTGTTTATGCAGGTGATAACTACAAGAAAGACAGTATTGCTTAGCGCGGTTGTGATCAGTGGTGTAGCCGCACTATTAATTTGGAATACTCAGCGCGGATTTAGCGCACTACTTTCCTCTTCCGCAATAATTGCGAGCGTGATGCAGCTGATGACGTGGCTTGAGGGCAGTGCCGGGGCCATTTTGATGCTTGCGGCGATGCTCGGTACCTTGACCGCCGTGTTTATACGATTCCCACATCACTTCAAGGTTGCGGGAACATTAGCGACGGTGGCCTTTCTTACCTTCCAAGTTCGGAGTTTTTCGACAACTTTTTTCAATACAGCGAGTTTTACCTATAACGATGACCGCATCGCGAACGCCGAAAATTCGGTCGGGTTGAAAATTGAGCAGGCTCTTTCCCGGGTGATCGAACCGCTGCTGCCTTCGGAAGAGTATGTCGCACCAGCGCCCGCTGCTCCGTTCGAATTGGGCAAAGGCAAACAGATCGCCCAAAGCGGCAAACTGCCCAGCGGGGAAGCCGACGCTGGGCTAGCCCTGGACAGCCGAGGAGAGTGGCTCGGCAAGGGAGCGGCGGCGCCGGTTTTGGAGCAGTATAACGAGCGCACCGCGGAAGTATATAAAAAGATACTAAACCCGGAATATTGGGACCAATCCTGGCGCTCCAACACCGAACAATACCTGCACTACGGTGAGAATGAGCGCACCGATGCTCGCACATCTCCGGTATCCACCTTCGGCCTAGACGTCGATACCGCCAGCTACACTAATGTGCGAAGAATGCTGCAGGCTGGGCAGCTGCCGCCGCCCGATGCAGTGCGCGTAGAGGAGTTTATTAACTACTTTGATTACAGCTATCCGGTGCAGACTGATAAGCCCTTCACCGTTTCTTATGAAATTGCTCCGGCTCCGCTCGATTCCGAGCGCCTATTTTTGAAGCTTGGGATCAGGGCTCGGGATGTAGCCGAGAAGCGGTTGCCCTGGAACCTGGTCTTCCTAGTAGATGTTTCGGGCTCGATGGCCGACCAGGGCAAATTGGACCTAGTACGGCCCACGATGAAGCTGATTGCGAACCAGATGCGCGCCGGAGACCGAATCGCGATTGTAACGTACGCCGGGAACGCGGGGCTGGTGCTTGACGCAAGCGGCATTGAAAAGCGCGGCACTATTGTAAGTGCGATTGACTCGCTTTACCCCGGCGGGGGCACCAATGGATCGGGGGGGATCCAGCTGGCCTACGATATTGCACAACGAAATTACAATCAGGAGGGGGTCAATCGCGTGATCCTCGCTACCGACGGGGACTTTAATGTCGGCGTTACCTCATTGGATGAGTTAATTCGCATGGTGGAAGCACGCCGCAAGGGAGGCGTGGGCCTCACCACCCTGGGATTTGGTAGCGGCAACCTCAAAGATGGCACGATGGAGCAACTTGCCAACAAGGGGAACGGAAACTATTTCTACATCGATTCCTTCCGCGAGGCCGGGAAGGTGTTGGAACACGACCTGGTGGGCAACATGCAAACCGTCGCCAAAGATGTGAAGTTGCAGCTCGAATTTAATCCCGAAAAAGTGTCGCAGTATCGATTGATTGGCTACGAGAACCGCAAGCTAAATCGCGAAGACTTCAATAACGATACGATCGACTCGGGTGAAGTTGGCTCGGGACATACGGTAACCGCGCTCTATGAGCTGATCCTTACCGGCTCGCACGCTGACCACCCCTTGGTGGATGAGCTGCGGTATCAACCGAACCCGGTTCCGGTGCAGAAGCCGGCTACTGCAACTTCGTCCAACGATGAACTCGGCTTTCTAAAGATCCGCTTCAAAGAACCTTCCGCGGAGAGTTCTAAACTGATGAGTTTCCCGATCAAGAGTGAGGACGTTCGTGGAAGTGCAGCGCAAAGCAGTGAAGATTTCCGCTTCGCCTCAGCGGTGGCGTATTTTGCTCAAGCGCTTAAGAACAGCAAGTACGCCGGCGGTTATACTCTTGAACAGGTTGCCGCTTTGGCTTCCGGGGCGCTTGGTGCCGACTCTCGGGGGTTGCGGCATGAATTTGTGGACATGGTTCGGAGCGCCGCGCGCTTGCGAAAGTAAGCACCTACAAATTGGAATAGTTGTATGTCGGTAAGGAGCGGCTACCCTTATGGTGCCCTGTACCCCATCAATCCGCGGCGCTTGATAATTTCAGCTGCTGGCGCTGGAACCTGTGTCTGCCACGAAGTGTCGCCCGAGGCGATACGGGAAAGCACGTCGCGAGAAAGCGTATTTAACAGATCCTTATTACAGCCGCTCATTGGTACGATGCTGCCTTGGTTTAGGAGGTATGAATAGAGCGAGCCGATCCCCTGCTGAACCGGCAGATTGTCGGCATTAATCAGCTCCCGATCGAGAACCGCCTGATGGTCGATCGGCCCGTCGGTATTTTTCAAATAAGCGTCGAAAGCGTTGCGGGCCATCGGATAGACGTACGCCTTCACATCATGACGAAACATCCGGCCCAGCGCCTCTAAAATTCCGCCTTCAAGATTTACGTAATGTTTTTCATTAAAGATCTGAAGCAGGGTGTTGACTCCCACGACAACGCCGATCTGCTCTTTAGTATACCTCCGGAAATATTCCATCAGTGTGTAAAACTGAGGGTAATCAGAGATGAGTACATTCAGACCCAGTGCCGAGATCGTGTCAACGCGCGCTAGGAAGTCCGAGATATCCACGGTACCTGTGGACATCAAATTGTTGAGGGTGATTTCGGCCAGGACCACGGGGTCCTTGCTCTTTTCTACCAGATCCCGGCGGAATGCAGTCTTAGCACAATCCAGCATGTCCAGGTTAACGTTGGTAATTGGTCTGAAGCTGCCGCGTTCTACCAGCACCGCGCGGTTATGCAAGACCTCCGAGGGCTGCAGCACTTTGGCAGCAGGGGCAAACATGACGGCATTGGTGAGCTCGTGCTGCACGAGCTGCAAGCTCATCATGCGAATATCAATACCCGCAAAAATCGGACCGTGCAGCTCGAGCATATCGACCTCAATGCGCTCTGCGCTGAGGTCATCCAAAAGCGAGGGCACGAAATCTTTGGCGATATCCTCGCAGAAGCAGGCGCCATGCAGCAGATTCACCCCGATAATGCCCAGCGCTTGCTGTTGCAACACATTGGAGCGATCTAACATACGCACATGCAGCAAAATATCGTTGGGGGGCGCGAGGGGCTCGCGTTGAAAGCGTACCCCCAGCCAGCCATGACATTCATTAGTGCCTTTGAAATTTCTAGCGGCAACGGTGTCAGCGAAGACAAAGAAATTAGTCTTTTCACCGCGTCTCGCCGAGAGCCGCTGAATCAAGAGGGTGTATTCATGCTCAAGCATGCTGACCAAGCGTTCGTAAGATACGTAGCGCCCGGCCTTACCGTAAATTTCATCGCTGAAGGTCATGTCGTAAGCCGACATGGTCTTTGCGATCGTGCCGGCCGCGCCGCCGACCTGAAAAAAGTGTCTAGCAACTTCCTGCCCGGCCCCGATTTCAGCAAAGGTGCCGAACATCCGGGCATCGAGATTTACCTGTAAAGCTTTCTGTTCTGCGGTTAGTGGTTTTCTTTCCATGTGCATCAATTCTAGAAGAAACGGCAATTCTGGACCATCGGCGAAGAGTGAGACGCTGGTAGGAGCGTCACGCAGGTCCCCAATAGGACGTCGGAATAATGCGAATTTTTCTTTAACGCGTTACTCACCATGCGGTGAGCCTTCGTGACGGTGTTTTTATTGGGATTGAGACCTCGAATGGAGGCGCTCGGCTTCTACCACGATCTCCTCCATTCGCACGACCAATGAATCTTCGAGGGCCGAGGTGGTATGTGCACCGAATTCCCGTCCGAGTGATTCTCGTTCTGTGCTTAAAAGGTCGAGAAACTGGCGCACCCCTGAAATTATACTGGGATCGAACTCGGTATCGGTGCGGAGCTTACGCCGCAGAGTCAGCGCGCGCGAGCGGGCACCATCGTGTTTGGTATATGCGAGCTGGTCGGAGTCATAGGGCGTAAGATGCTTGCGAGCAATGGATCGCAGGAGTGCCTCAGCCAGCCGATTGGCGCGCTTAGGGCTGTGTCCCTGGAGGCGAACCAGGTTGGCAGCTTGATTCGCGGTCCAGGTTTCGTTGTATTCCTTGAGCAGACTTTCATAGTGGGCCCCGCCAGGAAGCCACTTACGAGCCAAGCTGGTGTGCGTTATGTCGCCGTGAAATCGCTCCAATACCGCAGCGATGTAGTCTGATTTGGGATAGTTAAAGAAGATGTGCTCAAGAATTTGATCCGCGTTGGCAAAGACCACCGAGCGCTGCGGCAGTCTGGTTAGAAATTTAATCGTGAGATTATGCTCAGAGAGGTAACGCATTTGCGCGCTGTAGGCTCCGAACTCGGAGCAGCCCTCGGCATGCGCTAGTTCGTGTACAGCATAGCTAGCGACTAAGATGCGGTTTCGTGGATCTTTCAGATCGTAATGATCCGCTAATTCAAGCGGAAGATAGATGGTGTGGGTATTGGTTTCATAACATGCCGCAGCAGATGCTGCACCGAGTGCTAGTTTTAGATCCTGTTCGCTCAGGAAAACGTAGCTGATTTGCGAAGGATTGCCTGAATTGAGCCAGATCGCGTCATCGTGACTGCCCTTAAATCGGGTAACCAAGCTGGAAAATGGCTGACTTTGTAGAGCAGCATTCCACTGCCGACTCATTTCGCGTATCCGGTCGCCTTCGGGAAGTTCCGTAAATGCTGCGGTCAAGCGTTGCAGCTTTGTGAACATTCCAAGCTGTGCTCTTAGAACTGGGTTGATATCGGCATATCTCAATGCATCAGGCTCACAGGCATTGAATTTTAGTATGTCCTTGGAATAAATCGGAGCTGCTGAAGGGGGAGCGATAGAGGGGGAAGGGGTCGGCTCGGGGGTGCGCGGTGTAATCCCAAACGGCGCGAATAACGATGCTAGACTCGCCATGCTCATAGCAAGAGTCGTCACGGACGAGCGGGCAAACGAACTCATAGAGGCGGCTCCCCAGACGTTGCGGAACTTCAGACATTATACTGACGTCGCAAGCCGTAACGAAGAGAATTTTTAGCGATCTAAGCCGCTGAGCCGTCAACCCTGGCGCGGGCGGCCCTGCCGATTATGGCGCAGGCCAGGAGTGGAGCTAGATAGGTGCAAACGACGGTAGCTCCTGTGGGCAGATCGCCGTAATAGGAGAGCGTTACTCCGAAGACACTCGTGAGTACTCCGCTAATCCAACCGATCGCCAGGCGCCCCCGGATGCTATCGGCTGCAAGCATTCCGGAGACGGCGGGCACAACCAGAAAAGCAAAAACCAAGAGTACTCCGGCAATTTCCACCGAGCTAGTAACTACCAGTGCGAAAGTGCAGTAGAAAATGAAATCCCAAAATCGAACATGCAAACCTTCTTGATATGCAGTCAAAGGCGCCTGAGAGATTAGCAAGAAGCGTCTTCGAAATACCCAGTGGACTATTCCGATTATCCCATAGATCAAACCGACCTTGATTATCTCACCCCAATTCACAAAGAGCAGATGTCCCACCAGAAGACTCTTTAACTCCTCTCCCCCCTCGGGAGAGCGGCTCAAAACTAGGATTGAGGCCGCTGCCGATACGACATACACAATCCCGATTAGTGCCTCATGGGGAACACGCTCCTTCTTCGATCGGGTGAAGGTTAAGATCACTGCCCCGGTTAGGGCGAAAATTAAAGAAGTGAAGTAACTGCCTGGGGAGTGCAGTCCAAAACCGAAGAGATAGGCGACCGTGGCTCCCAGGGCGGCAATCTGAGCCAAAGCCAGATCGACAAAGATTACCTGACGTTCGATTACATGCAACCCGAGGTAGGCATGCATGCCTGTGAGGACCAGGCATGCCGCGAAAGGAGCGATCATTAGTGATATAAAATCAGCCACTGCTAAAACTCCTGTGCTAAGATACTTAAGTCGTAGTCCAGCATCGAAATATAATCCGGGCACTCTGGTAATTCGCCGACGTTTTGACAAAGAATCAACAGGCGTGCGCCGGTTCGACTGGCGAGTTCCTCGGATGAATCTGTCGGATAGAACGAGGACTGGATAATCACCCGTACTTTATTCCTCGAGATATACTGCTGCAGTTCGGCTAGGTGCTGCGGACTGGGAGGAATTCCGGGTTTTGGCTCGAGAAACTCATCAATCTTTAGCCCTGTATAATCCGCAAGGTAGACCCAGTCGTTATGATATCCAATCACCGGCTGCCCAGAGAGTTTCGCCAGTAGCGACCTCCAGCTTTGCTCCTTTGCCGTGAGACGATTGGACCAGGTTGCAAGATTCTGCGCGAAAATTGCAGCGCTGGGCGGGGCAACCGCACTGAGTTTTTCGGTTATGCCTTTGGCGATTAATCGCACATTCGGGGGTGAGAGCGTATAGTGCGGGTTGCCAAAGATATGAATATCCCCCTGCGCGCGTGTCACCGTGTTTTGCGGGATCTCAAGTAGCCTAACAAACTTCGAAAGATCTAACTCTCGGTCACCTCCGGGCCGCAGATCGGAGCGCCCGGCGGCATCAGTCAGCGGGTGACGCCAAAGTTCAAAATCAAGTCCACTATGAATGAAGAGGTCGGCCCGTTTCAGCCTTAAGACGTCGCTCGGCTTTGGTTCCACAAAATGAGGATTGAAGCGCGCTGGTGCCACGGCGCTGACATCTACCAGATCACCGCCAATCACTCTTACAAGGTCAGCGTATACCGGCAGTGTGGTGACTATCTTCAACGGTTCAGCCGCCAAAGGTGCTGACCAGCACACAAGCGCTATTATAATTCCCAAGCTTAGATTTACTCTGATCATTTTGATATTCTCCTATTACTGCAGTTTGTGTTTGTGAACGCCGATCGCGAAGGTGCCTTGCAGGAAGAAACGGTTGTCCTCCCCGCCTTCTTCAAAGGTGATGTGCTGGTACTGGGCGCGCCACCGGGCAAATTCGCTTTGGAAGTAGGTCAGGTAGCCGCTCCAGGCCTGATCTGAGTCACGGCTCGATTGATCTTCCAAGTTGGTCGCTTCCACCTGGTCGTAACGCGTGCCAAGGCCCCAACGCTCGGACATTCTGAGATCGGCGAGAGTGTAGAAGCCCCAGGGATGACGGCGGTAAGCGACTTCGTCTGCTACGGCTAATTCCAGCTGCGGTAGATCGAGCCGCTCGGCAAACGCCGCATTCCGATCCTGCAAATAGAACTCCGACTGTAGTTTCAACTTCGAGATCGAATTGAAACTGTGCATAACTGTGCCTTCAAATCCGAAGGCATTAACTTCGTAGCTTGAATCATCGTCACTTGAGCCGCTCAGCCAAGTTACTCCAAGATTCGCGGAAGTTTGATCAGTTAGGTCGAATGAGTTCTTCAGGCGACCGTAGAAAGTCGGATGTCGACGATTCTCCCCGAAGATTGTACCTTCCTCCCCGCTTCCCCCCTCTAACACCCCGGCGATAAGCTCGTGGGTTACACTATCCCAAGGCAAGGGGAGATAAGCGGAGC
>JAIBBU010000080.1 GCA_019694515.1 Oligoflexia bacterium | reverse complement strand
TGAGACGCAGTTCACCTTCGCCCAGGTCCTTACCGAGTCGGCAAAGCTCGCGCAGAATTGCCTGCTGGTGATCAGTCTCCCAGCATCCGACACGGACGGATCGCCTCACACCCAGGCCGATGATGTAGAGGTGGGTGGCCAGCGAGGGCGGGAGGCTCTGGATAGACTGCGCAATGTAGTGGGGCGAGTAGAGTCTTCTTGGCGTCCGGCGAGCGCTGAAGAAGGATTTGAGATTGTCCGCCGGCGGTTGTTCGAGCCACTCATTGAAAAGAGTCAGTATGTGATCCGCGATACGGTCGCGAAGGCCTTCTTCGATCTTTATGCCACCCAATCAGCAGAGTTCCCGCCCGAGTGCCGTGACTCCGATTACGAGAAGCGCCTCAAAGCGGCATATCCCATACACCCGGAGATTTTTGATCGGCTCTATACCGATTGGTCGACGCTGGTGAAATTCCAGCGGACGTGTGGCGTGTTGCGCCTGATGGCCTCGGTGATTCATTGCCTGTGGGAAAAAGGAGATCGTAATCCGCTGATTCTTCCCTCGAACATTCCGATCGACGACCCGCGTGTGCAGTTCGAGCTGACGCGTTACCTGTCCGACAATTGGGTGCCGGTCATTGGAAAGGATGTGGATGGTCCCAGTGCGCTGCCGCTTCGGCTTGATGGTGAAGTGCCCAATCTTGGGAAGTACGCCGCCTGCCGCCGTGTGGCGCGCACGATCTACCTTGGCTCGGCACCGACTGCGACTGCAGCGAATCGTGGCATCGAAGATCGACGGGTGAAGCTTGGCTGTGTGATGCCGGGAGAGTCCCCAAACATTTTCGGCGATGCGTTGCGTCGCCTGAGTAGCGCCGCAACCTATCTCTATCAGGACGGTTCACGCTACTGGTATTCAACTCAGCCCACGGTTACGAAGCTAGCGGAGGACCGTGCCGAGCAACTCAAAAGAGATCCCGACAAGGTGGCGCAGGACCTGGATAAACGGCTTCGCGCGGACCTTCGAAAAACCGGCGACTTTGTCCGTGTACACCCGCTCCCCCAATCAGGGCAGGATGTGCCGGATGATTTGGATGCACGGTTGGTCGTGCTTGGGATCGACCACCCCTACAGCAAGCAGCCAGGGAACCTTGCCGAGGTCGCGGCAAATGCAATTCTAGAAACACGAGGCACTATCCCACGTCTCTTCCGCAACACGCTTGTCTTTCTCGCGGCAGACCAAGCTCGACTCAAAGACTTGGATGAAGCTGTGCGACGCTATCTAGCTTGGGATGCAATCCTTGCTGAGAAAGAGGCGCTCAATCTTGATCCTCACCAGGTGAAGCAGGCCGAGACCCAACACAAATCTGCCGATGGTGCGGTAACGGCTCGGATACCGGAGGCGTATCAGTGGTTGCTGGTCCCAGTCCAGAGTTCCCCTCAAGCTTCAATTGAGTGGCAGAGCTTCCGGCTCTCAGGGCAAGATGCACTGGCATTACGTGTAAGTAAGAAGCTGCGTAACGATGAACTTCTGGTGACAGCGCTTGCCGGCACGCGACTGCGGATGGAGCTGGATCGTATCCCCCTGTGGCGTGGGAATCATGTGGCGATCAAGCAGCTCTGCGAAGACTTTGCCCGCTATCTCTATCTTCCCCGGTTGACTGACACATATGTATTGCGGGACGCGGCCGCTAACGGCTTAGCCCTGTTGTCGTGGGATCCTGAGACATTCGCATATGCAGATGGTTTTGACGAGGCGGGAAGCCGCTATCGCGGGTTACGCTGCGGACAACAGGTGCATATCACGAGTGGTGACGCGGGCTTACTCGTACGACCTGAAGCGGCCGTCCAGCAGCAACAAGCAGAGGCCCAGGCTGCTGCTGAAAAAGCTGGAAAAATGGGAGCTGCAGCGACGCCTGCCATAACAGGCGGAGCGGATGTGCCTGGGAAGGGAGGCAGTGAAAAGCCTAAGGCGGGACCAGCCCCGAAACGGTTTCATGGGAGCGTCACGCTCGATCCCACACGCGTGGGCCGGGATGCAGGGCGCATCGGCGACGAGGTGATCGCGCACTTGGTCGGGTTAATAGGCTCCGATGTGACGGTTACGTTGGAAATCGAGGCCAATATTCCTGACGGGACGCCCGAGTACGTGGTCCGTACTGTGACTGAAAACAGTCGCACGCTGAAATTTAGAGAACATGGATTCGAACAAGAGTAGCCAAGAGTTGTCAAATGCTGACTGACCTGCTGCCAGTTCCATCAATATACCCAGCTCTGTGTCCTTAAAACGCGGCAGCGGGCTAGAGAGTTCTAGCCACCGGGGCTTTTGTGGTGTACTACGCTAAAACATCTATAGCGGAACCGAAGGAGACGATCACAAAGTATGTCAGAGTCGATATTTACGATGAAACTTCCTGAAAGCTCGGCGAGCCGCTCTCGCGGCGCAACTAAACCTCCATATAAATGTTGCCAATAAGCCCTCGATCAGGTGAGATTACCAATCTAGTTTCATAGTCCACGGGCGAGAAGGACGGTCTGTTGACAGGAAGTAAAGCTTTAGGGTTGGGCCCATGTTCGAGCCCTTTCCCCGCTAGGAGGGCAAAGAACCTTCTTCTCTCAACGAGGAAATAGCCTAGAAACTGACGGTGATCCGATGCTGATAATTACCTCCAGTTAACAAGATTTAATCCGAGTAACATTGATGTTGTCCCATCGCACCAAAGTTTCATTTGCGCAGTTCCTAAGAGTGCTCTCCCAGAGCGACTTTAACTCACTGCTTTTAAAGCATGAGCTATATGAGGGTTATGAATGCGCAGCAACCCTAGAAGCTTTCTTGCCCGATGCAGAAGAAGGTCGGCTGCTGTCGATGCTCGGGGAGATATTGCGGACGAGGAGTACCCTGCGATCGGCCGTTAGCCCCAGGTACAGATTTGATGAACGGTGGGATGATTTAAAACTCTGCCTACTCTTGGACGGTATAGCAATTGACGAACACTACACGCGAATAGTGGCCATCGATCCAACTATAGAGGGGTCTGTCCCGGTAGAGGATGATCTGGATCGAGCGCTGAGAAGTTCCGGACTGCCCTCAATTGATGACATAAGCAGACTCCTAATCGCGTCATCA
>JAIBBU010000051.1 GCA_019694515.1 Oligoflexia bacterium | reverse complement strand
ATCGAATAGCGTCTCGATCGAAGCGCCCGTTCTTTTAGCTACTAGCTCTTCTTAGGAGCTGCGCCGCCGTTCAACCAGCGGTCGATAATCATTCCAAAATGATCCGGGGGATAAGCGCCCTTAACAGCTACGCCGTTAACGAAAAATCCAGGTGTGCCGGAAATTCCGTTCTGCTGCGCCAGGTCTGAGTCTGCTTTGATTGCAGCTGCGATATCAGGAGCATCCATGTCCTTTTTGAACTTATCGACATCCAGCCCCAGCTTCTTAGCCTGATCGGTGTAAAAATCAGTCCCTAAGCTACCCTGGTTATCGAAGAGGGCATCATGCATTTCCCAAAATTTGCCCTGTTTTCCAGCGGCCAGAGCGGCTCTTGCGGCCGGGTTAGCTTCTGGATGCATCGGTAGCGGGAGGTTCTTGAACACCACTTTAACGTCATTCGGATATTTCTTCATGACCTGTTCCATGGTGTCTTTCCCGCGCTTGCAGAACGGACATTGGAAGTCTGAGAATTCGATGATCGTTACTTTCGCACCTGCCGGACCGCGTACGGGGCTGCTGCCTGCTGCGATGTTAACTGGGTTCTTGAATTGGTTCTCCATTTCGGCAGCCATCTGTTCTTCGCGCTTTTTACCGGCTTCTTGCTGCTTCTTCTGGAAATACTTCTCGACGGCCGCGCCCAAGGCAACCTGGCCCTTGTCGGTGCCAAGGTATTTTTCAATCGCTTTTTCAAATTCCTGGTCCGATAGGTCAGCCCAGGCGGAGGTGGCACAAGCCAACAACAGCAAACTCGTAAGAACAAGTGAAATACGCTTCATCATTTCGATCCTGACAAAAAATGAGCCCGTTTCTAACCTTAGACCGAACTTCGTCTAGGCCGTAAGAGCTAGTTCCAGCTTTGAAACCAGCTCTACTCATAGCGCACACCCCGCGATCGCGCAAAATGGACATCCACTTTTTAGGCGGCGAAAGAAGTGGGTGTCCTATTTTACGGATAACCTTTGACGAATGGACCTGTAACTTGTTATTCCTGGCATTTGCACGGTAATCTTGGAATCAGGAGGATTTTCAATGATTAGAGTAATTTGGGCGGCAATGCTGATTTTGGGAAGTGTGAACGTTATGGCGGAAGATTTACAAGTAACCCTCGAAACGACAAAAGGGAATATCGTACTTAAGCTTTATCCGGATAAAACACCGTTAACTGTGGCGAACTACGTCAATTTGATCCAACGGGGATTTTACAATGGTGTGAAGTTCCACAGGGTTATCCCTGATTTTATGGTTCAGACCGGAGATCCGGAAGGCACCGGCTATGGGGGACCTGGCTATAAATTTCAAGACGAGTTCGACCCCAGCCTTAAACATGACGGCCCCGGGGTTTTGTCTATGGCGAATGCTGGGCCGGGCTCCAATGGCAGCCAGTTCTTCATTACTCACGTTGCAACACCGTGGCTGAATGGCAAACATACCATCTTCGGTCAGGTCGTTAGCGGACAGGACGTGGTGAATAAGATTGAACAGGGCGATCGTATTATTAAAGCTTCATTGTCCGGATCGGCGGATGGAGTGCTGAAGGCTAAGGCTGATCAGATTGCTTCTTGGAACAAGGTTCTCGACCAGAAGTATCCCGCGAAAGCTGGTTAGTAAACTAAGTAAACCCGCATGGAGCTCTCGAAACTTAACCTCTCCGAGGTAAAGGAATCGCTGCTAGCACAGCTCAAGCGCATTTCTACGCCACAGGACGTCGAGATACTTAAGCGCGATTGGCTCTCGAAAGAGGGGACCTTAAAGCTGCTGTTTAAGCAGCTTCGGGATATTCCGGCCGAGCGGAAGCCGGAGGTGGCCGCGGGTTTGAATGACCTAAAGCAACTTCTCGAGCAATTTGTTAGCGAGCAGGAGCAGCGTCTTGCTGCCGATTTAAGGGAGAAGAGCGCCCGTAGCGAGTTTGTCGATCTTTCTCTCCCTTCCCGTTGGAGTGGCTTAGGCTCTGTCCATCCTATATCACTGGTGGAAAGGCGAATTGCGGAGATCCTGCGGCCCTTCGGCTTTCGAAATGTGTTGGGGCCCGAGGTCGAAACTGAATACTACTGTTTCGATTCACTGAATATTCCACCTCATCACCCAGCACGGGATATGCAGGATACCTACTATACCGCCAATGGCTTAGTGCTTCGCACTCATACCACCTCGGTCCAGGCCCGTGAATTACAGAAGGGCGGGCTCCCGGTGAAAGTGGCCTCTTTTGGTCGGGTTTATCGTAATGAGACTGAGGACGCTTCGCATCAAGCGATGTTTCACCAGTTTGAATTGGTTTGGCTGGAAGCGGGCCTGACTCTATCCCATTTAATGGGACTCATTTCGCATATCTTGAAGGAGCTATACGGGAAACGCCGAAAAGTTAAATTCGTCCCTAAGTTTTATCCTTACACTGAGCCAAGTATAGGACCGCAAGTGGACTGTACCTTCTGCAAGGGATCGGGCTGTCCAGCGTGTGGCGGGGCAGGTTGGGTCACAATCGCCGGTGCTGGAATGGTGCACAGAAATGTCCTCAGGGAATTCGGGTATGACCCTGAAAAAGTTTCAGGATTTGCATTTGGATTGGGGACTTCGCGGTTGGCGTCCCAGTTCTCCGGCATTTCTGCTCTCAAGACGCTTTATGACAATGATCTCCGCCTTCTTAAGGAGCGTGCATAATGAAGCTCCATCAGGCCTTGCTTGAGCGGCTAATCGAGTTGCCCAGTACTGCAGAGCACGAATTGCGGGCGGTGCTCGATGATCTGGGTTTGGAGGTAAAGAAGGTCGAGCTGGAAGGTGGCAAGGCTGTCTTCAATATCGAAACTCTGGCAAACCGCGGAGACCATCTCTCGGCATTAGGAATAGCGCGTGAAATTTCGGCGCGTTTTCTTACGGGCATCAAATTGCCTGCATCCGCTGGGGAGATCAGCACTAAGAAGGTTTCGGTGCCTGTGCGAAATCTCACCGACAAGTGCTTGCGGTATGCTCTGATGGAGATGAGTTTGCCGGTTGGGATGAGACTGCGTGCGGATGTTGCTCAAATCTTGGGCAGTAATCCAGAGCATCATCCAATTGTCGATTTGCTAAATTATGTTCTGCTCGAGATTGGGCAGCCTATGCACGCCTTCGATCGTGACAAGGTTGAAGGGGAGGTCGTGGTCGATCTTCTTCAGAGTGCCGAGAGGGTAGAGGCGTTAGATGGAAAAACGTATGAGGTGCCTGCGGGTTCGATAGTAATCCGCGATCGGCGGCGCATTATTGCCGTTGCAGGGGTAATTGGCTGCGCCAATACGATGGTGACTAAAGAGACCACTAGGGTTTTGGTTGAGTCGGCAACTTTCGATCCGGTATGTGTGCGCAAAACTGCGCGGGCGATGGGGATATCCACCGACGCTTCCTACAGCTTCGAGCGCGGCGCAGACCCCGAGGGCGTTATTGCGGGACTAAAGCGGCTTGCGCATTTGGCCGCCGGAGCGGGGGGAGCGGTAAAGGAATCCGAGGGTGCGCACGTTTTAGGCCTCACGCAGACGGAGGTCCAGCCTTTGGCGGTGCGCAGAGTGACAGTTTTGCTTTCACAGTTCCGGAAAGAGCTAAATTTGGCCCGCTTAGAAGAAGTCGAGGTCACATCTCGACTCAAGAACCTGGGTTATCAGATTGAATCAGTGGCGATCGGCAAGAGCGGAGCCGATCGAGAGCTCCGTTTCACCGTTCCTTCTTGGCGCATTTGGGATGTGCAGAACCCCGAGGATCTGGTGGAGGATCTCGCCCGATCGTTGAGTCTTGGTCGAGTTAAGTTGTCTTTACCGCCGCTGGACTATAATTTGCCGCCGCCAAATGATTTTGAGATCGCGTCCTCCAGAATCGAGCGGGCGCTGTTAGGTTCGGGATTTCATGAAGTTATTACTAAGGGATTCTATTCGGCTGAAGACGCCGAACTCCTTACGCGGTTGCAGCCAGAGCTCGCAGATCGCCATCTTACCATGAAGAACTCTGTGGAACGCGCGTATTCGCACATGAAAGTGTCGAATTGCTTACATCTTGGACGCCTAGCAGAGCAGAATCATCGGCGCGGAACCCACACAGTAAAGGTTTACGAGCTTGGCAGGTTATTTTCGCTCAAGGACAACTCTGGGCGAGTGTATGAGTTTGAGCGGGATGTTCTGACATTAGCCCAGAGTGGCCGGTGGTTTGAACATGAATACAAAAAAGCTGAGCTGCTGGAGGAGTGCGTTTTTCTTCTTAAAGGTGTGTTGGAGTCGGTCTTCCGGGCCTTTGGGCAGGAGTTGGTAATTGGGGAATCAAACCACGCGCTGCTCCACCCTGGTGTGCAGGGCTCCCTTAAGGCGGGCCGCGCTATTTTAGGGTATTTTGGGTTACTGCACCCAGAGCTGAAGTCTGCCCTAGATTTGAGTCAGAACCTTCTATACGCAGAGATTGAAGTCGAAGAAATGCTGCGATTAATCAAGCCTCCTGAGTATGCAGATCTGTACGATTTGCCCGCGATCAGGCGTGATATCACCCTTAAGCTGCCCCTTCGCACTCTAGCCGCTAAGGTAATGCGGCAAATATTGGAGATGAACCATTCGATTCTCGAGGAAGTCTCTGTGGTTGATCACTTTAAGAAGGCCGACGAAGATTTCAGACGTACAACATACCGACTAACCTTCCGGGATAAGAAGAGGACACTCGAACATTCTGAGGTTGATGCGATTATGAGCCAGCTTTTGGCGACCCTCCGCGAAAAATATGCCCTAGATTTAGCATGAGGTTATGGCTTTTAAGGCCGTAAGAATCGTGGCGAAGGGCCGGGTGCAAGGAGTGGGCTTCAGGGCGTGGTGTTGTAGCGCCGCGCGCAACCTTAATCTGACCGGCTGGGTCCGTAACGAAGAAAATGGTGACGTAAGCGCGGTGATTGAGGGACCTGAAGAGCAGATATCTGAAATGCTTGCGCTTCTTAGGCACGGTCCCCCCCGGGCGCATGTTGACTCCGTCGATGTCTTTCCCTCAACTTCGCCGCAACGCACCACCTTCGTCACAGAGTAGAAAAGGGACATCCATCTTTTGGTGCTCGTTTCCTAGGCGTTTAATTCTGGATGTCCCTTTTCCGTTCAAATCGAAGGAAACTTCTGGTCCAAGAAGCCGAACTAATCGGCATGACAATTGCGAGACGATTCACCGTCGGGCCGGAGGAGGCAGTGTATCACTGCATCGCACGATGTGTGCGGCGGGCATACTTATATGGCTATGACTCTGTTAGTGGTCGCAACTTCAACCATAGGAAAAGTTGGGTGCAGGCTCGTCTCATATCTCTGAGCCGTATATTTTGTATCGACCCGCTGGGCTTTGGATTGATGGATAACCATCTGCATGTCGTGTTGCGAACCCGACCGGATCTGGTAGAGGGTCTGTCGAATGAAGAGGTGGCCATCCGTTGGCTTGCGCTGTTCCCCCCGCGGGCAAACGGCGCTCGACTGGCTGGAGAAGCTTTACGGATATACATTGAAGCTTTGGCCAACAATCCCAAGCGTATTCGAATACTGAGGGAGCGCTTGGGGAGTCTCAGTTGGTTCATGAAATCGGTAAATGAATTTATTGCCAGGCGCGCGAATAGAGAAGACGGATGTAAGGGGCGTTTTTGGGAGGGGCGTTTCAAGTGTCAGCAGCTGCACGATGAAGCATCGATCTTGAGCTGCCTAGTATACGTGGATTTGAACCCAATTCGTGCGGGGATCTGTGGCACTCCCGAAGAAAGCGAGTTTACTAGCGCATATGAACGCATTCAGGCAGTCAAATCCGGTGATACGGACGGGGCAACATCTTGGCTTACTCCGATCCAAACGGCGGGTGGGCGGCGGGGGTTCTTGTCTATATCGACCCTCGACTATCTTTCAATTCTCGATGCCACCGGCCGCGAGATCAAGAAGGGGAAGCGGGGACGTATATCGCCGGACCTAGCGCCAATTCTAGAGCGTATCGGGATTAAAGCTGAACGTTGGATCGATACCGCAAATTCTTGTAGTAAGCATTTTGGTCATAGCATAGGCAGCCCATCAGCGCTGCACGCAGTCGCAATAAGAATGGGCAAACGGTGGCTCAAGGGAAGCAAGGCTGCATCCAATATGTTTGTGTAAGCTCCCAGCATTGTTGCCGGCAGCGTCAACATCCTAACCAATCCTCTCTGTTTCTAAACCAGATCTCTCCCCTCGGGCGGATTTAAATCCTCCGTTTCTCAGTAAGCAGGAAGGTAACGAGCAGGAGGGTAACGCGGGGGCCGAAAAGTGGGTGTCCCAAAATAAAAAAGGCCGCTGATTGCAGCGGCCTTTTGAGAGAAAGCGGGGAAGAATTAAGCGGCTTTCTCGAAGTCGCGATCCATGACGGTCTTACGGCCATCATTCTTCGCGTTTTGAATAGCTTGATCGCAAAGCATGCGAACGATCTGTGAAAGCTTAGGAGCAACGTTTCCGGAGGTGTTCATCTCTGAAGCAGCCCGAATGTAGTTCTTCAGCTTAGAAACCACGACCAAAACATCCTGTTCACTCATATTGTCTGACATAATTAAGCTACCTCCGTAACTGAAAAGGGTTAGAATCTGTCTCTCTGGCATCCGCCACAGAGGCCCAAGCGCCAAAGCCGCAATAGCGTTGAGCTATCATGACTCCGACGCAGCAGCTTCACCTAGTGGTCTCTGGGTCCATCCCAGCCACGCTGGTAATCGCTACAGGCGTTATATTCGAGCTTATTTTGGCTTTAACTACAACAAGAAGCTTAAAAAAGGACGAAATATTAACGAATTTAACAGGTTACCCTGACGGAGATCAGCTCGCGTCGCGTGCCGGAGCGACCCACTGCTCTGCAAGTATGACTGACACATTAAACATCTGCCCAGGCTCAGCTTCGCCACGAACGAACTTAAATCCTCCCTGGACCACGTTTCCAGCACTCAAGACGTCCGCTAGTACTGTGCGCAGCGCCTCCTCAGCCTCGCTACTCCCTGTCGCCGTGACAGATTTCACCTCCCAGCGCAGACTCTTTTGTGCGGCAGTCTTGGCTCCTCTGATCTTCCCAGTGAGCTCTAGCGCCGCATCAAAGGCCTTTGCGTTAGCTGGACGTTCAACATTCTCGACCTCCTCAATTGTAGGCCAACTGGAGGTGTGTACTGAACAATCCCGTCCCTCGCCCGCAAAAGTCCAGCTCCAAATCTCCTCCGTTACGAAGGGGACGACGGGAGCGAAGAGCTTAATGAATGTTCTAATGGACCATCCCAATGTCGCTAGAGCGCTCGCTCTGCCCGTGGAGTCGCTTTCGCTGTATGCTCGAACCTTTATTAGCTCCAGATAGTGGTCGCAGAAGTTCCAAAAGGCGTCTTCGGTACCTTGCAAAGCAACGGCATAATCAAACCGATCGAAGTTTCTAGTGGCTTCGCTAATAACAGTCCGCAGTTTCTCGACCAACGCTAAATCAAGCGGTTCGCAAATTGCCGCGAGGTCTAACTTATTAAGATCAAGATTCGTGCGATCAAAATGCCCTACCACAAACTTCGCAGCGTTGAACAATTTGGTGCAGAGTTTATTGCCGATTTCGAAAAGCTTTTTATCAAAAGCGGTATCTACTCCAAGCCGGGCTCGTGAGGCCCAATAACGCACGGCATCAGCCGAATGTTCGGTTAGCAATCCTTCCGGTGTGGTCACATTGCCCTTGGACTTGCTCATCTTCTTGCGGTCTTTGTCCACAATGAAGCCGCTGATCAATGCGTTCTTCCAGGGGATCTGGCCCTCATGATTCCAGGCCCGCACAATTGTGTAGAAAGCCCAGGTGCGAATGATGTCGTGCGCCTGAGGCCGCACATCCATGGGGAAGAGACCATGGTGACGCGCCGGATCCAGCTGCCAGTGGCTGGCAATTTGGGGCGTCACACAGGAGGTTGCCCAGGTATCCATCACATCGGGGTCCCCGGTGAAGCCTCCTGGTTTATCGCGTTGCTCGGTGCTGTAGCCAGTGGGGCAATCCGTAAGAGGATCGATCGGCAGCTGAGCCTTGTCGGCGTAAAGCGGATGGCCGTAATCAGGAGCGCCGCTTTTATCAATCGGATACCAGACCGGGAAGGGCACGCCAAAATAACGCTGCCGGCTGAGACACCAATCTTGATTCAATCCCTGCACCCAATGCTCATATCTGGTCTGCATAAAAGCAGGATGCCATTCGACCTTGCGGCCTTGAGCTAGAAGCGCCTCTTTGTGATCCAAAATCTTCTGGAACCACTGCCTGGTTGGTATGAACTCAAGGGGACGATCGCCCTTCTCGTAAAACTTGACCGGATGCATGATGGGCTTCGGATCGGCGAGGAGAGCCTTATGCTTCCCGTCCGCAGAAGAGTTCTCGTGCGCCAAAAGCTCCACAATTTTCTTCTGGGCTTGTTTCACCGTTAAACCAGCAAGCAGCTGCATATTGCTGTTAGCGCGGGCCGGATTGCGGCTGTCAAAAGGGGCATTACCGAAGACTGGGGCGACGATTCTCCCATCCAATCCGATCACCTGGCGTGCAGGTAGTCCGGATTTCCGCCACCATTGTACGTCCATGATGTCGCCGAAAGTACAGACCATCAGGATACCGCTGCCCTTTTCGGGATCTGCGTGTTCCGCCGCCACAATCGGCACGGGCGCCTCAAAGAGCGGTGTATATGCTCGTTTACCGAAGAATTTCTGATACCGTGCATCGTCAGGGTGCGCGACAACTGCGATACAGGCAGGCAGCAATTCCGGACGGGTGGTCGCTATCGTGAAATCTCCACCGCCTTCAACTTCGAATGAGATATCGTGAAAGTGGCCCCCGATTTCACGATCTTCAACCTCTGCCTGTGAAATGGCTGAGCGAAAGTCGACATCCCACATAGTCGGCGCGACGGTGTTATAAACCTCGCCTTTTGCGACTAAGTCCAAAAAAGACAACTGCGAAATGCGCTGACAGTGCTTGTCGATTGTCGCGTACTGCAAACTCCAATCTACCGAAAGTCCCACGGTTCGCCATAGTTTCTCGAATGCCTTCTCGTCCTCGGCCGTAAGAATCGCGCAAGCCTCGATGAAGTTGCGCCGCGAGATCTCGACGACCTTGTCCTTATCTTGGCGATCGGAGCTGGGTTTCCAGTTTGGATCATAGGGCAGATGGGGAGCACAGCGGATGCCGAAATAATTTTGCACGCGGCGTTCGGTGGGCAGACCGTTGTCATCCCAACCGATTGGATAGAAGATGTTTTTGCCCAGCATGCGTTGGTACCGAACCACTACATCCGTCTGTGTGTAACTAAACACATGCCCTACATGCAGCGACCCAGAAACAGTTGGTGGAGGAGTATCCACGACAAAGGTGTGCGCGCGGTCAATCTTGGGATCCCAACGGTGTAAGCCATTTTCGTCCCAAACCGCACGCCATTTGGCTTCTGCTTCAGCTGCCGAATACTTCAGTGGAATTGCTCTTGATGCGCTGCCCATAAGACGGACAGTAATATCATGATCCCGATTGGCGGGGGAAGTGTGGGCGGGAGGCTTAGGCAGCGGCGCGGCGCTGACGTTCAAAGCTCCATTTGCGTTCTAGACGCTCTACTACCCCTCCATAGGCCTGTTCAACGGGGTCGATAATCTGTGCCAAGATGAACTGTTGATCCTCGGTAAGTTCGAAGGGGGAGGGTAATTGTGCCACGATGCTGAATGCGATCTCTTTCTCGTGGACGAGATATTTTGCGGCTTTCGACAGCTTCTCTGACAGAGCTAACACGTCAAAGGCGTATTCATTTTGAATCGCTAGCTTGAACCCGTTTCCTAGCTCCCGCACGACTGCGTGAATTAGTCCAGGGAAAATTTCTCCTGGATAATTTTGTACGCCATAGCACCAGCCCTCCATTTCAATCTGGAAAACCTCGGCATACCCGCTGCTGGGTTTTAGTTTGTCACTGCTTGAACCTTTTTCTCCCATAACCTTCTTAAAACCTTTTATGCTGCCTCAGGCGCTAGCTCTGGCTCAAAGAGCTGCCAGGTGAATAGTAGCTCCGACGGAATAATGTGATCTAACTCTTCGAGCAGCTTCTCGATGCGTTCCAGCGCGAGACGCGCCACTTCGCGGGCAGCCTTCTTCGCGATACGCAGCCGGCAAAGCAGCAGCGCTTTGTCGATCAGGTCAAGCAGGCTTTCGGCGGCACGCATGATATAGTCTTCGCATGCTTCTAAGATCGGGTCGAGGTGCAGCTCATTGAAACGGCGGATCGATTCCAACTCCATCATGCTGAGCCAGGTCTGGATTCCACGCGCAAAATCGTCGAAATCCTTCGCTCCCATATTGCGATCGCGATACAGCCGGAGAATTTTTGCTTCTTCGTTCTCCTCAGAAAGATCCAGCTCTTCAAATTTAATTTCCGGTTCCAGCGCAGTTTCGGCATCGGGAACATGCGGATTGTGGGCGCTGTTGGCGAGGATCTGGTCAACCTGCTCCTCTTCCTGCTCCAGACGGGCGCGATTAACGACGTTGGCCTTCTTTTGCTGCTGCGGTCCGCGCGGCTGGTTGTTGCGCATGAAAAAAATGTTGCCCAACTGAAAGATATTGGGGCGCTGATGCTTATCGTCTTTATCGTGCTTATGGTGCGCCATACAGCTGGTCGGATCCCGAAATTACTGACTCTCTCAAATGTTATGGGCTCGTTTACTGCCTAGTATCATAGATATCTTTCAGTAAAATTAACTAGTTACAAAGATAGAGCAGCCCTCTACCCTAAGTTTAGCATCGCCCGGGCGGCTAATCTAACTGCGCGGCAGCTATTTACCGGGGTCGGTTCCTTTATCTAGTGAGTTCTTGTACTTTAATCAGGCTCTTTTGACGGGGTGTGGCTCAGACTGGTAGAGCGCACGGTTCGGGACCGTGAGGCCGGAGGTTCAAATCCTCTCACCCCGAGAGCTAGATCGTCCGCTACCTGGATTGGTCGCTGCGCTTTGATTGCAGCGGTGGCCTTTGTGTCTGGGAGGTATTCTCTTTAATCTTAATCCCAAGAGATTCCCTCCAATCTCCCATGCTGGGTGACTTCATCATAAGCTAAGTCCAGATCTCTAATGCGATTCAAGACAGCGTGTCCGGTCTTGTTCGCTTCCGCGAAGGTAAGCGCTGGATTAATTTCCAGGGCAGCCCTGATCTCGCGTTCAACTGCCGGATAATTGTCAACGACATGAAGCACATGCTGCGCCTCATGGCGTGCCAGCCGATTGTAGTACTGATTCCACGCAGTGATTAACTCGGGGGGCGCGGTCGGTTCCGACTCCCATTGCGGCAGGATTATGGTTATATCCTGGCGGCAGCTGATTTGGTCGATCCGAGGTCGGCCGTCCTCCGCCTTGGGCCAGGACCACGCAATCTTCCAGTCAACCGCTGCGTGCCGATGAATTCCAAACTGGTCTACGGGCCCGTGGGTTTGTAGCGCGCGCCTAATCTCCTCGCGGGTAGAGCCGGAAATGCGATAATACTGAATTTTGGGAGCGAACCCAGAATTCTTAAGTGCGCTTGGTTCGCTGAGGGTCCCGGCCTCGTTACCTAAACAGGCGAGGGCCGCCAAGAGTGTAACTCGCACGGCCCACATACGATCAGCTATTGTACCAAGAATTCTTTGAAGTAGACATTTACCACAGGCCCTTCCTCGAGACCCAAGGCTTCGTTGATAGCTTCTACTAGATCTTCTTTTAACTGATCCTTTCCATCCGGGTTTAGGACTTCAGCAGCACTTTTAGCTGAGAGGGTGTTGATAATAGCATCCCGAATCTGAGCCTCTTTTTCGGCGAAGAGCGGAGGCATCCCTCCTTCTCCTTCCCCTCCGGCGCCGCCGCCTCCGCCCCCTTCGCCTGAGTACTTAGCGAGAATTTCGGGATCATATTCGATCGTCATTTTGACTTTGAGGAAGCTCGCGTTCTCCGACAGATTAACGATAATGGTGTCGAGCTGCACCGCAGCGAGATGCCGGTTCTCCTCCTGATGAGCCTGCTCTTCCTCTGATTCCGGAGCTTTTTTTGAACCGCTCATCAGCGCAGCGGCAGCGCCACCGCCCACCAGCACTAATACTGCGGCGACGATTATGATTAATTTCTTTTTGCTTTTGGGTTTGGCTGCAGTCTCTGCGCTAGCCTCTTCCTTATCTTTTGGTTCTTCTTTAGCCATAAAAAGCGCATCCGCACGATTAGATAGTTCTTATAAGATCTTCGGCCGACGGGCCCAAAACATTAACCCCAAAGACCCGACAACCCAGCCTAATCGTTAAATATTCCGGCCAGATAGGCGAGAGCGAATTCCACTCTTAAGATGCGGGGGCCAAGCGATGCAAACTCAAACCCCAAGCTCGAAAGCCGCTCCAGCTCGGAGGAGTGGAAGCCACGCTCGGGTCCTACACAGAGAAATGTTGTTTTATTCTCGGGACGTTTAGTATCCCGCAGCGCTGCGGCCGGGCGACCTAGTTTTGGATCGGCCGCGATACGCCGCTCGCCGCTAGCGCGCGCCGATATGCGCTGCGCTAGCTCCTCGAAATCTCCGTAAAGCTCAATTTGAGGAGGAATCGTATCGACCCCTTGCTCGAGGCCGCGGATCACCTCAGCTTCTATCGCTTCCGGCTGTAAGCATTTTGAGCGCAGATAATTTTGATCCACATTGGCGCTTCGAAAAAGCAGCAGCTGCTCAAACCCAGCCATCGCAGCGAACTGAATAATCTTCTTGGTGGTCTGGGGGCGGGAGACGGCGACGGCGGCAGAAATAGGCGAACGTGCCAGGATGGAATCGCGATCGGCACCATATTCCAATACGATTTCGTCGCGGGAAACCGTAACGACCCGGGCGTGACCGCGACCGCCCCCTAAGATGCCGACAGGAACTGTCGCATTGGGCTCAAGATCGTGGAACTCGTAAACGTAGCGCGAGCGTGCCCCCGATAAGAGCGCGGTGTGTCCGTTCAGCTCAGTTGGTTTAATAATGAGAAGGTTCAATGCGTCTTGCAATCTTGAGGGCAAGTTTGCGAGCTCTCAGGGCAGGGGCATCCTTGCCCCATGCACACAATCTCCTGGCATTCACCGTCGCCGCATTTATTGACGCACAGAGTTTGACCGGCCGCGGCGCTCTCGTCGACAAAGATTTGTCCGTCCGCGGTAATGCAATCAGGTGGGAACGACTTTCGAATCGCGTTACCGGCTGCTACGCACTGCTCATAATTTGTAATTGTGGGAGGTTGTTCCAAAGCACGGGCCGTACAATTGGGCAACAAGAGCAGCAGGGAGATTAAGGCCGCAATTCGATTTCGCATATCATCGATCCTAACTAATCGCTTTTAAACTGCAAGGCCGGAGATCTTGCCTACTATTTGCAGCATTTCCCTCTCGACCTTTCGAAGGCTGGCAAGAATCTGAATTTGAGTGCGTGCTCGGACTAAATTGTGCCCCGGAAATTTAGTGCGAAAATAGATGTCCCCATTTAGGTGATCGGTCAGGAATCGGGAAGCTAGAGAGAGCGCCAAAACTTGGGGAGCAAGATGAAAGAGGGCGCACTCTCCCGCAGTTAGCGCGGCCTTCAGGCGCCCGATATACCCTTCAGCCAGCGCAGTAAATAGGTCTAGGTCCAGTCGGATCTTGGCTGAATCGGTTTCGTCCTCTTCGCACGGAACCCCAGCGCTGCGCACAAAGTCACCAAAATCATAGAGGACTGTGCCGGGCATGCAGGCGTCCAGATCAATTACGGCGATGCTGTGTCCAGTCTCAAGGTCAAAGAGGACGTTGTTGATCTTTAGATCGGCATGTACCACCCGTTCCGGTACGGTCCTCTGAGTCACGGCCTGATCGAAAGTCCCCGCCAGCTGACGTTGGGCCAGGAGCAGCGTAGTCTCCTGGCGACATTCGTTAAGCCGCCCGGCGTGATTCGCCTCGACGGCTGCAGCCAGCGCATCAAGGCGCCTCGGAACGTTCTGAAAATGAGGGATCGCGGACTGGATTTCGGAGGTCGGAATAGTGTTGAGAATCAACTGGAATCCGGCAAATGCTTGGGCGGCCTGAAGCGCTTGGGCTGGGTTTTCGCACTTCTGTATGGCAGTGGATCGCTCAATAAACTCGGTAGTTCTCCAGGCCCCGCTGGCTGTGATCAACAAATATCCGCCTGCTTTCAGCGCAACCAATTTGGGAATGGCAAGGGGCGGTTGAATAGGAGATTTGCAGGCGGCTTCCCAGATTCTTAGATGATTACGAATTAGAAGCTCGGGCGCCTGAAAGACAGTGGTATTGATTCGTTGATGTACATAACGCCGTATCGCGGAGCCGTCTCTCCATGCAGTCATCCAGCTCTCGTTAATATTACCGCCCGTCAACTGGCGCATTTCAACGAGACGTCCCTGAATAAGGAACTCGGACAGAACGTCATCAGTGGGAGCTGGCATCGGAATACGAAAAATTCTTTTATGAGTGCGGAGGACCAAGGCCGCGAATGCCCGTTCGGATAATTTAACCGCGCTCCTGCGTGTAATTAAAGAACATTCCTGAAGATTTTAGGAAGTAGGTTTTTAGGGTCTAGGCAGCGTCGTGCTTTTGCGTTACATCCGGCTCATGGCACATGACAAGCGCCATGCCGCTCTCGCCCAGGTTTTAGTATTTCGGGTTCCAGTAACCAGGTTAGAAGGAAGCTAATTATGGATCGATATGTTGTTCTTACCACCACGACTGAGCAGAATTTAGCCAAACAGACCTGCGAGGCTCTTGAGGATGCTGGAATCCCGGTGATGCTGGAGCACCGGGAAATTGTTGACGGGGCCGATCGCGCATCCGGCTACAGATTGCTCGTACCTTTTCAGTTTAGACAACGCGCTCAAGTGCTGGCGGACCGCACTAACCGCGGCGGGTTCATCTCGAATTCTGGGATGGTGCACTAAGGACGGTGCTAAGAGAGTAGGCGATCGAGGAGCGTTCCAGCTAAGAAGATTAAGCTCGCCGCTCCGTTTCTAGTGAAAAAGACCCCGTCGGCTTTAGTTAGATCGTGAGCGCTGACTTTGCGATGCTGATCCAACATTACCGCGCCGAAGAGCGATAGTCCCAGCCAATAAGCAGTCCCGCAGCTCAAAAGTATCCCAAAGAGAGCAAACGAGAGTAATGCGACAATATGCACTGCAAGGGACATCTGCAGCGCCGCGCGCACCCCGAAGCGTGCAGGAACGCTGTGCAATCGCTGTGAACGATCAAACTCCAAATCCTGGCAGGCATAGATGATGTCAAAACCTGCTACCCACAGCGCCACCCCTGCCATTAACGGCACCGGTAGCCAACTTAGCTTGCCTGTCATTGCGTACCAGACCCCACCTGGCGCGAAGCTTAGAGCTACTCCAAGTACCAAGTGGGAGCCCCAGGATAATCTCTTCATGTGAGAATATGCGAAGAGCAGCGCTAATACCCCCGGTGCCAGCACGAGGCAGTGCAGACCCAGCGCCGCGCTGCTGATTAAAAATGTTAGGGAGCTCAAAATGACCATGACAACGACACTCGTTACGCTGATCTGTCCGCTGGGCAATTCTCGAGCCGCAGTTCGGGGATTCTGCGCGTCGATCTCTCGATCATGCAGTCGATTAAATCCCATCGCTGCGGTTCGGGCGCTGATCACAGCGACTAAAATCCAGATCAGCTGTAGGGCGGTAATGGGATGAGCGCGGGAAAGTATGATCAACATGCTGAGGGCAAAGGGCAGAGCAAAAATGGAATGCGAAAACTTGATTAAGCGGCCCCAACTTTGAATTTCAGAGGGCCACCCAGTCTTTACGACGGCGCGATTCATCGTAGTTTTAGCACCCGCGGCTTTGAAGACTGCTCGGGAGTAGTTTCTCCCCAGCGCCTCACATCACTAGGAGTTAATCCCATCTGATCCAGAATCTTTGTAACTAGTCCATCTACTAATTCGTCGATCGAATGTGGGTTAAGATAGAAACCAGGCATGGCAGGAAGAATGCAGACGCCGAGCTTGGAGAGCTT
>JAIBBU010000050.1 GCA_019694515.1 Oligoflexia bacterium | reverse complement strand
GAAGTTCTGACCGGAAGCGAGTTCGATGATGTTACGCTCGCCGGAGCGGCTGCCCGGTTGAGGTGGGGCGTCGAATTTGGCGCGCTTATCTGTACGTATAAACCCGATAGGTTTAAAGCTGAGCGATGTTTTCGCCATGGAGTGGTTTATACACGCCCTCCACCTCCGCGGGCAAAGGTCAAAATTGGCCGAGGCACCACCGGCGTTTACTCAAAAGATCAGCGCTTGATGGGGACTTTATGGTGTAGTTGGCATTAGCTGTACTAGGTTTGAGCCGAGTCCGATAATCCGGAAATTCTCGGCAAGGCGTTTAAGCTCTTCATCCTTTAGGGTCAGCGTCTCGGCCAAAACCGTAGTCTGCTGTGCGCGCCGTTTTAGATATTCCAGGTCATTCTCCGTATCGCGTCGATCTTCTGCGCCCGGCCCGTTGTTGACGTATTCCATCTTCGAGTTCGCAGCTACGATCTCGATCACCTTACCACTTGGCAGAAAATGACGCAGATAGGGCTCCTCGATTCCGCTCACGATTATTCCTCCGTCTGTTGCCGCTCCTGCTAGTGCTAGAGCAGCGCTCATTCGCAAGCTGGGGCGTTCAATTCGGTAATGCGCGCTCACGGCCGCGGCGATAACGGTCAAAAGGGAGAGGCCGAGCAAGAGTGTTTTCTTCCACCGCGGAGCCGCAGGAAGCAGTTGAGAAAGTCCCCCTGCTCCCAAAACGGCTAAGAGTGCTCCGGCGGGGAGGGTGAAAACTACCGCGGGATAGAAATAAAAGAGATGCAGGATAATCAAAGGCAGCCCGCACAGGGCAAAGAAAAATAGCGCTGCGCTGAGATCCCGATCGGAATCACGCCGCAAGAGAACCGGAGAAAAGCCTAACACTAAGAGCAGCGGCATCCCTGAATGGCTGAAAAATACCTTCCAGTTCTGCTTAAAATATCCCCAACCAAAGGTATTACTGAGCTGTTCGTAATAATCGGGGAGCCAATATCGATATCCGGAATAAAGGGCGCCCCCAAAAGTGCCGCGGTTATACGCGAGGGTAAGGAGTACCAAGATCACCGGCAGAATAAGCAGCCCCGCTAGAGAAAGCACCCGACCCCGACGTTCCATCAGTATTCGGAGCGCAAAGGGTATCGTGCAAAAGATCCCGAGCGGCCTAAATGACATGATCAGCGCGCAAAGAAACCCGGCTATCAGGTACTGCCCGAACCGTAGATCGCTTCGACTGAGCTGCAGATATAGAAGCAGGGCCAGGACACATAACGACGCTGTGGGCACGTAGGTCAGAATTTCTCGGCTGAAATGCGAAAATCCGGGCAAGACCAGGAGCGCCGGTATAGCCAGCATCGCCCCGACCTCCCCGCCTAGCCGTCGGCCCACGAGAAATGCGGCCACCGCCCCTATCAACAGGTAGGCTAGCGTCAAAAATATTGCTGCACCCAAATTAGCGCTCCCCAGGAAGGCCGGAACGACCATGACCAGCGAAAACCACGGTGGATACCGGGGCGGCTGAAATATTCCCCCCACATCGATTTGAAACCTCCCAGTATGCAGCAGGCTCCATCCGCCTAAGACATACTCTCCGGAGTCCGGAACAATTTGCAGCTCACCGGCATGCTCCATCGAAGTACCACAAACGAGCATTACCGAAACAAGTCCGGCCACAAGACCGCAGCCTTCAGCCCGAGTTAGCTTCGTTTCGCAGCTAAAGATTCGGAAAGCGCACCACAAAAGGGAGATATTGACGGCGAGTGCGACTAAGATCAGAAGCCATATCGGAACGAACGGAAGCTCTACCATCTCACCATTAAGGTGACCCTAAGCATGCATCCGATGCAAGAGCACATTACGGAGTGTTAGCTTGCAATGAAGCGGCTAAGTTGCTTCTTCGCTCCGTCGGCAACACGGCGTCCAAGATCAAACCAGCGCTCTCGTTGTACCTTGCGCATGATCACCGTGTCCGAGGGAGGCGTGGCTAAAGACTGCATTACGTCAGGCCGCTCCAACTCGACTGGACGTAGTTCAAAATTTAGGCAGCGATACGGGAAAACGGGCGTCGAATCCCTATCCGTTTGCTCCATGCACAGCTCATAGCTCTTGGTCTCGAGCGCCCGCATAACTTCAAGCTGCACAATCGCTGACGCGGTGCGCCAGCTGTTATCGGCATTGATGCGCTTGGCTGGTCGAAGCGGGCAATCCGGCTGCATTAGCCGCAGAATCAGCTGCCCGTCGTCGGCGGTGGCGGAATAAAGGATCACGAATTCCGAACAGCGCTTGAGGCGATAGCTATCCAATCCATATTTAAGATGGAGGCTCAAGCCAATGGCGGAGGGGGAGCGCGGTTCGGGCACGCCATGCTGGAAGGTCGAATGGGTCGCCGGTACCAAACCCTCTAGTTTTAACTGCGACTCGATATGAGTTACTAACCGTTCATGTCGCTCCGCCATACGAGTCATGGCTTGCCTATGAGCGTTGGTCCATTCGGCTTCAATCAAGGTATTGCGATCCTCAACCTGATGCGCAGCGATGATGGCCTCCAATCTTCGGTTGGAAGTATCGATTGAACGACGGAAAAGCACCGCGTCTACCTGATCGGCATTACCCAGCGCTTGATGCGAGCGCAGCTGATCGGCCCGGAGCGCTCTGACCTCTTCCAGCGCCACAAATAGCCGCTCCTCTTCAGTGGTAGGATGAAATTCCATTTTAGCTTTCAAGCGCTCGAAACCGAAAACCATCCGAACTAGCGGCGAGGCTAATCGGGCTGCGGTGTGGGAAAGATGGGGCTCGAGCTCCGTATGCGTGACCTGGGCAGGCGCCGCCGAAGCGGCCTCGGCGGGCCTCGTATCCCCATCAGCGGGCGCCATCTCCGCCCCGGCAATCACTTTTTCTATTTGTGTTTCTGTCATAGCTAGGGCTCTAGAATCGCATAATCGCGATCGCTACTCCAGTGGCCGGCCTTAATTCTCCCGCGTAGTTAGAGCCCTAGGCACAGACCGATCCAAGGCTTCACGCGCTAAGAGTTAAAAATCTGCTATGATCTGTCGATGGGAGCTGCCCCTTTAGCTTTCCACATTCTGAGCAGTATCAACGATGGAACCGCGCTTTGACCTCGCACTTCGAGAAATCCTGCAGGAACAAGCGTCTGCGCTTGTCCGGCTTGATCCGATCCGTGGCGAACTCCCCCGCTTCGGATACGCGGCGGACCAGCTCTTTTATAGGATCGGCGTCGAGGAAATGCCGGGGCTCGATCGGGACGATCTTCTGGCTGTACAGGCTGCGGCCGAGGAACAGGGGGTAATGAGCCGACAGACAGAGATCCAAGGGACCGCCGTTCTTGAGTTCCATATTAACGCCGGAGCACGCGCCCTTGAGGTTTCCCAGTCCAGGTTAGTATCGGGGATCAACGCGGCTTGGGAAGCTATTAGCCGCAAGGAACGTTTTCATTCGAATGAGCCCCTCGACGAGATCGCACTCCGTCGGAACCTGAGCGCGCTAGTTGCGATCGAGGGCGAGCTCGGTGGCCGTACCCGCTTCATGCTGGGACCAACATCGATGCAGCTATGGATGGAAACTAAGATCCATAAGGGATCGAGTCGTGAACTCAAACTTCGAGACACCGCCGCCGAATTCGGCCTGGATTCGGGATTAGTAGATGAAGGCGAATCGCAGCTTTTTTACCTGACCGGCCGCTTCTTTGACGATCGCGAATGGCAGATAGCCGCACGCGCGCTCCTACTATTTGTCGAAACGCATGGCGCTGCGATTAGTGGCGAATAGCTGCGCGGCCTATTAGAACTCTCCTTCCAACCCGACGCGCCATCCATCGAAGTTCGAATTCCAAACATAGGTGGCCCCTACTCCAAGCTTGCTAAACCAAGGGAGCTGCCCACTTGAAAGAGCCGAGATCAGCGTTCCAACTTCGTTGTAGCGCGGGAATCCAAGTGCTTCCTCCGCATCGCCATAAATAAAATTTAGCGCGCCGAAAAGCTCGTTCTCCAAGGGCATTCCCGAAATCTCCGCTCCCAAAGGCGCCGCAACACCGACCCGAGTCTTAAGAATATCGGTATTGGTCTTAACATCGAGCAAGGCGCTGTTAGTCCAGAAGGAGTCCACATGAAGATGGGAATACTGCGCAGAGGGGGTGATGCGCACCTTCCCAAGCATCCAACGATAATATGCTTTTAGCGAAGGCAGATAACTAATAGTGTCTACGTCCCAATTGAAGAGATCTCCATCAAAGGGCTGAAGGAATAGCTGACTTCCCTCATTGTTATAATCGTAAGTATTTTCGGAATGGCTGTATACGAAGGTCATTTTAGGGACAATGTGCAGTCCCCCGAAGACTGTCCAATCAAACCCACCACCCAATCCGATACTGGTGGTAGAAAGAGTCAAAAAATCATTCGGTCCGGGACTCTCCTCTAAGGGAGGGATATCTCCACGCAGCCGTACGTTGCCTATCAATCCGCTAATCAATGGCACGAATGTGTCATCAGGCCCGTCGCTAAAAGTATATTCACCCAGCACCTTCAGCACATCGAGCTTAGTGTCGGGTTCGGCGTCCTCATCAAATACATAGTAGCCGGAGGAAACCGTATCAGCTGACGAATAGATATGCAGTGCATCGAGGGCACTGCTAAGCGCCTCATTCACCCCGGCCTTGAGCTCGTCCGGCAATATGTCGATCGGGCGGTCCTGCGCTAATACGTTCGTAGCAGCGTCCACCTGGACCAACAGAGCCAGCAAAAACCCCAGAGATACTCGACTAATAAAATTCATGCGGTTCTCCCTATTCTGCAACAGCCACAATATCCGATATAAAGCGGCAGCTTGCCAATACTAGAGTAGGACCCTGGCGTTTATTAGCCTCCGTTCTACTTAGTCACAGAGACTTCGCAGTTAATTCGCTGATTTTGATGCGCCGAGCTCAGGCGCTGGGCGTTTTGAAGGCACTGTTGGGATGCCCATTTTGCTCACATTCCAAATCATTTTTGAGACGAGCAGAAAGCAACTCTTCAAATATTTCAGCGTTTACCAAGACCAAAGGGTCACCCTTTCGTAATGTGATTAGCAACGCTTGCGGCGCTGTTGTCAGATGCCACGAGATATTACGAAAGTTCCGGACGAGATGCGTTCCTGACATGATCTGATCGCTCTTAAACATCGTACTTTGGCCTCCCAAATTGATGTTGAATCAGCATCTATTCGGCGCCATTCGCAGGAAGTTTCCTCTCAATCAATCTGAAAAAACCTTCGCGACTTCACGGACCTAGCGCTATGCGCTGACGGCATCAAAAAACCATCTCCTCCGCACTAACTCTCTGAGAATTAGTACGCTTGCGTCAGCTTTCGTGTAGCTGGTCGATTTATCTGAGTTGTATAAGGCCGCGCGTCAAACGCGCTTTCTTGAGATCGCTTGCAGGTATGTCGCTTCAATTTCGTCGGGATTAGTCACACACACGCCCAGATCCTGGAGGAGGCCGTCTTCGATGTTGTAGATCCAGCCATGTACCGACAGTTCGCGCCCTAGGTCCCACGCTGTCCTCAAGATGGTGGTGTTACAAAGACTCTTAACCTGCTCAATCACATTCAATTCGCAGAGTATATTGAGCCGGGTTCGCTCTTCGCCATGCGCTAAGATATTCTGATGCTTAACGCGCAAATCTTTGATGACGCGCAGCCAATTATCAATCAATCCAAGTTTCGTATCTGCCAAGGCTGCCTGGACCCCGCCGCAGCCATAATGGCCACACACGATCACATGTTTAACTTTCAGCACCTCAACGGCATATTGGACAACGGAGAGACAATTTAGATCGGTGTGCACTACTAAGTTCGCCACATTGCGATGCACGAAGATCTCGCCGGGACGAAGGCCCACGATCTGATTTGCCGGAACACGGCTATCCGAACAGCCGATCCATAAATACTGGGGCGATTGCTGCTCGGCGAGCTTAGAAAAAAACTCGGGGTCCTGCGCCTTGATTCCGGCGGCCCATTCACGATTTTGCTGAAAGAGGTGCTTTAGTGTGCGCATCAATCCACTGGTGGACGGCTAAATTTCGCTAAACCCCGCCACCATACGCTGCCGATTTTGGGTTTTCAAGAGTAAAGGTTTCAACTACCCGCCGGTTTAGCCCCTCCGGCCAAACTGAGACCTGATGACTATTTTCGCAGCGCTTTCGTGGCGGCCGCTCGAACTGCGGCATCACTATCGGAGCGAAACTGACCAAGCGCCGACCGCACGTCCGTATCGGAGCCGGCCTTAGCTGCCAAAGCATTCACACACGCCACCCGCGACTCCGAAGCTTCGGAGTCGAGCCCGGCCATTAACGTTTGCGTGGCTGCCGGCCCGTGGCAATCTTCCAAACTGGAAATCATCTCGGTCACCACTGGGCTGAACTTATGGGTCAGCAGCGCCTTGCTAACTACGGCCTGAGCCTCCGGCAACTCCGGTCGCCGCGCCATCTCGCGCAGCGCTTGATCACGCAATCCCGACAATGCACGCGCCCAGGCTCGCTTTGATTCCTTAGCGGCTGAGACATTTTTGACGCCCCAGTATGACAACATCGCTCCCAACGCCACACCGGCAAACACCCCTAGCAACAGGACCGGAGATCCGTGCGTTGGAATTCCAAGCCCCAAACCGCCGCTAACTCCCCCCGCGATTGCGCCGCACAATCCCCAAGAAACTACCTGGTTCACCTCATAGTCATCCAATGAGTAGCCCCGAGCCTTTACTGTACGCAGTTTCCCATCCGCGATTTTGGCCAGCAGATCCAACGCTCGTGGGCTGCCAAGTGCGGCCAGCGCGGAAACCAGCACGGCACCAGAGTCTCTGCGCGCAGTGATGGCAGAAATCGTACTGTCACAGAGGTACTTCTCAATTCCCCTTGGATTGAATCGCCCGTAGGCTCTAAGCGCGCACGACATGCCGGGCGAGAGCTGCCCCCGCGAGGTTTCCTCAAGTTGAGTCTCGACCGTAGTCCGCAGAGTTTCTAACGCCGGAGCATCAGCGGCAAGTGTGATCTGATCGAGAGCCTCCGATGCAGCACCGCATGACTGTGAGTTCTTGGGGTAGCTTTGAAACTCTTCTACGCAGACACAGGCGATTTGAGTCTCTTCGACCCAGGGCGCGAGCACTTTCAGCGCGGCCTCACGTACAATCTCTTTCTGAAAGATTGCCGGTTCCGATGTACGAAGCGCATCGACCATCAACTCGCGAAGGTAGGGAGACACGGCGCACTCGAAAACCTTTGAGGCCTTAGCCAAGATTTGAGCGTCTGACTCCGCCTCGATTCCGGACAGCTGTTCCCAGCAGTGCAGCACCTCGGCTTTCGCATGCCCCTCGTCGAGATCAACAGAGGCTAGCGTCTGAGAGTCGCCCTCCCCGACTCCAGAGCTGATAAAGGGTGTCTTCGGCGCTGCACGCTGTACTGCCGTTGTCATAGATACAGGGTGAGTTTACTTGCTGGGTTATGCGGCACGGTCGCTGTAGTGTCAGGTCTTTACTTGAAGATTGAACTAAAGGGATTTGGTCCCCGAGCACTTTGAACCGCGTTAGCCATGCCTTTTTAACGGCTGTAAATGGTTTGCGTTATTGTGACGCGCGCTGCTCTTTCTGTCTGTTTCTTCGAGATTGGAGCCTCTGCCCTATCTCTGGTAGCGTAGAACCACTATGAAACCCCCTCTCTGGCCCCTTACTGCGGCGACTCTAATCCTGATTCTTTTTGCAGCGTCAGCCGCCCCACTTGCCGCCGAGACTAAGCTCCCCATTAAGGTGGGCGTAATCACACCGATGACGGGGGAGTTCGCTTCATGGGGCGAAGGCATCCGTCGTTCAATCGAGCTCTTTACTAAATCTCGCACCGGCACCTTCTCCTTTGTCTTCGAAGATGAGGGCAACTGTCAGGCCAAGGAGGCCGTCTCTGCTTATAGAAAACTATCCGCGCAGGGCATACATTTCATGATCCTAGGATGTCTGTCCGGCACCAAAGCTATTTTACCGATTGCCAAGAAAGACAGCGTGCTGCTTTTTTCCGCAGGACTATTGGATGACGAGGTGTTCAAGCAGACTGACCAACTCATAAATCTTGCCACCCAGATCTCCACCGAAAGTATCTCTCTTGCTCAACGCGTCCACGCCCGGGGGCTTGACAGGGTCGCGATTATTCATTGGATTGATGATTTCGCAAATGAATTTGCGACGACTCTGGCCAAGGCCCTCACTCGTAACGGGATATCCGTGGTAGCAAATGAAGGGGTTGACCCAAAAGAGCGCGACTATAGATCGCTCTTGATCCGGCTTAAGAAATCCAACCCCGGGGCCATCTGTTTTAATATAGGCCAGGATCAGCAGGAGATTTTGCTACGACAGATCAGCGAACTCGGTATCAAGGTCCCAATATTTAGCAATTATGTTTTTGAGAATCCGGCAGCCCTAAAAATGGCCGCCCTGGCATCGGAAGTGGAATATTCATTTCCCGTTGGCTCAGCTGAGGGAGCAACAGCTAAAGAAACTTTTGATCAAGAGTATACAAGCCACTTCGGCCCCGGGAACACCCCTACCCCAAATTCCTATTTTGTCTGGGATGGTTTACTATTGCTTGAAAATGCCCGAGCTAAGTGCGGTTCTACAGATCCCAGCTGCGTCGCAAATTATTTCAGATCGGTGGAACAATTTTCTGGGGTCTCCGGGATTGTGTCATTCCATGCCGACGGTAGTAGTGACCGACCATATGGGATCAAGAAGGTCGTAAATAATCAGTTCGTTTGGCTGGCTCCCGCACCAGCGCACTGACTAACACCTCGGAGAGCGGCCCGAATGAGCTCTTGCGGAGGCGGACAATCCCTATCATTTTGCCGGACAGTGCGCATACTCCTAGATAGAGGGTCAGGGAATCCTTTCCCAATTTAAACGGGCTAACGCAAAGCGTGCCCTAGCGTTAGAGATTGCTTCGCTCCGCTCAATGACAGATCAAAGCGCCCTTGCAGGAACTTCATCAAGAGCGCAGCAATTCTGTCCTAGACATATGTAACATCCACAGCAATGACAGATCTGCGGAGAAAAGAATCCCGCTACGAGAGCCCCACCACCCGGCCCTCTTTATCGATATCCATATGCTCAGCGGCAGGAATCGGCGGAAGCCCCGGCATACGCATCATCTCACCCAAAATCGGCACGACAAAACCCGCACCTGCTGCATACTCAAACTCGCGCACTGTAATTCTAAACGCCCGGGGTCTGCCCAGCAGCCCTTCCTTATCGCTCAAGGACTTCTGGGTCTTAGCCATACAGACGGGCAATTTATCGAAGCCCAGCTCATGCATTAACTTGAGCTGCGTCTTGGCCTGAACAGAATAATCTACGCCATCCGCACCATAAATTTCGGAGGCAATCGTTTCAATCTTTTTCTCCAGTGAACTATTCCAATCATATAGCGGTTTAAATTTATTCCGCCCTCCAGCGATCGACGCGAGGGTAGCCTCAGCCAGCTGGACAGAACCCTTGCCGCCCTCGGCCCAAGCATCGGAGATCACGGCAGTTACTCCTAATTCTTTACAGCGTGTGACCACCGTCTCAATCTCTTCCGGTGTGTCCTTTAGAAAACGGTTGATGGCCACCACTGGTGTAATGCCGAACTTGGTGCAGTTTTCGATATGCTTCTCCAGATTGGCGAAGCCCTTCTCGACCTGCTTACAGGACGGATATTCGAAATCGTCTTTCTTGGCCCCGCCATGATGCCGGAGCGCCTTAATCGTAGCGACTACCACGATTGCATGCGGTTCAAGTCCGCCGTATCCGCACTTAATGTTCATGAATTTCTCGGCTCCAAGGTCGGCGCCGAACCCTGCCTCCGTGACTACATAGTCGCTCAGAGCTAAACCCATGCGGGTTGCAATAATCGAGTTCGTACCCTGGGCGATATTAGCGAAAGGTCCGCCGTGCAAGATCGCAGGAGTGCCCTCAAGGGTCTGGACTAGATTAGGCTTAATCGCCTCTTTTAGAAGCACCGCCATCGGCCCCGCCGCTTTCAGCTCCCGGGCGAAAACGGGTTTCTTATCGAAGGTAAATCCAACCAGGATGTTCCCGAGCCGTTCCTTTAGATTGGCCAAGTCCTTTGACAAGCATAAGATCGCCATGACCTCAGAAGCCGCTGTGATATTGAAGCCCTCTTCACGCGGGATGCCGTTTCCTGACCCGCCTAATCCTATGACGATATGTCGCAACGCGCGGTCGTTCATGTCCATCACCCGCTTCCAGACAATCGAGCGTGGATCCAAACCGAGGCTATACTTCTTACTCTGTAAGTTGTTATCTATCAGCGCTGAGAGCAGGTTATTGGCCTTCTCAATCGACGAAAAATCACCGGTGAAGTGCAGATTGATATCCTCCATCGGCATCACCTGAGCATAACCGCCTCCGGCCGCACCGCCCTTCACTCCAAAAACCGGCCCTAGTGACGGCTCACGCAATACCACCGTGGCCTTCTTGCCCATCTGATTAAATCCATCCGCGAGCCCCACCGAAATCATGGTCTTCCCTTCTCCTGAGGGGGTCGGATTCATGGAGGTCACCAATATCAGCTTGGCCCGGCGCGCCTTGGCATCATCCAGGAGCGTTAACGGAAGCTTGGCCTTGAAGTTCCCGTACAGCTCGAGCTCTTCGGCGGGCACGCCCAATTTTTCTGCAATAAATCGAATGGGTTGAAGTACGGCTTTCTGGGCAATGGCTAGATCGGATAACACGGCGCTCACGGACAATCCTGCGAAAAAAATACAAAACCTTTCTATATAACTCCAATCTTATCGGGGGAGCAAACCGCTCTCCCGGCAAAAGTTAAAGCTCCACTCTGACAGGTTTTTCACATAACTATTAAAGCGCTACTCAAATTTGAATAGAGAAGATGGGCCGAGACCTACCCCTACCAATGTTGACCGCAGGACTATCACCCGCGCTCGCCACGGCGCGACTTCCATCGATCGCGGAGCTAGTGCGTTCCCACAATAATGACTACTCGCGCTTCGAACCGTTCTTCGATCCCACGCCGATCGCCACCAGCATTGTCATCCCCTGCTACAATCACGAAGCATTACTGCTCGGCACCCTTCGAAACCTCTCCCAACACCCTGAGCTATTGGCCCACCCGGACAAATTCGAGATCATAGTAGTAGACGACGGCTCCCCGCAGCCGCTTGCCGAACTGCTAAAGAAGGAGCACTGCCCGTGCAGCTTAAAAATTCTGCGGCAGGATTTTAATCAAGGCGCAGCTGCCGCCCGCAATCTCGGATTGCAGCTTGCCTCCGGAGAGTTAGTGCTTTTTATTGATAGCGACGTCAGACTTCCCAACGGCTATTTCGCGGCCCAGTGGCGGGTGCACAATGCGGTTCCGCAAGCGGTCACCGTAGGACTAGCAGAGAACCTTGCACCGGAAGATCCGCGCTCCCAAAAGCCCTTTGACTATTCTTGGCAGCCCGATACCAGCAAAGATTTTCGCGCTTCCAACTCGAGTGTATATCGGGATTTTCCCCTGAACAAAACGGTTCGCTTTCTAGACGAGTCCCAGGAATTCCGGCATTTCGAAAAAGCTTTTTCGGGCTCTCCCTGGACCCTCTCTGAAATGGTAGTGGGACACAACATCGGAGTCAGACGGACGCACGCCCTTGCCATCGGCGGTTTCGATCTAAGATTCAGTAACTATGGAAGTGAAGACACCTTCTTCGGCTCACGGCTGATCGCGAATGGTGCCTTCGTAGTTCCACTAATGAACACCGGAGTTTTTCGCACCCGCCATGCACCCCGCAAAAACGACTCCAACCAACAGCTTGTAGATAGCGTGAAGGCCGCCTTCAGGCGAGTGCGCATCGAACAGGATTCTCAGCCCTAGAAAGCAGCTATCCGACGACTTCCGCCGTCGAATTTACCAACACCACAAAATCTCCATGGGTCGTGGTCAGGCCGAGCCTGCTTCCCGTGCGGCTAAAGGCAAGATCGGTGCAGTTTGCATTGGCTTCCACCTGATCACAGGGCACGATATCACAGCGATCCGCTGTTTGAAGAATTTCATGAATGATCACGCGGCTGGGGGCTTGAGGAGTCGCGTCCTGCGAGATCGCAACGAAACGGCCATCTCCACTAAGGGCGGCAGCTCCTGCATTTGCGGGAAGCTCTATCTCACCCAGCAACGCGGCCCGGCATCCGACCCCAAGCTTTAGCGCCCACAGCTCGAAGCGCTGAAAGTACACCGGCTGCCGTTCCGGCTCGGACCAGGGTCCAAACTGAGGCTGCCGGCCGATCAGCATAGTCAATCGATCCGGCGCGGTCTCAGCAAGCCCCAGTACCCGCATATACTCTCCGCCATCGCGGAGATCTAAAATGGGGCGCCGGAGAAGTTTGTCAGTTGCTAGATCGTCAAAGAATTCGGCGCTAAAAAGAGCCAGCCCGCCAAACAGCTCATCTCTCAGCATTACATGCAGATAATCAAGCATTGGATGCTGCTGATGGGCCTTGGCGGAAAAACATAGACCCAACATCTTGGTGCTCGAGCCAAATTCTATCTCGCGCAACTTCCCGCTCTCCTCAGCTTCGGAGTTTAACAAGAAAATCGATGTATCAACTGTCGAGAGCGGCAGGTGACGGCGCGTGGGCCGGCCTAGCAGCGCGATATTTGACTCTGAATCGTTGCATGCCACCATGCTGACCGAGGCAAAGAAATGATTTAACTGTGTCGCAAGGCGAGCGGCCTTTTTGGGCAGCGCGAAGCGCTCCACCAAAGTTCGTCCCCCTTCAGCGCCCGCCGGCTCCCCCTGCATCGCATAAAAAAGCCTCGCCTCCGGAAGCTCCGCATTAATTAGCATCTTTGCGCCGGGGACAACCATATTCCGCCGGACGGTGAAGACCGGTACGAATTTCCCCGGAGCAATAATATTGCTCTCGATCGAACTGAGCTTCAGTACGTCGTCGGCGCTCGGAATAGAGGGCTCCCGCTCGGGCGTGGGACTCTCGGGTGAAGGCTCGCTTTCGCTAAACATCTGAGGATGACTAAACTACAGGGGTCCTAGGAACCTAGAATTACATGGCAGTTTAAAGACGGCTAAAAAGGTAGTCAAATCAGGCTCGCCGGTCTTAAGGGTTTAGAAGCACATTGAGGCTTCCGAAAGACTATATTAGAGATGAGAGACGATCTAACGAAACATACAGCTCAGACACGCCCCACTACTCCGGGGAACGAAACCGATCTTTTTGATCTATTACAAACTCTACCGCCTCATCTGCTGGGAACTACGCTGCAAGTTGATCCCGAAACGGGATTTTCTCTTGATTTTGCTAATAAGCTAGTAGCGCTGCTAAGTCACCTGGGCATAGCGGCGATGCGCCTAAAGAACGGCCAGTGCGAAAACGCAGCCGCTAGTATGGCCAAATTCGGGAAAGCAATTTCCAATCAAATGACCTACTCTGAGTATCTTGAAAGGGATCTAATTCCCAAGTGTCACGGGCATCAACTCACGCAGTTCACCCCCGCACATTTTACCTCAAGCTCCCACTGGCCAGATCTTGCCGCCGCGGTAAAGAGGTTGGACGCCGTATGTCTTCAGATCAGGGAGTGCTATAATGAGCACCTCGACGGCCGGACTGAGATTGATACCCGCACGCTGGAACGGCTGATGCACCAGGCCTGCCAGACGATCTATTCGACAGCTCGACAGTACGAGCGCGCCCTAGCTAAGGTGACTCCGGCGGTGCTCGATCCAATTTGCGAAGCAGTGGGCTGGACCGTGGTCGATGGAACGCAGGGCTCAGACCCTCCCAAAGCCGCTTAGCCGGACGATCCTCCCGGTCAGATTGAAATCAGGCACTCGGAGGCGAGAATCTCTTTCACCTATTTCCGAGTCGATCCCTTCCCTTTATGCAGCTGCAGTGGTACCCAGGAGAAGGAAATACATCCGTGACACATTCCTCCGCTACGAAAAAGAGATCTCTTCTGCACCTCTCATTAATGGCGCTAGGAATTTGTTTAAGTCTGTGCCTCCTTGCCCTAGCAGAGCTTGGCACTTACCTGCTCTTTATCAGCCCTCCTTCCGGAGCTGCTTTCCTTGCCGCGGCTCGAACTTTTTACCGTGAGCAGGATCGAAACCTGGTTCACTACATGCCGGAGTGCTCTCGCTACAATTCCCGCACCACCTATCGCCTCAAACCAGGCAGCTGCAGATTTGCAACACGTGAATTCGACACCACCATTTCAGCCAATGCGCTGGGCTTCCGAAGCTCAGCCGAGGATCTAGACTCACCTGAGGTAATAGTGCTTGGGGATTCGCAGTCTTTCGGCTGGGGGGTGAATGACGCCGAGACCTATCCGGCTATTCTTAAGCAGACTTTGGGGCTTAAAGTGCTGAACGGATCGATGCCCTCTTACGCGACGGTGCGGGAGTTGCGTGTTCTAGATGAGGTCGAGACCTCTAAAACCAAAGTATTGGTGCTCCAATACTGCGAGAACGACCGGCATGAAAATGCGACCTTCGCCCAAAACGACGGCGTGCTGCCGATCGCATCGGAGCAGGTTTATACGGAGAGAGTTGCAGAAACCGTAACCCGCCAAAACCAAGGCTACTATCCGGGGAAATACCTGCACCGCTACTTACCTATGCTTTATGGCACTCTGCGCGCTTCAAGCCCCGAACTTCTCGATCTCAAGAAAGCTAGAATATTAGCAGCCCACGATGCGGGCCTCTTCCTGCGTGCCCTGCAGGGTGCTGCCAAATCATTAGGTGGGCTAGAGATCGTGGTGCTGCACCTCTCCTCCTACAACGAGTATAGTTTACCATTCATCCCGGCGCTGCAGCGGCGGTGGGCGGCTATGCAGAAGGCGAAACGCATGCCGGACTTGAAGCTGCACTTCGTGCGAGCTGATCAAATTCTAGATGATGATGATTTCTATCGGCTGGATGATCATATGCGTCCGCAGGGACATCGCAAAGTCGCCAAGCTTCTGGCGGAAGTGATAAAAACCAAGCTGTAACGCCTCGGCTCATCCAATTTCTCTGACCACCATCCCAGCTCAACGCAAAACCCAGATGATTCAGATCATTCACCTTTGATTTGTTCCTATCTACGCTGCGGGTTTGTTGAGGCAGTGAAAAATTGACGTTTATTAACCCTTCGGGGCCCAATCATTCGCGGCGGGAGCCTCCTATTTCCTCAGCCGGGGGGCAGTCAATTTCCGATCCCTACTCCGATCTCTATCGTCCTCTCGTCCCGGAGCTCTCAGACTTAAGGGCGCCCACAGCCCTACTTAACCCAGAAGCTTTAGAAGAGAGCTCTACTCAATCCAAGGAAAGGCAATCGACCCATGGTTGGCTGAAGAAAGCCTTCGGCAATGAACGTCACACCTTAAAATCATTTGCCGCTGCGTCAGTTGTCTGTATCGCTTGCTCCTCCACGACTGCGTTTCTACTCGGCCGCGCAGGCTTCTCGGCCGGCATTAATTCCCTAATCAGCACGATCGTCGATTATGCGGCATTCTATGGCACCTTTGTTCCGCTCTTAATGAGCAAGGAAAAGATCGCCTCATCCAAATGGCGCTCGAAACTGGATATATTCTGCGACAAAGCGGTTGAAGTTATGAAGGCCGCCGTGATTCTTGAAGTGGCCTACCCTGTAGCACGGTTTTCAGGGCAACTAATCTTTCAAAACGACGGCTTTAGCCCCTTCGTCTCTGCATTGGGAGTGACCTTCGCCGGCTGCCTCTTTAACGGCCTTGCTTATCCCATTATTCGGCAGGGAATGTCAGATCTCAACAAACGCTGGAAAAAGAAAGGCGCTAGCGAGAAGAATAGCTAGGGCCGAATGGAACAAAGGGGCGCGCAACAAAACGCCGCGCGCCCCGACAATTTCCGCTAGCCGATCGCAGCAATTAGAGCTTTGACCTTGCTTACGGCAGCCCGCTTGTTGGGGCCGAAGGAACCGTCCTCTTTAAGCGTGGCATTAACTGCCTGCTTAATGCGGGTATTGTGCTGCTGCACCGTGACCGTCGTATTAACGAAGACCACGTTCACCCCCGAGCTCTTAATGAAGCTCGTAACCGCCGCCAGCGCTTGCTTCAACTTAGTGCGAGCCTGCTTATGAGCAGCAATCTGACTCTTCGATGCTCCCGAACGGAGCAATTTAAAGCTCGTGAGCGCGGCTTTAAGGGCTTCGGCTCTCGACTTTAACTCCGGAGTCGCGAGGCAGTCCGCGATGCCGTTCGAGTTCGAGTCGGTATCAGCGATACCACAGCCGCACGCTCCCGGAGCTATCTTATGCGGATCAGCAAAGCAGCCATCAGCCGGATCGACCGTACCGTCCCCATCGGAG
>JAIBBU010000049.1 GCA_019694515.1 Oligoflexia bacterium | reverse complement strand
CTTTAGGGAGCGCTTGGAGTTATATATCTCGTCCACGATTCCTGGATCCCCGTAGCTCATCCCTGGAGGGACAACCCATGTCCAAGCGTCCCAATAGGTACATTCCCTGGGCGGGTCATCCGCCTGGGCTTCCTACGCTGTTCTTCCTGGAAGCCTGGGAGCGGTTCTCGTACTACGGAATGCGCTCCATCCTCGTGCTGTTCCTGATCTCCACCCCGCTCAAGGGGGGCTTCGGACTCAGCGAGGCGCAGGCGTACCTGATGTCGGCCGTGTACACCGCCATGGTGTACCTGACGCCTCTGTTCGGCGGCTGGATCGCCGACCGGTGGCTCAAGGCGCGGAAGACCGCCTTTCTTGGCGGAATCATGATCATGCTTGGCCACTTCAGTTTGGCCATGCAGACCATGTTCTTCTTCAAGCTCGGGTTGGCTTTCCTGATCATCGGCAATGGGCTCTTCAAGCCTAACGTCTCGACGATGGTCGGAGAGCTGTATCCCGAAGGCGACAAGCGCAAGGACGGCGGATACTCAATCTTCTATTCAGGGATCAACTGGGGTGCCATGCTCGGCATCTTCCTGTGTGGATTCCTGGGTCAGAAGGTCAGCTGGCATCTCGGTTTCGGAGCTGCAGGTATCGCGATGCTGCTCGGCCTGGTGGTGGTGTTCCGCCGTCAGTACACCCTGGAGCTTGCTGGCCTGCAGAAGGGCAAGACCGCGCTGGACGGTGGCGACATCGCCGAGGTGGTCAAGCTCGCAGTCGTGTGCGTGGCCGTGGGCGTGCTGGCGATCCTGGCTCTTCCTCTGCTGGGAATGGTGTACGATCCGGTGCATGCGTTTACCGGAAAAAACACCTCACAGATGCAGCCGCAGCTGCTGTTCTTCTGGAGGCTGCCGCTGGCTCTGCTGCTGGTGTTTGTGGTGAAGTTCGTGTTCAGGGACAAGACGGAAGCGGTTCAGGATCAGGTGACTGGTTCGGACACGCGCTTCTACGGAATCGGTGTGGTGCTCGCCACCATGGCCTTCTTCGTCGCTGCGCTCGCTCTCGGACAGACCGACGGCGTGCTGACGGTGTTCGCCGATCAGCGTGTCAACCTGAACATCTGGGGCTGGCAGATGCCCGCCGCCTGGGTGCAGAACTTCAATCCCGCGACGGTGGTGATTCTCGCTCCTTTCTTCGCACGTATTTGGGAGCGGACCAAGATCAACGACTTCGGTAAGCAGTCTATCGGCCTCGCGCTGATGGCACTGAACTACTGGCTCGTCGGCTTGGCTTTCACCAAGTCCAACACGATGCTGCACGCTTCCGGTCTGGCGGCTGGAGCTGACGGGGCTCCTCGCATCTCGATCCTGTGGCTCATGGCTCCGTACCTCGCGATGAGCATGGGCGAGCTCTGCACTAGCGCGATCGGCCTGGCCATCGTGCAGAAACTGAGCCCCCGGCGGATGGTCAACCTGATGATGGCGATCTATCTGCTCGGCAGCTTCGCGGCCAACACCATCGCCAATCCGATCCTGATCGCCTACGAAGGACGCGAACCCGTGCTGTTCACCCTGCTCGCCAAGGGCGCGCTGATCATGAGCGCAGCATGGTTCTGCCTCTCGTGGATCGTGCGGACGTTCGACAATCAGCGTGATGCCCTGAGGCACTAAGGCTCGCGAAACGCGAGAGGAGGTAACACCGGGACAATGGGGGAGGTTTTATAGTTGCGGTTAAACTATAGATCTCTCCCCGTCCCTTTCTTGCCTGAATCAAGAATTCTTAGCCTCGCCTGCGCTAAGAGAGCATTTCAGACTCCGCTCTACGCGCTGCTCTGCCGGACCACAACGGCGATCATTACAAAACTCTCAAAAGGGAGTATTCTGAGCGGATGAATGACAAAACGAGACTGTTTGCAAGAAAGCTATCGGTTAACTCAGCGTTGCAGGTGATAGCTCCTTCCAGGAGCCTGCAAGTCATTCCGGCTTCGCTCTTGAAGCGCGCCCAACGAACATTGGAGAATCTCCAATTTAAGGTCAAAATAGATCAGGACGAGCTTGCACTCAAAGCTTCAAACTCTGCCTCAATCGCTTCAAGGATTCGTTCAATCCACAATGCCTTCGAAACCGCTGAGGTCGATGGAATTATCACGGCATTAGGGGGGTACAGCGCCAACCAACTCTTAGGGAAAATAGATTTTGACCTAATCCGCGCCCATCCAAAAATTTTCTGTGGGTACTCCGATATTACGGTACTAGCTAATGCGATCTTCGCAAAAACTGGATTAGTCACCTATTACGGGCCGCACTTTTCCTGTTTTGGAGTTGAAAACCTATCTCCCGAAAACACCGACTATTTTCTCCGCGCCGTAAGAGAGCTTGGCCCATATCGCTTTATTCCTTCCGGGCGCACGACTGATCAGAAATGGCTTCATCTAGACCGTCCCCTTTCCTACGAGCCGAGCCATCCATATCTTGCTCTGCAACCGGGAAAAGCGCGGGGCCGAATTGTTGGTGGTCACTTAGGGAGTTTACTACTCCTCCACGGAACCGAGTTTATGCCATCACTGACCGGCGCAATTCTCTTCCTTGAAGCAGACGATTCGACTTCGCCGGCAGCATTTGATCGGGAGCTTCAATCTTTATTGTATCAGCCGGGAGCAGAGGCGCTTCACGGATTGATTATCGGCCGATTCCAGCGTGCAAGTATGATGTCTGTCGATCTGCTTAAGGAAATCGTCGGAACAAAACCTGAGCTTCAGAATTTGCCAGTCGCCGCAAATGTGGACTTTGGACACACCTTTCCCATGTATACTTTTCCTATCGGTGGTGACGTTGAGGTTGAGATCTCCGACCAAGAGGTCTCGATTACTATCGTGGCACACTAGCGCGCGCAAGAATGCGCTGATAAATCGATTCAATCGCCGGGAGACTCAATCCGTACTTCCGGGCATACCGCAGAGCTGTTCCATGCAATGCTTCTACCTCGGAGCGCCGCCCCTGTCGTAGATCTCTTTGTAGTGAGGAGGTGGCAGGTGCAGCTTCGAGAAGATGTGAATCAGCTCGTTCAACCAGCTTGAGACGTTCGGAAGGCTTGAACCGCACCCCATCCGCACCCGCAAGGTCACAGCCTTGCGCAATTACCTCCAGAAACTCGGCTTTCCCGAGCGGGGTTGAGTAGATCTCCTGAAATGATTGGTCGTATACAGCGGTCAAGCCACTGAATCCAAGAGCAAAAATGAACTTGAACCAAAGTTCACGCTCTATGTTCTCACTGACGGAAGCCTGCACCCCGTGGGCTCTAAGGTAGCGCACCGATTGTTCAAGCCGAGGGGCTGCTCCGCCCGCTCGCGCTCCAAAAACGAGGGTGCGTGGTCCACCACTTTGCACGACTTGCCCGGGCTCTTTGAGCGTTGAAATTATATGGGCGGATCCAGGATAGACACTCACCTGCTCGAGCCACCGTAGAACTTCCCTGTCCGCATCTATTCCGTTCTGAACGGTAAGCACGACTGTCTTGGGAGTAATCCCAGGAGCGATTATTTTTGCGACTGCTTCGAGATCGTAATACTTGACGCAGACTAAAATCACATCAAAGCAGATATCGCTCTCAAGAGTCTCGACAACTTGTGGCTTTGATAAAGTGAAATTTCCATCAACGGTCTGAACTCTGAGAGTTACACTCTGTGTCCTTCTCAAATGTTCCGATTTCACAAGGAAGGTCGTATCGGCCCCATGTTGCGCCAGCACGCCGCCAAAATATCCCCCCACCCCTCCCATTCCCGCGACCAGAGTTTTCATAAGGCACTAAACTCTGGGAGCTGCATAGGCCACAAATGCGGTCGGGGCACCACTAACAACACATGGCTGAGATCTGCCACTCCGGAGAAACCCGATCACCTCGCCGACGACGGAGCGTTCAAGATGTTGAACTGCTCCATGGTCGTAAGCAAGGGGGGTGACGATGGCACCGCTAGAAGTTGCTTCATGCATAGCTGAAAAAGATGAGCTAACCAAACCTTCCACCCGTGCAGTCAGCCGTTGATCAACTCGGGAAAGCGCTTTGAAAACCTCCCTCGCCACTACATCTCCACAGGCAGGTTCGAGCCTAAACTCGCAGAGCGTATCGTTTTCAACCAGCGACGCCCGTAAAAGTCCGGGCTGCTCTTTACTCTCCCTCAGCACCGCGCTGATCGGAATACCTTGGCTCGCAAATCGCTCAAGACAGCTTCTCGTCCGCCCCGACTCCGCATTCGTCACGAACTCGCAACGCAAACCAAGCTGCTCAAGCGCATTACCCAGCAATTCAATTTGCTCGCCAAGCGGTGGGCTACCCACAAATCCCACCTGAATAGGAGCGATTGCCGATGGCAGCGTTAGACCCCGCGGTTGCATCGCGGCATAAGCCACAGCTACCGTAAGAGCGCGTCGCGAGCAGTACCCAACAACCATTCGGCCATGTTCGATTGATGAGTCAGCAGCTCGGTGCATCTTATACCTATTAGTAAGCTCGTCCTTCTGGAGATAGATCGCCCCTAACTGCACCAAGCGTCGATCCGGGAGCACGGCATCAGCAGATAGAATAAGGTCGTTCATAATGGCGTTGTTGGTCCAAATCGGCCGAATAGACCAAATCGGTCGAATGCCAATCGCGGCGAAAATAGAGTCGAGCATCTCCTTATTACTACGCATGGCTCCAACAATCGCCGCTGTCGTGGGAGCGACAAACTGATAAGCTTCATACACGTCACAAGCCTCTGCGGGACGCAACAGCGCGTCTCCACCGTGCGGCGGGCGATAATAACGCGCCCTTCGGAACATCCCAGTCGGCGGGAAAACTTTCCCCGAAAAGTATCCATAGATTGGGCTTTCGCCACTCGAATTGAGCGCGCCTATCGCAGCCGATCCCGCCTTCGCATGTACCCGCAGAAGCTTGTTCGCGAGCGGAAAAAGTTCATCCAGCGGCGCAAAGCAGCGCTCAGAATAGAGCAACGGAAAGTCATACTCCTGAAGCCCAAAGCGCTTGTAAGCATCTGTCACTAAGTTATGGTAGGATGCCAACATTGCCACCCCACGCGGCTCCCACACCATGCCTCCTTTCACAGCACTTGGGTGTCGGACAGCCAAGCCAGCCCGGAGCATACTCTGATACCACCCGTGGGCGTTGTTAACGTTCGGCGGGAGATTAAGTGAGACGACCCGCCCCTGGGATGCTGGTAGAGTGGCGCCAAGCAGACCTAGCTCCGCGCTGCCATCGACAAGATCTCGCATCTGAGCAAGAATTTCGCTGAGAATCGCGGCGCTATGCTGCGGAGAAAAAGAGGGATTCATACTAAGCTGTCAGTTGCGCGAGGCCCCGCTTTAACCACAAGATATCATTGCCCGTCGCTACAAAATCATACCCCAATTCTTGCTCAAGCTTATGCGTGAACTGCAGCGTTGGAGCAAAGGACCCACAAAGTTTTCCATGCTTCGCGCAACTATGCTTGATCCTAACCAACGCATCGGTGACCCTTTGATGGTCAATCTGGAGCGGTACCTCGAGCGCAAGAGCGAGATCTCCCAATCCAACGAAAACACCGTGCACGCCTTCTTGCGCGACGATGGAATCGACATTCAATAACCCTTCCTTGGTCTCTATTTGTACAAGCAAGGTCATATCGTTATTATGTGCCGCCACATACGCCCCGACTTCCTCGAAGTACCGCGAGCTTCGTACTGGATTTAGTCCGCGCCTACCTAGAGGGGGGAAATAACAAGCATTTACCAGGTCCTTAGTTTCGGCAGCTGTATTCACTTTTGGAACCACGAGCGTAAAGACCCCAAGGTCGAGCACCTGCTCGATATCCGAAAACGTCTTGTTCTTGACACGCACCAAGATTTCCAGTTCGGAAGACTTGAGTGCCTGCAACGCAAATAGCAGTTCTCGGCGTTCAAATGGCGAAGCCTCAACATCGATGACCACAAAGTCGAGTGCAGTCGTGACAAGCGCTTCCTGCATAAAAGGGCAATGATTCAGGACAAAAATACCACGGGGTTTCGAGGCTGCTGACCTTACAAACTCTCTAAAGCTTTTCATCTCTACCTCTTCTTCTAGATAACTCCCAAATGTTGCAGCCAACCCACCGCAATTTCCGCCTGCCGCGCTTGGAGCGGTCGAACGTGCGAGGCGCCCTCGTAAGGAATCCCAAAATACTGGGCGAAATATCCAGCGACTAGCGCAACATGTTCAGGACGTACATCCAAGCCGATTGTCCAAACGTCTTGGTTGGTTTCACGGGAGAGCGAGGCTCCCCAAGCAGCAAGCTGATTGCCGACCTGCCCGCGACACCACCAGCTCCAGTCGAGGAGCAGAGGTGCTCCGTTCGCCCGGAAGCAGACATTGTCGCTCCGCACATCAAAGTGCAACAGTTCGCCACTTGGCTGCAATGCTTGCTCCGAAAGCGCGATCAAATGACGAATGTTGCGTTGAAGGGTTCCCGGCGCCAGCTGCAAGCGGTCCTCGGCTAGGCGCAAGCGTTCCTCCCGCTCCAGCCTCTGCCATCCACTTAACATCCCTTCAAACGCGGAGATTGGAGTATCCAGCTCCGGAGCAACACTGCATGATACGACCTCCAGAGTCTTCTGAATGCGCTCCACGTTTTCCGCACTCCAGGGAGGAGGCCAATGCGCACCTTGCGGACTTTCAATTAGCAGAGCAACACAGTCGCCCGCTTCAAGTACCCCATAGTACTTTGGTAGGAAATCGTGCTTCCCTAGCGCTTCATAGGCTTTAACTTCACGACGCAGCGCTGCTTTTGCACTATCAGCAAGCGCGGCCTTCACAAAAATGTCGCCGAGCGCTCGCTTCTTATCCCTAAGAACGCCGTACAGCACATGTCCCGCACGACGGTCTGCAAACAACCTTGAAAATTCGTGATCGGGGAACTCTATGCATGCCCTCCGGAGAATGGCGCGTTCCTGATCGGGGAATCTGCTAACATCAAAGACCATTCTTACTACTTAGCGTGTGCGAATCTCGTCAAGCGTAGCTGCCGATTTTCCATTTACAATCGTACGATTTAGCATCGGATGATCGTCGTGCGAGGGCCCAGTATCTGTGTCGGGATGAAACACAACAAGCCGTAGCGACGACGCGGGGGTATGGAACGAGTGAATCTCATCAGGAGGAAGGACAAAAGACACCCCGGGTCGCAGCGGAAACTGACCGGAAGATGTTTCGCAGTACCCTTCACCACTTATGATCTGTCCAAGCCGAACAGTTGGATGAGTATGCGCTGTTTGATCAATGCCCTGCGGCAACGATAGAAAATTGAAACATGGATCACCTTTCACGAGAGGTTGGATCAGCACCGAATCAGAGCAACCATCAATATATTTCAATCGCCCGAGCTCCTCGACCGGCCCAGCAATAGTCAGAACCCCCGTGAACCCCTTCTTGGTAAATAGAATACCGGCAGTTCCGTGCAGGCTAAACTGAGAAGGCGCGCCAAAATACATTCCCTCGCGCAAATTGAACTTTCCCTGGGGAGTCCTTAGCTCGACGCCGCCTTTCCCGACATAGCCGAAAGATGTGCGGGCTTCCGACTCGTCGTTGCAATACTCCCCATTCCATATCTCAAATTGCGAAGTACCCGACCCATCGACAATCGCTAGAGTGGTTGGATCAAAAGATGAGAAGGTTTGGAACTGCCTCATGTTCATAACTGCCCCAAAAAAACTACTGACTAACGGTATCTTCCAGGAAATCCCAAGTCAAAGAACGCAACCTTGTCACCCAACAGCTCTAGCGCAATGTCTAAATTTGATAGGTAGAACGGTAACTTAGCGATGGCAGACCAGGACCAATCGCGTCATGGAGCAGAAGCCATTCCACCCAACATGTGGATATCATTTCTTGGTCTCCCATTCACCCTCTCAGGGAAGTGCAGAGGTTTAGCTCAGGGGCCGAACACACCACCGCGCGTTATGAGCAGCATCAGTGCAAGATTCGACCGGCTCGATTTGCAGCGCCGCTGAGTGGAGCTAAGAGGATGTTTACGGAATAGTAACGTAGAACGATGCAGTTGCCGCACTCTGTCCCCCGGTCACCTGCTGTCCAGCAGCCGACACGCTAATTCCGTAGGTCCCAGGAGCCCCTCCAGCTCGCGATAAGCAAGTTTTGAGATCTACCGTGTAGGTAAGAGTATTAGCGGCGTCCGCGGCCCGGTCTCCGGCGGAGTCGAGCAGCGGATAGAGTTTTGCACCCTGATTCGGGAATGGGCTTCCCCCTTCTCCTAGTGCATCCGGATCCTCAGTTAGCTCTTCGGAAACTCCGCTATACAGCCCGGCACACGAGGCCTGTAGGCTATCCAGCACTAATCCGTAGTTGAGATTGCCCTGATCATAATAGCCCGTCTCATCACTTCTAACCGCCGGACGCTGCGGCCGCCAGAATGTGAGCTGCAGGGTTCCCGTTCCAGATAATACGATCGGATCCCCTGGACTCGTTCCCGGGATTGATCCGCTGATCGGAGTTACCGCATTATAATCGACACTGACATTCCCGAAACCCGCGTCGTATTCCTTAATTGCGGGGATAGAAACAAAATAAGGCGCTAACGCCATAGTGCGCGATGACACCTCGGTGGATCCGCTTGTGAGCCGGATGCTATACATATCTCCAGGCCGAAACTGATCACGTCCCACGCGCGGTTGAATACTGGCGACAATTGCATTTCCCTCTCCCAGAGCAATCTCTTCCATACGGGGGAAGCCCTCATCAGTCAAAAGCTCGCTCCAGGGGTGATTTCTGAAATCCGAGCTGCTTTCTGACACTCCACCATAGTACGCAAGCGGTGTATTCGGACGGCAATAAGTCAAAGAGTCCGCACATATGATATGACCACCGTCTACGGTAGATTCCTGCGGTAGAGAGAAAAAGAAAGTCAGAGAAAACTTGTTTTCACCGCCAATTATGGCGTCAATCGCCTCCTCAGTTAGCCCATCCCGCACATTGGCATTGATGGCAGATCTGAAATCCAAATTTAATCCAGTATAGGGGATGTCCGCTCCTGCAGAATCAGGATCGGCTGGGTCGAGCACGAGATCGCCGTCATCGTCGGCATCGATCGAGTCCGGCAAGCCATCTAAATCGCTATCCGCCCCTACCTCATCAGCATTGCTCCTGAGTTTCGCGCTCACTCGCGCAGACTGACTCGTCGAAGCCACGCCAAGATTGCTGGCTCCCACCGGCTTACCGTTTACTGCCTGGACCCGCTTAGCGAAGTACTTCGCTGCGAGCTGCCCCGCCTTAACTTTGGCATAACCATCTAGTAGCGTGATCCTGCCAAGGTTATGCTTTACCCCATCTTCCGGGGCTTTGCCCTTGAAAGTCGTTCCGACTCTGGAACCCGAACCCCCTAAGACAACCATACCCGCATACTGCCCATCCGCATCAATCAACTGAATCGAAGCGCCGTTCAAATTTGCGGTGGTCAGTTGGCTGAAGGTAAACTTTCCGGAGGCGCCCAACGTCGCAGATTTGGTATTGCCGTTTTTCAAGAGTAGCATCGCGGTATATCCATTAGCCCCGGCGATTCTGCCCGTGACCTTATACTTGTTAGCCGCAACCGCCTCATTGACAGAGGCCACAATAAGCATCGCCACAGTAAGTGTTTGGAGGATCGCTCTCATTGAAAAAGTCCCTTAATAACCGAAAAATAGTCTGCTAACTGTCCAACCAGACTTATCGGAAAATCGCTGGATTTCCTTAAATCGCTCAAGCGCCAAGGCTTTTTATGGGGTCCGGCCTAAGCCTGAATAATAAACTCACGAATATAAGAGGAATCGAGCCTCCGCTAGGTCTTCTTGGCGCAGGAGATTTTCAGAGATCACTCCCTTAGTTTAATGCGGCGCTGTCGGAAGCCGCACTTCCTCTCGTACGCTCTCAGGCGGCAAGCGCCCGTCGCGTTTTGAAGGAGCGGTCGGAGTACTAAGCACCTGCACGGAACGTTCGATTCGGGCGATGCGCTTCTCGGGGAAGTACTCGCTGAAGTCTTTAAACGCATTCATATAATTAATGAACGCATCATAGGGGCTCTCGTATGGGCTAAAGTAGGCATGCACATCGCCGTCCGCAAACCATTTCGTACACATATAATAGAAATGGTCAGAGGTCTGAAGCTTGCGCCAGATGTCCAGGGCATACTCATCCCCAGACTTCCGCATCTGCGCCGAGACTGCGTAAATTTTCTCCAACGCCGAATGCTGCATCCGGTTTCCACGCCAAGCTGAAATATCTCTGTTCACATCGGCCCAGGAAGTTAATCTGTGAAAGTGAATATCAGCCTTCGGGGCGTAGGCCTCTATTACCTGGGAAGGGGTAGAGAACTGCCAATCTGGATGACGCAGTACGGCTTCCGGGAGATGTTCTAGGAACTGAAAAATCCCAGTGCTTTCCCACTGGTGCTCTCCAAACGTTTCATAGTCCATGAAGAGATTTAGGATCTCGCCGTTTCCTGAGATATCATGCACCCATTTCGCAAATTTATCGGCGGTCAGGGGCCAATCACTCCAGGCACGATTAGAGAATCGAAAAGCGATATCATCCGACAGCCGGTAGTTCTTCAAAAGCAGCCGCATCTCGGAGTTGGGGACGGTATAGACGAAATTGGGATTGCGCCACCCCAGGACATCATCACAACCTTCAGCGATGATCGCTTTGAAACCCAGCTGCTGAGCCATCAGGCCGATATGGTCCTGATAAATCAGCTCGGTATTTCGAAACACCCGCGGAGACTGCCCGAAAACTTCCTGCATTAACTCGCGATGCAGCTGTACCTGATCACGAAACTCAGCCTCATCATACAGGCTGCAGAGCGAATGGTAGTAGGTCTCACCAATGAACTCGACACACCCAGTATCGGCCAGCGCCTTAAAAGAATCTAAAGCCTGCGGCGCATATCTCTCCATCTGCTCAATCGCTACTCCGGTGATAGAGTACGCAGCTCGGAACGCTCCGTTATATCGCTTGATTAGTTTTAAAATCAGTTGATTGGTCGGGAGATAACACTTCTCCGCCACCTTGCGCATTATCTGGCCGTTTTTATCGGCGTCGAAATAATTGTGAACGCCGCGCTTGTTTCGGTTTAGATATGAGCAAGTTCCTAATCTAAAGGGTTGATGGACTTGAAAATAGAAATTTACGGACGGCATATCGAAAGTCACCTTAAGAAGACCCATAAAGGTGATTCACTGCGCGCCGCCAAAGGTTCAACAATTGCGCTGGCCGCGCCTTTCGAAATTGAAAAAGAGTTTTTGGATGCGAACGCGAAGCACGCTCTAAATATTAATGCGCAAGTCCGGAATAGACACTGAAAGTTTTGTCGGCGGCCGCGTCCCAGCGCAGACGCTTAACCTCTTCCCGCGCCATGCTGATCATGTCTTCGCGCAGCTCTTGATGTAGAAGTCCGTTAATGATCAGATCCGCCAAGCGGTCGACATCCCAAAAATCGACTTTGAGGGCATGATCCAACACCTCGGAGACCCCGGACTGCCGCGAAATAATTGCAGGGGTATCGAAGCTAATCGCCTCTAACGCGGATATTCCAAAAGGTTCAGAGACAGAGGGCATCACATAGAGATCCGCTAGACTTAACATCCGCTCCAGCTCAGCACCTCTAACGAATCCGGGGAACCAGAAATTGTCCTGGATCTCAAGCTCCTTAGTGCGCTGTACCATCCGATCCAGCATGTCGCCGGAACCCGCCATAATGAATACTACTCCCGGCACATGTTCAATCACACGCGCCGCAGCTTCGACGAAGTAGTCGGGGCCCTTCTGGAAGGTCACCCGTCCTAGGAACAACACCGATTTCTCCGGCCAATCCGTAGATCTTTGATAGCTGCGGGTAGCCTCTCGCGGGTAGACCCCATTATGAACCACCGCGATTTTCTCGGGATTGAGGCCGTGATGCTGCTGCAGCAAAGACTTAGTGTAATGACTAACCGCTATCACTTTGGTCGCCCGGCTGGTACCCATGCGCTCGATGTGGTCAATTTCATGATTCACATTGGCACCGCTGCGGTCGTACTCCAAGCTGTGCACATGAACGACCAACGGTTTGCCGGTTAGTTCTGCCAGCGCTACTCCCGCCGGATAGGTCATCCAGTCATGGGCGTGGATCAGATCAAAGGAGCGATCGCTGCCGATCGTAGCCAATACATTAGAGGTATAGAGCCCCACCTCCTCGAAAATATTCTGCCCGTACTTGTTCCCGTTTCTGCGGCAAACCTGGATCTCTTTCGGGACACTTCTTGCAAAACGACGGCGCAGCTCTTTGGTGCCCCGCAATTCATGCAGCGCCGTAAGCTTTCGCTCAAAAACTTCGGGCGTCCAATAGGGAGAGAGAAAAGCCTCGATGCGCTCAGTCCTAATGCGCTTACTCTCCGAGGTCTTTTCGATCGATTCGAAATGATTAAAGGCCAGCCCCGTGGGGGTTGGATCAACCAGCGTCATATGGGGGGCATTCTCGCTTCCGTAGAGATAGGGCACCACGAAGCGAATATCAACCTCATGCCTGGCGAGCGAGCGTGTCAGTCCTTCACAGGCGGTTCCAAGACCGCCGCTAATTTGGGGCGGGTACTCCCACCCTAACATTACTACTTTCATCTTGAATTTATCGGTGCGTAGTCCACTTGTATGATGCAGCCTGAACTCAGGCCGGAAGCGAAATACCCGCGATCCTCCTGTGGAACTATCGACCGAACACAGCCGCTCTTGATCCGCGATCTTCCTTCCCGCAAAGAAAGATAATGTTTTTCCCCACTTCAAATCTTAGTCTCTTGTTCATGAATAAGGCGCGAAGAAAAGCGTGAGGATAGAAACTCATTTTAGTTTTCGAGTGCGAGTAACTGCCAGCTGCTGTCATACTAGAATTCATCGATCAGCTCCGCAGCTCGCCCCTCTCCTTTCCCTCGAAAAAAGCCGTGCCCAAGTTAATTTAGAGATCGGTTAAGGTCTTAACCGCGTCTAAAGGGGTGCGAATCTACGACAAAGGTGACTATGGATTTTCTATTCGAGACCAGCTGGGAAGTTTGCAATAAAGTCGGCGGCATCTACACAGTTCTAAAAAGCAAAGCTCCCCAAGCCTGCGCTGAATTTGGGGAGAACTATTTTGTCTTCGGACCGTGGCTGCAAAGTCAGCCTGAGTTTAAAGAAACCAACGAGCCCTGCTTCGAGCAGCTGCGGGAGCCGTTGGCTAAGAAGGGGCTGCGCTGCCGCATGGGCCGCTGGCTCATTCCGGGAAACCCTAAAGCAATCCTGGTAGATTTTCATAACCGCTACGACGTTAATCAGGTGCTGTATGGTTACTGGCGCGATTTCGGCGTCGATTCCTACGCTGGCGGATGGGATTACATGGAGCCGATCCTTTTCTCGACCGCCGTGGGCGAAGTCATAGAAGTGATCCATGACACCTTAATGGGCAGCGAAGACCGGGGCGTCGCCCACTTTCATGAGTGGATGACTGGCGGCGGACTATTATATCTGCGCAAACATCTGCCCGAGATCGGCGTCGTGTTTACCACCCACGCCACGATGTTAGGGCGTTGTATCGCCGGGCTGGGCCGGGCGATGCACCTTGAGCTCGACACACTCCGTCCGCGCGAAGAGGCTAACACCTACGGAGTTGCTGCCAAGCACAGCATGGAAACCGCATGCGCACAGGAATCAGATATCTTTACCACCGTGAGCCGCGTGACAGCCGAAGAAGCTACCGTGATCTTAGGACGGCATCCCGACCGCGTAGTGCAGAACGGCTTAAACATTCATAAGCTCCCGGACTACTCTGTTGAGAGGAGCGAACCAGAACAGCACCGGCGTACCCTGTTAAATTTCGCAAGGAACTTCTTACAGAAAGATCTCCCTGACAATACAAGACTCTGGATTACCTCCGGACGTTATGAATATCACAATAAAGGTTACGATATATTTCTAGAAAGCTTGGGGCAGTTAGAAGCTCAGGTTCGAAACTATCCCGCCCTTCCGCCGGTCGTAGCACTTTTTACGATCTGCGCGGACCCGCGCGGCGTGCAGGAGTCGGTTCACCGCCGCGTGCATGGAAATCAGCCCTGGGATCAGAACGCCACAGCGGTTGGGGTTACCACTCATCACGTCCATGACGAACCCAACGATCCGATTATTAGAGCCTGTCAGCGTCTGCAGCTGAATAATGGCCGGGATAACAAGGTCAATGTGATCTTCTCACCAGCATACCTCGACGGACACGACGGAATTCTCGACCTCCCTTATGAGAGCGTTTTATCTGCCTGCGACCTGGGTGTCTTTGCGTCGTTCTATGAACCTTGGGGATACACCCCGCTGGAAAGCATCGCCTACGCTGTTCCCACGATCACTACCGATCTCGCCGGATTCGGCGACTGGGCAGCCGGAGTCGTCTCCGATCCACACCAGGGAGTATCAATCGTACCCCGCAAGACTCAGGCCCCGGAAGCAGTCATGGGAGATCTGACGAGGCTCCTCTTCCAAGAGCTCTCCCAAACCCCGGCCGAACATGCAGAGATGGCCCGCCGCGCTAGAAGGGTTGCCACTCAGGCTGACTGGGAGATTTTCTTCCGCGGTTACTCCGAAGCATATCAAGATGCAATCGCGGCGGCTCAACAGCGCTTCCAATCACCTGATAAAGCGCGGGTGCGACGCTGGCATCACTCCGATACTCCCAGCTATCGAACCTTTACCGTCGTTTCTACTCTGCCTAACGCCCTGCAAGGACTTTACGACATCGCACACAATCTATGGTGGACCTGGAATCCCGATGCGCGGAGACTTTTCGCCGAGATCGATAGTGATCTTTGGGTTGCCAGCAAACGAAATCCCATTGAATTAATCAACAAGGTTGATAGCGAACTGCTAGAACGCAAAACCCGCGACAAGGGGTACATGGCGCTATATCGACAGGTGCTGGAGGCATTCCAGAACTACCTCAATGACGGCCGCCTCGGGGTCGAACACTGCAGCGCCATCAGCGCAGAGCGTCCGATCGCCTATTTCTCTATGGAGTACGGCCTGCACGAATGCCTGCCCGTTTATTCAGGCGGATTAGGAATACTTTCGGGTGACCACCTCAAGACCGCCTCTGACTTAAATATGCCTCTGATCGGAATCGGGCTCTTTTACCGCAACGGATACTTTACCCAGTATATCGATGCCGACGGTAACCAGCAGGAAACCTACAACCTCCTCGACTGCTCCGCGATGCCGATTAAGAAGCTGTTAAACGACGATGGCACTGAAGCCAAAGTACAGGTGAAGCTCCCGGGCCGAAATATCTTTCTAAGAGTATGGGTAGCCGAGGTCGGAAGAACCAAGCTCTTCTTGATGGATGCCGACGTGCAGGAGAACGAACCCGATGACCGCTGGCTCTGCGCGCAGCTCTATGGAGGAGATCGCCGCACCCGCATTAAACAGGAGATGGTATTAGGCATCGGCGGCGCTCGACTTGTAAGAGAAGTGCTAAAGCTCCAACCCTCCGTTTGGCACATGAACGAAGGGCATTGCGCTTTTCTAACCATGGAACGCATTAAAGAATTCCTCTCACAGGGACTTAGCTTCCAAGAGGCCAAAGAAGCCGTCCGTGCCTCCACTTGTTTCACCACTCACACTCCGGTGCCGGCAGGCAACGAGAACTTCGAGATGGAACTCTTGGCACATTACATGCGTGAGTATGTGGCAGATGAAGTCCACATTAATTGGGAGCAGTTTGTCGACCTCGGCGCCGATCGCGACGCCACCGGAAGACAAATCTTTTCAATGACGGTCTTAGCACTAAAACTTTCCGGACGTTCTAACGCAGTCGCCAAATTGCACGGCAAGGTGAGCCGCAAGATGTGGACGCACGTCTGGAAGAATTTGGACCCCGAAGAGGTGCCCATCTTCCCCATCACCAACGGCATTCACACCCAAACGTGGCTGAGTCCGCCCATGCGGCAGCTGCTTGAGAAGAATCTCCCGATCCGCTGGGGACAAAACGATGACGACCCCGAGGTATGGAACAGCGTCGAACACATCGCGGATGACGAGCTTTGGAGCGCTAGACAGCAGCAGAAGAAACGCTTCATCGAGATGGTGAAGACCAAGGTCTCCGAAGATTACACCCGCAGAGGAGAAACTCCAAAACTGATCCGCGAAACCGTGCGCGGCCTTAGCTCGAAATTCCTTACAATCGGATTTGCCAGACGGGTTGCCACCTATAAGCGCGGAGCTCTGTTTCTAAAGGACTTCGAGCGCATTGCCAGACTGCTCGGCAATGACGAACGCCCAGTGCAGCTGATCATTGCCGGCAAGGCTCATCCCGCTGACGGTGTCGGCAAGCAGACTATTCGGCAGATCGTCGAAGCTTCGCGGGCGCCGGAGTTAAAGGGACGCTTAATCTACCTTGAAAATTATGATATGGGGCTCGGCCGCCTGATGACCAGCAGTGTCGATGTGTGGATGAATAATCCGATCCGGCCCATGGAAGCTTCCGGCACCTCGGGCATGAAGGTTTGTCCGAATGGCGGATTAAACTTCTCCATCCTGGATGGCTGGTGGGACGAGGCCTACGATTCACGTGTCGGTTGGAAAATTAGCTCCCGCACTGAATTCAAGAACGCCGAACATCAAGATGAGATCGATAACCT
>JAIBBU010000016.1 GCA_019694515.1 Oligoflexia bacterium | reverse complement strand
ATCGCTCAGCTTTAAACCTATCGGGTTTATACGTACAGATAAGCGCGCCAAATTCGACGCCCCACCTCAACCGGGCAGCCGCTCCGGCGAGCGTAACATCATCGAACTCGCTTCCGGTCAGAACTTCGAGCAGGCGCTGAAAGATCTGGAGGGGTTCGATCGGATCTGGCTCCTCTGGTGGTTTGATCGAAATAAGAACTGGAAACCGCAGGTTCGTCCCCCCCGCGGGGGCAAGGTAAAAAGGGGAGTGTTCGCGACGCGCTCTCCTTACCGTCCAAACCCGATCGGACTCACAGCCGTGGAGCTGTTCAATGTCAAAGGACGGAGCCTGGTTGTCGGCGAGACTGACTTAGTGGACGGCACTCCAATCCTTGATATCAAACCATACCTTCCGCAGGTGGACGCATTTCCCGAGGCAAACCCCGGCTGGGTTTCTGAGCTGGAGCGTGAGCTGGCGGAGCGCCCCCGTTTTGAGGTGCAGCTCTCCCCGCTGGCGGCCGAGCAGCTTGAATGGCTTCACTGCGAATGGGGGATAGATTTCTTTACCCGGGCCCAGGAGATTCTGATTGTCGATCCTTCCCCCAACCGTACCCGGCGCATTTGGCGGCATGGGAAGGGCTACCGCATGGGGTGCAGCGCGTGGCGAATCTTCTACTCGCTCTCCGGAAAGCAGGTGATCGTCGATCGCATCGGCAAGGGTTTCGCCGAGAGTGCATTAAAGAGCCGTAAGTATACCCGTATTCCTGATCGCAAGGCGCAGCTGGCGTTCGGAAAGAAATGGCCATAGGGGGGCGTCCTGGTGGATAGATGACAAACGCGTTACTCTATCTTCAAGGAGCCTATATTTATGGCGTGGAAACTCGGACGGCTATGGCTGCTTCTAATCGCAGCATTCGCAGTGTGTGTCTCGGCACGAGCCCAAGATCCGAGCTCCGCAGCTGGAGGTAAAAAAGCCATGAGCGAAGATATCCAGACGATCGTGTTAGGAGGGGGATGTTTTTGGTGCGTTGAAGCAGTGTTTCAGCTCTTCAAGGGAGTGGAACAGGTCGAATCCGGCTATGCGGGCGGGCGCACTGTAAACCCGACCTATGAAGAGATCAGCGAGGGCCGCACGGGGCACGCTGAGGTGATTAAGGTCAGCTATGATCCCAAAATCATCTCCCTACAGCAGATCCTCACGATATTCTTTCATGCTCACGATCCCACTACTCTGAATCGCCAGGGCAACGATAAGGGGGAGCAGTATCGTTCTATAATCCTTTACAAAAACGAGGCTGAACGACAGGCAGCAGAGAGCATCAAGAACGAAATTGCGAAGTCCGGGCTGTGGGGAGGAAAGGAGCTCGTAACGCAGCTTGAACCACTTACTGAGTTCTATTCGGCAGAGGACTACCACCAGAACTATTATAATAACAATCGCTCCAAACCCTATTGCTCGATTGTGATTGGCCCCAAAATAAAGAAGATCCGAGAAGAATTTGGCGCGTTGCTAAAGAATTAGCCCGCCGCTCATAATAGCCGTGGTGAAGCGCGCTATTATAATCATTCTCCTGGGACTGCTGGTGTCTGTGCTGCACCTGCAGCTCTTTCAGAGTTCCTGGGGAGACCGCATCGAACCATTGGCACTGGATCTTTGGTTTAACCTGCGCGGACCAATTGCACCCCCCAAAGACGTGGCCTTAATCGCGATGGATGAGGCCAGCTACCGGATCTTGGGAATTCCACTTGATAAAGCTTGGCCTCGGGCGCTGCATGCGGAGCTGCTGAAGAAACTGGCTACTTACGGAGTCAGGCGCGTTGTGATCGATATCCTATTTCTGGAGGAGGGATCTGACCAGGCGGTTGATAGGAATCTTGGCGCGGCTATGAGTCTGAGTCCCACCGTGATCGGCGCTGATTCGGGGGTGCGGGAGATGGCGACTGCCTCAGGCCGTTTTACGATGGAAGAGCTGCTGGAGCCGCCCGATGTTTTTTCGAATGCCGCGGAGAAAGTAGCCTTGGCGCGGCTGCCTGAGGATTATGGCTATGTGCGGCGCTTCCATGTACCGCGCACCAATGCCACGCGCGATATACCGTCGCTCTACGAGGCCGCTGTCGGGGATGATCAAGCGCGGCCCGGTGATCGCGATTTTTTATGGTATTACGGACCGCCTGGGGCTATTCCGACTTACCCGTACCATCAGGTGCTAAACGAGAAGGGCGCATTGCCGCTCGATACCTTCAAGGACAAGATCGTTTTTCTGGGGCTGAACCTTCGTACAGAGCTTGGTCCCGCGCAGAAGGATACCTATCGGACTCCGTTCTATGAGCGCGGCAGCATGTTCGGGGTCGAGATTCAGGCAACTGCCGCGGCGAACATCTTGGAGCATAAATGGATCAAACGTAGCTCCGCCTGGACCGAGGGGCTGATTCTTTTCTTTTTCACCTGGCTGATTAGTGCGGCGATCTTCAGTCTTAAGCCGCAATGGGCTGGCGCGCTGTTGTTCGCGGCGGCGTTAAGCTGGAGCGCCTTGGCTTACTTCTCGTTTTTGGGCGGGTTCTTCATTCCCGGAGCGATCTTGATGACCCTGGTGTTGCCGGTTGCATATCTCGGGAGCACGTTGGCTTACTACTTTGTTACGCATCGCTCGCAGCAGCAGGTGGAACGCGCATTTCAGATGTATCTGTCCCCTGAAATGGCCAAGCGCATGCGCACTAATCCCGAAAGCCTCCAGCTGGGTGGCGAGAGCGTTTTCGCTACGGCGCTCTTTACCGATATCGAAGGGTTTACCTCGATCACCGAGCGCATGAGTGCGACCGAGGTCTCCACGATGCTAAATGAATATTTCACTGAGGTGATGAATATTGTTTTTGAGTATCAGGGCACGCTGATTAAGTTCATCGGAGATGCTGTCTTCGTGCTGTATGGGGCGCCGATCAAATTATCCGATCACGCCAAGCGCGCCTGCGATAGCGCGCTGGCGATTCAGCGCGAAGTCAGAAAATTTAATGCGACCGGAAAATTCCCAGCGTTGAACACCAGAGTGGGGGTAAATACCGGCTCGATGGTCGTCGGAAACTTGGGCTCGGCAAAGCGCTTTGACTATACCGCGATTGGCGACTCAATTAATTTTGCGTCACGATTGGAAGGGCTGAACAAGTACTTCGGAACCTCCGTGCTGATCTCAGAGAGTACCCGTAAAGATATTGGAGATTCGCTCAAGCCACTCGCCTTAGGGCAGATTGTGGTGTCGGGAAAGAGTCAGGCGATTCAGATCTTCACCGTGTTTGAGGAGCCGGTGAGCCAGGAGGTCGAAAGCAAATGGACCAAGGCACTCAATCTATTTCGTCTTCGCAACTGGGACGGCGCGGAGGGGCTAACAAGAGAGGTTGAAGCGCTCGAGAAGAAGCTTTCTAAGGCTGCCCAGCTCTATCTGCTGGAGATCGAAAAGTTGCGGCAATCCCCACCGTCTGATGAGTGGAATGGGGAGCTGGGGTTTGCGAGCAAATAATATCGCAGCTGCAGCGGTGCTATGAAGGGGACGCAGAGCCCCGTCATCGCGCTAGCCCGCAGTGGGGCGACTCTTGTCCGTCTTCGCCGACCGTCTCTGGCGCTCCGCTCGCGATTGTGGATGTTGTATCTTTCGAAAGCGATAATTCTGTCATTGCGAACCCGAGCTTGGCGAGGGTGAAGCAACCCCTAACATTATGTCGATGTAGGCTTTGTCTCTAGATAGCCGTAAAAGTTTCTTACGAGCATTAAGACTACGGCCATTGGCTGGAAAATCTGCAGAAAGTTCTCCTAACTTTTTCAGCCCCGAGACTATTACGACTTAAAGTTAGGGTTTGCTTCGCTTCGCTCGCAATGACAGGGGCTCGCATTGACAGGAGCTTGGAATGGCAGGGGGCGCGCTCAGGCATGAGCGGAGGCAGGCCTTCGCTCCGCTCGATGATAGATCAAGGCGCCGTTGCAGGAACTTCTTCAACAGCGCAGCAATTCTGTCCTCGCCTGGCGTAACGCGTACAGCAATGACAGAGCCGAGCGCACGGAGAGGAGTTTATCCTCGAAATATGTAAGATCTACAGCAAGGACAGGACGGAGCCGCTTCGCTACTTATCTCGCTCCAAGATCTCGTATGCTAGTAGCTGAACTTTCCTGCAGGAGTCGTCAATACAGTTGTGAATCGCCCGTTTAACCTTCGGATCCTCACTCTTGGCCAAGGCGGTGAGGCAAAGCTCCCGAACCACATCGGCCGGATCCCTGAGCCCCGCAATCAGCCGCTCCGGGTAAAGATGACTGATGCGTGACAAAGAATCCGCGGCAGCGGCCCGCATGACATAGCTGTTCTTCGGGTTTAACAAGATTTTGCTGAGCGCATCTTCCGCTTTTGCATTTTGCCCCACGGCACCGAGCGCCTGCACAGCCTTAAGCGCGTAAGCCTCGTTAAAGCGGATCTCCCGATATATACGGGGCCGTCCGATAACCGGGATTGCGCCCAAAGTGACGACGACTGCGCCAACCAGAGCGCCGGGGAAAAAGACGCTAAGGCCATGCTTCATGCCGCCCTCAAGCGCGATGCACCCGCCGACTAACGATCCAATCAGAGCCATTCCACAGTAGAAGCCGAAATCCTGGATGTGAAGTCGGCCATTAGTGGTACCCTTTGCGATCTTAGTTAAGGTATCTATGCAGCGCCGATTTCTGGTGAGTGCGAGCGCCTGAAGCAGGGGATATCCCTCTGGATCCGCCTCTCGGCAGCACTTTAAAGCAGTTCTTCTGAGCTCCTTCAGCTGCGTAGAGTCCTCGAGAGGTTTAAGCCGAACCGTCAGAGAATCGAGGACCTCCGGCTTCAAGGGGTCCGTTCGATTGGTAAAGATCTTTAAAGCGCGTTCCGTTAAACGCGGGTCTTCAATTGTTGGAATCTGATTCAGGATCTCGATCGCTTTAGTAGTTGAGATACTTCGGCTGGCTTGATGCTCGAGCTCTTCAAAAAGCAGCGGTACAACCGAGCTGTCGCTCGTGCTAAAGGGGGCGAGCGCTTCGAAAACTGCTGCGCGAGCCTCGTCGTAGGCGAACTGCTTTGGTTTGACGGTGCGCATGGCCTTTACGAGAAAGGCGCGACAGCCAGGATCTTCGGCGTGTGAAAGGATCGGCGCGAGCTGGTCCAATGCGGCTTTCGAAGACGCTACCTCGAAGCTGCCGAGTGCTTCGATCTGCCGGAGATATGAGCCGGCCTTGACATCGACCTCCTCAAGGGACGTTTCCGGTGCGCGGGCCGAGATCCAAGGAGTACCTCCTGTTTCAGCTGATCGTGCGGGTTGTGTTGTTTGGGCGCTTCTGTTCATCTTTGACCGATAGGAGACCGTCCTATCGTTATAATGCTGCGAGGTTGGCAAAGCGTCTGATAAGCCGGCGAGTCGGGTTAGGGGTGTCCACGCAGCTTCCGCAAAGCCGCCAAGAGGTACCAAGTCCTAAGTGGGTAGAACCCTAAATAGGTCGAATTCCTGAAGTAGAGGATTCCTGAAGTGGAGTAATAGCTCGATGCTATTCCTGATCAGGCGCGCCTGATTCCGAATGGCTTTCTGAGCTGGCGTGCTGCGAATCAGCTTCTTCGGAGTCGCCGGCAGCACTTGTCTCGCCATCGGCCGAAGCACCGTCGCCGTCCTTGCTCTTGTGTTTGTCAGGGGGCGGATCGGTCCGCTGCACCTTTACAGCATGCAGTCCTTTAGGACCTTCTTTAATTTCGTATTCGACGTTCTCGCCGTCCTTCAGGGTTTTGAATCCCTCAGATTCGATAACCGAATAATGTACGAAAACGTCTCTACCGCTGGGATGTTCGATAAAGCCAAAACCTTTGGCGTCATTGAACCACTTCACTACCCCCTTGTGCGTGTCCGACATACTTCAAACTCCTGACAATGACGAAGCGCCGACCCTCTTAAACCGCGGCTCCGCTAGTGTAACCCCTAGCTAACTCTGAATCTGTTTTTTGAGAGTGAGTCGTATTCTGACTACTCAGACAGCAATATCAGCAGATTCAGGGAAGCCATTAAGGAAGAAAGCGATGGGTCCAAAATAAAATAAGGTCACAAAAGCGATCACACCAATCGAACTATTGATGATCTAGCCAGTTAGCGTGCGGGTTGTCCAGATAAAAAATGTCAAGTAGTCGAGCCTTTTTTGATTTATCTAATTGAGGTAGCGTGGGCTTAACTCATCGGTAAGTTTTGGGATTTGGAAATGTTAAGTGCATTATCACTCGTTTCCTTTTTGAAGTGATGTTTTACCGACGCCATTGGGCTCAAATGGGAGCCGGAAGGCGTCAAAATCGCAGTTCATGATTGATGTATTAAGCGAAAGTTTGGAGTTGGTAAGCGAGCCGATTTTTGTCGTGGCGGCCGACCTGACCTGTCCATTTTGCAATGCGGCATTCCGTCGACTGCTCGATCTGAAGACCCGCCAGGCCTTTGACCTAAAGAGCTGTTGGCCCAAGCTGCAGCCGTCCGATTTGCGAAGCACCCACGCGGCGGCTGAACTTGTGCTGCCAAATGGTGATGCCTATCGAGCGCGGGTCGCTTTTCATGAACTCCCCGGAGGATACCGTCTGGGGCGGGTCCTGGCCGGTTCCTCGGGCGATAAGATTCCCGATAATTTCCAGGCGCAGCGGCTCCAGACCCTCGGACTCCTGGCATCAGGAATTGCGCACGACTTCAATAACGTCTTAGCGGGCATTCTCGGGCACATTAGTTATCTAAAGAGCATTCTGCCCGCCACCGGTAAGCACTCCGAATCGATCAAGGCGATCGAGGAGGGGGCACGGAAATCTTCTCTGATGACGCAGCAGATTCTAAGCTTCTCCAAGGCTGAGGCGGTGGAGAAGGTTACGCGCATCAATCTTTGTGATGTCGTGGCCAAAACACTGATGCTGTTACGGGGCGCAATTACTCCGCAGATTTCAATCCAATCTAGAATTCCGGCAGAGTTGCTGACTGTCCTGGCGGTCGAAGCCCGAATCACACAGGTGCTCGCCAATCTGGTAGTTAATGCGCGGGATGCCGTGCAGGGGAAGGGCACGATCAGTATTATCGTAGAGACCGTCTCTGACTCTGAGAAACTGAAGCGGATTTTCGAAGGAAAGGACCTCTCAGCCGGCTCGTTTGCTGTAATCGAAGTTGCCGATGATGGGCACGGGATGTCGAACGAGATCTTGGAGCGCGTCTTCGAACCGTACTTCTCTACCAAGGATGAAAAAGGTACGGGGCTCGGACTCTACACGGTCAAATCAATTGTAGAGTTCTACGGCGGGACCGTGCGGATCGTTTCGAAACCGGGAGATGGCACTTCCGTTTCAGTTTATTGGCCTCTGATTGAAGCGGCGGAAGTCGAACAAGTTGCGGCGCAAGAGCTGCCGGTACTGAAGGGCGGAAACGAAACCGTGCTGGTTGTGGATGACGAATCGCCGGTTAGAAATGTCTTGGGGCTGAGCTTGCGCCATCTTGGATATGTGGTGGAGATGGCTTCGTCGGGAGCGGAGGCGCTGGAGATTTATGCCGAGGATCCGAAGGCGATCGATCTGGTGGTGCTGGATATGCTGATGCCGCAGCTCTCGGGTGCGGACGTTTTTGAACGGGTGCGCCAGTTAAATCCGGATGCCAAGATTCTGCTAATGAGCGGGTTTGCCTCCATGGAGGTGGTAAAGAAGCTTCTAAACAGCGGCGCCAAAGGCTTTATGCCAAAGCCCTTTACGATCGAGGAGCTGGCTAAAAAGATTCGGGACAGCCTTGATAAATAGCGTTGGGGCAGGGCGTCCCACCATGACTTAAATCTTCATCTACGTTATACTCCCGCGATGTTTCCGGCGTCATATCAAGTTCGCAATATCAAGATTGCACCCGCGCTCGGTCTTGCTCCGATGAGCGGAGTCACCAACGTCGCCTTCCGCAGATTAATTAAGGAATTGAATCCTGGTGCAGTCGGGCTGGTAACGACTGAATTTATTTCAGTCGAGGCCATGACTCGGCAGGTCGAGCGCAGCTTCAAGATGATGCGGTTTTACGAATCTGAACGGCCTTTCTGCGTGCAGATCTTCGGATACGATATCAAGCGCATGAGTGATGCCGCGCGCATGGTTGAGGCCAGTGGAGCGGATATCGTCGATATCAATTGCGGCTGCCCGGCGCCGAAGGTGGTCAAGAAAGGCGGAGGCTGCGAGCTGATGCGGCAGCCCGACCATCTGCAAGAGCTGCTTAAAGCAGTTCGCGCTGCGGTCAAGATGCCGCTGACAATGAAATTTCGTTCGGGCTGGGACACTAATTCGCAGAATGCCGTGGATGTAGCGAAGATGGCTGAAGCCGAAGGGGTGGAAGCCATTACGATTCATGGGCGCACGCGAGTACAGCTATATCGCGGGGTGGCAGATTACAATGTGGTGCGGGACGCGGCCAGTCAGGTCAAGATCCCGGTAGTTGGCAGCGGGGATGTAGTAGATCGCGCCTCCGCCGAGGAACGCTTGGCCGGGGGAGTGGCAGGACTCTTTGTTGGGCGCGCCGCGATCACTAATCCCCTTGTTTTTCGTGAAATTGTGAGCGGAAACAAGCTGCACTGGAAGCGCGATGAGCATCTCGTGCTTAGTATCGTAAAGAGGTATATTGAACTTCTGAGCGAAGATTTCGAGCCGCGGCATGTGATTGGTCGGCTCAAGCAGCTCGTATCTCAGATGTGTCGCGGATATGACTGGTCGAAGACGATGTGCCGCGCTTCGTCGCTGGATCAGCAGCTGCAAATTTGGGAAAGCGCTCGCGAGGCTCTCGAAGGCCGCGAAATACAAGCGAGCTCAATGTCGGATATTGGTCAGGTTCTGAATAATGCTTCAAGTTAAGGGCGTCAGCCGCTCCTTCGGTCCTAAACAAATTCTAAAAGATGTCACCTTCAGTTTGGAGCCGGGTACGATTACCGGATTAATCGGTCCGAGCGGCGGCGGCAAGAGCGTGCTGCTCAAGATCATGGGCGGGGTGATGCGCGCCGATTCCGGAGAGGTGTGCTTTGACGAGTGTGTCGCCAACGAGGATGGCTCACTAGCCTGCGGACTAATGTTCCAAGAGGGTGCGCTCTTCGATTCGATTAGCGTGCTGGACAATGTGGCTTTTCCGCTGGTCTCCGGCAAGGTGCCGGTAAGTTTGCTCGGTCTCAAGCGGCGGCGCGCGGTGACCGAGCGCGTTGCTGCGATCTTAGCCCGGGTCGGACTGGCGCGCGCCTGGCATAAGATGCCGGGACAGCTTAGCGGCGGTATGCGCCGGCGCACCTCGCTGGCACGGGCGCTGGTATCACACCCTCCCGTAGTGCTGCTGGATGACCCCACGGCCGGACTAGATCCAGTGGCTAGCAGCGTGATCATGAATTTAATTGTCGAGCTGCACCATGAGTATCGGCCTACGATGCTGGTGGTCAGCCACGATCTGCGGCGGCTGCTGCCGGTGGTGGATTCGATCTATGCGCTGTATGACGGGTCGATCCAGTTCGGGGGAAACCTAGCGAAACTTCGAGCAGAGGCCTCGCCGTTCCTGCGCTCTTTTGTCACTTGTCGGTTTGAGCTTGGTCAGGGCAGCTCCCATCCGGCTCCGCACTAAATGTTTTTTAAGCCTGTATGAGCCGCGGCCACTATTTGGATGAAATGAGGAGAAAGTTTCTGGCTGGCATTGGAGTGCCAAAGCCCGCTCCTTTTGTTCCCGACGAATTTCAAAAAGAAGCGATCTCGAGTGTGGCTAATAGTGTGGATACGCTGGTCGTGGCACCCACTGGCTCAGGTAAGACTTTTATCGCTACCGAGGCAATCAAAGCATTCATGCTGCTCGGCCTGCGCGCGGTTTATACCACCCCTCTGAAAGCGCTCTCCAACACCAAATATAATGAACTGAAGAAGATGTTCGAGCCGCAGTACAAAGTGGGGCTGCTAACCGGCGATCGCAAGATCGACACGGAGGCGCAGGTCGTAGTGGCGACCACCGAGATCTATAGAAATGAGCTTTACAAATCCTCGGAGCGCTCCTCTTTGGTGGTGCTGGACGAGGTGCACTTCATCGCCGATTCGCAGCGCGGACCGGTCTGGGAGGAAAGCATTATTTTGACGCCGAGTTCTTCGACGCTGCTGATGCTCTCGGCTTCAATTTCGAACGCCAAGGAGATTGCCGAGTGGATCGAAGAGGTCCGCGGAAAACCGTGCCGGATTATCACTAAGCAGGATCGCTCGGTTGAGCTGCGTTTCGGTTTCCTGCATCCGGACCTGGGGGTGCTGCCGCTGACTGACGATCGGGGCCGGATCCTCAAAGAGGTGCTGCATTATTACGGCAGCAGCGACCTGGATTCCACCGGAATGCGGCTGCGAGGCGGCAAGTTTTCCAGGCCCCGTAAAGGCAAGCGTGGCTGGCGCAAGAAGAGAAGATAGCGATGTTTAGCGATTATCCGGCGACAAAAATTCTAAGTGATCTGGAGCGCGACGATTTGCTGCCGGCGATTTTATTTCGTTCGGCTAGAAAGCAGTGCGATCAGGATATCGAAAAATTGGAAGGCTCCAATAAGCTTAGGCTGCGCGACGCTGAGCGCCAAAAGATCGAGGGAGAGATCGCCGCTGTAATTCAAAAATACGGCTTCGAGCCGGACGTTATTACGGGACATGCGCATTACGGGGCGCTGCTAGAGACCGGCGCCGGGGCGCATCACGCCGGCCAGCTTCTGATGTGGCGGCTGTTATTGGAAGAATTAATGAGCAGAGGCGCATTGAGGCTCCTGATCGCCACCGGCACCGTCGCGGCTGGAGTCGATTTTCCTGCGCGCACAGTTGTTATTACTGCCCACAGTAAGCGCGGCAATGAGGGCTTCAATGTTCTTTCCAGCGCCGAGTTTCAGCAGATGTCGGGGCGGGCGGGGAGACGGGGCAAGGATACCGTTGGAATTTGTGTTGTCGCTCCCAGCCGCTTTTCGGATGCGCGGATTATCGCGGAGGTATCGAAGCGTCCGCCTGAACCGCTGCGCTCTGCCTATTTCGCAGCGCCTTCGACGGTGTTGAACCTGCTGAAATATCGCAACGTCGACGATCTGAGATATACCGTTTCGCGAAGCTTGGCAGCCTTCCTGGATCGGAAGGCCGCTGGTGTTATCCGCGATGAAACAGGGGGTGAGATTACTGACTTAGAGAACGGCTCCGAACTTCGTGCCGACCTAAAGAAGCGGCTGGAGAAACGAATCCGCCGCAAGATGCGCGATGCGGAAATTCTTGAAGCACGGCAGGAGACCCTGCTGCTTGAGACCCTCAGCTGCCTTCAGAAGCTCGGCCATTTAGAGGGCGATTCACTTAGTGCCAAGGGATATTGGGCTGCGGAGCTGTGTACCACGCTGGTTTTGGAGCTAGCTGAGGCCATCCACGAAGGGCTTTTTTATGATCTTTCGGTGCCCGAGTTGGTTGGGCTGGTAGCCTCGATCGCAGGAGATGCGCACCGTGTGTACTATTCTCTTAGTCGTAACCCGATTAAGAAGGAGTACTTTTCCAAGCTTCAGGGGATCGTGGAACGGGTCAGGGAAGTGTATCCCCGTGCTGCCAACTCAGAGCTTAAAGTCGTGCCGGATGCCGCACTCACCGCCATGGCGTGGATGGAGGCCAAGGACTGGGGAGAATTTTCAGGACTGCTGCGGCTGGGCGGCGTTGCGGAAGGCGATGTTGCGAGATTGATTAGCCAGACGGCCGATCATCTGAATCAAATTTCAAAACTGATCGAATCACATCCCCCGCTGGCGCAGGCTGCCGCCGAAGGACGGAAACTGATCTTGAAGCCGCCGCTTAGCGAAGCGCTGCCGGTGGATTGAAGCGCGCGGCGGCTTCATTACTGTAGATGCTCCATATTTCGAGGGCAATAATTCTGTCGTTGCGAGCGGAGCGAAGGCCTGTCTCGCCGTAGCCTTTGCGGAGGCGGGCAAACCCTAACTTTAAGTCGTAATGGTCTCTGGACTGAAGAAGTCAGGAGAAATTTCTGCAGATTTCCCAGCCAACAGCCGTAGTCTTAGTGTTCGTAAGAAACCTTTACAATTATCTAGAGACAAAGCCTACCTCGACATAAAGTTAGGGGTTGCTTCACCCTCGCCAAGCTCGGGTTCGCAATGACAGAGCAAAGCGCCGTTGCAGGCACTTCATCAACAGCGCAGGAATTCTGTTCTCGAACTGCGTAACTCGTACAATTGTGAGCGGAGCGAAAGCCTGCCACGCCGTAGCATTAGTGGAGTCGGGCAATCACTGCCTGTGTGCCGATCTGAAACGTTTACCCAGCTGTTGTGTAGAGTTCCTCCTCCCAACTAAGACGCTTACAACTTACAAATCCTATCCCATAAATCCACCCAGCCCGGATTCTGTGCGGTAATCAGCGCAACTTTTTTTGCACGCGATCCGCCCTTGAGTTGCTTCTCTCTAGCAATTGCGAGTTCGATCTGCCGATAATCTTCATAGTAAACGAGCTTCTTGAGGTTATATTTTTGCGAGAACTTCCCGAGCGTTCCGTTACGGTGCTCAAATATGCGGCGTACTAGGTCATTGGTCACGCCGGTATACAGTGTGGTGTGGTGACGGTTGGTGAGAATGTAAACGTAGTAGTTCCCCTGCATGTTTACTGTTCGATTCAGTGCAGGATTTGTTTCCCGCGTTCTCGAAAGCCGATAACGATGGTCGAAACGGGGATTGCCCCCATCCGCAAGTTCTCGCGGGAACAAGAAATTGGGGGAACTTTCTGCGCACTCTACAGTTAACAGCCGTAGGCCGCGTGCTTGTAGGAAACTTTCTACGCGGCGCGCCTCGCTCGCCAAGACAACCGCCGCGCTCCGGAGCGGCCTGTCCCCAATAGCCCCGTCGTCGACGGGCAAAGGGGGAACGCAAACCCTAACGTTAAGGCGCACCGCACGCCTGCCACCGCCCTTGCGAGGGTGTCCCTCTCCAAAAGCTCGGGACCACACCCAGGGCCCGCAACAGCACCGCTTCCTGTGCCGCTTTACAGGCCCAAACCTCACGCGATCTACGGTTCTTGACCCCGCTTGCCCCGTATATCCGTTGAATTATAGACTCCTTCTGCTATGAAAATAATGGTTCCAGTTAAGCGTGTTCCTGACTACCAAGCTAAGGTAAAGGTCAAAGCCGACGGCAGCGGGATTGAAACGGACGGTATTAAATGGATCGTCAACCCCTTCGATGAGATTGCGGTTGAAGAAGCGCTGCGGTTAAAGGAAGCCGGCAAAGCCACGGAAGTAGTCGTGGTGGGCATAGGTCCGGAGGAGGTCACGACTCAGCTTCGCTACACCATGGCAATGGGCGCCGATAGTGGAGTGCTGGTGCGCTATGACGGCACGATCGATTCCGATCTAGCGGCCCGGGTTCTTGCTGAGGTTTATAAGCGCGGTGGATATGGACTGATCATCCTCGGCAAGCAGGCGATTGATTCGGACTGTAACCAAACTGGCCAGCTCATGGCGGAAAGGCTTTCTCTGCCGCAGGCCTGTTTCGCATCGAAGGTGGTTTTAGAATCTAATTCGGCCATCGTCACTCGCGAGGTTGACGGCGGCTTGGAAACATTAAAACTTCCGACGCCCTGTGTCGTCACGACCGATCTGCGGCTCAATGAACCGCGCTATGCGCCGCTCCCAGGTATCATGAAAGCCAAGAAGAAGCCGCTGGAGGAGATCAAGATCGAGGACCTCGGTTTGGATCTAACTCCCAAGATTGAAGTGTTGCGGCTTTCAGCTCCAGCCAAACGGCAGGGCGGCCGGAAGGTTGAATCGGTGGCTGAGCTGGTCCATGTGCTGCAGCATGATGTTAAAGCAATCTAGAGAATTGAGACGATGAGCGTATTACTGGTTTTTCTTCAGCAAGCCTCGGGTAAGCTTCCCAAAACAACTTTAGCTACGGTCGATGCCGCGAAACAGATCGCTAAGGTTTGGAATACCGGCAAGTTAATCGGACTGACGCTCGGCAGCGGCGCCAAAGCAGCGGCTGAAAGCGCTCTGAAATACGGTTTCGAAGAGGTGCTGTGCTCGGAAGATCCAGGGCTCTCCACATATATCGGTCCCACCTACGCCCAGATGATTCGCAAAGCCGTGTCTGAATCGGGAGCAACCGTGATCGTTGCGCCTGCTACTTCGGTGGGTAAGGACTGTCTCCCGCGAGTTGCCGCAGCGCTTGAAGCCGGGCAGGCTTCGGATATTACCGGGGTGAATGCGGACGGTTCGCTGAAACGTCCGATGTATGCCGGGGATATTTTTGCAGACGTTCGTATCTCTACGGCGATTAAGATTGTGACGGTGCGCGGAACCGCTTTCCATCCGGCAGCAGAAAGCGGCGGAGCGGGTAAAATTACCGAGCTTAACTTCGAAGCTCCGGCGTATCCGGTCGGTGAGCTGGTGGGGCATGAGGAGTCCGGCGGAGATCGCCCCGAGCTAACCGATGCTGAAATTGTAGTGAGCGGGGGCAGGGCGCTCCAATCCGCCGAAAATTTCCAAAAATATATTTTCCCCTTAGCTGATGCGCTGGGGGCCGCAGTGGGAGCGTCCCGCGCGGCAGTGGACTCCGGCTATGCCCCCAATGACTGGCAGGTTGGACAGACCGGTAAAATCGTGTCGCCAAACCTTTATGTCGCGGTGGGCATCTCTGGTGCTATTCAGCATCTAGCCGGCATGAAGGACTCCAAAGTGATTGTGGCTTTAAATAAGGACGGCGAGGCGCCGATCTTCGAGGTGGCGGACTATGGTTTAGTGGCAGATCTGTATCAAGCCGTACCGGAGTTGACTGCGGCGATCGTGCAGGCCAAAGGAAAGCACTAATGGGAACAAACGCTAAGCGACAGAAGCGGTCGCTGATCGAACTTTTCTGGGTATTATTATTTATCGGCGCCGCTACTGCCGGTGTGTGGTACTTCCTTAAGTGGCATTCGCAGGAGGAGCTGCTTAGTTTGACCTTTAAGAACACCGACGGGTCCTTTAGTCATGAATTAAAACTGGAAGTTGCGAATAGTGACGCCACGCGCAGAAAGGGACTGATGTTTCGGCGTGAACTTGAGCCGAATACCGGCATGCTCTTTTCCTTTGCCGAGGAGAAGCAGCAAACCCTCTGGATGAAGAACACCTATATACCTCTCGATATGATCTTTATCGATTCTCGGAACAAGGTAGTCGGCGTTTTGGAAAATGTTCCGATCTTGAATGAACAGATCCGCAAGGTTGATGCTCCCAGTAAGATCGTGATTGAAGTCGCGGGAGGCTGGACCGGGCAGAATCATGTAAAGCCCGGCTCGGAGGCTCAGTACGTCGGGCGGTTGTCGGCTGGTTCCTAAGCGCGTGTTGAGGCGTCTTCTACCGCTTCTGGCCTGCATTTGTTTATTTGCTCCCGCGTGCGGATGGCCTCAGTGCCGTCCTGGACCGCTATCCGTTTCAAATCAATATCCGCTTACCTCTCTGCATCTATCGCTCGCGCCGCGTGCAGCCACCGTCTGCGATGCCGGCAGCACTAGGCTCAGCCTGAATGGAATCTGGTCCAATACTTCGATTGTGGAGGATCAATATACAGTCGATGCCGAATCGATCGACCTGACTCCAGCGCTGAGCTATGCGGCGGCTCAAGATCTGGAGCTCTCGCTGGCGCTGCCGCTTCTCTGGCGCGTCGGCGGGACGCTGGACTCCACCATTGATCGCTGGCATCGGGTGTTCGGGCTCCCCCGCGGCGATCGCAGAAAATTAGAAGACAACGCAGTCCAGATCAGGGGCGCTACCAAGAACGGCGACATTTTCGCCTATGAGGAGGAGGGGTTTGAATTCGGAAATCTCAAGGCTGGACTAAAATACGCCTGGGCCCCGGAGTTTGCATATTTGGGCGAGCTATCGCTCCCTACATCATCCGGCACCTTTGGTCACTCCGGGGTCGACCTGCTTAACGGCTTGCTCTACTCGCGGCAGTTTGAACAATTCATTTGGTACAGCGGAGTGGCACATGTTTTTATCGGGGAGGATGAAAGCTCGGGCGTGAGCTTTGAGCGCAATCACTTTGAAGCGTTCGGCGGGGGAGAGTACCGGCTCGGAGCGTCCTACGCGGTGCTCGCTAATCTGAGTGCGCAAAGCAAGGTTCTCAATAACGTCGCGTCACACCCCAGTTATGCGCTGTATCTGGATCTAGGCTTTAGGGCTGCAATTGGGCGTTCCAGCTGGTTGGACCTTGGAATCCGCGAAAACCCGCTCCCCGGCGACGGTACCACCGATATCTCGTTTATCGCTGGAATCTCTACGGCTTATTAGAGCTGCTCGAATAACCATTCGAAATTGCAGCTTAAAAACTATCTTCAGAATATACTGTCAGTAGTAAAGAAAAAGTGAAGCAGAAGCCGCGGCTAAACGATCTTAATTATAGAGAAGCCTTAATGCGGCCGCGGAGGTTAGCGGTGGCTTCAGCAACTGATAACTCATTGAACTTAAAAAGGATGTTAAAATGAGTGAGTTCGAACGAGGACCCGGTAAGCCAGTAGCGGTAGGAATCGCCGAGAAGGATCCATTTTCGAGCCTTACAGCTGGAGCCTCCCCCCGTGAGGTGGTCGAGCGATTCCTGGACGGCATTATCTTAGAGACACCTGCCCACGACGTCACGCGTGCGATTCCAAACGGCAAACATACCAGCAACATGCCGGGGCGCAGAGTATCAACCATCGCCGGTCAGGATGAAGCCACAGTTACTCCGTTCGCTATCAATCGTATCGCGGCTTATATCGGCGATGCAGACCGTCCTACCACGATGGTCATGGCGGGTGGAAAATTCTCGCGGCAAGCGGGCGAGCCGTCGATTAACTAATCCGATTCCTTCAGTGTAAAGCTGCGAAGCGCAGCCAGTGTGCAAAGCGCCAGTAGCGCTGCGCCTGTTGCTACATGCAGGCTGGCGATGTACGGCGCACGCAAACTCCAGATCGTCCAGGCTCCTAATAGAAACTGAATTGCCACCAGCACCCCTAAAGCGAGACCTGTATTTCGCAGTGCGCTGCGCACCGGAAATGTGGTGGAAATTCTAAGTCCCAGCAGCAGCAGGTAGGCCGCAACGAAAAGCGCAAAGAAGCGGTGCGATAGGTGGATTAAGATCTGGTTCGAGTCCACCGGGGACAGGGCGATGCTGCGCCGGAAAGCATTGATCGCTTCGATTCGCGGCTGATCGAAATTTAAGGAATATGACCCGGCCAGATCCGGGAATCCCGGAACGGCTAACCCCGCTTCGGCATGCCGCATCCATGCGCCTAAGAACAGCTGCACGAAGATTAGTCCAGCCCCGAAGAGGCACCATTTAAAAGCGGTCGGATGACCCTTAACTCCCTCACCGTGCTTTCTCGCAAAGAATTCGCGCGACTCGGCATAAGCGATTACGACGCAGAGCGCCAAGATGCTTTGCGCCAAGAGTGCATGTGACATCGAGATCCAATCGGGCAGGCGATACAGCACCGTCATTCCACCCAGTACGCCCTGCAAAATTACCGCGCCCAGCGCCAGCAACCCCAGATTACGCACCCAGCGCCGTTTTTCTTTCAAAGACAGCCACAGCGCCTGGATCAAGATTAAAGTTCCCACCCCCGAAGCAAAAAGCCGGTGCCCATGTTCGTACAGAATTCCGCCGACCCAGTTCTTAATCGGATAGAGGAACATATTCTGGCCGTAAGTGGTTGGCCAATCAGGCACCGAGAGACCGGCGCCGTGGCTTGTCACCAGCGAGCCGATGAAGATCAGCGCCAGGAGCGACCACACCACGAACTTAGTGAAGAAGGTCAGCGCAGCCGAAGGCTTGTAGCGATCAGCATAACGTGGATGGTTGGAAGGAGGGGTGTGGGATGAGAGGTCTACAGCTAGGTTTGACATGCGGCGATCGTAGTCCAGGGGGGAGTAAAGTCAAGACTGTGGAGTAAGCATATTTTGAGCTCTGGAGCGGGCTAAGAGACCGTGGCGGGTTCTTTTGGCGGGCCGGTAGATCAATGTAATGTTAGGGATTGTGCGCCTCCGCTAAAGGTACAGCGAGGCAGCCTTTCGCTTCGCTCGCAATTGTACGGGTTACGCAATTCGAGGGCAGAATTGCTGCGCTGTTGATGAAGATCCTGCAAAGGCGCTTTGATCTGTCATTGCGAGCGAAGCGAAGCAATCCCTAACATTATACCGAAGGAGGCTTTGTTCCTTGGTAATTGCAAAAGCTTCTTACAAGCACGCAAGCTACGGTCCATGACTGGAAATTGCGCAGGAAATTCTCCTAGCTTCTTAAATAGAGCGTCAATTACGACTTAAAGTTAGGGTTTGCTTCGCTCCGCTCGCAATGACAGAGCCGAGCGCACGGACAGCAATTTTGTCCTCGAAATATATAACATCCAAAATTGCGAGCAAAGCGAAAGCCTGCCTCGCCGTCGCATGAGCGGAGGCGTCCAATCCGTAATTCTAAGCGGGAATGATCTTTCGCCTCCAAACTGACTGAATTTTACAAATCGCGCTAGGCGATCTGCACCAGCGCCTGGCCGTTCTGAACTTCGTCGCCTTTCTTCACATGCACCTTTTCGACGGTGCCATCCTTGGTAGCGGGGATGTTGTTTTCCATCTTCATCGCCTCCATCACCACCACGGTTTCTCCGGCTTTGACCTGCTGTCCTGCTTTAACCAGCACATTCACGATAATTCCCGGCATCGGCGCAGCGACTGCTCCCGGCGCCGCCGGCCCGGCGCTGCGGGCAGGGGGTGGAGCCGATACTACCCGAGCCGCGCCTTCGCCAACTGCAGCACGCGCCAAAATCGGCGCCACATCTACGGCATAGCTTTCGCCGTTCACCACGAAATTCAGCTGTGAGCCGACTTTGGACGTCAAGGTTACCTGCAGCTCTTTGGAATTCACCCTAACTCGGTACTGCATTAACGCCTCCTTGAGATGGCTTCCGTGCGGGCGCGTATCCCCCACACATTCAGCTCCTCGTTCTCTTCAGACAGGAGCTGCCATAACGCCAGCGCCACTGCCGCTGCCTCGGCGTCGCTAAGTCTCGCTTCGGTTTCAGCCAGCAGCTCTAACGCCGGAATGAACGGAATATCTTCAAAGCCCGCCGAAAGTTCGCTTCCATGCCCAGGTTTTAGAATCCGTGCATGCGCGCTCTTATAGCTTCCGCCCTCTTCGGGGGCCGCGGGCTTAAGCATGTTCATAACGGAATGTTCCCATGCTTCTTGGGTGGATTGCTGAGGCGCTTGCCCTTAAGCAGGGAAAAGCCCTCGATCAGCCGCTGCCTGGTCTTGCTAGGCTCTATGACTGCATCGATAAATCCAAGCTCCGCCACCTCCCAGGGATTGGCAAACTTCTCGCGATATTCCTTGATCAGTTTGTCCCGAACCGCAGCAGCTTTACCCTGTTTCTCAGCCGCCTCAATTTCATGCCTAAAGATAATGTTAACCGCACCCTCCGGGCCCATCACCGCGACTTCGGCAGTGGGGTAGGCGAAATTAAGGTCGCCTCTAATGTGCTTGGAGCTCATGACGTCATACGCTCCCCCGTAAGCTTTACGGGTAATAACCGTAACTTTCGGCACGGTCGCCTCAGCAAAGGCGTAAAGCAGCTTCGCTCCGTGGCGGATAATCCCGCCATGCTCCTGATTCACACCCGGCAAAAATCCAGGCACATCAACCAGGGTAAGCAGCGGGATATTGAAGCAGTCGCAGAACCGCACGAACCGTGCGGCCTTAACACTGGCGTTAATATCTAAACATCCTGCCAGCACCTGCGGCTGGTTAGCCACGACGCCGATCGAATATCCATCCAGCCGGATAAAACCAATCAGCATATTCTGTGCAAAAAGCGGCTGTACCTCAAAGAATTCCCCGCCATCTGCGATCAGATTGATGATCTTATGCATGTCGTAGGGATGATTCGGCTGTTCCGGCACGATCGCGTTAAGCTCCGGCTCCTCACGCGAGGCCAGATCGCCGCTCAAAACCCGGGGCACGGGATCTAAATTGTTCTGCGGCAGATAACTGAGAAGCCGTTTGCAGGTCGCCAGACACTCTTGATCATTAGCGCTAATAAAATGCGCCACTCCGCTGACCGCGTTGTGAGTTTCAGCGCCGCCCAAAACGTCTTTGCTGACCTCCTCTTTGGTCACGGCTTTGATCACATCCGGTCCGGTGATGAACATGTGGCTGGTGCGATCGACCATCAGCACAAAATCGGTGATCGCCGGGGAGTAGACCGCGCCTCCGGCACAGGGCCCCAGGACCAGCGAGATCTGGGGAATCACCCCGGAGAAAATAGTATTGCGGAGAAAGATATCGGCATATCCGCCTAAGCTCTCGACGCCTTCCTGGATCCGCGCCCCTCCGGAATCATTCAGCCCGATTACCGGGGCTCCGGTTGACGCCGCGAGATCCATGACCTTGCAGATCTTCTTGGCGTGATATGCCGCAAGCGAGCCGCCAAACACAGTGAAGTCTTGGGCAAAGACGTAAACAGTCCTGCCATTGACCTTGCCGGCTCCGGTAACGACTCCGTCGCCGTAAAATTTCTTTTCTTTGAGCCCGAAATTCTCCGAGCGGTGAGTGACGAAGCGATCCAGCTCTTCGAAGGTGCCCGGGTCTAAAAGCTGGTTGATCCTTTCGCGGGCAGTCAGCTTCCCGGCCTCGTGCTGCTTGGCGATCCGTTCCTCGCCGCCGCCTAGCTCGGCCAGCGCGTTTCTTCTTTTTAGTTCGTCTAAGACACCCATAATTTCACCGCAAGAATTATCACAGATCATTTGCACCTCGAAACAGCCTTTAAGATTGAAGTAATTTAGTGCTATTACTCAAGCATGCCCAAATCGAAGGACCGCAAGGATCGATTCACCACTGCCTCCGGATTGGAGCTAAAGGCGCTTTATCAGGAGAGCGATCTGCCCTCCGATCTATCCTCGCGTTTGGGTCAACCCGGGGCTTATCCATATACCCGGGGGGTTTACCCCACCATGTATCGGGGCCGGCTCTGGACCATGCGCCAGTACGCCGGCTTCGGCACCGCCGCCGAGGCTAACGAGCGCTACCGCTATCTGCTGTCGCAGGGCACCACCGGCCTTAGTGTCGCCTTTGATCTTCCAACCCAGATGGGACGGGACTCCGACCACCCCATTGCGCATGGTGAGGTTGGTAAGGTGGGTGTGGCGATAAGCTCGGTAGATGACATGCGCACTCTACTAAGAGAGATCCCATTGGAGGAGGTCTCCATCTCGATGACCATCAACTCCACCGCCGCCATCTTGCTCGCGTTTCTAATGGTGGTCGCCGAGGATCGGAAGGTATCCTTCGATAAGCTTCGCGGCACCACTCAAAACGACATCCTAAAAGAGTACATCGCCCGCGGCACCTATATCTATCCGCCCAAACAGGCGCTCAGGATCGTCACCGATATCTTCGACTTCTGCGCCAAAGAGCTGCCGAACTGGAACACTATCAGTATCTCCGGCTATCACATCCGAGAGGCGGGGAGCACAGCGGTGGAGGAGGTGGCGTTTACCCTGGCCGATGCGATCTCCTACGTTGAAGCCGCCCTTAGCCGCGGACTCAAGCTGGATGACTTCGCACCGCAGCTGGCGTTCTTTTTGAATTGCCACTCCGATTTTTTTGAAGAGATCGCAAAGTTTAGAGCAGCCCGCCGCATGTGGGCCCGTATCATGAAGGAGCGCTTCAAAGCCGCGAACCCCGAATCTTACAAATTCCGTTTTCATACTCAGACCGCCGGAAGCAGTCTGACCGCGCAGCAGCCGCTGAACAATATTGTTCGTACGACAGTTGAAGCGCTGGCCGCTGTGCTGGGCGGCACCCAATCGCTGCATACCAACTCTTTCGATGAAGCGCTGGCGCTGCCCTCCGAGCAGAGCGCTACCGTCGCGCTTCGCACCCAGCAGATCTTAGCGTTTGAGAGCGGAGTTGCAGACACCGTTGATCCGCTAGCCGGTTCATATCTAGTCGAAAGCTTGACCGCGAAGATCGAGGAAGAGGCTTGGAAGCGCATCGAATACATCGACAAACTAGGCGGGATGGTGAGCGCCATAGAACAGGGGTATCCCCAGGGGGAGATTGAACGATCGGCCTACGACTGGCAAAGGCAGATCGAGAGCGGGGAGAGAACTATCGTGGGGGTAAATAAGTTCGAGGCTAAGTCCGAGGTGATGCCGGAACTAATGAAGCTAAATCCGAAAGGCGAGAGCGAGCAGCGCGATAGATTGGCTGCGCTTAGAAAGAAGCGCGACGGGAAGCACGCGGAGGCTGCACTCGCAGCTCTAAAGAGCTGTGCTGAAGGTGATGGAAATTTAATGCCGCAGATTCTGCAGTGCTGCCGGATGAACTGCACCTTGGGAGAGATCTCCGATGTGCTGCGCGATGTGTTCGGCGAGTATCATTCGGGGTAGGGGCGTGGAGAGAAATTCAGTTGGGATAGGACCCTGATTTGAGGAGTGGGGGATGTCGGTGATCGTGGGGAAGACCTTCTCTGTCGATTTTGTATAAAAGCCGTCTGAGCCAGAAGGTTGGGGATTGTCCGCCTCGGCTCAGGCTACAACGAGGAAGGCTTTCGCTTCGCTCGATGGTATATGGGTTTTTATTCTATGAGTTGCCCAATTCGAGGACAAAAAATCTGTCCTCGAATTGCGCAGCTCGTACAGCAATGACAGATCGGATCCCGAAAAAAAACTAGCCGTTTCCTTCCCAGCATCGTCAACGAAGGCTTTGAAAAAAGGTGGGGACGTTTTTTGGCTACGTCCCAAAAGCCAGTCCCCAACCATGAAAATTTACCTTGTGTCATTCTCCTATCGCAGCACCAGGTCGTAGACCATCCTGCCGTTGCGCTCGTACATGGCCGTGAGCACGACCCATACGGGCTTGTTCGGGTAGAGAGCATCGATCGCATTCTGGCCTGAGGTGCGCCAGAAAGCCGCTCCGGTCGCCTTAGGATGGAAAAGAATCTTTGCACCCTGATTGCCGTAGCGGCCCTTGCTCGGGATCATAGCGGTCACTACACCCAAGTAAGTCTGCCCGATCTGCAGCTCGGGAAAATAGAGATCCAATCGAATGCGATCTCCCTCCACGCTTCGAATCACTACAGACCGGGCGTGTCCGGAAACGAAGGCCCTCCACCAGACGTTGTAACGCTCATCCTTGAAACTCTGGATGTAGCCCACAACCCCGGGTTCCAGCGCCACCAGCGCGGCCCGCACGAGCTGAGTCTGCTCGTCCTTGATCCACTTGGCGACCTTAACTCTTTCGCCGGAGATGACCGTCCCCGACTTATAGAGCGCTGCGATCCGCTTCTGAGTGACGCGAAGAGCTAGACCAGTTTCGTCCGGACCTTCGACCTCTGCCCGGAACTGGTCACCTGCGTCCAGCAAACCTCCTTCCTGTCTAACCAACAGGACGGCGCTGCTCGCAAGCTCGCGTACCAACAGACTCTTACGTTCCTTCTCCGTTCCGCTGCCCCGGTACTGCAGCACCTTGAAATTCAAGATTGCTCCGGGGGTGAACTGGCTCAGGTTCGTAGGATCTGCCGGAAGCGCCTCGATCCGTGCTGCGGCATTCGTCGCGCAGGGAGGAGGCTCGACCATAGTTTCACGGTAGAGATCAACCAACCCCACGAGAGAAGCCTGCAGCCGCGTCAGCCAACGCGCATCCAAGCGCACAACGTGGCGTGCGAATACCTTGCCTGCGACGCTAACCCGCGAGACGCACACAAATGCCTCCACGTCGTCGCGAAGTGCGCAGGCCGAATCCCGCTCCAAGAAAAGCGGCACCTTGCAGGGACAATCCGCCGGGTTAAGCGGCACAAACTGTCCGAGCGGCGCTCCCGCTGAGCGGTCCCGCACAAAGATCCATTCCGGAAGGCTGTGGCCCAAAATCAACCGGACGCGGTGAAGCCGCGCCAGATCCAGGGCCCGTTCCGTCGGATCGGTGTGGGTCTTCTTGGTGAATTCGGCCAGCCCCTGCTTACGCGAGCGTTCCACAAGCTGAAACGCCCGCGCATTCAGACCTTCCGATGCTGCCCAGCTCCTCAGTTTGTCGCCGTCCCGCAGCAGCTTGCGCGCCGCGGTCCAGTGATGAAAGAGGCGCAGGTAGTATTCGAGGTCATCGTAGCAACCGTGACTCCAGCGCGCATGCGCCAGAACTCCGCGGTCGCCGTCTTGCAGGGCATCAACAGGTTGATCGTTGAAGGCCATGAACGTAGCGAGCTCCAGTGAGCATCCGAACGCATCGCTGTTCGAGATCGCATACGACCAGTCCAAAGAACTGGACCGCAGCCCCTCGAGTTCCAACCCACGATTCGTGACGTCACCGTCGGCATCGATCACCGCGCGCCTCTTCAGCGCGCTGCGCGCTCGATCCCTTTCCTGCTGCTGACGTGCATCGGCAGCGTCGAACCCCAACCACTGGAAGGACTCGAGGTCCACCACTCCAGCCGCCTTGGCGGAGAGCAGGAACTGATCGAGCGATTCCCGTGCGATAGCCGCACGTGGAGCCGTCGGGAACAGCTCCGGATTGTCGAAGTCCGCCTGCGTGTACAGGCGGAACACTTCGCCATCCAGAACGCGCCCGACCCGGCCCTTGCGCTGGGTGCACCCAGCCCGGCTGTGACGCCGGGTGAGATACTCCATACTGCAGGTTTCCGGATTCCAGCAGGGCTCCATGATGTAGCCGCTGTCGATGACGTAACGCAGATTCGAAAGCGTTACCGAGGTCTCCGCGTAGTTCGTTGCCACGATGATACGCTGAGGTTTGGTAGCCTGCCCCCGATCTTGCGCCGTTTTGGCCCGTCTTTCGCTGCGATCAAAGGCGTCCTGTTCCTGGTCCTCCGTCTGGGCATGAAGTGCGAGCACCTCAACATCCTTGGAAGAACCAGCGCGGATCGCTTCCACGCACCGTTCTACGAGCTTAATGGTCGGCGCGAACACCAGCATATCGCCATCCGGCATCCCGAGCTTGGTGAACCCGGGCCGGGTGCGAATAGCCTTGACCATCAGAGCCACTGCCGCTGGAATCTCATCGGGCTTCTGCGGAAGCTTCAGCCCTTCGATACCGGCGGCGTACCCCTCAGTGCCATCGGGCCAGCGATCGTAGATGGTGCGAAGCGTTGCAGGTTCCTCCGGCATGGCCACGAACACCTGGTTCGGATCGCCATTGCCGAAGTAGTTCTGAAAACGCTCGACATCTACGGTGGCGCTGGCGATGACCAGCCGAAGCCGCGGATACAGCGGCAAGTGATAACGAAGCAGCGCGAAGATGAGCTCCATGTTGGTGCTCTGCTCGTGCGCCTCGTCGATCACGATCACGCTGAAACGGCCCAGCTGCCCCGAAAGAATCCACCGGATCAGAATGCCGTCGGTGGCGAAGAGCAGCCGTGTGTAACGGTCCTGCTTTCCGCCCTCGCCGCTGTACAGCAGCCCAATTTCCTGGCCCGCGCCGATCGCGCTTGCGCCAAGAAGCTTCGTAGCGATGAAGCCCGGAGTTGTGGTGTCGTCGCCTTTGCCCGATGCCGCGCGAAGCGTCACCAGTCTGGGCTGCGTCACCAAAATCCGTCCTTCACGCCCGATTGAAGACCTGAGCAGCTGCAGCGGCATCCATACCGACTTTCCAGTTCCGGTGGGACCCACCAGGATGCTCACCCGCGTGCCTTGAGGGTTCTCGAGGTTCGCGACGAGCTTCTCGACGGCAGGGTTGATGATGTTGAATCTTTCGAGCTGTTCCGCCGTTGGTGCGGGATCGTAACTTTCTTCGCCGGCCTCGGGATCGGGGTGATCCAGATAGCCGAGCCCGAACTTTCCCGCACAGCGCGGATCCGGAACAGCAGGCTTTCTCTGTTGGAAGTAGCCTGCGCCGATGTTGTTCAGAAATCCGGAATGACTCTTCCGGCATTCCTGACATCGGCTGGGGGCAGAGAGCCCCCGGGCCACGTCACCGTTGACGGTGTCCTCTGTAACCGTAAAGGGCTTACCACACCCCTTGCAGTTACGTTTGAAGACCCGCCGGGTTCTCCCCCTTTCCAAGAGGAGCTCCTCTCTGGAGATCCGCGCGAGCGAATCTCCCGTTGGTCAGCCCTTCTTGGTGGAGAGATGTTCTCCGGGGAACGGTTCGTCGGGAGCCATGACGCTCCAGACTCGGCGAAGGTAAGCTTCGCCCTTCTCCTCGCCGAAGAACGAATCCAAACCCTCCTCGGCCTTCTCCTTGAAGGACATCGAAGGGTCTGCCATGTAAGCGCGAAGCTGTTCCTTGAAATCCTCAAAGAGATGAGGACTCTCGGAGCGAAGTCTCGCTATCGCCTCAATCGATGCCTCGTGTGAGTCATCGAAGTGGAAATAGCCAATGAGGCCCTGTTGGATGTCGTCCAACGTCCACGTAGCCATCGTTCTCTATCCTTTCGTTAAGGGCGTCTGCGAAAGATGATGTCTCGCATTGGGAAATGCGCTCTTCTCATACCACACTCCGTTATCGTACTCGAAGGCGAGGCGAACGGAGGTGATTCCCTTCACATCAACGATCTGCGAACCGATCAACATTTTGCCGTACCCCACTGAGTACGGCAATTCGACCGTAGCAGACCAGATGGGCCGCCTTCTGCCCGCCAGGATCTCCTGTTCCACCTGCTTCATCTTTGACTCCATCTGTTGCATGAAGTGCATCCTCGCTCCCCACATTGTACCGGGGGAGGAGAAGCCGCTTGACACATTGTGCTGCCCGATCTCGGGTGGAACATTACCACGAATGCGATCTTCGTGGAATTGTGGTGTGGCCTGCCAACCGTGCTTGCGCAAGGCGTGGCAGGGATACTCCTTGAAGGTGACGCCGCCTTTCGTTCTCCAAACCACCGGCCTGAAGAACTTGACGCGGTACTTCTTTTCGAAGAACCGGCGGCACATCCGCTCCTGACTCCTGTGCGACGTGTTCCAGATCGTACGCTTGAGGTCCTCTTTGGACCCCTGATTCGTACATATTGACACTAGAACCTCCGTTGGTGCCGAAGCACCTAACCTTTGGGACATTTGTGGAGACGCCTTGTCTGCGTGAGTCTCCATTTCACGAGAACCATTGAGGAAAAGGACGGGAGTGTTACCCGCCCTTTTCCTATTGCGAAGAGTTCCGTTACCTCCAATCAATGCAGCGGATATAGTTCCCAGGATTGGCCCCGGGGGATCCCGGGGTGAGGTTCTCGTGGGTCGCTTCGCCGGCAAATAGCCGCGGCCGGATTACCAGGTTCCTGGCTTTGCCCGCCGCGGCCCGGCGCCTAAGTACCTCGGTCACACCACGGTAGAAGCCCACCACCATCGGCTCAAGGCCGGTGTGATATACCTCCACCACGATGTCACGATTCATCTCGGGAGCGCCGAGTGTTTCAAGCGCTCGGCGGAATGCGTACTCCTCCACCTCCGCAGTTGCGGAGAGGCGGGCGATTTCGAGATTACGGCACACATAGAGGTCGACCAGATAGTCGAGCTCGGGATGCCGGAAACTCATCAACCCTACACGAAGAACCGCACCTGGCTCGGATGCGGCGTGACCATCCTCCAAAATCCCTGTCGGGAACGGGGATGGCTTTGCGCCGTCATTGAACACCACAGGCAGAAATCGTCCCTTCAACGACGGATCGTAGGCCAACTGCCGGAGGCAGTAAGCCGTAGCCGTGTGTTTGGGGATGCTCAGATTCACCGCGGCCGGTTCGCCGCTGGTGATGGCACTCCGCATTTCACGCAGTAGCTTGCTCCTGGCCTGCTCCCAGGAGGGGGGGATTGTTTCCATTTCACGCCACCTCCTTAGGGAGAGCCAGGTCCAGGATCAGAAGCACTGCGCAACGATCCTGACTCGCACGCGCCAAAAAATCACGCATTTGAGTCAGATATACAGCGATGCTTCGTTCTTCACCTCCGGCTGACGCTTCAAGCTCCTCCCGCCAGGCTGCCACGCCCTTGGAGGCGTAGAATCCGGCGAGAGCCGATACCTCGCGGGGAAAGAAGATCGTTTTGTTCTCGAGCTGCGCGATCTTCGCGAGTTCGACTTCTTTCTGAGCTTCCTTCTTCACCGCAACGGGTTTGCTGAACCTGCCGACAACCCAATCCAGAATTCGTTTCCAGATTGACATAGGCTTGGCAGGTTCCGGCGCTTTAGCCCGAGGAACCCGCGCCGCCTGTTGCTCGACCAGGGAATGAGCGTGCAGCGCGGCCTCCGCCGCGCTGCCAGCCCATTCAACCTTGAACGCATTCTCGTTGGACTCGGCGCAGGCCAATGCTAGCGCATCGAGTCTCCGGGCGAGCTGCAGGAAAAGTCCCCGCTGTACCGCCACATCGACTCCCTTGCCCATACGCCGCCGCATAGCTTCAGCGTCTTCAGCCAGGAAGGTCAATGGACGGTCATTTGGAAAATTTTCCCAAGCTGCCGGAGGTACTGCCACCGCCGTCAGTTTGACAAAGGTCATTCTCCACGGCCCTCCAGCCCCACTCGCGTGGTGGCGGCACGTTTGAGGCGTACCAGAATCTCACCATCCAGCTCATCCAGCGTGTCGATCAGCTTGAGCACCGAGAGGCGGCTTTCCGCTTTGCTGCTCAGACCGAGCCAGCAGACCGGGCCGGCCCAGTCCAGATCTTTCGTGCAAGCGAGGAGGATCGGATGGTTGTCGTCGTTACTCCAGTCGAGCTCAGACCAGACTCGCTCGTAGCCGTGCTGCTCGTAGGGGCAAAGCCGTACTACGATCGGCACGCCGGGCAGCGCCTTGAAGCGCTGCCCGTATTCGCAAGCGAGAGAGATCTCATCCGAGCAGGTGATTCGAAGCTCGATCGGATTCAGCACTTCGACCTTGAGGGGCCGAAGCGCATCGTCCTGATCGAGCTCGAAGAGGGTGAGCACCCTTTCGGCGGTCAAAGCCAAACGCAACAACAAGAGCTCGCGTTTGAACTCGATCCATTGTTCCGGAACGAGTCGCCCCGTAAGCACAGCCTCGGGGTTCGACGAATAGCGCGCCAAAACTTCAAGCGCTGTAGGCGACCACACTCCGCGATGAGCGAGAAATGCGGCCTCCACGCTGGGAAGTTGACGCTCGTCGAGCGCGGTCCGCAAGGATTCTGAGAACCGCGCCAATGCCAAATACAGCTTGCGTCCCTCGGAGTCGCTGATATGTCTGCGGCTCCGAAGTTCGATACCGTGTTCCTTGGCAAAGCGCCGGATCGCAGCTGGAATTGACGGCTCGAAACCGCTCTCCAGCGTGCAATCTGCGAGATCCTCTTTGCCGAAGAATCGGAGTTCCATCTTGCCTGTGCGGCGCAGCGCGTCAGCGAGGTGAAAGGAGAGGGCGGCCATTAGGCCGGAGTCACGCTCAAAGAGAGCGTGATCTTCGGACACGAATAGGCCCATGTCATACCTCTCCCTCGACGATCGGGCTACTGTGACTGCGAGAAGCCAGTCTTCACTACAGAAGCGATACGGGGTCCAGCCCCGCTGCGTCTGTTTCTTACCTGAGTGGTTATGCGCAGTGTCTTCGAAGACCTGCACGTACCGCTCATAGATCGCAAGGCGATCGTTAACCCTTCGCATCTTCTACCTCTCTTCGTATGAGAAAGAACCGGCAATCCGGCAGAAGCCGGAATGATTGCTGTGAAACAGCCAAGTGATCAGACAAGAGGGAACTAGTAAAGTCAACGAGTCTGTCACATCTTAGAGATGTAACCATCGCCGCTCGTCACCCGCTCGCTTGTGCAAGTGCTCCGGGGTCGGGAAGTACGGAAGCTCCTGTTACCTTTCTCGATCGTTTCTTTCTCCACGGCCCGGTGCGGTCAGAAATTGTTTGGCATTGCTGGTAATAGATACAATCGCCCATCTCTGCCGGAACAATTGTGAACATCGTTAACAAAGCTGCATTTTGGCCGCTTCGGAAGGGGCTTTCTCTGTTGGAAGTAGCCTGCGCCGATGTTGTTCAGAAATCCGGAATGACTCTTCCGGCATTCCTGACATCGGCTGGGGGCAGAGAGCCCCCGGGCCACGTCACCGTTGACGGTATCCTCGGTAACCGTAAAGGGTTTACCGCACCCCTTGCAGTTACGCTTGAAGACCCGCCGGGTTCTCCCCCTTTCCAAGAGGAGCTCCTTTCTCGAAATCCGCGCGAGCGAATCTCCCGTTGGTCAGCCCTTCTTGGTGGAGAGATGTTCTCCGGGGAACGGTTCGTCGGGAGCCATGACGCTCCAGATCCAGCGGAGGTGTGCTTCGCTGTCCTCGCCGAATACCCAGTCCAGCCCCTCTTCAGCCTTCTCTTGGAAAGTCATCGAGGGGTCGGCGAGGTAGGCGCGGAGCTGTTCCTTGAATTTCTCGAATAGCTGGGGAAGAGAAGAACGGAATTCCGCGACCTTCTCTACCGCCCTCTCCCTCGAAGAATCAGGGTGGAAGGATCCGATCAAACCTTGCTGTATCTCATATTGATCCCATCCACACATAATCCTGCTCCTTATCTACGGGTTCATCTTTCTATGATGTGCCCTAACGTTGGGGTAGGCAGTTGTTTCGTACCAAGCACCATTTTGGTACTCGAATACGAATCGAACTGAAGTAACTTCCGTGACTTCGACAACCTGGGAGTCGATTGCGATCTTGCCACTGCCTATGGAGTAAGGCAGATCGACTACCGCAGACCATTCAGTTCTATGACGACCCGCCAGGATCTCCTGCTCCATCCTTTTCATCTCGGACTCCATCTTCTGCATGAAGTGCATTCTCGCTCCCCACATTGCTCCGGGGGAGGAGAAGCTGCTTGATACCTTGGACTGTCCGATCTCGGGTGGAACATTACCAGGAATGCAATCCTCGTGGAATTGTGGAGTGGAGTTCCAGCCATGCTTTCGCAAGACATGGCAGCGATAGTCTTTGAAGTTCACACCCTCTTGCGCGGATGCGTCGCTATCCTCCCTGGCCATGCCGAATTAGCCCCGGCTAGCTGCGGAATCCCCCTAATTTCGCCTCCGTATTCCCCCCATATTTACCCCTTTTTCCTGTCGTCCCATTAACTTACGATCCGGTTCAGCCGATTTTAAGGGGTGGCTTTTTCTTCTCCCATGACACGATTAATTAAAGACGAGCGGGGCGTTACCGGACTGATAGTCCTGGCGATTGCGCTGCCGATCGTGCTGATGCTCTTTGCGGGGCTGACTGATGTGCTTCGCCGGCCGCTTGCGGAGTACGAACTTTCCTCGCTTCTAAACAGCACTGTCACCAAGTTAAAGGTGGGTGCGCCGGGAAATGAGAGCGGGCTCCTAGAGGGGCTTCCTCCGGCCGCGGGCAATTTGGCGACCGATCTCGGCGCGATCGAGGTCGTCCCAAATCCTTCCGGTGCGGCGGGCGAGCCCCCGCGCTCCGGGGTGTTAGATCCGAAGGGCGCTGCTGCTCTGGTAGCTGCTGCCTGCGCGCTGGTGGCGGAGGAGCTGCAGGAAGATCGCCGCGGTAATGTGATCTCCTCTCTAGCCGGAAAGGTCGATGTCGGTTTCCAATTTGCGGTAGTGCGGCTCAAATCCACCGAATCGCAGCTCTCCAAAGAGCTGCTCGCCGTGTCGCCGGATCAATGTGCAGGGGTGCCTTTTTCGGAGATCAATCTATCTCCTGCCGTAAATTGGGGCAGCTTGGCCGATCAGTTCGTAGCTGCGATTCAGGCCCAGCATGCACGCCAAATCGGGGCGGATCTGGACGGCATAACGATCCCGGGTTCGATCACTCCGGCGCCTGGTGAAACGGCGCCTCCGCTGCCCCCCAAATTAAACTCAGTCTGGCTCGTGGGGGTCGGCGGCGCAAAGATCGCTTACATCATGGGAGACTTCTCGAAGCGGCTTACCGGCAGTGAACAATCTGAAAATACGATCTCTAACTATATCGTGGCTGATCTTGGAATCGCCCCGGCGATTCAGGCCAAAGCACCCTTTACCGGCAGCACGATGGGACAGCTTTCGGTGGCACCGCAATGATTATCAAACGCGTCATTCACTCTGAAAACGGAGAAGGGGCGCTGCTGGCTACAGCCACGATCGGCCTCCTGCTGCTCTTAATGACCCTGGCATTTCATGCCGTGACCTTCTACGCGCAATATACCCCGCTGAAAGGACTGGCAACTGATTCCGCGCTGCATGCCGGCACCTTCTTGCCGGATCCAACTCGAGCCTGTGAAGCAGCTTTCGATTCGGTTGAACTCTACCGCAATGATTTCCGCAAGAGCGGCGAGATTCGCTATCCTGAGCTCACCGCCAAGGTCACGATCACGAGCTACTCCACCCCTCCGAATCCACCTGATCTGGGCCCCGATCCCGATGCAGCCCCGGGCTCAGCCCCGCTAGTGACCCCCACCTCCACAGTGGCGAACGCCCGTGCCGAGTGTGCGACGCTGAAAGATTCTCTGGTTCCGCCCATAGATTCGCTGCAAGTTTCAGTACGCGCGGCCTTCGATTTTAATCTGATGAATGTCTTTAGCCTCGCTTCAGAGGAGGGCTCGCTCTTTCATGTCGCGGCCCGGTCAACCGTGAGGCTAGAGCCGACCGATGTCATGCTGGTGGTCGAGAATTCGAATTCAGTGGTGACGCCGATGGAGACGGAAGAGCCTAAAGTGTTTGCGACCGATGCGGATGCTAGAGCTTGGGCGACGGCGATCCCGGATGGATACCCCTTCGCCGTCGGTTCCGGCCCCGGCTCATGGAAGGACAGCTACCTAGGCTGGCAAAACTCCGAGACTGAACCCCAATATAAGTTCCGTCCCGATGACGCTCCGGTAGCGATCCTCAATAAGGCTTTGCTCCGGACCCGGCAGTGTTTCGGCGGCAGACATCTGCATATCAAAGAAGCCGCGGTCCGACTCTACGATCTGCTGTCCTCCTCAGCATCATTCCGCGTCGGAGCAGTTCATACGCTGAGCCCCTCGGGCGAATTTAATTTCCCAACGATTGATATCGGCACCTCGTCTTTCGCATCGGCCTACGTCCCCCGGCCGGTCAGCGAGCTAAATGAATTTCAACGCGGCGTGGCGCCAGCCGGCGACGGACTACGGGAAAAGGGGCTGTCCCATTCCGCGCCGATGCCGGCCTATGGGTACGCCGAGTATCCGGAATCGAGATGTGCGGCGATTACAAAGCCCGGGCAAGATCCTAAGTACTATTTCCCCATGCCTCCGCATCCCCTCTTTGACGAGTTGCCGATCTTAGCCGCCGCCGACCCCTCTAAGATGGTTGGAACAAGCAGCGCATCTCCCAGCGCGAATCCGCTGGACGCCTTGAAATTTAACCCTGACGCCAGTTTCTTGCCCCGCAATCTGCTCTGGATCGCGAGCGCCGGAGCAGGGGGAGTGTCCGGTATCTTGGACCGGCGCTTCAACTACACCCCGATGCAGTTCGCCATTCTTAGAGCGCGCGATACCTTGGTGCGGGCCAAGGCCCGGGCCGATCTTGTTCCGGTGAGAAAACGGGTCGTGCTTGTGCTAACGGATGGATTCGAAAGACCCGGGATAGATTTTAATCCGCTCGATGTCGGCACCGCTGCCAGCTACACCCGGGTAGCTCAGGATGTGCTGGATTCGGGTGCGACCGCCGGGGCTGGAACAGTAGAGCATTACAAGCTGCCTCCGCTAAATGCCGAGGGGAATGCGATTCAACGCGAGGAGCCGTTTGTCTCCAATTACTGCCTCTCGGCTGCGCAGGATCACCTGCCAAACCAGAACCTAATCTTCGAGGACACCAAGGTCGATGTCAGCAATTCGGAAGAGGGGCCAAGCCCCGGGTTTAAGCTCGGAGTGTTGTACTACAATGAAGAGATTCCTCCCACTAACACTGCCCTTGCACCCGGCGGCCCGATCCCTGGGCATGATCCGAGGAGTCCGGAGGTAGATGCTTTCCGCCGGGCCTGCAATACTCCTTGGTCCAATTCCCGAGGCCGCTTCTTGATTGAAGCCGCCGGAAGACGCTACGGAGAAGACCTCCCACGCTTAGTAGCACGGGCCCTGTTTAATGTGCAGATCGTGGAGTAGGGGCTGCCTGCTTTCGCCTTCGCCCACTGACTATCGGGGTCAGCAACCGTGTCAGCGCTTTGCGAGTTGCGTAATTCGAAGACAAATTGCCTGTCATTGCGAGGAGCGTAGCGACGAAGCAACCCCTAACTTTAAGTCGAAATGAGCGCTGGGTCGCAGAAGTTAGGAGAATGTTTTGCAGCTTCTCCAGCAAATAACCTTCATCCGAAAGCTTGTAGGGAGATTTTGCGACTACCTCGAAACAACGCCTACTTCGACATAGAGTTAGGGTTTGCTTCGTCGCCCCAGAGCGGGCTCCTCGCAATGACAGCTCGTTGTCATTATTGTAGGAGCTAACCAATTCGAGGATAAAAGACCTGTCATTGCGAGGAGCGTAGCGACGAAGCAACCCCTAACTTTAGGTCGCAATGTTCGCAGGGCCGAAAGATTGCGCTGAATTGCCGACCCCCCGCGGACTCAGTCAGCTAGCGCCGCAGATTCTTCTTCTTAGCGACCTTCTTCTTCTTTTTGGTCTGTTTCTTCGCAACGGTCTTCGGCTTATCCGAGGTTACAATCGTAGTGGTCGTGGGGGTCTTGGCATCGGTAACAACGCCAACACCCGAACTCGAATTAGTCTGCTGCAGTACCTCGGTTTGCGGTACATCGCTAACCATGAGAGATCCGCCGCACTGCGGGGTGAATGCCATGGTCGAGTCGCTAATTACGACCCTTTGGGATGTATCATAATAGCGCCCCTCGAAATCGCTCCAGGTGCGAGTGCTCCTCAAACTAGGTAGATAAAGCTTGTTTCCGACCAAGGCTCCATTGTTGCCGACGTTCGGGCGGTAGATCGTCCCCACCGACAAGCGGTCGGTCGTAAAGGTGCAGGTCGGGCCGAAGGGCTGCTTGAGATCGGCGCAACGATCGGCAAGCGGTATTCCAATTTGCGTATGCGGGGAATAGCCGTTCGCGGTCGAAAATGTTCGAACCATCGTGTCGTGGTATTCTGGTTGCGGTAGGCTTTCTCCGACGAAAAAGTCGGCAGTGTCCGTCCCGATAAAGGAGAACAAGCTAATATCTCTTCCCAAGAAAACCGGAGTTGTGTTGGTGTCCGGGATCCGAAATACCTTGCCGTCCGCGTAGAGCGCGGAGCCCCCTAGGGTATTCACGACCGGGTTCATGATATGTCCCCCGGGATCGTTATCAGCGTAGGCAACCCGGGTAAAGTTGCCGCTTGCGGTGAAGTAGGAGGCGACGTTGTAGACTGAGTTTCGATGATAGAACACATGCAGCGCGCCTGGATCGGTGCTTCCCCCAGTCAACCAAAAGAAATTTTCATCTGCCGTACGGAGAAACTCCGGCGGAGATCCGTTGCCAAGCACTGAGGTGATACTCGGAGTCGCCGTCACCGCGCCGGTCGCCGGGATACGGGCCATGACCAGCCAATCCGTCGAAGCTGCGCCCAGCACGGTCTTGGCTGAAGTGCCTTCGCCTTGGTCGATGAAAGTTAGCACTGCCAGATCGCCCTGCGGCGTAGCGGCGGTGTGCACTTCATGCAGCACATTTGTTCCGCCGTTATACATATAGCTTGAGAGCTCGCGTCTTGCGCTCCAGGTAGCTCCGCCGTCGCCTGAGACAACGTAGAAGGTCTTAACCGTAACTAGAGGTGCCCCGGTATCTTCGATCCAAGCAACTACGACCCGTCCGGTGTTGGTAAGCGCCATATCGGCTGCGATAATGGTCTGCGAGTTCCCGCTCCATACCGGACGGTTATACGCGGCGCGGTGGGTGCACCCGTTCCAGTTCGGTACTCCTGAGGTGTTGGGTGCGATGCAGGTGCGTAAAGATTCCATCAACGGAGCCGGAATCGGTGCCGGCTCTCGACTGCCATTACCGTAATAAGCCGATGCATTAGGCCGGAAGACACGGTGGTACAGAAGTCCCATCGAGCCGGCGCAGTTAGAGGGGGTGCTGCGCTTTGGTGCGTTTCTAATTACAGCGAAATCAAAACGATCGATATCAGTATTGCCGTTGGGCACTAGGTTAGGACCGGCAGCTAGCGCATTCGGGACTGCCCAGTCCTCGGCGAATGCGGAGGGTGCGCAAAGCAAGATCAACGCGGCAACGACGATGAATAGTAGCCGTTTCATAAGGATAACCATGTTAAATTACAGGCGGCTAAGTCTATCACGTGGGCATAGGGGGAGTCATCGGCAGAATCGGTAAAGTGCTGGGCGATTCGATAGCGGAGGAGGCGACTTTAGGGCACGGACTGAGCTAGGAAGTGCGTCGGCGATCCGCAGCGGTCTATACCTCTTCCTTCCGGCTACTTAAAAACTGATGTTACCGTGAACGCGTGAGCTGAAATGTGTTACCCAGAGGCCCTGCTTTTGCCGCTAACTGCGCCTCGAAAAGCCCATAAATGCCAGTAATTCAAACGAGTTACGAAACACTCATTTCAACTTGACATGAATTCGTATACACTTTCCGCACACTTAGGTTTCGCCGTTCCGGTTTTCTCCATTATTCAGGTAGTCTAGGCTAACGCCTAAAAAGCACTCGCACAGAAAGAGCGGGCATAACAGTTATGCTTGCCAGGGAGATTAGAGAGGAGTCATGCGCGGCCTAGCGCTAGGATTAATATTAGCGGTGATGCTTCCGAGCTTGTCGTTTGGACAAGCGAAGAAGGAGAACCTTGTGGATTTGGCCTCGAACCAAGGTGTCGAGAAGTACAACTGTTACCTTGCGATCTCTCCCACGAAACAAAACCGGGTATTTACTGAATTAGCCAACGACGGCTCGAACGCTCTGCGTTTTGAGACAGTCGATGTAGTTAATAGAAAGACTACCAACTATAGCGATTCTTCGATTCAATCGACCGCTCGGATGGCGATTGAAGTATCTGAAACCGGACCGGGGAATTCGATTAACGTCGCATATGTAACGCAGAGAGCCAGCGACTGGGTATTTAAGTTCTCAACCGACTCCGGAGCGTCGTTTCAGGATATAACTTCGAGATTTAATCCGGGATCGACTGCGCCGTATACCCAGATCATGTTAGACAGCTTCGGGTTCGGTGGTACCTACACAAGCCCGATGAAGTTTGCCGCAAACGGCAAGCTCTTTGTGTTTTATTTCCTGCATAAGGCTGGGGTCGAGAATTATAAGCGGAAGCTGTTTCTGAATGTGCTTGATACCCAGGGCATGCCGTTAAGTGGGTTTCCGAAGCCGGTGACGCCGGAGGCCTTCGGGGAAGGCAGCAATAGTATTGGAAGCTATATCTCGGCTGCCTCCACGAATACTTCCGTTGCTGCCGCGTATGCAAGTCGCCAATGGAATGGTGGCAGCAGTTACGGATCGAACAGTATTAACGGCGGAATCGTGGTCGATGCAACTACTAATACAGTGATGCAAGATGTTGCAATTGGGTTTAATCCGAACAGTCCGGAAAACGGTAGCTTCCTTTCCCCTTATAGTTCGGGTGTAGTCCAAGGCAATCTACTAAGTTCTGATGGGACTAATTTATATTACCTTAGTCATGGTGTGCCGAAGTATGACTCTTCCCGGGGCATGACTGAGGATAACTGGGAGGTGCGGCGCTTTGCCCCTTATGGCAGCGGTAAATATTTTCCGGAGAACTATACTCCCCCGGGTGGTGAGATTTATGGGAACCTCGGCCTCTTGCCAAATTCTTTGAACACTTCCGCTTTTATGAATTATTCGGCGGATTTGGGAAATAGCCCGAGTCTTGGCCGACTGGTACATTTCTCGGCCGTTCGCGTCGTATCGGGGGCCAGTCACCGTGTAGATTTGATTTTTAATGACGGCCTAGAAATGGACAGTGTGAGTTATTCACCATCGTTTCGACGGGCTCGATTTGACCCGGATCTTTCGTTTGGAACGAGTGGGACGGTTGATGTACTCCAAACAGTTACGGATCAGGGTATGCAGCTACTTTATCCGGACGGTTTCGTGCTGTTTCCCCAAGATGGCTCAAGCTACCAACCCGTCTTAGGAGGTGTTGCTCGAAGTTATTGCCAGCTCCGTGGGTACGGTGGAGCGAGTTACGGTTTTGTGCATAGCTGGGCGGTGGAGTAATTCTGATATCGCCCTAAATCTCTATTCTGAGACCTAGAAATCAATGAGGAATTCGCATCTAAAGTCAATTAACTTAGCTTCCGCCATCCCTTGGCACATTTGTGCCCCGTGCGCCAATCCAGGCCGTTCGTTGGATAGTTATCTGCTTTCCTAAAATATTTAACTTGCGTCTAATTACAACGCCCGCGCACTCAGAACCATCTTCGCATCTGTTGCCTGTTTGATCGAGAAAGCCCATCAATATGCTGATCCCTTCCCCTTCTTCTGAGTTGAAGAGTTCTTCGTCTGTTGTAAACTTGGCATCGGGTAAGCTTAGCGACTTCTTAAGAATTTGTTCCGCGCCCCTTAGGGCTGGAGAAAGAGACGCTGGTGTCGAACCATACCGGTTAGACTTCCAATACGACGGCTGTCTAGCGGCCCCTTGGTTATTAGTTATACCGATTCCCGAATCCGCTCTGGCTGAAACAATTTCAAAATCCAAGCTTGAGGCAATCGATCTACGTGTAGCACTCGACCCCCTGGAATCGGAAGTATCAAACGAGAAGTCGGAGGTCGCGTTGTTTGTCGGAGCGTTGAAGAGGGGTCTAAAAGAATCCATGGAAGAATATCCCAACCGCGTCAGTACGCCATCTCCAGAAGCGTTGCCTCGCACCAACATCATTTCTTTGCCGGAGTCGCGTGCGGATGTTGATTCCGACGCGTTCAGATCCAGGCTGTAAAAAGTTAAAGGACCTTCGATCTGTTGGTGGAACGCCTCCGTAGTAAGGAAGGATGGATTAGATATGCCGTCCCCGTCCGCGTCCACGACGAGGAAGAGTCGGTTGCTGTTGCTTCCACTCATTGGACCGGAAATGGTAGAATTCGGCCAGCGAAATGTAAGATCCTCGGTGGAGGAGGATACTGGGATAGATAATTCAAGCCACTCGGATCTTTGATAACTGCTTACCGAACCAACGGAGTTACAATCGAGGCCATTGTTTGTGGCAGCGGGATGCTGGAAGGCTCGGGCACCAGCTAAGTTGGAGCACCTTAACCCCGTGTTTCCATGTGATTGTGGAACGAGAAGTGACATTTGCAGGACCTGAGAATTTCCAAGGACTAGGGGGAGTCCAAGTTCCGAAGAGTTATCAGCTGGGGGTTCTGGATTTGTGCTGCGAACAGCAGTTCGGACTGCGGTAAAAAAGCTGCTGGTCTCATTCTCTTCGAAACTCCCTAGCCTGGAAGATAATGCAATCGGTCCGTTCCGCATCCCTGCACAATTGTCGGCGGCTTCAGCGGGCGCACCTGCCTCGCAGCCCGACGTATCGCTATTTCTGTCGAGATAGTCATCTCCCGCTAGAAAAAAATTCCATGGGGCGTTTTGAATGCTGTTGGCTCCAGCGACACTGACCAGCCCCGGCCTCGCCGAACTAAAGAAATACTCCCCATAATTTTTGGCTGGATCACCTTCACCCTCAGTTTCCTGCTCTCCCGGTAGAAACACCTGCTTCACCCGATCCGAGATCTTAAAGAAGTACTGCCGGGGCAGCATTAGTTTGTGCCGATACTCGGCCGCAGTCGGATCTCCGCTAACTGGGTCGATCAGATTTGGATTATTAGGGTCAGGATCACTGGCAACCTGGTCTCCGTCGAGATCTTGATCGGCGTTATCCGGAATCCCATCGCCATCGGTATCTCCCGCGCGAGCGAAGATCGCTCCGACGTTTTGAGCCCTCACAGCTTCGCTTAGGGTTGCGGGATTTTGCGTGAACGCCACGGCGCTAAACAGCTCTCCCGAGGAGGTGGCGAGCACCGCCGATGACGCATTCGCAAATCCGATATCGGTCGATTCATGCGGGGAATCCAGGTACTGCTCCAGCTCGCCCTGAGCGTTCGAGTGCGCAAACTTCCAGTACGGGTTGCGGTATGGTTCGGACTCGGTGGCCAGCGCTGTCGAATAAGTAGCGATTGCTTTCGCCGTCTTGGTGGCGTTGTCGATGGTGATGGCATAAACGCCGCGGTTGAAGAGATCTCCGATCCTGCTTCCGGCAAGATCTATTTTCGCGCCTTCGGTCCACTGATTGACCATTAACAGCCGCCCATCCGGAGCGAACGCTAGATCCACGGGGTTTACCACGTCAATCAGCGGCAGCTTGGCGGCGTCGGCGCTCAGATCGATCTGTCGTCGAAAGGGGGTCGAAACCTGGCCGGTGCCTGCGCATTTTGGAATGTCGCCGCCTAATTGAGTGAGGCAGGGAAAGGAGTAAAACCCGCCGACAAACAGCGATACAGTATTGGACGGATTTGTTTGAACGAAGCTAGCGCCGGCGGCTGGTTGAATGCGAATGACGCCGCCTACGTTATTGGCATTTGTAATCTTCAATGTTCCGCTCCTGTTGATCTGCTGATCGCAGGAGAGGGCGGCAAATAGCACCGAGCGGTTGGTGTCGTACAAGAGATCGCTCGCAGGGCAGATCGCAATGTTGGAGGAAGCGGTCGCGGGGGGTACGGGAAAATTCTGGGGGACAAATCGTCGAAGCGTATTGGCTACTCCGGTTTGGGGGCTGGTCGAACCAGTTCCGGCGATTAAAAAGATCTTATCCAAAGCGCTGCCGGTCGGGCCCAGTGCGCTGGTGCCTGATTGCAAAGCAAAGATTTGAGTCTGGGAAGAGAAGAGCACCAGATATTTCCCGGGCTGTGCCGGATCGGGCATGGTTGTAATCGCGCTGGGCCAGACGTTGTAGCCGGTGGGGCTGCTCCCGAATGAGGTATTAAGCGGCAGCGAAGCGCATGATCCTGAATTTCTAATGCAATCGGACCCGCCCAAGATGATCTTCGAATTGCTGCTTTCTGAGATCTTCCCGCTGCTATCAGCTTCGATTCTAACAATGCGCCCATGGCCCCAATCGGTAATGTACGCGGCATTGTCGTAGCCCTTCGCCACGGCGATCTTTCGCGGCCAGCTAAGTTTTCTTTGGCCTGCGGGTTTGTCGTTATCGTCCGAGTCGGTGAGGGCCGGAAGCGTAGGCGTATTAAGAATGTTATTCACCGGGAAGGAGCTTTCGGTAATGGAACCGGGAGACTTGCCGGAATCGAGCGGCATTACAGCTTCCACTTCACCGGCGCTAATATCATCGACGGCGTGCCCATCTTCGGAGGTAATCTTCCAGAGCTTGCCTTCGACCGAATCGATATAGAGAAGCTCACCTGCTCCGTCCTCAGCCATATCGAAGGGATTCATGCGGATTTTGTCGGGCGGAGTAGGGCCGTTCTCCGTGGGAACGAGGCTGAAGCTTGAAAGCTCGGAATCCGGGGCGTTGGGGGCCGGAGCTAGACCGGCGCGGCGCGAATCGCTGCCCGGACGGTAACTCAGATACCCGACCTCAGTGATCCCATCGCCGTCGTAGTCACCGAATGCGGGGACGGCCGCAAGAGCTGGATGCGGCTTCTGATAGGGCTGGGTTTTTATCGTTGCGCCCGAGTCGATATCAATAACTGTTGTCGAGGACAGGGCTAGATTGGCGGGATTGGCCAATTCATTCTGGATCGGGCCCGAGAGATTGGTGAGGCAGATATCCCAACGGCTCTGGGCCGCGCCGGCAGATTTTACGATCGCAACATCGGTCTGATAGCTCTCGCGGTATTGTCCGGGGATCGCGGCCAGTCCCGGCGCCGAGAAGGCCGAGGTGAAATCCGGACAGGCCGAATCGATCGTGGTTCTAACGATCAGCTTATAGTTCGAGCGCGAGAGGGCAATGCGGATCTCCCCCAGTCCAGGCTCGAAAACGCCGTAATCCGAAAGCGCATCTCGGTCGTAGTCGGCGACGATCGGTATCGGATGGTAAGGAAGCGCGGTGTTGGAGTCCGGAGGTTCAGCGGCGAGGTTGTAATACCCGTGCCCGCCGATGCCGGAGTAGCCGTAGGATGAAAGATAAACGATAAAGTCGGAGTCCGAACGCGGGGCTTCTGAACCCCAGCTCTCGTTGGTTCCATTGGGTTTGAAGAAGACCAGATCTTCGCGGCGGTCCCCGTCGAAATCCGCACGCACGGGGTTTTGCCAGTACATCGGGCGCACATGCCGACAGGCCCCCGGATCGGCTTGAGCCAGCGCAGGGGAAAGCAGCAGTCTCTTTGGATTGCTTGGAATGTTGGCGCCGGTATCGTTGAAAGTTTCGAAGCAGCCGAATTCAATTCCAACTAGAGGAAGAGTTTGAACTGGATAGTAACCCGGAGTGCGGGTCGGTTTTTCGAAGAGGGCGAAGGGCAGCTCTTCGATGTTGTCGTTTGGGATTCCGTTGATGCCCTGGCTCTTAGCGCCGTGATAGGCGATCGCGGATTTGCGGCTTTGCGCGAGGTTGCTAAAGCAGGTCACAAAATCGCCGTTTAAGCACTGCTCGAAGCTCTGCTTATCGGGCTCCATGCGCACGGGCAGGTTTTCAATCGGCCGCTCCTCGATCTGTAGTGTGCCCGCGGGCGCGCTCGCGATCTCGGCTGCACGCTCGGCGGCGTAACCCAGCACCATGAAGTTTCGAACGTAGTAGTAGAGGTATCCCGCGCCGAAAGTTAGGACGAGAAAAATCGGGAGGGTGATGGCGGTCTGAACAAGGTTCAACACACCGCGCTCAGAGCGCAGGCGCGCGGCGCCGGTCGCGAATAGTTTATGTCCGAATTTACACACCAGAGAGCAATCCCTACAGATCTTCCAACCCTTTGATAATTCGTCAGAAATGGCAGGATGCTAAAGCCGGAGGGAGCTGTTTTGCAGGATTTAAAGGGGTTTTCGGCGGTCCGAATTGAAAATGGTTATTTGCGAGGGTTGGGGGTAGGAGATTCTCGTAGAACGGCGCGGAAGAATGGGCGCGGGGAGCCGGGGGAGGGTGGCTGCACTTGGTCGTATAGTTTATGTTTTTCCGGGGTCTCTTCTAAGGCGGCCTGCGGGCGGAGGGGCGGGCCGCCATTTAAGATCAGGCCTGGCAGACAAAGTGAATCTTTTCGGATCTAGCGGAGACTCGCCCCTGCGACGTGGACTAACGGCGCTGTTAACTGTCCCAGCGCAGTAATGAACGGGTAGTCAAACCCCGCTGCCGGAACTCCTTCACGATTAATCCAGATTGCCGCAAGGCCTGCTGCCCTAGCGCCTAAAATATCAACCTCATAGCGATCTCCGACATACACCGCTTCAGAGGGGTGTAAATGCATTTGCTCGCAAGCCTGTTGAAATATTCTCACATCGGGTTTCGTGACGCCTGCATCTTCGGAGGTCAGTACGCAGGCAAAACGATCTAAAATTCCGGCCGTTGCAAGCTTCGTTCTTTGTTGAGGAGTGTTGCCGTTAGTTATGATACCCAATACGAAGTGGGGGCTGAGACTATCTAGGGTGTCTCGAACATCAGGAAATAGAACCGAAGCCGTTTCATAGAAGCAGACAAAGCTACTCGAGAGTGATTGCGCACGATTCTCATTTAGAGCTGAGCCAAATTGCCCGTAAAAAGTCTTGATCCTCTCGATTCTTTGACCTTCAAAGGAAAGCTTGGCGCTCAAATACTTTTCGATCGTGGTCTGTGAAATTGCACGCCAGCTGCGTAGGTAGCTCTCCATCGGAACGTTCCGAGTTGGGGGATTTGCCGTCAGCAGCATTTTCAGCGCCGTATGCTCCGCGGCGCTATGGTTGAGAAGTGTATCGTCTATGTCAAAAAAACGGCTTTTGGTGACCGCATTACGATGCTCCAGCTGGTACCCTGTAAATCTAGACCAGGTTTTTTAAGCTGCGTGGGAGATGAGTCGAAGAGCCCCATCCATTATTCTTTTCTCATCCTCGGAGATCAAGTTGAATCCGACTAAGCTGGCAGTGCGGCCGGATTTGGCGATTTCAAAATCTGCTCTGTCACTCTAGGCGAGAACCTCCCCGCAACCTCCGAGGCTCACCCTCGACTCTTCTAACGCTGGTTTGACACGGCTGCCTGCTATTCCGGGATCGTTCAGGGAGCTTCGCCTGATGTAGAAGACCTAGAGCCTCAAACCAAAAATGGGGCTATTGTGAGAGTCTATAGATTGATAAGTACTTTTTAGCGGTTGCGAATCCGAAATGACGGAAAAGCGGGTGCCATGCATTTTACACTGGAGCGTCTACCTGGCGTGTGGACTAGGGCTCTATTCTGTCCTCCAGTATTGTCTAGCCTATCTCGCTTATCAGAAATCACTCAGTAGCGGGCGGGTAATTTTCTCGCCGAACCAGATCGCATTGCTGACCGATCCGGTGATGATCGGTGGCGTTATCCTAGTGCTGGTCTGTTCAATCTTGCTGTTATATTACTCGCGCGTTGCTGCGATACTGCTTTTGGCGCAAAGCCTGCTAAGTCTTAGCAGCATTCCGATAACCCTGGCGCATTTTGAAGCGCCCACAACCCCGACTTCAACGGCGGCGCTGGTGAGGCAGGGGATCGCAGTGCTGCTCTACGCTGCGTCGCTATCTGCAGCTGTGTGTTACCACCGCCGCGATAAGCCGCAGCCGGGGTTTGGAGCATCGACCCCGGCATCGGGCCCACACACGGCACCTGCTGGGGCGCGTATCGCCTCCGCCGCATACGCGTTGAGCTCAGCCTCTGTTCCGCGGCTCTTGGCCCCGCCATTCATAAGAAAATTTGAATGGCTGTATGTCATCGCTGCTCTGACTTCCGGTGCGATTACCTTCTTTACCGAGATGACAGGGGAGGGAAAGGAGCTCGCAGCGCTGACGGGAGTCGTTTGTATCTTACTCGCGCTAGGCACGATCCTGCTTTCATTCTGGCACTACCGCTGGCTTTCGAAGTTTCTCTTCATGCTGGCTGCGATCGATCTCCTCGTTTTGATTGTGCAGACGGTTTGTGCCGTGTTGTATGCCAGGAGCCAGGTGCTGATGCACCGCACCCCGGAGATTAACGAGACATTGCTACGGGCGGATTATCCGTGGCTGCACGGTTTCGTGCTGGCAGCAGCGCTTATTTATCTCTTAATTGCCATGGCCGGGTTGGTGTTGTTGCTCCTCCCCAACGCCACAGCGCCCCGCGAGCGCAAGCCTAAACCGGGAGAGCGCCCCGCATCGTTTCAGGACTGGAAGAAGCTTTAAGGGGAAGGTGACGCGGGGTGTGGGTGTTGTGGAGTTTGGCTGAATTCATGGCGGTGCGCTTTGACTTGTGCCCATTTTCCGGTCACCAACTGTAGCCTGCATACTTGTTGGAAACTTTTGCAATTACCTAAGAACAAAGTCTACTTCGGCATAAAGTTAGGGTTTGCTTCACCCTCGCCAAGCTCGGGTTCGCAATGACAGACATTATTGTCCTAGAAATATGTAACATCTACGGCGATGACAGAGTCGAGCGCAAGGACAGGCATTTTGTTACGTAACCCGTGCAGCACCCACCGAGCCAGGCGCAATGACAGGGCTCAACGCAGCAATTTTTATCCTCCAGCATGATCCAGCTTAGCTTCTGACGCTTCTAGATCCCCCGGCCCAATCGGCGTCATACAGGGTGGCATTACAAGCAAGCTTAACTACTCCCCTGTAAACTGAACTCGAGGAGAAATTTATGAGATCAAAAACAATTCAGAGATCTGTGATGGGTCTGCTAGCATTGGCATTCCTAGCGGGCTGCGGCGACGGCAATAGCAACGATGGCCGCTCAGATGAAAAACTTATGTCAGGTATCTGGGTCGGATCGGTGGCAAAGGAGAGCGACACTTGTGGAACGAATCTGCCCGGATCTTTCACCTTTACTCACACGGTGAACCAAAATGGTGAAGCGATTGTCTTGACCGATCAAAACGGCGTCCAATATCTGGGCAATTTGGTGGGGACGGACGGTTTTTCGGTTGATGTGGCGGGGAGTGGCACGTTCCTAAATCAACCGTGCCCGGCCACGCAGCGTTTCGAGTATAGCGACGTGGATGACGACGACGACCGCACGGGGACAGTTAACTTCAGAGTGATTCCACAGTGCCCGAATCAGGTTGACTGCGTAGTGAGCTTTTTAGGCGCAGCGAGCCGCTAGCGATTTTCTGGCGGGAGTTCCAGGGATCTGCAGCAGCCGGGCACCATGGAACTCTTGGCTCTGTGCGGCTACCATCTCCGTTGAGTTGAGGTGGTAGCCGCGCCTCTAGTGCCACCATTCTGCTAATGACGTTAACTCACGAAAATCCGCCCTGGCTGAAAATCACACGATCGACTGAATTCTCAGGGCTTATTTGAGCGGCCTGAGGCCTGCTTTGCTGCACAAAAAACTTTCTTTGCTCCCGCCGAATGACTAAAATCCTGTATTTTTCAATCGGCTAGCCCCCAGGGGAGAATTGAATGACAGCTAGAGCTATCTTCCAGGGGCGAACTTTGTCCCATATTCAGAGTGCCTTCCTCTTGGCGCTCTGTGCAACCTACGGCTGCTTCGTTTTTGAAGCGTCTGCCCTTAGACCATTACCACGCATCCCGGTGTGCGAAGCATCGGATATAGAATGTCTCCCTCGAGGGGATGGAGGTGGAGAACCGCCAGTTATACCGGCTTGTCTGCCCGGTGCTATTCCGGGAGATTTTTCAGTGGATCCTCACGGCCAGGCAAACTACACGGTGCCGATTCTCGTGCCGCCCGGCACCAACGGAATGGAGCCAAAACTTTCCCTCTCCTATAACAGTTTGCTCGCTAACGGACATTTGGGCATCGGTTGGAATGTTAATGGGATCTCCACGATCTCCCGTTGTCCGGCTTCACTCGGACAGGATCGTTATCACGGGGGGGTGACCAATGATTCCTTGGATCGTTTCTGTTTGGATGGCACAAAGCTGCTGGCCATCAGCTATCCAGGATATGGCGGATACTCGGAGGGCGGCACCGAATATAGAACCGATCCCGATCAGTTTTCACGCATTCGCTCCTATGGAACTGTCGGCCCCATCTCTGAAAGGCGCGGCCCCCAATACTTCACAGTCGAGAGCAAGGACGGACTAATTTACTATTTTGGCGGCACCCCCGCAGGCGACGATCGCGGAAGAATCGAAGTGGCTAATACCACGCTCGTACGTACCTGGGCCCTAACTAGGGTGGTGGACCGCTATTCCAATTACATGGACTTCTATTACGGTGAGGACAACACCACAGGCGAATACTGGGTGGATGAGATTCGCTACACCGGGCACTGCCCCGACGCTAATCCCCCTCCACTCGGGCCTCTGCTCAAGCGCAAAATCGATCCGGTCGGCCCTATGAGTCCGGTGGTGTGCGAACCGGTTCTTGATCCGTACAACTCGGTCAAATTCTATTACAAACTTCCTGCCGAAACCGGCGGTCGTGCCGATGTGCATAAGGTCTTTCGCGGTGGAGCTCCAGTTAATGTGGAGCGACGGCTTTGGCGCATTGAGACGCTTGCCGCTACCACGGTTGTGAGCCGATATAATCTTGATTACGAGACTTCCCAGTCGACGCACTCTTCGCGGCTGAAGTCTGTGCAGTATTGCGATGGTGCTGCCAACTGCTTCCCGAAAACGAATTTTACCTGGTCTGATCCGTTAAATGGCACGCATCTTGGCGGGACCCGGACCTGGTGGGGCAATAACTACGGGGGACCAGTCGAAGGGGGTGGCTGGTGGTTCCAGGATCGCCCGACCGCAAATCCCATGGGGGTGGTACTGGCTGCCGCACTGATGCCCATTACGGGGCCGCTGCCCTCTCCGGGGGTCGGCCTAGCGCGGGGGGCGGGCGGCAAGGTCAGCACCACTATTTCGATCAACTGGGGCGGAGTTTCCTGGTCGTTCGGGTTCGCTAAGAGTCCTCTGTGGCAGTCGATGCTGGGGGATTTTAATGGTGATGGCAAGACCGATGTGCTTAAGGCGCTCGATGATTCAGCCGGGAATTCCTATGTCGCCCTCTCCAACGGGAGCAGCTTTGATGCGCTCAATTACTGGGGATCAGGGATCCGCCCAAAGCATATTCGTCTTGGGGATTTCGACGCTGACGGAAAAACAGATGTGCTGGAGTTTAGGAACGACAATGCATACGTGCATCTCTCGACCGGTTCAGGTTTCCAAGAGTACGCCGACCCTGAGCAGAATCCTTTTATCGCGCACGGCATTGGTGCCGATGAAGATGCTTCGCGCCTGATGCTGGCGGATGTCACGGGCGATGGATACACCGACATTCTGCGCTTCGTGGAACATTCTAATGATGGCGATGAAGGGCCGGTCGAGGTCTGGGTGTCCAATGGAATTTCCTTCGCACCCCGCGTGCAGTGGCACTGGGCGATGGAGTCCTCGGACTTTGTGCAGATCGGCGACTACGACGGCGATGGCCGAGCCGATCTGTACATCTTCGATGAGGAGTTCGCCGAGATTGATGTTTATCGCTCCACGGGCACGAGCTTTGAATTGGTAGCGATGATTGAGCTGTCAGGTTTGCTGGACATGGAGTTTTTCAGCTTCCGTAACAGCACGATCGTTCAGCTAGGCGACTTTAATGGCGACGGGCTCTCGGATGTCATGGTCTTTGAGTGGCGCCGCAACCCATTCCAGTCCGGGACACATAATGTCCCGACCTATGTCTTTCTTTCAAAGGGGCAGCCGGCTTCTGTGGCAGTTGATAACGCCTCCCTCGAAGGCGGTTTCGAGCGCGCCGGTAGCCTAGAGATGTCGGACAGCGAAGCCATCACCGGGGACGGCGTCCCCGCGCAGAAAAACTTCCGCGCGCGGCTAACCGACTTCAACGGAGACGGGCGCACCGATTTTGCGATCTTTACCGATTTCCAATCGCGACCGGTGAGGCTCTTTTTGTCGCGCGGCGACTCATGGGAATGGGTCGGTGATTGGGCCGCCGGGTTAGGCGAGCAGCTGGATGAGAACAATATCGCCGATTTTGACGGAGACGGACGCGCTGATGTGCTGCAGTTTACCCGCACCAACCCGTACGAAGCCTGGGTCTGGCTTAACAATCAACGTCCCGTGAATGACAAACTTACCAGTATCATTGATGGCTATGGACATGTCACGAATGTGACATATAAGCCGCTCAGTGATTCGAGCGTGTACCTTGGCAATATTCTTCTGGACGAGGAGCTGGATCAGTCCCGGGAATTCCGACTGGGATATGTGGTCTCCAAGTACTCCGAATCCAACGGTATCGGTGGGCTCTATGACCACGTCAATACTTATCGCGGCTCACGCTACAATTATATGTTCGGGCCGCTTGGATATAGGGAGATCGTGAGTACCGAACCGGCGCGCGGCCGGTCTGTCCGCACCGAGTACTATCTTAACTATCCGCTGACCGGGTTTGTGGAAACTCAAGAGGTGCGCGCGCCTTATGCGTTCGGTCCGGGAGATGCAATGTTCAAGAAGCAGCACGACATCTGGGAATATGAACCGCAACCAGCTGAACTCGGCCAAGCATATTACCGGAACAAACTGACATCGCGGGTCGAGTTTTCGAGTGAACTAGACGGTCACAGCGCAGGCGAAGTATCGAGCACTTACACCTATGACACTTTCGGGAATGTTCTGACGGAAAGCGTTCAAAGTCAGACCTCTTCCAGCACTTCGACGCTCACGGTAGCGAATAATACTGCTGCTTGGCTGCTTGGACAGGTGACGCACGTGCACACCCAGCTGCAGGAAGACGGCAATGAGTCGAGGGAGCTGGATTTCGACCACACCTATACCCCGATCACTGATTTACAGAGTTCCACGGTCAGTTGGACTGAAAACGGGGCGGCCGTGAGCCTGACCACGACCTTCACCTACGATCCGTTTGGAAATCAAACTAATAAAGAGATCACTGCGACCCATCCCAGCCGCTACATTGCGCCTCGTTCGTATGGAACCGCCTATGATGCGATCGGGCAATTTCCGATTAGCTACACCAATCCATTGCAGCAGATTACGGCGGTTCTTTTTGAGCCTAAATTCGGTCAGCTAAAAACGATCACCGATCCTAATCTGCGCTCGACCAGCTGGAATTTCGATTCTTGGGGCAGGGTGATAAGGGAAAGTCGACCCGACAGCACATCTTCGGATGTAGTGTACTGCCCTGATCAGCCGGTCGGGGTTGAACCATATCCGCCTCACTTTAACCACATGATTCGAATTACCAGCCCTGGTTCGCCGACGCAGACGGCATATTTCGATCTTCTCGATCGGCGCATCAGATCAGGGGTAGCCGGATTGGATGGGCGGCTCAGTTTGGAGGACACCACCTACAACTCCAAGATGCAGCTTTCGGCAGTGTCGGAACCTTTTTATAGCGGCAGCCCAATCTACTATACCCAATATACCCGCGATGCATTCGATCGGCCTCTTACAGTTACCAATACCAAGGGTGCCGTAACTACATACAGTTATAGTGCCCCCGCCAATCCGATCGGGCATGCATTAATAAGTCCGGCCCTAACACGCGGAAGGAAAGTCACCGAGACCGGCCCGCAAGGCCTGATCACGAAGCGTATGTACGACGATTTAGGTCGCCTGATTCAGTCCCAGGAGCAAACCAACACGCAGCCATTCAGTATGATTTTATCGCGTACCACTTATCAGCATGATGCTGCCGGATATCTCGGCCGGGTGGCCGATTACGAGGATAATCTTTGGGAATGGTTCAGAAGTGCGATGGGGAATCTATATCAGTTTAATGACCCCGACCATTCTGGGCCGATCCTGATGGAGCACGACCCGCTTGGTCAGTTGCTAGCCGTTTCAGAGCCCGATGGAAGCTCCTCCTTTTTTAACCACGACCTCTTAGGACGGACGATCGCGCGCTCTCAGTATCCTCCGGATACTGGAGGCGGGCGAGGACCGGAGCCTGAAAACACAACCTGGATCTACGACACGGCCAACAATGGCATCGGAGCGCTTGCGCAGGTGTTTTCGGACGCAGGATCGTCAGAAACATTTTCCTACGACCTCAAAGGACGGGTTTCGAATATTCAGACCGCTATTGGAGCGAATGTCTACAATACCGGTTTCGTTTACGACAGTTATGGCCGCTTACAAGATCTGACCTATCCGGGGTCGTTCCCATTCTCCGTGCGGTATGAGTATGCCGCGAGCGGACATAATCTGAGGGTTCGAAACCTGGCGCAGGGTAAAGTTTATTGGACGGCTTTTGAACAAACCGCTCATGGCCATACGAACTCCTTCACCATGGGCGATGGTTCAAGCAACGTGCTGACCTTCGACAATGCGCTTGGGATGGTGACTAATATTCGCTCGCAGTTTTCCAACGGTACCAAGCTGCATTGGCTTGATTATCAGTATGACGAGTTCGGACGGGTGGATGTGCGGCGCGACCTGAAGCGCAATAACCTGGAAGTGATCGGCTATGATGCGCTAAGCAGAATTAATTCTTACGGAACCTGTAACAGTTCGCTTTGTTTCCCAGGAAACACTGTGGAATATGGTGCCACCGGCAATATTCTATTTAAATCTGATGTGGGGTCGTACGACTATCCTTTTGGTGCTGCGCATCCTCACGCCGTCAGCTCCATCAGCGGTACCGTCAACAGCAGCTTCGCATACGACGCCAACGGCAATATGCTGAGCGGAATGGGACGCGCCTACGAGTGGAAATTTGGCATGCCTGTTCATATTACAGGAACGGGGGTCAATCTCAACTTCCAGTACGGCATGTATGGCCAGAAAATTAAGGCGACCGACAATACCTCAGGTGTTGTGACCGAGTACGTCGGTAATCTTTTCGAAAGGGACAGCGGATCCGGAAGTGATGAACGTCGCTATGTATTCGCCGACGGCCAGCCGATCGTCCTAGTCTCCGGTACAACCAGCGGTGGCAGCGTCGACCGTTATCTGCACCACGACAATCTCGGCTCAATCGACGTTGTTAGCCGAGGGTCGGCATTCGCTCTGGAAGAGATGAGCTATGATCCGTTTGGATTGCGGCGAGAGGTCGCTACCTGGCTTCCCGCCCCCATGCCGATCTCGAGCTCGGTCAAGCGCGGTTACACGGGGCATCATCAGCTTGATTCGCTGCAGCTCGTGGATATGCGCGCGCGCAACTACGATCCGCGAATTGGCCGTTTCATTTCGCCCGATTCGATCATTCCCGACGTAGGGGATTCGCAGAGCTTTAACCGTTACAGCTATGTAACTAACAATCCCATGAACATGGTGGATCCATTGGGACATGTTGGCGAGCTAGCGGCTCAGGCGGCCGGGGCTGCTCCTGGGGCCGCCAAAGGCGTCGGAGTGAGCGCTGTCAGCGGAGTTCCGTCAGCCGCTGTCCAGAGCTCTATCAGTGTCGGTGCCGTCGCTGCGACGATCGGGGCAAATAGCCTGGCGAATAGTGTGATGCAGAAAGGTTCCCTGAATATCAGGATGCTGAGCGCAGCCCGTGAGCTTTCCGAGAAATCCAGACTAACGAATAGCGCAACACTCAAAGCTCGCCGATCGCAAGAACTCGATAGCGGCGATGTAAGTAAGAAAGTCGATCGATCCGAGTCTGAAAGAAGCAAAAATAAAGCTGCCCAAGACGCAACCGCCGTGAAGCCTAAGGAGGATCCGATTAAACGCATGGAAGCGTTGGGCAAAGCCAAGCAGTTGAAGCAGCTAGCGGCGAGCATCGCTAAAGCCAAGGAGCTGAATGACCTGATGCAGCGCCCCGATCAGGGCGGCACCCTGAAAGCCGGGAAGACGGAGACCGAAAAGAACGCAGCTAACGGCAGCAAAGAGGCCGAGTTCCAGTTAGCGATGCAGCAGAATGCCGCCAAGAACGCTCAGATGGCTGGGATGTCTATCGGTTGGTACCGATTTTGGGTAAGCATTTACTACTACATGAATCACGGCCTCCCGGCCTTCGGAGGAGTTGGAGCGTCCACTCCGAAGTATACAGCCCCCTCCGTGCCTAATACGACGCGTTAGCTCCGCATGAGCGGGTGATTAACGAGCGTTGATATAGGCCCCGAGAATAAATGTCGCAGGTTCCGCGGGCAAAATTCCTGTCATTGCGAGCATAGCGAAGCAATCCCTAACGGTACGTCGAAGGAGGCTTTGTTCTTGGTTAGTCGCAAAAGTTTCTTACATGCATCGCGCCTACACTTTCGTTCAGATCGGGCATAATCATAGCGATCCCGCTCGAGCTCCCTCGACGCTGGACCAACGATGTAAAAGCAGTTCGGGGCTGGATGGAGATAACGGCTTAGTCAGATGACGCGATCGGGAGAGGGGCCCTTCATTTCGCAAGATCAAAAGGAGGCGGATTCGCCAATTGAGGCTGCCAATGCATTGGCTTCCGCTGACACTTCCATCCTTCCTGCGCCCGCTTTGTCATGGACTGAATTAGTTCGGTATCTCTCTCTCGCCGAAGAGCAAAAAGAAGAGATTCGAGCGCTTCTCTCTAGAGAAGCGGATCCGATTCAAAAGGCGCTGCTCGAAGAGTTTGCTGAGACGGTTCGGCGAAGAGGAATGATTGAGGGACTCATGGAGGCGGATGGTGATAGTTCACATCAAGCGCTCCACGCCAAGGCAGAGTTTCTGGGGATGATGCTTTATGCCTCTGATCTAGTGCATCGCGATCTCGGTGCTTTGGAAAAGATCAATCAATCGCTAAATGCAGGGAGGTTATTCGGCGGAGATGAGATGCTTCGACTCGTGACGCAGCGGCTGCAAGGGGCACTCGAAGCCGAGCTTTCGTTTGTAGTGCCCCTCGTAGATGAAGAATTCGCCGACCGTAACCCCACGCTCGATACGCATCTCTTAAGGGGGATTCTCAAGAGTTGGTTTGCCCTTTCCGCGCTTAAGGGTGGGGGGATTGGGGACTGGTTTTTGTCTGTTCCTCGTGAAATTGCGGATTTGCAGGACCACGAGTGGTATCGCCGAGATGTAAAGCTCGTGCAAGCGCTGCGCAGCTATGGCGCTGCCGCCTGGCCCTACAGTTCTCCGGGATCCGAAATGTCGAAGCAGCTGCTGCAGCTTCTCGAGACTATTCATAGCCCGAAGGAGCAGCTCAATTTGATTAAGGCGCTCCTTACTAAAACGGAAATTTTAAATCTCGATGATCTGATGCTGGTGGTGGCTAATATTCCCGTAGGGGAGGATTGGGGAGCTGCCGTGCCGCTGCTGGATTATCACGGAAAGTCAGTAAAGTTTTGCGACAACCCAGATGTGTTCATTAGCTCCGATTTGCAGATCTTGAGTTTAGCGATGAACAAAACTAACGATCCAGCTGGAAGAGGAGATTTTGAGTTGCTGGCGCAACAAATCCGCCACCTTGTGCGGCATTCCCACACCTATCGCAGCGCCGGAGAGGATGCAAAAGGTAAATTGGAAAGCCATTTTGTGAACGAGCACTCCGCGTTGATCCTTCGGATGATGGAGCCGCAGCGCAGGGGCGCAGCTCCCCCGGGCTAGCTGATCAGCCGCTATGCCCGAGTACCTTCTGGCCAGCCAAGGGCGGTCGATTTCAGACCTACCTCCATCAACTAAAGCGCATGGTCCTACCCCGAGCTTTGGCTTTAGCGGCGGCGGTTCGACTCGGTCGCATCATCGACGCCTTCCCCGGCCTTTTCGAAGGTGCCCTTCTTATGAAAGACCGAATCTCCATCTTTCACATTGTCCAGGGTGTTGTCGATCGCCTCTCCAGCTTTCTCTAGCGGCCCTTCGTGCCGTTCGCTGCAGCTATTTAGGGTGGCGAAGGCGGTCAGGATGAGGAGGAAAATGAAAAGTTTTTTTATCATAATTTGGGTTTCCATAGTGGGGGATGATAGGAATTTTGATGGTGGTTGTGCATGCGGAGGATCATGCGGGAGGGTTGCGGACTGAATTTTAAATTGGGTATCCGGAACGGCTAGTGGTGCCGTTGAAGGTTCGAACTGTTCTCCCGCTTCTCGTTAGTGACAACACGTGTGAGCCGCAATTCTTTGGGAGAAGGCGAGAAAAACTAGCTTCAACGGCGAGTCAGATTGCTCGACTGTTGTCTCCTTCCAGGTTGGGGCGGCATTCAAAAAAGAGGGGTGTTAACAGGTCTGAATTGGCCGCGCGGAAGAGTCCGAACTCATAGTATCCCGGCAATGGTATTAGTCGATCGTCGAGCACAATCCGTGGCAGTTCGTGAATTGTTCTGGCAAGAGCGATGCGCAGGTCGTAATCACTGGTGCTCGTCCGCACGGTCCCAAGAAACTCATCGCGTACGGCGGTTACGAGCGGGTTGACAGCGCCCCGACTTAGCGGCAGCACTGAGCCCTCTACCAGTTCAATAGTGGTGCGACCATTTGGTTCGGCCAAGATCGCGCCCTCATGGCTGAATTCGAGCTGTTTAGCTACTAACACCCTATATTCCGGACCATGCTGTCGATGCCAATTCTGAGCAACTTCTTTTAGATCTTGAGTGGAAAGTCCAAAGGCAGAGAAGTAGGGACGGCCTGCGGTCTGGGCATGTTCAACCAGCGCGTACAGCGGGGGTTTAAGAGTTCGCCACTTACTGGGATCGCACCTGAGAAGTGCTGTTAGACCCATTATTTTCAGAGGAACTGTTGGCAACTGATACTTTAGGAGAGTGTCGTAAGATCTCAATCTAAGTCTTAGCAGCCAGGCGCGCGTTGGCGATTCCGGCAGCGCCGCTCCCCAGTCACTCAATCCTCGTCCCTTAAGCAGGTCCGGGTTCAATTCGTTATGGTCGGAGTAAAGCATGAGCCCTTATGGAGTTGGGCCCGGGCGTTGGTCGCGAAGTGGGGCGTTCCTCCTCCCGGCGTCTAATCTCAGCGTGCGATTACAGTCGATCTGCGTGGCGGCGCGGTCAAGGTATTCGACCAGATCGAGCACATCTAAGCCTCTATGCTCTCTAATACTTCCAAAGCGCACCACATTGTTGTCGAGCCCCGTTGGCGACCAGGCCATCCCACTGTCATCGACGATCAGGTATCGACCCGCGCGATCATTGATTGACTTGGGTTTGACCAGTATTTGGCTGCCACGTTCTTGATTCAGCAGTTGAATTTCTTGCACGGCAGCCTGAAATTCCGGTTCTGAGATCCAAAGTTTTTCCTGGTTACGTGTGCCGAGTGGTCCGATCGGCATGAACTGGAAGAGCTGCCATTCCTTGATTGGGAGCGCCGAAATGCACTCGAATAGGGGTACTAATCGATCCACATTATACTGAGATACGACTGTATTGACGCACACCTGATGCCCTGCGGATGTAAGCAGCCGAATTATCCGTACTTGTTCGGCGAATAGATCGGGGCGGCCGCGGCGGAAGAGTGAAGCTGTTTCCTGATTCGCTCCATCTAACGGTATACCGATCAGATCCACCAAACCACTCAGTGAGGCGGGGTCCACTTGGCGCACCACACCTTTGCCATGGAAGATGGTGTTTGCGTCTGCGAGAAATGCTGTTCCTACAGTGTCCAAATGAACTTTCAAGCCGAGGTTTCGAATGCCCCCCAGCAGCTCGATGATGTCTGGGCGCGAAAGCGGATCGCCCCCGCCCAGGGTAATCTTAGTGTGCCCACGGTGTTTCGCATTCTGCACGAAACTTAGGATCTCTTCGACCTTGACCGTAGACTTGTCGCGCCAACTATCGGCGAAGTTATTATAACAGCCCACGCATGCGACAAAGCAGGACGGCGAAACGTTCAGTATAATGCTTCGTCTGCTAAGGTTGTCGCCCGGATGATTGTTCTTGCTCACAGTAGCTCGCGTGCCATCTTAAAACTGTTAAGTAAAGTTCAATTCTCTTAAATCCGAGTGCTCCAATAGGGCTTCGCGCATGATGCGATTGAATCTGAGGATTTTTTGATCCTCCTCTTCGAATTTAAAGAGCTCAAGATATTTGCGGACATTCCCTTCCCATAAGCGCGGCTCAATTCCATGTTGCTCCATTATCTCCGGCCACATAGGCACCAGCCAAATATGCAAATGCGGCTCTTTAAGCTTTTCTTCGAGATAAATATTAACGCGCTCGATGCCGAGTTTGCTGCGCATTATTTCTCGCACTGCTCTGATAATGGTTGAAAACTCGGTCATCTGTGCGGCCGTAAGGTCCGCAATTGAGAGTACTTGGGCGCGCGCTCCGACAACATAGAAGCCAGGCACCGCAAACTCTGCATCCTGGCGCACCGTCCAGAATTCATTTTGAATTAGTGGTTCGATATGCGGAGGCATTAGGTCGGGACGCTGCTCCATCAACAGCCCGCGTGTGGCCCAGCCTGCTCTTGGGACCTGGAGTCCATTCAGAAATCGATAGGTAGTTTCAATCTGGGCCATATGGTCACTCGTTTATCGGCAAACCGGGGAACCCCAATTGTGTCCAGGTGGTTTCTGGGTACCACGGTCGTTCGCAAAGCGGAGCATGTTGAGTGCGGAGAGCGGCAGCGTAGCGCGCGGCCATGCCATAGCGGCCTATTTGCTCCTGGAGCGTGTGCAAGCTTGAATCTTCTGACTGACTCTCGATCGCAGCCAGGAAGAAGCCTAGATTGAAACCCATTCGGAGGGACCACTCGTCGTCCGATAGTCCTAAGAAGCGGCGCATCGCCGGGCGGTTCTTTTCAAGAGCGCGCAGCAAATATTCAGACTTCGCTCCAAGCTCTTGTTGTCCCTGAATAGACGATGCGCTAATCCGTTTGCTGACCAAGACTTCGTCGACAAGATCGAATCGCGCCCCTTGCAAAGCGAGACGAATCCACATGTCATAGTCGGCCGAACTGGCCAGGGCCGAGTCAAAACCCGCCACGGAGTGCAATAGCGTCTTGCGGATAAGGATCGTAGATGGCGTTGCGAAGAAGGACTTGAGTAGGCTGAGGGCAGGGCTCTCGCAAAATTCAGCTAAGTAGGCCGGAGTAAAGATCGGGGCCCCCGTTTCTGATAAGAACTTTTGGCGCTGGCAGAATATTACGTCGACGTCGGCGCCCGCGCGCTCGATCTGTCGCTCAAGTTTCATCGGATGCCAAAGATCGTCATGATCCAAGAAGGCCACCCATTCTCCCTGCGCATGATGCAATGCGTGATTCCAGGCGCTGGATAATCCTCCATGTTCGGTGCGGATAACTTTAAGCTGCGGAAGGTTAAGACTGGCCAGCGGGCCCACAGGAGTCTCGCTGCCATCGTCTATGATAATTACCTCGTCCGGAGTGATAGTTTGAGAATCCACGCTGGCGATAGTGGCCCGCAGAAAATCCTGCGGATTGTAGGTGGGAACGACCACGCTGATGGAGGGAGTTCTGCTCATGGGCATGCGCTTCCAAGATAAAAGTGCTGGATCGCAGCCACAACTCGAGCTTGGTCTGCAGGTTCCAAGCCAACGTAAGAGGGGAGTCGCACAATCCTTTCAGCTGCAGAGTTCGTGACAGCCAAGGGCCCGCAGGGCTTCCCGAAGCGTCGTCCTGCAGGCGCGGAATGCAGCGGTACGTAGTGGGATGAGGCCGCAATATTGGCTGCAGCCAGGTGGTCGATTAGCGTTTCACGCTCAGCATGGTCGCGAGCTAGAAACCAGTAGAAATGTGCGTTGTGCTGGCACTCTCGGGGAATTTGGGGGCGGTTAATAAACCCCCGCATTTCTAGCTCCGACAGCGCTTCGTGATAGCAGGCCCAAATTTCGAGCTTGCGCGCCTTAATGTAGTCGGCCTCCTCCAGCTGGCTTAAGAGCAAACTCGCGGTAAGTTCACTCGGGGCGTGCGAGCCGCCCAAATCGATCCAAGAGTAACGGTCCACTAGGTTGCGCTTGAATGCGGAGCGATTGGTGCCTTTCTCCCATAAGACATCAGCGCGCTCGGCAAATCTGGGATTGTTCACGATCAGCGCTCCGCCCTCACCGGAAGTAATGTTTTTGGTATGGTGGAAGCTCAACGTTCCCAAGTCTCCGAATGTACCCAAAGCCTTATCGCAATAGTGCGCATCGATCGCTTGAGCAGCATCTTCGACTAAAGCCAGGCCATGATTCCGAGCGAGTGCGCCGATGATATTCAATTCGCAGCCCACCCCGGCATAATGCATTGCAACGATGGCCTTGGTGCGCGGTGAGATGGCGCGCTCGATCTCGGACTCGTCCAGATTTAGGGTGTCCGGTCGAATGTCCACGAAAACAGGAGTCGCCCCGCGCAAAACAAATGCATTCGCGGTAGATACGAATGTGAAAGAAGGCATGATTACTTCGTCGCCGGCCTTTACTTCCAGGAGTAGTGCCGCCATCTCCAGGGCCGCCGTGCATGATTGTGTCAGAAGCACCTGCGAAGCTAAGAGCCGCTGTTGTAATAATTTCTGGCAAGTGGCGGTTGTCTCTCCGGCGCCCCCGAGTTCGCCTCGATCGAGAGTTGCGCGGAGCAGCGATAGATGATGGGCATTTATTAGCGGTCGGTGAAATGGGATCGCGGGAGGAGGGGCTAACCGGGGGGTGTCCGAGGGGGACCAGTGTGACCGACCTTTGTCGGAGGAAACAAAATCGTTCGGACCAAGGGCCATACAGCCTCCCCAGGCTCATACAAAGGGTGGAATTTGCTAAGGATCTAACACATGGTGTGTGATAGTCAATTCGCGTGGCCGATCGGGATGCAGCAAGCGCGGTATTTCCGGTATTTCTGTAGATTCGCCCGTACGGATTAGTTCTGATCTGTTTTTGAGTAGTGGCTTTGATTCTAGTAATGTATGGACGACAGATTCAAGGATTAGAACAGGGCGGCCGATTTCGCATCGCTCCTGTTTCGCTGCTTGCGAACCATACCATGCCCAAGGAGTTGTAACAAAGATATGGAAAGGCCAATTGATTCCGATACAGGGTCGTCTCCAGGTCCAGAAAAGTCCGCAGGAGAGGCCGCGCAATCCGCAGGAGAGGCCGCGCAGTCCGCAGCCGCGCCGCTAGCAAGCGAGTATTTTAATACGCCGGCACTCCCAGTTGACCGCGAGTTAACTGGTCGCAGCATGCGACAGTCGGCGCTGGTCACGCGCACACGACGAGAAGTGAGCCGGGACGAGCCCAGCAAAAATGCGCAGCTTCTTACGCGCGCGGGGTACGTCGAAAGATTAATGGCCGGAGTATATTCGTATCTTCCGCTTGGCCAACGAGTCCTGGCCAACTTGGAACGTATCATTCGGGAGGAAATGACACGTATCGGAAGTCAGGAAGTGCTGCTCCCTGCACTCCAACCGCGTGAAAATTGGGATAAAACCGGTCGCTGGGAAACAGTTGATGTGCTTTATAAATTGCGGGGTGATGGGCAGCGGCGAGGTGACGGTCAGCGAGAACTGACTTTAGGCCCCACCCATGAGGAGGTAGTTACTCCCTTGATCGGCAGCTTCATCCGTTCGTACCGTGATCTCCCATGCTCAGTATTTCAAATTCAGACAAAATTTCGCAACGAGGCGCGTGCGAAGTCGGGATTGCTGCGAGGTCGGGAATTCCGGATGAAGGACATGTATTCCTTCCATGAATCACTAGAAGACTTGGATGCTTACTATGAGCGGGTACAGGAGGCCTATCGCCGCGTGTTCGAGCGTTGCGGTTTGGGAGCTGTAACTTTCCTCACTTTCGCTTCGGGCGGGGCATTTAGTCGCTACTCGCATGAGTACCAAACTGTGACTCCGCATGGTGAAGATTTGATTTACCTTTCGACAGAGAAGGGCCTGGCCATCAACCATGAAATTCTCGAGGAAACCAGAAATTTACCGGAATGGAAGGGGGTAGAGTTAGCCGAAACCAAAGCAATCGAAGTTGGAAATATCTTTAAACTTGGCACGCGCTTCTCGGATGCCTTTGAACTGTCTTTTCAAGCTAAGGACGGCTCGCGGAAGCCGGTGTATATGGGATGTTATGGACTCGGCTCCACCCGCCTGATGGGCGCTTTAGTCGAAGTTCACCATGACGATCAGGGGATTCTGTGGCCTGCAGAAGTTGCCCCATTTTCGCTGCATTTCGTGAGTTTGTTTAGGCCGGGCGAGGAGAGCGCGCCTGCCGATCAACTTTATGAAAAGCTCACACGCGCGGGGCACAGTGTCCTCTATGACGATCGCGAGGTTTCCCCCGGCGAGAAATTTAAGGATAGTGACCTGCTGGGTATTCCAAACCGGCTCGTAATTAGTCCGCGCACCTTGAAGCAGGGTGCGGTAGAGTTCAAGTCCCGGAACTCTAAAGAAAGTCTACCCGTGTCGATTGACGACCTGTTCAATCTGGGGCCGGAAACTCTCAAGCCCTAGGAATGTTTCGTGATCGCTAATTGGGAATTTGTGCTGCTGCGACATGGGGAACCGGACTGGAGCCCGGTAATCGAGCGCGGGGCAAAGGGCTGGGGCTTCGATCTGGCTCCGCTCAGCTCTAAGGGCGTGGCTCAAGTCGAAGCACTAGCAGACGCTGAACCTTTTGGTCGTCCCTCCTTAATTATAACTTCTTCTACTGTTCGCACCCTGCAAACTGCGCATATTCTTGCAGCTCGCTGGCAGCTGCCCTTGGAGGTAGCGTTTGGTCTGCATGAGTGGGTTCCCGACTTGTCGCTTAGTTGGTCTTCGCACGATCAGGTTGAAAAGGCCGAGGCTGAATTCAATCGCATGCAGGGGCTCTGGCCCCCCGGCGAAAATCTGGGTTGGGAAACTCTTCCGATGCTGCGTGCGCGAGTAGATCGTGAAATTCAAAGCTACTCGAAGCACAAAGGGGTGTTGGTGGTTAGTCATGCTTCTGTAATCAGGGCTCTTAGTGGCCGCAGCCTCAATTATTCCGAGTACACTCAATATCAACTTGGAGCTTGAGCCAAAATAGACGGCCAGCACCTGCATGGTCAGGCGCGGGCCATTAGCAAGTTCTCCCGTGTGATGCCAGAAGCTAGAGGCGGTGTGCGCCTATTAGTATTCGAATGCTTATCGCTGCAATTGATGCACGTTCGATTAGCTACCGACACTCGATCAATTGACTGCGCTCGGGGCCTACGCCGATGCCGCGCACGGTTACTCCGCAGCTTTGTTCGGTCATGGTGACAAGTTTCTCCAGCTCTCTGGGGAGACTTTGGGCGTTCTGCAGCTCCCAGGCATTCTCGAAGGCGATGCTGGTTCCGTTGGTATCGGAGGAGCCGGGAGTACGCAGCGGAATCTCGGCCCGTTTGGTGCGGCGGAAATGCTCCAAGAGATCGCAGCGTGTAAGATACAGCTCGTCGATATAATTTGCGCGTACCGCTTTCTTGAGCTGCTCCAAATCGAACACGCCGATGCGGCGGGGGCGTCCCGTACGGGTGCCGTATTCGCCGCATACCATTCTTAGGCCAATGCCTAGTTCGAAATCATCGTCCGACTTAAGCAGTTTCTCGGCGTCGTAGCTCTTCTTCTCATAATCACGGTTATGCCGGCGTCCATTTTCAGCCATGCAATATTCCTCGGAGCGTGTGCCGCCGAGTTCTGAGGCGAAGGGGCCCTTTCCCACGCGCGACATGATGGTCTTGGCGACACCGATCGTCTTACGGTGGAATTTCGGCGGTACGTCTCCTCCGGTATAGGCGTAACCGGCGCAGGTATGGCTAGCAGTTACATATGGCACAATACCGCGGGCGACATCGAGCTCATAAGACTGGGCGCCTTCAAACAAAACGGAGGCGCCTTTTTCCACGGCATCACTCAAATACAGAGGATCGGTGGTGATCAGCGGTCTGACCAGCTCAATCGCCTCGCTGATCGTCTGCACTATGACCGAGCGTTTGGGACGCTCAATCGAAGGGTAGAGCTTGGTAGCGTTCTCGAGATTGCGGAGCATCTGTTCGACCACCGAAAACTCGTTTTGCAGCAGATCAATGCACCGAATATTGAGGAGTTCTCCGGCGATCATACGCAGAGCCCGATCGGCATAAGCCTGCCCGATTCCGTTCCCGGTGGTGCCGATGTCGGATGAAAAGGCCCGGTCCAAAAAGATATGGTGCGGCTGCACAATCGAGGTGTAAGGCGAGATGCGGAGGCGCGGCCGGACCGAGAGTCCTGCGGCTTCGACCATCTGGATCTCCTTTGCCAGCGCGGCTAGATCAACGACACAGCCTGAGCCGATGTAGAGCGAGGCCGATTGATTGATCACTCCGGAGGGAATCAGAGCCAAAGCTAGATTGAGCCCCTCCACCACGACGGTGTGGCCGGCGTTAGCTCCGCCGTTAAAGCGCGCCACGATATTGTAATCGCGCGCAATCGCATCCACGATGCGGCCTTTTCCTTCATCGCCGTATTGTAACCCGATCAAAACATCTGCAAATCCTGCGGCCATAATGCGCTCCTCTAAAGTTCGTCTCTATCGTAACCAACTCGGGGTGACTTTTCCACGGTTCTATGCGGATGGTCCAGCTAAGGTGACCTGGAAAGTCAGGGTTTGATTTCGAGCGCCTTAAGGCTTGGGACTCTTAGGCACGAATTCGATGTAGGCAGTCTTGGGTAAATCTCCGGGTGGGGTGTACGGAGGCATGACTGAGCCACCCGGGCCGAGTTTGTTTACGAACTTAAAGATCGCGCGCAGATCCTCCTCGGGCATCGCATTCAGCGCCCAGGAGGGCATTGGCGGGCGGGCTTTGATCTCATGGGCAAACTTGAGCCAACGCTCTTCAGTCATCGAAGTCAGAAGCAGACGGAGATTGACCGCGTAGGTGGTACCCCAGGGGCCATTCCAGCCGAGCGGCACGCCGGTCAGCCACTGATCCTCAGGGATACTGCCCCCCGATTCCGGAAAGCCAGGTGTATGGCAGTCGTTACACCCGCCGATTAGGGTGAGGTACTTTCCGCGCTGGATAAGCGCCGCTTCATCTGCCCTTAACACTGCGGCGTTAAGGGTTAACATCAGCGCCAAGATACACAGACCGGGTCGAATGTTGAGCATTTCGATCTCCTAAAATTGGGTAGTTACACTTTGTGGCCTAATGCTAAGAACTTAGCGGGGTTAGCTTAGCCTTATTTAGGGATGGGCTGCACTAAAAAAAATCGCTACAGTTCCTAAAAGATTCCTGTAGTTAGTCGATATAGGTAGAGAAGAGTGGCGTCTGTTTCACGGGTTAGTCTTATGCGCTCCGAGAAGGGTTTTACATTAATCGAGCTCCTGACGGTGGTGGTTATCATCGGGATACTAGCGGGGCTAGGACTGACCTCCTTCGGTGTGTACAGATCGTCGGCTGCGTATGCGGTGGCCAACAAGACGATTCGCGATGCTCAGATTTCCATGGAAGCCGGACTTACGAATGAGGACGATCCACCGCCCGCCGTGGCCTTGATGACGCAGCATGTTCAGGGGGCAATGCAGGATCCCAATGCGGCACAGCTTCTCCCGGCGATGCAGATTCCGAGACAGACTTCATTCTCCGTTTCATATGACCCGGGCTGCGAAGACTCAGGGTGCGAATCGGCAACGTTGCAGGTGCGGCACTGCCAGGGTGATGAGTTCGTGCGCTACATCCGGTATGGCGACGGCGCTTGGGACTTCATGGAGCATCTAGCCGGCACCGGCTGTCCATAAAACGAGCTTAATTCAATTCAGAGCGGCCTCCACTTTTTTCCGCGTCAAATCGTATTTACTCGCATGGGAGCGCCTTGTATTCTGCCGGGCAGAGGAGCGCTTAAAACATGATCAAAAAGGATTTACAGCTTTGCGGGTTGGGCAACGGGTTGGTAGATGTGCTCACCACGATATCGGACGCGGATTTCTCTAAACTTGGGTTGGAGCGGGGCTCTGAACAGCTGGTAGATGAAGCGGCGCAAAATGCGCTGCTGGAAAAACTAAAGGCTCACAAATTCTCATTGATCAGCGGCGGTTCAGTGGCCAATTCGGTCGCGCTTTTTAGCCGTCTCGGAGGTAAGGCCGCGCTGCTTACCTGCATTGGGGACGACCGTTACGGACTGCATTTCAAAGATGAATTTGAACGGGATGGAATTGAACTCGGAAGCGCTCCGCATTTCAACCATAATACCGGCACCTGTGTCTGTTTGGTGACTCCCGACTCGGAGCGCACGATGCATGTTTCGCTCGGTGCTGCATCCAAGTTCTCGCTGGATGATGTGAACGAAGAACTCATCGGCCGTTCGGAGTGGCTCTTCATAGAGGGCTACGTATTCGGTAATCCAAATGGTCCGGCCTCGATCAATCAGGCTGTAAAGTTCGCGCGGCAATACCGCACCAAAATAGCGCTCACATTTTCAGAGAGCTGGGTGATCGCGGGATTCGGGGATGCTGTTAGAGATGTGATTGGGCAGTGTGACCTCGTGCTGGCGAATGAAAAGGAGGCCATGACCTTCAGCGGCAAGGGCGATGGTGATGCTGCATTTGCGGCGATGGCCGATAGTCTGCCGGGCGTGGCTGTGACTCTGGGCCCGGAGGGCGCCAGACTTAGTTATAATGGCGAACAGGCCGCGATTGAGGCCTTCCCATGCGATCCAGTGGATCTGACCGGAGCCGGAGATGCCTTTGCCGGGGGGCTATTATTTGGCCTTAATTCTGGCTTCCCGCTGGCTAAGGCTGGCAGCCTGGGATGCAGACTCGCAACCGAGGTTATTATTAGGGTAGGAGCGCGATTAGAGGGTGATGTTAAGCGCTATCTGGCAGAGGCGAGATCCTGACGATTCATTAACTGAATGAAGACGATCCACAGCGCGACCACCGAGAGGGTGACAGTTGTCGCCAAGCTTGCGGATGACGCGCTTAAGCTCTTTATCGATGTAGAGCGCGCAAACCCCGGGCCGGTCAGCGTGGACGATATTCTTGCGGCGCTGGGCGAGCTGCCGAAAAAGACCGAGCTCGATCGCGGCGTGCTGGAAGATATCGCGAAACATGTTTCCAACGGGGAAAAGGTAACCGAGAGGCGTATTGCGAAGGGGCGTGCGGCGGAAACCGGCGCTGACGGCAAGATTCTCTTCCTGGTAAAGCTGTATACGGGCAAAGGCGAGCTAACCGTTACGGACAAAGGGGGCGGAAATTTAGCTGAGATCAAATTATTCGATAACATAAAGACCGGGCAGATTGTGGGGCGTGTCTATCCGCCGAAAGCCGGAGTGGATGGGGTCTCGGCACTAAACGAGAAGATTCCCGCAAAGGGTGGAGCGCCTGTAAAGCCGGCTCTCGATAAGAGTGTGTTGCTGAAAGCTTCTGAAAATAAGGGCGACGAATTTCAGGTGCTGGTGGCACAGGTGGATGGATATCTAACCGAGGAGGCCGGCAAGATTACCGTCAAGCAGGAATTGGTGGTTGACGGCGATCTTGATTACCATTACGGCAATCTCGACTTTATCGGCAAGGTAATCGTTAAGGGCGATGTCAACAAGGGCTTCGTCTTAAAGGCCGAAAAGGGCATCGAGATCCGCGGTGCTCTGAATGGCGCATCTTTAGTTACCAGTCTAGGGGACATCACGGTAAAGGGGCTGGCGCGCGGACAGAAAGGGGCCCGCATGCTGTGCGCTGGAACCGTGCATCTACATGTGGCGCAGGAGCTTGATTGTGAATCCCAAAAGGATATTTTTGTAGATAAGCAGGCAATGGACTGCCGTTTGAGCACGGCTGGCGTGCTACGCATGTCAGGGGCCGAGCTGATCGGCGGCAACACCTTTGTGGCGATGGGGTTGGAGGCAGCTGAGATCGGCAATGCGCATGAGGTCAATACCATCGTCTTGATGGGCAGTGATATCGAGACCACCAGCGAATATCAGCAGCTGGCGGTACACATCGAGACGCACGAAAAGGCGATTCAGATGATTGAGCTGCATTTGGGGCCATATGCCAAGAATCCGGCGCGCATCCAAATGTTGAAGGATCCGCACCGCGCCAAGATGCAGCAGATGTATGCGAAGCATGAACAGCTGGAAAAGAGCAAAGTTAAGCTTTTAGCTCGCAAGAAAGAGATGCTGGAGAAGGGCAAGAGCAGCGCCGATCTGCGAGTGAATTATGTGAAGAAGCTGTACCCGGGAGTGAAGCTGCTCGCCGGGGAGCTTTCGCTTGCTATAACGGCCGAGCAGGCCGGCCCGGGATCGATCAAGATTTTTCCGGATGAGCAGTGCTTAAAGATTTGTGACTATCAGGCCTTCGAAGAAAGTGCCGATAAGAAAACTAAGGGGAAGAAATGACCACGGGTGATGATACTAATCGCGACAAAATTAGCTCGGTGATTCGCTACGCTTGCGAGCGAAAATTCGGAGCACTGGATAACAGCTTTCTGTGCCAGAGCCTGAGCATTCTGGACCCGGTGCGTCCGGTTTGCATCAGCGAGCATGAAACGATCGACGGGACGGTGGAGTTGCTGAAGGGCAAGCGCATGGGCTGTCTTTTGGTAACTAACGCAGCCGGTAAGCTGGTCGGAATATTTTCAGAACGCGATCTGCTGCTAAAAGTTAACTTGCGTGATCCTAAGAGTTTCGATCGGCCGGTATCTGATTTTATGACGAAAGATCCGGTCACCGCGGCCATGGATATGACCTTGGCCTTTGCATTGAACATGATGTCGGAGGGGGGCTTTAGACATCTGCCGATTGTCGATCAGGATTTAATGCCGGTCGGGATCGTGTCGGTGAAAGATGTCGTGGACTATCTAGTGAAAGACTTCGTGAACGAGATCCTCAGTTTCGAGCTGCCTGAACCGTTATAGCCTAACCGCCCAAGCAGTGTTGGGAGCGCTCCCGCGCTATAAAAATACGAATATTCCCTAGGGTGTACGGAATGCCCGTACAAGGAGGCGTTCCGATGCCACCTTGCCCAATAACCGATATGGACTACTTAGTTAATTAGGTAGCATAGTCATTCGGTCCGTACTAAATATTGAAGCACCAAAGGTTTGATTAGCGATACGGGTGTGGATAGAATCGGGAGGCGTTTGCGCAGAAACGTCATCTAAAGTCGACTTGTTTATTTCGAGTCGCAGCAAGTTTTAAGTCTAGTTGCCGTTAGGGATGGAAGTCATGACAGTCGTAAATAAAACCTCACGTACATTTCGTTGCGTTGGCCGAACATTGCTTGCGGCGATCGCAATCCTCGGAATCATGGGAGCGAGCGCGGCATACGCGACCGACATCTTTCCGAAACTGAAATGTGTGCAGCCGAACGGCGATGGAAGCTACACCGCTTTCTGGGGATACGACAGCCACTACAATCCGAGCGGCCCGGGCGAGACCAAGATCATCACCGCCGGAAAGAATAGCGGCACCACCGACTGGAACTACTTCAGCCCCTCGCCGTTAGCACGGCCGGGACAGGTCAGCACCTTCTTCTACGGCTTGCATGAAGATCAATTCAGCACGATCTTCACAACCAGCGATACCTGGACGATTCGCGTTCTGAGCTACACACAGACAGCGACCGCTTCTTCCACTTCGCCGCGCTGCGCTACTCCGACGCCAACATCGACACCGACAAAGACTCCGACGGCTACAGCTACTAATACGCCGACCAAGACTCCGACAAACACACCGACTAGCACTCCGACAAATACACCGACGGTGACCAATACTCCGACTAAGACGCCGACTAACACACCGACGTCGACGCCGACCAATACACCGACTAGCACTCCGACGAAGACTCCGACGGCAACTCCTACAAACACGCCAACGAATACTCCGACGAATACACCAACGAACACGCCGACGGCTACAAATACGCCGACCAACACACCGACTAATACGCCAACGTCGACGCCGACCAATACACCGACTCACACTCCGACGAAGACTCCGACGGCAACTCCTACAAAC
>JAIBBU010000048.1 GCA_019694515.1 Oligoflexia bacterium | reverse complement strand
CTGCCCCGCCGCCATCTACTCCATAAGCAGAGAGGTCGCTAACGGCCGGAGTAATTTCGGAAATTGCATTGATGCGCTGAAGTAAACGCTTGACCGCTTCGGAATTCAGAGCCAACGGATGCCGCAGCATCCAAAGACATACCGGCATGCTGCGGGACTTATCCACGGCCTTATAGGCATCCGCCGTCCGGGTCGACAGTATATGGCTCTCGATTACGAAATAATCGGCGACGGTACCCTGGGTATGTAGTCCAGTTGAAACTTCGGTCATGGGTTAGATACTAAGATGGCTAGGCCTTGAGCAAAAGTCAGGATCTTGGCGAATCGCCTGGTATAGCCATGAGCAAGCGGCGGGCGCTGGGCTGTTTGAAATCTTACCTCCGATTCCCGCTGCATTTTCAGGCCCCTCCCCACAGGCCCACGGGCTCGAGCTGCACTCCCGCCTCGAGTTCATCGAAGGTTAAAAGCCCGATGCGCTGGCCGGTTAGCCTTAAAAACTCCAGCAATGCCACGCGGTATTCCGGACGGCAGATTAAACAGGCCTGATTGATCCCTCGCGTGCGCAGAGGCTCCAGTAGCCCCGCCAGCTTTTGCCGCAAGACCTCGAAGGTTTCGGGGGCCAAGGTCTGTTTCAGTGAGTTGCTTAGATGTTCCTGCAGGAGCTGCTCAAGCCCTTCCGAAAGGGTCACAACTTTAAGGCTGCGGCGCGCCGTCAGATAACGACCGATCAGCTGCCGCTTGCGGTTGAGTCTGACGAATGCCACCACATCATGGAGATCGAAATTTTCGGGCTGATCTGCGGAGAGGCCATTGTTCGAGCAGTAGGCTGCGACACTCTCCACCACTCCCCTAAATTCCCGAATACTGACCCCTTCCCGTACTAATTCCTGCAAGATCTCGGTCAGCCGCGAGAGGCTAACGAACTGCGCGCCCAGCGCATCCTGGAGCAAGCCGGGGCTCCGCTTCTCCAGCTCTTTCAGCAAAAAATGCACATCCGAAAGTGTAAAGATATCTTCAGGGTGCCGCAGGAAAAAATCAGCCGCGCGGAGCATGATAAACTGCATGAAATCAAGTGCTCGGATGCTCATCGCTAGGGTAACGCGGCGCTGTAGGGAACTTTGCGATGCCCAGTACATGCGTGCGCCGGTCAGCGGATGCCGCTCTTCCGCCAAGATCGGAATCCCAATCACATCCGCGACCTCAGGATTCGCTTCGATTAGCACACTATCGAGAATGAGCCGGCCTTCATCAATGCGGGTGCGATTAAAATTCACCGCATAGGCACACGAATGCAGGCCGTCATCCGCCACTACCTTAATCTCAGGCAATCGCAAGCCATAATCCTGCCAGCAGTCCTGCTGCACCTCACGCCACCAAGCTGTGTGGCGGTCGGCATCGGCGCTAAAGACCCGATAGAGCAGATTGGAATCAAGAGCAATCTCGACATAGGGGCGTTCGGGCTCATCGCGATCCGCCAGAGGCAGAAGCGGAGCAGGATTAGGCTGGTACTCGAGCGTCGGCAGAATACCCCGGCCTGCGCCAGCATGCTGCAAATTCGGACGACGCGACAATAGAAAGGCTGTCAGCATGAAGACAGCTCCGACCCCTAAAAAGGAGAGATGCGGCAGTCCCGGCACTAGCCCCACTAGACCCAAGATCAAGCCCGAGAAGAAAACTACTCCGGGCCGCTTAAATAGCTGGCTTCCAATGTCGGATCCTAAGGTGGTGCTCTCGAAACTGGACACCCGCGTAACAACAATACCGGCGCAGATCGAGATCATTAGCGCGGGGATTTGCGTCACCAACCCGTCGCCGACCGTTAACCGCGTATACTGCTCAACCGCCTGAGCAAAGCTCAGATCGTTGCTCAAACCGATCGAGAGGCCGCCAATGATATTGATGAAGATAATACAGACGCCCGCGATCGCGTCGCCCTGCACGAACTTCATGGCGCCGTCCATCGATCCGTACAATTGCGACTCCTGACGCAGCTGTTCGCGCCGCCGCTCAGCTTCCTCGCGGGTGATGCTTCCAGCCCGTAAATCTGCATCAATCGCCATCTGCTTTCCGGGCAGTGAATCCAGCGCAAAACGGGCCGCAACTTCGGAGACGCGACTGGCACCGCGTGAAATCACGATGAAATTAACGATCGTGATGATCGTAAAGATGATCAACCCCACCATGACCTGGCCGCTAATCAGAAAGGTCCCGAAAGTATCAATCACCGTACCGGCATTGCCGCGGGTAAGAATCAGGCGTGCCGAAGCAACGTTGAGGCTCAGCCGAAACAGAGTGGTTAGCAGCAAAATCGAGGGGAAGGAAAGCATCGCCAGAGCATTCGGGGTGTAAAGCCCGACCAGCAACACCAGCAGCGAAATGCAGAGATTGATGCTTAGCAGAATGTCCAGCAGCCAGGTCGGCAACGGCACCAGCAGCAACGCTGTGACCGCGAGCACCAACAAGCCGATGACGACATCACTAAATCCGCGTAACCGCGAAGGCATTTGGACACCTTTTAGAGGGCCGATTTAATCTGAATAAAGAACCCAACCAGCAGAATCACGATAAACCCGCAAAACACCAGGGTCACCGGAAAAGTTGCCTCGAGCTCCAATTTTTTAATTTTCGCCTCAATGCGGGTCTCACGCTGAGAACCTACCGCATCTGCAAGCTCCTGCAGCTGTCTGGTGATTTCGCCACCATGCTTGGCCACCTGAGAAAGCGATAGGAAAGAATGCTTTAACTCATTGTGCCCGGATTTGCGCCCAACTTCATTCAGGGCATCCTCTAATCCTACACCAGACCGCACATGGTGCTGAGCATGGCGGACCAGTTCGGTCACCACGTTATGGGTGTCGCGTTCATCGGCCATCTGCACTACCCGTTGCAAACAGGGGCCGATATCCAACGAACTACTTACACCGATAGCGATCTGCTCAATCACCAGCGGCAGGTAGTACATAATCTCTTCGTCACGAGCTTTGATGCGGCGATCAAGAATTGAAAAAGGCAGCTGGAAACCAAGCAGCGCACCGAATACCAGTCCAATCAGAGCTCCAGCTCCGGAGAAATATCCCCCCACAAACAAGCCGATTGGCGTAGTAATTAATGGTGCTACCGTTCGCATGCGCCGAAACTCGGCCTTTTCTTTGCTCGTAAAGTAACCGGCGCGAAAGAGTTTATCGTCGAGCGTGACCTGCTCTTTCTGCTTTACTTTGCCCTTGGCAGCCTTCTTTAACTGTTCGTATTGTGCTCCGTCAGGATCGTCTTGCAGCTTCTGGCGCAGTTCGCTGGGCGGCGCCATACCATCGGAATAGCGGCTGCCCATAAGATTGCGCATGGCCGATTCGCGCTTTGGAAAGAATAGGTAGTACACCACGAATCCGCCTGAAAGCAGCGCCAAGCCCAGAGCAACACCGCCAATGATATGACTCGAATCCACTTGCGTCCCTAAACCTTAATCTTGGTTACCTGCCTTACCCAGAATATGCCCAAAAGAATCACAATGATCCCAAACTGCCACACATTCCAACCCAGTTCGTCGCGCCATGCGCCTCGCACCGCATCGGGATAAACGATTAACAGATACCCCTCCAATGCGACCAATATTCCGATAATGATCCAAATCGATCCGCGCTGCATCCCGACTGCTGCATTGGCCGATGCGCGAAAATATTGGCGCTTACGTACCTGCTTGGCCAGGCGATCAAGGGTGTCCGAAAGATTACCGCCGACTCTGCGGCTCAGCAGCAAAGCCTGCACAAACAATTCGATTTCAGGGTGATATATATCTTCACCGAAAGACCCGATACTCTTATCTTCCGACACTCCAAATCTCAGCCGTTCGTTCATCAATACAACTTCATTGCGCAGGATCGATCCCTCTTCAATCGATTGACCGGCAGCGTCGATGGCCTGCATCGGATTCATACCAGTCTTGAGCAATCCCACCAGAGACAAGAGAAATTGCGGATAATCAGCATCGAAGGCCTTATAGCGTCGATCGATACAAAAATTCAGCAGCCAGCTCATGAAAAGCGGCCCCGCCAACAAGGAGGCGGCGCGCAGCACGATGCCGAATTTGAGACTCATTACAGAGAATGCAAGAAGACTAATCCCAACCTGGCAGACCCGGTAGACAAGCGGAGGTATGCTCCACTGCGCGTACTTCAACCGTTTTGTCAAAGTCAGCTTCGAAGAAGCGACCTTCTCGACCTTAGATTCCTCGGCCGTGCGATAAAGCGAGGCTTCGCGCTGCTTGGCCCCCGGGCCGCCAAAGACCCCTTGGCGCTGAGTAGCGACGATGTTCCTGATATTGGATTTAACATTGGCGCCGCCGAAGACGCTGCGCCCCGAACCTAGAAAAGCGAAGATGGTCAGACCGGCGGCGATTGCCCCAACCACGATTAGCAACAGTACGGTTGAGTCCATCCGCGCGTCTCCCTACTTTTTCGCTCGCGGCTGAGACTGATTGGCAACACTGCCGAAGGATATCTCCGGGGGATAATCCCCAAGAAAGATTCCGTCGTCAGCCAATACCTGATCAAACGAACTAGCCCATGAATCGACGCGCCAAACCGGCTGCGTGCCGGTCTTCACCAAGGTGAACATCGGACGCACCTGGATCACGCCTTCGACAAAATGTCCTACTTCGATCACCTCGCCGATGCGCGGCTTGCCGGTGCCCTTCTCGCGGAAGAGCCAAACTACGCAATCGACGGCCAATGCAATCTGCTGACGAATGATATCTATGGCGACGGACTTTTGAGCACGTCCCAGCAAACTTTCAAGACGCACTAGGGTCTCACGCGCATTACGCGCATGAATCGTCGACATTCCGACGTGACCAGTCTGGGCACTTTCAAGAAAGGCCTCGGCGGCGAATGGGGTACGCATTTCTCCCAGCAGCACGCGGGTTGGAGTCATACGGAGGGTCGTCTTGATGTGCTCCTGCAAGGTAACCTCGCCAACGCCTTCGACGTTAGCCGAACGCGAGACCAGCGACCGAAAATATGGATGAGTCAGATTAAGTTCGGGCGTATCTTCAACCGACACGATCGATTCGTCCGGGCCAAACTGGGTCGCGAGACACTTCATTAAGGTGGTCTTACCAGTTCCGGTTTCACCCGCGAGCATGATCGTGGCCATGCAGCTGCGTGTCAGACTTGCCAAATAGTTCACAATCAATGGCGGCGCCACCTGATAGCTGATCAAGCTATCAAGGGTAGCTTCCATGATACGAGGAACGCGAATACAGAGCAGCGGGCCGCGCGAACCACAAACGCTTTCATGAATCGCACAAATACGGACACCGTTCGAGAATGCGGCGTCAATCGTATGCTGCTGGGTAGTGAGCGATTTACCAAGCCTTAACAGCAAGCGATCGATAAAGGCCACATAGGCCTGGTGGCTGGGCCAATGAATACCAGTGGTTTCGCTAACCTTACCGCGTTGCAGAACCACCGTCTGGTAATCGTAGCAATGGATATCAGTGACTTCTTTATTATCAATCAAGGGCTGCAGCACACCCCATCCCATGAGGTCCTTCTGCAAATGAATGATAATGTTGGCGCGCTCAATATCATCCAGCGTCTCGCCGCGCCGCTTCAAAACCTTATCAACCGCTGAGGCAATCGCGGTCTCAGAAACCATCTGCCCGCTGTCCTGAACTGACTGCAGATCAAAATCACTGCCGAGTTCACGCCGCGATTCACGCAGGATCGTGCTGGCTAATGGAGAGAGGTGACTGCGGCTTTGAGCGCGTACCGCCGTAGATGAGGCCCCAGCCCCTGAAGTCGTAATAGTCGGACGATTACCCGCGGAAACCCGCTGCACCGCTGTGGTTGTAGCCCCAGCTCCTCCCGTCGTGGGGTTTTTAGGGGTCGGCACGGCGCCCGATTTGTCCCCAGCCTTACGCTGAGTAGATCGTGTGGAGAATAATCCTAATAAGGAATCGTCGTTGTCTGTTGCCATAAACCGTCAAAACCTAAAATTTGAGTCTTGCGGAATTCCGCGGCCGCCAACATCAGCGGCGGCTTACGGCAGCTGGACCGGTTATGACGCCGGAACCATCTTTCCGCCCGGAAGCACCTTATATTTCTGGCCGCCGATCATGACCGAGCCCTCAGTGCGCTCTTCGTTCGGGACATCGTCCCCATTTAACAGATCGTCAATCGTCACATTATCAGTCATGACGGACTTACCTGGGTCGGTGTCGCCGCGCAGCGAGAGACTCAACGTTCCTGTGGTAGACGCTAACTGAATCTTGCCCGCGTCTTTATCAGAGACCAAAAGCGTAACAGTGCTTGGAACGGGAGCGCCGTTAGGAGCTGCCACGTCGGTGCGGCGCTCGGCTGAAAGCACCTTAGCGTTCTGTACGATCACCTTGATAGCTGGACGTCCCTTAATGGTTGATGACCAGTTCACGTCCACCTTCGCACCTGCTTGCACAAAGCCCTCGACGCTGGTACGCACATCAACCCGAATCGTCACAGCTCGAAAGCCGTCCGGAATATTTGCGGTAATAGCATTAGCCGGACGAACGGCGGTAATCATGTCGCGGTGAAGCGGCTGCCCTGCTACGACAAGCGAGCGGGCGAAATGTCCCTTAATCTCTTCAAAATCACGCACCGATCGCGGGTCGACTGCGATCTGTGGACGCTGCTCACGTTTGAACATGGTAGGCTCAAGCGCTGTGCCCATGACGATGTCCTGGGACGGCACGAGCACGTCGATCATCTTGACCGGAAGCTCACGTTCAACCACGACGGTTTGGGTGGCAGCGGTGGTCGGCTTATTGGACAAGAGAACGGCTGCTGCAACAACGCAGACTAGAGCAACTGCAACGCCGGCGATCACGAGTACGTTGACCTTCGACGAACGCCCGACTGGACCTCCTCCTCCGAACCCCCTAGCCATATTTTCACCCTAGTTAAAGATTAGTCCCTTCGCCGGTTGAAGACTTAATCGAGCAATCACTTCCTAAACTGCGCTGTGACCGCTGATTATAAATATCGTCTTATAACGCCTTAAACCTTAAAGAATCTACTATAAACACAATTGAGCTCAACCCCTGTGGGTCTATGACCATCAACAAGGGTTTGAAGCTCAAATTAAACCGAAGCAGGGGCTAAAGCTAGAAACCTAGCCCGCCCCTGCCTCAATCAGTTTCGCGCGGAGACCGCGCGAAAACTCGGTCACGCCTAGTTGCTACTACCTAAGCTACCAGCGATCGTCGAAAACTGACCGGATACCCGGTTTCCGAGAACTGTAATAGCCGTGATACAAACCACAGCGATCAAAGCAACTAACAGGGCGTATTCGACCAAACTTGCTCCTTTCTCCTGCTTATCAGCCGGAAGAATCTCAGCATTTGGTTTCTCAACTTCATTCATTGTGTTTCATCCTCCACAAAGTAAAACCGTCTTCCCGAACTCGCTAAGCCCGATTGGCCTTGCACAGCTCAAGTCTCCGTTCGCGCCTCGCGGACAAACCTCGCGAGACTGGCACAATATAGCAAAGTTTATACAAGTCTATAAGAACCTAATTTTCCTAGCGAGCTGTACGAAAACTCCGTATATCTATGGCCTCCAAGGCAGGGAATGAACGTCTGCAAAACCTAGTCCATCAATAACAGCGTTAAAAACGGCCTCGGTTCCCGATCATTCTTAGACCATTGGCCTAAAAGACCCGCCATCTTAGTTCGACAACTACCCGAACCAACTAAACGAAATAAAACAATACCGACGCTTATTCTGGGCCAACTTACCTTAAGATTGGGTCTCTTGCTGGTTCGGCAGCGCCTTCTTACCGAAAACCTTCTTCAACCAGCCGCCCTGCTGTTCCCCGCTGCCAATCGCTCCGGGCTGGTCACCCTTCCCGTTTGGGGCGGTAAAGCCCTGAGATGGGCTAGCCCCCTCAATGATGCCGATCTCCCGCGCAATGCGTTCAAGCACCACTCGGGTGGATTTCTGCCCCATGCTGTACAGGGTCCGGCCGCTGCCTGGCCAGAGCGCCCCTTTGGGATCGTTGGGCACCGGGGGCAAACGCCATGGAAGCTCGCCGAGATGGTGAGCAGGCTCCAATTCGGCCGCGATCTGCGAAACTCCCAAAAGCGCACCGGAATATGGATTCACTAAAAAGAGAATTCGATCGGTACTGCCGACCAGGGTTTTTACAAAGGTGAGATACAGATCGACCGCCGTCAGACCCAAAATCGTGTCGTCGATCACAAGCAGCACCGTGTCCGCCATGCGCAGCAGACCACCTGTGGCAGGTCCCATGCGACCGCCGGTATCTACGATGATTACATCAAACATCACACGCGAGAGTTCAACGATGCGCTGCACGATATTCAAGCCGTCAGTGTGACAGACGAGATCCATTGATTCGGCCATGCGGTCGGGCGGCATCAAGACCGAGACGTCGCTGCTGATCGGAATCAGCGCATCACGGAGCGATTCGCGTGAGATCTCGCGGGAACCATTAACCCAGGAGCTCACTACCTTGGCCTCTGCTCCATTAACCGTCAGGCTTCGGCTCAAGTCCCGAGTTTCGACATCGAGATCCCATAACAAGGTGCGACGACTGAATACGCTGGCAACCTCTGCCAAAGCGGCCGCTATCGATGTTGCTCCGACGCCACCCTTGGCATGCGCCACGACGATCACTTTACCTTCGCGAGTTCGGCCTTCACGCCGAAATTCAGCGTGAATCGCAACTAATTCCTGCAGGAAATCGAGCGGGCTGGCACTGTCCGGAAACACTTTTCGAACACCAACCGTGTGCGCTGCGCGGAAGGCGCCGCCGCCATAGGATTCATCGGTAACGAACATGATGATGTGGAGCCAGGGCACGATTGACATGGCTTGCCGCGCAATCGAGGTGGCACGATCTCCCAATCCCGATCCGAGCACGAGCACGTCCGCTTCGGCGACCCGCTCGGCGAAATCCCGGTCACTAACCAATTTGACCTTGAGATCGAGCATCTCGATGTCGCTTTGGTTGAAGGCTTCTATGCGCTTAGCGCAAAAAGCTTGTGATTCTGTGTTGCCGTCAACTATTAAGAGCTTCATTTATCGACTTACTCTCTGCGTAAAGTAGAGCTTGAGTTACCCGAGCACGGGTTAGCGTGCCCAACAGGCAATCATAAAAGGATTTGATCAATACAGCCAATCAAACCGACCGATGGTCTCCGCTCATGAGCTCGATTTTGCACCCTTGAGCGTCAACGGGCGCCAGAGCTTCCTGATATTGGTCGCTCTAATATGCGCACATTCTCCACAGAACTGGAAGCTATTCAGCCTCAATCACCCGTTCCTCGGAAACAGCTTTGCCCGGGGAGGAAGGTTTAAAAAACGAGGGCGCTACCATTCTTAAAATCGCGAAGCCAACTCCGACTCCGATCACAATGGCGACAACCGACGTTACGACGTCTAGCCAAACAGTCCTATTTACGTTTTCGGCAAGTTGCGAGAGACGCTTAATGCGTTGATGGTCAAAACTACTGTTTGAAAGTCGAACCTCACGCGGCAGCGGCTGCGCGGCACGCCAGCCCCCCGAAACAAGGTCGTTATATGCAAGCATACGCTCCATCCGGACCGGTTCGTGAATTGTATCGCCCTCGGCGAAGCCGTTTTCTGCGCTAACATCGTTTGTCTCAAGTACGTGGGTGTCCTCAATCCCCGTATTTATAGAGTCATGACTCGGATCTCCCATGTCCCAGTCCCGCATCTTCGAGACCGATCTTTGCAGACGTTCCGGGTTATGCTCAGTATCGCGCTCATTATCGCGCTGAAAGACGGGATGCGCTTTAGCTTCTTCCGCACTAACGGCAGCCACGCCCGCACCGGCATTCTCATTCTTTACCACCGGCCCGACATACGAACCGCCGCTGGATCGGCTCCCCATCAGACTGTTTGATCCGCGCGCTGACTGGGCAGCGGATGACGCCGGCTGCAGATCCTGCAGCGCATAAAACATCTCAGCAGCAGATTGATAACGCTTCTCCGGATCGCGATGCATGGCCTTCAATATTATCGCATCCAAGGTCTTAGGGCACTCAGGTCGGACCTCGCTCGGAGTTTTAGGATCGGATTTCAGCCGCTTGGTCATCGTGGCGTAAACGCTATCACCACGGAAAGGCGATTCTCCCGTTACCATTTCGTAGCCCAAAATCCCGATGGCGTAGATATCGGAGCGCCAATCGACCTGGGAGTTAAGCATGTATTCTGGACTAACGTAGTCGATCGTACCGACCACACCGCCATGCTCGGTCAGCCGCGGCCCATGTCCGGTGCGGGCTATTCCAAAATCGGCGATTTTTACGACTTCGTCCCGGGTCAGCAAGATATTCTCGGGCTTCAGATCACGGTGCACTATGCCGGCGTCATGTATGGCCTGCACGCCTAAGCACATCTGTGAAAGATAGTTGATGATGTCGGGAATGCTGATCGGTTTGTCTGGGCGCTCTAAGCGATCGGCCAGCGCCCCACCATCAACATATTCCATTGTGTATGCGACGAGGTCACCATCGCGCAGGTACTCGTAGGCCCGCACTACATTGGGATGAGAAACTCCGTATGACGCAAATATCTCATTCCGAAAGCGAGCCGCTGCAATCTTGTCGTGAGCAACCTCTGGGAACAGAACTTTGACTGCGACCAGATGGCCCGCCAACTCGCGATGACGGCAAGCGTACACCAGCCCCATACTGCCAGCGCCGAGGCACTTTACGACCTCATAGCGCCCAGCGATTACGGTGCCAGGCTGTAAACTTATGAGATGCTCTTCCGCCATCACAGCTCGTCGGAGCCCTCCTTATGATTTGTCGTTGCGTGCGATTACGCAGACATGAAATTTGCGGGTGCCGAACTTGATTACATCGCCGTGCTCAATCGAAGCTTTTTCTCCGGAGAGCTCTTCCTCCTCCTCGGAGCCAAAGCGCTGCACACGGGTGCCGAACTCCGAAAGCTGGTCAAGAACCTGAATCTCGCCGGCTGTGGTGATACGAATAATGGCGTGCATCGGCGAGACCGATCCATCCTTGATCAAAAGGTAGTTACCACCCCCGGCGGATTCCGAGGTCACGATCAACCGGCCGGCGCGCAAATCGAAAACCGTCCCGTTAGGGTTAACGTCGAAGGAAACCAGGAATCCGACAACTGGACTTTCCTGGGTCCAGAAAGCCGCTTCCTTATTGGAATGGGCTGCTGGCATCGGTGCTGGCGTATGATGCGCCGGTGCACCGCCACCCATGAAATTGTTCTCACGCCGCGCGCCTGCCGGGGCGTAATTACTGGAGACCGGAGTCTCGAACCCCGCCGGTAGTCCCGGTCGCCCCGCACTCGGGGTGGGCGCAGCTTGTCCCATCTCCTGGGCCAATCGGGCCCGCACCTCATTCGTCACATCTGACGTGAGCATGACGGTGCGATTTCGCGCCCGCGGCGCCGGCTCATTGGAGAACTCGCTCTCCTGTTCCTCGTCGACATTGGCGTTCTTCTCGTTGTCCATGGTTGTCTCCCAAAATGATCCGGCGAATCAGCGCCCGATCGAGAAAATTACTGCAACAACGGTGAGCAAGATCGCTAATAGCGACAAAATCACCGTATTCCTGACCAGTTTCACAAAATCAACTTGTTCGCCCTTGGCAAGGTTGTACTTGCGGCTAGCCGTCCGAACGAGGGTGCCCGATTCATATCCAATCGGCGGCTCCTGCCGCATCTGCCCCGGCAACGGGATAATGGCGCAGGTGATGTTGTCGAACCCACCGCGGCTCTTGGCCAGCTCAATCATACTAATGCAGGCGCGCTGCGGGGTGTTGTCAGCGATAATACTGCCGAGCTCACCCTCCGACACCAGACTGTAAAGACCATCAGTGCAAAGCAGCAGGCAGTCGTGAGGTTCCTGCTCTGATATCTGCCAAATCCAAAACTTACGCAGATCAACTTCGAGCCCCGGTTCGGCCCCAATCGCACGGGTCAACACGTGCGCCTGCGGATGGGACAGCGCTTCTTCCGCTTTGATCTGACCAGACTCAACGAGCTTTTGAACGAAAGTATGATCGGTCGTGAGCTGTTGGATGGCGCCGTCTCGCACCAGATAGGCACGCGAATCGCCAGCATGCGCGATCACTACCTCGGGACCACTGAATAGCACCCCGACCGCAGTCGTGCCCATCGCTGCAAAGGCCTGATTTTGGCGCCGCAGCACAATCACGCGATTGGCCTCGAGCATCGCGCTCTTTAGCGCAACATCGGGATTGCGGGGACCCAGTGTTTCGAGATCGCGTCTGATCGCATCAATCGCGAGCTGCGCGGCTAGTTCCCCTCCGGCTTCGCCGCCCATGCCATCACAGACAAACCAAGCGACACCGGATGGTGATTCGATCACCGCATAACGATCTTCATTTAGGTGACGCTCGCAGCCAGTATCGGTTATCGCGGCAGGAACACGTGGATTATCGGCGCCGGTATCAGCGGATGGTTGAGAGCGTTTATCTGTGTTGCCTAAAAGCATTAAGTAAACCCGAAAAACCTGCGCAGCAGTTCCGGGGTTAGCATCAGATCCGACTTCCAATTACGGATGACTAGATACCCTCCCCCGAGGATCCAAGAACACCAGCTCCAGCATGCCAAGTCCGGCCTGTACTGCTTAAGAACCGTCTTTAAATGCTGAGCCGGATTACGCTGAGATATTCGGCATAATCCAGAGATATCTAGAGACTATCTCAAAAAGGCACCCCTGCCCATTTTCCGTACTCTAGTCTCAGCCCCATCTCAAAACCGCGTCTCGTGACCTCTGATTCAGGCCATAACATTCTGATATGGCTTGCTTTATCGAAGGTTCGAGGGACGGCCCCGTAGACGTAAAGACACTACAATTTCGATTCAAATAGACCCGTTCCGGGTCCGCATTATTTACCCTGGGGAGATGCCTTTGCAGCAGGGCTAAGCCTTCAAGATTCCTGGCTATTCTTGGCGCTTGGCACTTCTAAGCTCAAATAGAGACCCTGGTCGATCGGGGCACAGCCGTACTTCGAAGCCCTGTTTAGAGATCCAGCTCGTAAGTTCTATCCAACCGGACTTGTCGAGCTCGCCCAACGTTACCTTGTCCCCGCGATGCTCCTTGAGCGGCAAACCGGCCTCAACCCAGCGGGTTTTAAGACTATGAAAGCGGCCGCCCACCATGGCACGCAGCGCTGATAAAGATTCAATTCCAACCCATTCCGTCGTGATTTCGGGAGAGCCAGTCACCACTTTTTCCGCGAAGTTAGCTTCCTCCAGTTTTTCCAACACGCCCTGCACCAGTAGCGCTTCATTGGCATCAAGCGCTTGGCTCAGAATCTCCTCGAACTGCTCGGATAGGTCTTCAAATACAATCTGCGCGATTTCATGGTTAAGCGGTGCCACGTCGCCTCGCTCTCCCAAGTCGGGATGCTCAACCTTCAGACTCTTAGCTTTTTTTGATCCCATCTCCTACCTCGCAAGAATTTCACTAATCTCTGCGAACAGCTTGCGCCGACCTACCGGCTTGGTTAAACAGCGCGCAACTTTGAGGGCACGCATTGCAGCCACCGTTTTGTCATCCAAATTTCCACTCACAACAATTACCGGAATTTCATCGCCAAAACGCGCACGGATAAGCCGCACGACATCGAAGCCGCTATCCTGTCCCAGCTGCAGGTCGGTTATAACAAGGCGTGGACGACCCCGACTATCCAGAATCTGCTGGGCGGCGCTTAACGACTCAGCACTGGCACATCCCAGGTCAAGCGCACCCGCGACGCGGGAATAAAAGGTCGTTACCTCGACGTTGTCATCTACCAGCAGGATCCACTGGTTGGGCAGCACTCTTCCTACCTCCGCCGGCTTGGCACTGCGCTGCAGAGTGATCACAAAGCGGTTACTCGCCGGTGTTTCTAGGCGTTCGAAACGCAAGCCTCCACCGCTGGCACGGCACAATTCGCGCACCGCACCGTAGGCGTCGAGCTCCAGATCATTAATTCCCCCGGGCACCCGCTCCCCGCGCACTGCAGCTAGCACCTGAGGCGCAGGCAGGGGTCCATCGTCAGCGATTGCGATTTGTATCTCCTGACTGTCCACCGGCGCTTCAAGCTGCACACTGATACTCTGACTCGCGCCCAAGCGTTTTGACGCTTCGCGTACCAAGAAGCGCAGCATCGTCTCAAGGTATTCCCGACTAATGATCTTAACCGCTGTTTGCGCAGTGTCGCCGGGGGCGATCACAAAACGATGCCCGCGCCGAAAAGCGCGGTATATTCCGTAGGAGTGCAGCTCGTCCAGCGCGGCGCCAAGCGGCGCAGCTTCGAAGCGATCATCACGTTTAAGACTGTCGAGTTCCCGGAGTAATTTAACATCGGAAACCTCGCTTGAGAGGTTGCGAGCTACCCCTTCCAGTCGTCCTAAGGCTTCTAAAGCCCCGTTATCCGGGGCGCCAATTTTCTGCTTAAGGTCGTCACATAGGATCGAAATATCCTGCGCCGCATTGTTGACCTGATGAATGACCTGGTTAAGCTCCTCTTCCTGCTGGGTAGCTGATATTTGAGTCGCCGTGAGTACGCCTGACGACAGAAAGCGGCTTCGCTGGGCAGATAACACCAGCCGCAGCACTCCCACTAGCGACGACACTGCCGGGACCAAGCGCGCAGTGCCGCTCAGGCGCAGGTATGCTGAAATCGGCAGACATACACAGACTTTCTCCTCCCGATCACTAAGGATGGCCTCAAAGGTGCCGTAATAAAGATGTGCTGGCGTCCGACCAAACCAATCTTCCAGCGCCGGGCGGAATTGCTCGCCCAGCTGTTGTACGGAGAACAGCCCCTGCGAAGTTTCGCTGTCGGCAATACGCTGCAACAATCCACGCACGAAGATCTGATCAGCTCCGGCGGTGTGCAAGGCATCGGAGGTAATTAGCTCCGCACTACCCGAGCCCAGAGCCAGCAATACCCGTGAACTATCTGCGATCCTCGCCAGATGCCAACCCAAAAGCCGTATCAAAAGCTGCGCATCAGAGCTGCGTTCACACCACAGCAACATATGCTGAGTGGCCATGCGCACCGCAAAATAGAGCGCCGACACCGCACAGTTCCGGATACCGAAAATTAGCACGGCTGAACCAATCAGCAGCGCCACTGCAGGGTAAGGAGAGCGCAGCGCCACCAGCTCCACGGTCAAGAGCAGACTAACCCCTAAGACAGCAATTTGCCGAGCCGACCAGGGGAATCCGAACCCCAGCACCGCAGTCACCAGCAGTGCCAGCAAAAGCAAAGCCCCGGGCGCTCCCGAAGTTAGAGAAACCAGGGCTAAATAGAGGGGGTTGAGCAGGTAAATCAGCACCGATACCTGGCGGAAACTCCGCTCGGACTGACAACGTCTGAGCAACACCAGCAGAGCAAACTGCAGCGCGCTAATTAGCAACCAGCAAGGCACGACGATTTTAGCTGGACGGTTTTCCAGGAAGGACGCCCAGAGTACCAACGCCCCCGAAAGCAAACTGATATAGCCTAGCCGTCCGGCAAAGGCGGCATGTAGATCGGGCAAAAAGATGCGCGGGCTCCGCTCCAGGAGCAGTTTGAAATGATCAGGTCCTTCTGCTGCTGTCCGTTTCGACGCCGTACTCAAAAATCACTCAATTTCCGGATCCATAATCTTGCTGCAGCCCGCACATATGACCTTACCAGAGATCTCCGGGGGAACCTGGGGCTGATGGGCAAACGTCACCACATACTTGCGAGAGCCACATGAACTGCAGGCCGGGAATGCATTATTCATGTCCAAAAAAAGCTGCCTAGAGCTAGGGCTGACATATTTATCGACGAACTCCTCGAGCGGCAGTCCAACTGGCTCCTGCGTGTGGGGCTCTCCAATGATCTCTTTGACCCGTGCTAGAAATGCTTCGTTATTGGCCTGCGGCGAACCCTTGACGATATAATCTACAGCACCCTCATCCAAGAAGCGCTGCTTGAGATGCACCGAGGGATTGCCGGTGAAGATGATCACAAACGAAGCGCGCTTCTGGCGCTTCAGCAAATTAAAAAGATACGAGCCGGAACGATCGCCCAAACCGATATCGAGAATCGCCAGCCGGAATTCTTCCTGTTTAATGGCGCTCTCAGCATCACCTACGTTCTCGAACCCAGACACTGCATAACCCGCCGAGCTGAACAATTTTTCTAGGCGCTCGCGCTCGGGCCTGCCGTCCTCAACTATCAGGATATCCTTCATGGAACTTAACCTCTTAGAGTTTCATCCTATTATCAAGCCGACTCACAACTCCCTCGGAGGCTTCAATTAGTTATGATGCCAGTAAGAGCGGGCTTTTTTTCAAGAAAAGGCGTTTGAGACATGAAGGAACAGGTCTGCATTCTTTTAAATGAACGCGAGCCCCACAAAGCACGGGCAGCGGAGATGCTGGCGGCGCGGTTAAAGGAGTTTGGTATAACGGCGTCTCGACAAAAGATCGATGAAAACATCGTTCAAGTCATGGTCACGAAGAAGCCCCGGGTCTTGGTGGTAGATTATCTACTTGGCGACTACAGTACCGGGCTGGATATTCTCGCCGCGCTTTCAGCCCTACCGCCTGAACAACGGGCCCACACCTTCTTTTTGACCGACGAACCAAGCGTGCCGGTGGCGGTCGAAGCAATGCGGCTGGGGGCGATCGACTATCTTGAACTCGAGAACCCGCAGTCCCTGGCACGCGCCGCTCGCCAGATTCATGAAACCCTCAAAAGCAGCAAGAGCGTGGGAAAATCAGAACGTCCTCCAACGATCGTGCCGACCTTGGACGATCTAGTCTTTCAGAGCGAAGCAACCCAAAAATTATTGCGCTCCTTAAAAACCACCGCGGCAAAAAATTCAAGCTGCATAATCCTGCAGGGT